>JAFYIZ010000012.1 GCA_017538365.1 bacterium | reverse complement strand
CTTTATTTTCAGAGTCCTTGAATCCCAATGCTGAACAAAAGCCTGATGAATATAAAACTTACGCTCTTCAAAATTTTTGACTTTAGAAATGATGTCTATGTGATGGGTGAAACTAAGCGAAAGAAACTCATACATATCAACCGAATACTTTTTTATAAGAATTTCGGTAGAGATTTCAGCCAGTTGATTTGATTCCTGCAAATCGTCAGTCGCTGACTGACGATTTAAAGCGGGATTCCATTCTTCAAAAAAAAGCCTCATATTTTTTAAGTTAGTGGCAGAAAATCCTCGCAATCCCGGCATTTCTTTCTGCAGCTGAGAAGAAATACGGTCGATCGCACCGGTTCCCCAAAAATGGTTTCGTGTGTTTTCCGAAATATATTTTCCTATTCCGAAATACAGTGAAAGCTGGATTCTGTTGCCGTCCAAAGCGACTTGACTCTGGCTCTTCAAAATCGCTGATTTTATTGTTTTCACAGCATTTGCAATCGCGATCATCGTTGTTTCCATCTTCTTTTCTCCAATTTAAAAGAAATTTTATCGAATTATCGCATCTTAATTTTGATAAAAAATCAAGTTTTATTTTTACATTTTAAGAAATTTATCAAAAATACATCTAAAAAAATATCTAAAACAGACAAAAAATACTGTGCCCGAAACGCCGATTAGCGCACGGTTTCACAAAACAAGATCTTGCGGTTCACATTAAATCACCCCAAACTTTCCATCATAAGGAAATCTTTAAGTTTGATATGGTCGATGTTGCTTGTGGAGTAGTCGATGTCGTCATTCGTAATGATTATTTTCCTGTCGCGCTGAGTCAGTGAATTGAAAGCCGTCAATTCTCTTTCGTAAGCTTTTTCTTCCGCGATGCTGAAGGCTACCTGAATGTAAAATCTCTGGTTATCTTTTTCAGCAATGAAATCGATTTCTCTGCCGTTGTTGTCGTAAACTGACAAATTATACCCCATAAAAACCAGTTCGTTGTAGATGGCATTTTCCAGATTGTGAGTCATGTCAAAGCGGTTGTCAAGGCATCGTATTGAGTTGAGAGCGACATCGCTGTTGTAGATTTTCTTGCTTTGTTCGAGTTCTTTCTTCGCTTTTTTCGAATATCGGGGGATTTCGTCGATTATATACGCTTCGGAGAGATAGCCTATCCATTTTCCGATGGTGTTCGGAGTGCACGGAATGCCGTTGCTTTTCATATAGTCAGAAATGGATTTTGCCGAATAAATCCGCGCATTTGACCGCAAAATAAAGTTCGCTAATTTCTTAAATTCCGCATTTTTTCTTATTCCGTAGCGGTTGATTATGTCGTTAGACACTATCGTCTCGTCAAGTTCAGAGATATATCTTCTGATTTCGCCGGTTCCGTTCAGTTCGAGCCGTTTCGGGAAGCCGCCCCAGACAAGATAATCGGAGATCGAAACATCTTTTTTGAGTTCTTTCGCGTATTCAAGCAGCTCTTTGTAGACAAAAGGACGGATTCTGAATGCAACATATCTGCCAGAAAGCTCTTTTGTGAACTCTTTTGAAAGAAGTTTGGAATTTGAACCGGTGATAAAAACGGAACAGTTTTCCCGTCTCAGCGATCTGCAGGCTAAAGCCCAGTCGTTTATTTCCTGAATTTCGTCAAGAAAAACATAGCACAAACCTTCTTTTCTGCGGCTGTTCACATAATCAACGATCTCCTTCCAGCTTTCAATCGAAGAAGTCACAGCCCTGTCGTCAAAATCTAGATAAACAACGTTTTCTGATTTCAGCCGCACCTCTTCCATGATCTGTTCGAGTATGACCGACTTTCCGCACCTGCGGACTCCGGTAATGATTTTTATGAGGTCGCTGTCATAAAAACCTCTTATTTCACTAAGATATTTTTCTCTTTTTATCATTTTTCACCTCTTTGGGAAAGAACTTATTTCAAACAATAACGCATTTGGTAAAAAATTGCAATGCTATTGCGAATTTTTTCAAAATCTGGAAATTTTTGTAATACTGCTGCAATTTTTTCTTACACCACCGCATTTTTTTATAATTTTCAAACAACAAAGAAAAATTTTCACAAGATAAAAACAATAATTTTGATAAAAAATCAAGTTTTGTTTTTTATATTAAATAAATATTTTAAAAACAAAACTGAAACCATGCTAAGAACAGCAGTAAAAACATATGTCTGGAAACACCTGTCAGCTCACGGTTTCAGAAAACAAGGGCTCGATTTCTCAAGATTTTCCTCAAACAAAACTCTTCCGAAACAACCTGCAACGGGATTTCGAGGGAATGATTTTTGAGATCTTTCACATTCGTTCAAGATGACTGATAGGCGAGCCGCCCGCGCTCATTTTACACCTTTTAACTGGATCGAGGTTGAAAAAATTGCACCTCAAAATCAAGTGAAAACTGGCTGAATTTATTATTGAAAATGTTGTCGTGAGTCAGGCTCGCAAGCCTGCGTTTGCTTCAACTGAATTTGGCGACCGATTACAATTAATAGAAAATATTTTTATTATTATTCTAAAAATTAAGACGCATTTGAAACTTTATTCAATATTGTAGTTCAAATATTCTTGCTTTTATTTCTTAAATTTGTTATTGTTATATTCTGAAATTTTTGTTTTATTTGAGGAGGACTGCATGACAAAAATTACAGTAAAAGAAACCATCATTAAAACTATCAAATTTAACGGCGATGATTATTTATCTATTACGGACATCGCCAGACTGAAAAATCCTGTTGAACCTAAGGATGTGATAAAGAACTGGATGCGTTCGAAAAACACTTTGGAATATCTGGGGTTATGGGAAATGCTTAACAACCCGGATTTCAAAGGGGTCGAATTCGACCCCTTTTTAAAAGAAGTCGGAAGTAACGCTTTTACAATGAGTCCAAGCCGTTGGGTTGAAATTACAAATGCAAAAGGACTTATCTCAAAAAACGGTGTAAATGGTGGCACTTATGCTCAAAAAGATATAGCTTTTAAATTCGCCAGTTGGGTATCACCGGAGTTTGAGCTGTATTTGATAAAAGAATTCCAACGCTTGAAAGAAGATGAACAGAAACAAATAGGTTGGAGTGCGAAACGCGAGTTGGCAAAGATAAACTATCACATTCATACGAGCGCAGTCAGCCACAATCTTATTCCGCCGAAACTTACAGCCAGGCAAAAATCGTTTGTTTATGCCGACGAAGCTGATCTGCTTAATGTGGCAATGTTCGGCATGACTGCTCAGGAATGGAGAGATTCGAACCCTGATTTAAAAGGCAATATCCGAGATTATGCCTCAATAAACCAACTTATCTGCCTTTCAAACATGGAAAACCTGAATGCAGTATTCATAAATGACGGACTTCCGCAGCCGGAACGCCTAGAAAGACTGAACCAAATTGCAATACAGCAGATGGAAGTTCTGGAAAATATAGAAAACAGAAAACTTTTGATTGAAAATAAGGAATGATTAAAGGCCCCGACTTCATTCGGAATCGCACCTGTCCACACCTTTCACCTGGATCGAGGTGCAAAAATTGCATCTTGGAAATCGAAAATATTTAGCTCAGCAACCGGAAACAGAGATTCAACGCTAAAGCTCAGAATGACGAGCTGGCGAGTCACCCGCGCTCCCAGAGGGTTTCAGAAAACAACATCTTGATTTTTCAATATATTTTCAACAAAAAGCTTTTCTAAAAAATCCCAAAGCGCGGTTGTGAAATCTTTCTATTTTTCATCCATGACTCTAAGCAGATCATTTTCTGACGGTAGCACTTTCCGCACATCTTCTGCTGTTTTATAGGTGGCTACCCCCATCGGATTGTCGTATCCCTGAATAAGAAATTCGACAAAATTCTTATCTGCTTTTTTGCAAAGCACGATTCCGATGCTCGGATTTTCAAAAGGCTTCTTCACTTCATTGTCAAGGATACGCAAATAGGCACTCAACTGCCCTAAATATGCAGGTTTAAATTCACCGCGCTTCAATTCAACAGCAACCAGTGCTGCAAGTTCTCTGTTATAAAAAAGCAAATCGGGATAAGCTGTATGTCCGAATTTTTCTAGATGATACTGATTCCCGACGAATGTAAAGTCATGACCGAAAGTCATAATAAAATTCTTCACATTGTGAATTATCGTCTTCTCGACCTCTCGCTCGTCAATATCTTCCTTGTCGCGTTCTCCGATTTCCTCAACATTTATAAAATCAAGGAGATATTCATCTTTAAACATCTCGAGAGCCCTAACAGCCGATACAGCTTTCGGAATCGTTTTCGCGAAATTGTTGGGAAGAGCACCTGTTTGATTAAAAAGATCTGCATCTATTTGTTCTGCAAGAATATCTTTATTCCATTTGTTTTCCAGCGCCTGCCGTATGTAAAAAATCCGCTCAGACAGCGTTTTGGCTTTTCGAATAATTATCATATGATGTGTAAAACCAAGCGAAAGGAACAATTCAAGGTCAAAATTTTTACTTTGCGTTTCTCTGCATTTAACTAATTGAAGCGTGTCAATTTCGCTAACCGTGGTTAGCGATTTGTCGCTTTGATTTAGCTAATATTGAACTCTTGGAAACAGCCTGCAACGGGATTTTTATTCTTCCTCGTTTTCCCTGAAAACTATCGACTGTTCCAGCGCTTCGAAGTAGTCGTCGGTCGAGAGGTGACCTGTCTCATTCATGATGTTGAGGATTCTGTAAAGGCTTTTGTACCAGTTTTCGGTCACGTTTTTGGTGAGGAACATGAAGTGGTATTTTGCTGGTCCGGGGATTACGGAAGCGAGGTATGCTGATTCGAGCGGGGTGAGTTCGAAAGGCTGCTTTCCGAAGTAGTAGTAAGCTGCCTGCGAGATTCCGAAAATGCCGGGCGCCCACTCGATTATGTTGAAATATATCTCAAGAAGGCGCTCTTTTGAAAGGGCGGCGTCAAGTTCTATCGCGAGCAACACTTCGCGGAATTTGCGAAGAAGGGTTTTGTCGCGGTTGAGGAAGAGGTTTTTCGCAAGCTGCTGCGGTATCGTTGAGCCGCCGCGCAGTTTGTGTTTTTTGATGTTGTCTTTTACTGCCGCGTCAAGCTCCTGAAAATCGACTCCTTTGTGGACAAAAAATCCGGCGTCTTCCGAAACGACGACTGCCCAGATGAGATGGTCGGGAATAAGAGATATCGGCGTGAAATCGTGGTTGCGCTCGCCGACGAAGATCTTTCTCTCGGTTCCGTCTTCGTTTGTCCAGATGTATTCAAAAGGCAGTTTGAGGTAGTCCATGCGCTCCGAAAGCTGTTTAGGCTCGACAAGGTTGCCGACGACTGAAAAAACCGGAGGTTCGTCGCCTTCCTGCGAGTATTCTGCCAAAAGTTCGAGTGTTCCGCCGAAAAGGTAGCCTTCAAACGCTTCGTCATGTATCAGGGTTTCGAGTTTGTTGAGTTTCGCCGATTCGGTTTTTATCGAAAACTCTTTGGATGTCTTGCTGTAAGATGCAGAAAGTGTTGCGTTTATGCCGCCGAGTGAGAGCTCTGCGTCTTTCGTTTCCGCAGATTTTTCGTTTTTGTCGAAAGTTACAACGCCAGTGAACCTGAAAAGCGGCAGAGTGAACGGCTGGGAATCGATGAGTGGATGAAAAAAGGTCAGGTCGTGGATAGTCATGTCGCTTTTGATAAGAAAAATCCCTTTTTCTTCCGAAATTTCAGAAAAAGAGCTGATTTTTCCCGCTGAAACGTCGAACGATGTTTTGCTTTTTATTATTTCGTGAAAATCGTTCAAATCGATACCGTCGAGGCGCACTGAAGCACTTTTTTCTTTGAGCGAAAACAGAATTTCTCCTGTTCCGCCGCCATCTTTGCCGAGTTCTTTGAAAAGCGCCTTTCCGCCTGAGCGAGAAACGGTAAGCTCGGTGGAAAAACTCTGCGTTACGCTGCCGAAAATAAAGTCTGCGTCAGTTGAAAAATCTATCGAAAAATCGATGTTTCTGCGGTTTTCATTTTTCTCTTTTTCCTTGTCTTTTTCTTCGTCCGGCAGAAGCGGCGCTTTCAGGGCTTTGTCCGCATGAATCCTTGAGTTCGCGCAGTTCATCTTCAGCTTTTTTTCGTCTGAAAAAAGCATTTTCTGAAGATTTCCCAAAGAACATTTTTCCAATGCGGCGAGTTCACTTCCGTTGAGCGAAAAAACAGCTTTTTTGACAAATATCCGCGGCGGAAAAAAGGAGACATCAAGCCCCGAAATTTCTGTATCAACGCCGTATTTGGCCTTTATCAGAGCAGTCGCCTTAGATGAAAATCCGTCAATTTTTCCTTTTGAAACTTTTTCAAGCGCAAAAATAACGAGTGCCGCCGAAAAGAGCAGGAAAATGACTGCCGCAATTATTCTTTTAAGTTTTGTGTTCATAAATCGAGGAATTTCGAGATATCTTCTTTGATGAGTTCGAGAGAGTTTTTCCAGAAGTTTATGTCGTTGAGATCGACGTCAACTATTTTGGCAACATCGGTTACGCTGCGTTTGCCCGTTTCCGAAAGTAGATATTCATACTTTTCGGCGAAACTGCTTCCCGTTTCGGTGTACTTTGCGTAAAGTCCTTTTGCAAAGAGGAGACCAAACGCATACGGGAAGTTGTAGAAGTTCCACTCCGGGTTGTAGTAGTGCGGTTTGATGAGCCAGAGATAGGGGTGGAGAACATTTTCATCAAGCCCGTCGCCGTAAGATTCGATCTGTGCTTTTGTCATTTCTTCACAGAGCTGTTCAGGTGAAAGCGGTGCGATTTCGCGTGCTTTGAAAAGCGCCGTTTCGAAAAGATATCTGCTGTAAATATCGACTATGACCTGTCCTGCAGAGGAGATCTCGGATTCGAGAATGGCCAGTTTAGTTTCTTTGTCAGCCTCTTTCAGTGCCGCCTTGTTGATTATCGTTTCACAGAAAATAGAAGCGGTTTCGGCAAGCGGAGAAGGGTAGCCGGTATTCAAAATCACGTTGTTTGAAAGGCAGTGACCGTGGAATGCGTGGCCGAGTTCGTGAGCGATAGTCGTGACATCGTTGTACGAGCCGCCGAAATTGGCGAGGATCCTGCTCTGCGAAATCGAAAAAAGGTTTTCGCAGAAGGCACCGCCCACTTTTCCCGGTCTGATTTCTGAATCGATCCAGTTTTTATCGAAGGCGTTTTTTGCGAAATCGCCGAGTTTTCTGCTGAAAGTCGAAAATTTTTCAACAATGAATTTCGCAGCTTCTTCATAAGTGAAGTTTGACTGCGCCTTGGCTGTTACGGGGGCGAAAATGTCGTAAAACGGAAGTGAACCGCTGAGCCCGAGCATTTTTGCTTTCTTTTTATAGTAAGCCCTGAAGCACGGAAGATACTCTCTTATCGCGGCGAACATCGTGTCAATGATGCTTTTTTCCATTCTGTTTTTGGTGAGAACCATCTCGAGCGGCGAAGCGTAGCCGCGCATTCTCGCCAGAATGATTGATTCTCCCTTGATCGAGTTGATGCAGGCAGCCACTGCCTTTTCGACTTTTTTGTAAGCCCTGATTTCCGCTTCGTAAGCCTTTTTTCTGGTGTCTGCACTTTCGGAATACGCCATCGCGCGAATCTGCGAAATCGGTTTTACCTCGCTTCTTCCCTCTACAATTGAAATTTTGCCTGTGAGAGAGCCGGTAAGGACATTGTGGAGATTCATCCATGCCGAAGAACCGACCAGCTTGAGGTTGGAAATGATCTGCTCTGTCTGGTCATCGAGAATGTGACGCCCTTTTGTGATGAGCTCTTCAAAGTGAAAAATGCACTCTTCAAGGTCTGTTCCCTTCAAAGTTTCCGGATCGAACCCGCTGGAGGCAAGCCATTTTATGAATCTGACATCGGTGAGTGTAGTCCTGTTCTCTCTGACAGAAATCAATTCGATGTAGGAGTTTGCTTTCGTATTGTTTGTATTGGCACAGAAAGAGAGGTTTGCAAAGCAGAGAAGTTTTTCGGTCAGCGCGGAGATTTCAGATTTCAACTCAACGTATTTTTTCAGAATTTGGGAGATGTCGCCGCTTTTGGAAAGTGTGTTCGCAAAATGTTCGTATTCTTCATTTTTTGAATCGAGTTTTTTGCAGTCGCCTATAAATTCCGGCGAATCAAAACCTGTATAAAGAGCATCAAGATTCCAGCGATTATCCATAATTCACCTCTCTCAATGAAAAATGAAAGCAAAAAAGCGAATGATTATACAGAGAGGCCGGAATAAGGCAAATTTCATTTTGCAAAAAAAATCGTCTGTGCTATAAGGAAAGGACTTGTTGGGGGCTGCATGATCATTCCTTTTTCTGAATTAAAACTTTATATTGCTGATTTTGAAGGAAAATATATTCCGTCTTTTGTCAACGATTTGGCGCGCGAAAGCAGTCTCAGCCGCGGTTTGGTGCTTGCTCAAGCCGGCAATAAAACGCTTTATGTGCTGATTTCCGACGGTCGTGCGGTCATTTCGAAAGTGCTTGCTTTTTCCGATGAAGAAGATCTGGTGACCGATGTTCCGATCAATGAAATCATGGCTGAAAAATCGGTTGATCTTTATCTTTTCAGCTTAAGCAACGACACGGTTTTCACGTGGTTGACAGATTTTTTCACTTATCCGGTTTCGCTTTATGCGTCTGGCCGTTTTGTTGACGTTATGAAGCTCGTTTCGTCATTTGCGGAAAACAAGGAAAATGCGCTCCTCTGCTTCAAACACGGATCAGCGATGAATGTAGTCTCTTTTGAAAAAGGGAATTTCAAAGGGTTCGCCTGGTTTGATCCTGAGAAAAAACGCTATGTTTTTGAGAAAAACGCGGTGAAATTCGGCTCGTATTTAGGTTCGCTTGATGTTTCAAAGCCGGCAGTTCTATGCAAAAAAGTGTCGGAAAAAATTCTGGCTTCATCTTTTTTCAGCAGCGGTCTTGATTTTCTTGAAAACGATCCCGTTCAGACAGAATCGGAACTTTATTTCGGCTGTTTCAAACTCGTTTTCGACGTTTTTGCCAAGGTTATGCCGGCTGAAAAATTGAAAGAACTTTCTGAAAAACTTTTTTCATATCTTCGCGGCAGGTATCCGCAGTTTTATTCAAAACTTTCTTTTTCAACTGAAACAATGAGCGTGAACTGGGAGAGTATGCTTGACGAAAGGAAGTCTGTTGCCGTTGAATACCGATTCGGCGAGTATCACAGGTATCTTGACGAGATACTTTATCTGCTGCTGAAAACTTCCGCATCGGTGCTTTCTTCAGGAAAAAAGCGGCTGCTCGCCATGGATATCGGCGAAAAAATCCGCAGATTCGAGGAAGAAAACAAAGATTTTTCAGGAATGTTTGACAGATTCGATAAATTGTTGAAAATTCTGCGGTAACGTTTTTTGAGGTTGGAATGGCTCTGCTGAAACTCATAGTCGAAAACGACAGAAACGAACTTAATATTTTTGAATTCAACGGCAATCTTATCACCGTCGGGCGAAGTCCGAAAAACGACCTTGTCCTCGATGAAAGAAACGTGTCGAGATACCATTTTCAGCTTGAGATCGTAGACGGAAGAATCATCATCTGCGACCGCGGAAGCTACAACCACACTTATGTCGACGAGCGCGAACTTGTTGATGAAAAGCTCGAAATTTTTGTCGGGAACGTTATCACTGTCGGTGATTACAACATCTATCTCGAACAGGACGAAGATCTGCTTCTCAAGACAGTGCAGCCGGCAATTGAATCCGACTCGAAAAAAATCGCTACCGACAACCTTCTTCTTGCAAAGAACGGCTATCTCGGAGGAAAGATTTTTCCGCTTGCAGGACGTGAAACCGTTATCGGAACCCACGCCAGCGCCGATGTCTATCTTTCGGCAGACGATATTCCGCCGATCCACTCGAAAATCGTTTTCGACGGCAACATTTATCTGCTGGTGAAAGGCGATTACAATGCTGATTATCCGCTTATCGTTAACGATACCGTGGTCAACTCAGTCGATATGAGAAACGGCGACGAAATCAGAGTCGGCGACTTCATCTTCGAATTCATCGAAAAAGGAGAGGCTTACGACCCGCAGCCTTATCAGCTCGAGGCAGAAAAATCGAGAAAGGAAAAACTCAGAAAAGATATAAAAGGGAAGAAAATAAAAAGCATCAACGATGAGGATCAGGATGAAAAAACCGAAATCACCCGCGTAAACAAATCGGGAACGGGCAAAAAAATCGCAATTATCCTGATTATTCTTGCCGTTGCTGCCGCTGCCGCCGGCGCGATATTCTTTTTTGTTCTTTAATGCGCCTTAAAGAAGTTTTGCCAATGAAATCATCGGTTTTATTCGTCTTTTTTGCTGTTTTTCTTTCAGTTTCATGCTCAAACGATAGTGCTTCTCTGCTTAAAAAAGCGGGTTACGAGGCCGACGGTACCGGACTTTTGGAAGCGGTTCGAAATGACGACGAAAAGGCGCTCGATATTTTTCTCACAATGCCGGAACTTCTTAATTATGCCGACAAATCGGGAAGAAACGCAGTCATGCTTGCTTCGGCTAAAAAAGAGTGCACGATGCTGAAAAAGCTAGTTGCAGCAGGTGCGAATCTCAAAATAATGGATAATTCTGAAAAAACTCCGCTTCACTACGCCGCTGCGGGAAACTCTTCGGAATGTGCCGAGTTCCTGCTTGAAAACGGTGCCGACGCCAATCTTCAGGATAACTTCGGGCGCGATGCGGCAAATACTCTGATAAGTCTTGCTAAAGAAGAAAATGTCGAATTATTCAAAGTGCTTATAGAAAAATCGAGCGATATCGAAAGGCGCGACAAAGAGAAAAAAACTCTTTTTATAATCGCAGCCGAAAAAGGATATGCCGGTTATGCAAAAATTCTCATGTCGTTGAATGTTTCGCCTCTTTCGAAGGATTTCAGCGGAAAAACGGCGCTTGACTATGCTGCGGAATCGCTTGAAGCGGGGCGGCTTGACAGCGGAACGTTTGACGAAATCGCGGTCTACACTCAGAAAATAAAGGAAAAACTGTAATACGAGGTGAACTGAATGGTAAAGCTGATTGCGGCATTTTCTCCGAAAGGCGGTGCGGGAACTTCGATGATAATCGCAAATCTTTCGATTTATCTTGCCCAGAAAGGGAAAAAGGTTCTTCTGATCGATGCGGCTCCGAACGGCGGAACACTTCATTCATATCTCAACCTTCCGACGATAGCCGTTTCCGATGAAGTCGCAGAGCATTTTTCAGTGCTGCCGCTTATTTCGACTGATTACCAGAATCTTAGTTTTTTCAGTAACTTGAAACATCAGGATTCGAAAATCAGCGAACTTCTTACACGCTGGCGCGGCGAGATGGGGCAGGTTCAGTTCGATTTCGTTTTTATCGACATGGGTTCGGTAATAAATCACGATCTTATGGATGTTGTCGGGATTGCCGACTATTCGCTCATGTTCCTTTCCCCCGATTTCATTTCGTTTGAAAAAAGCAACTATTTTTTCAGGGAACTTTTCAATTACAGGCTTCGCAATGTAGAGCTTAAATACGATATCCAGCTCGAAACGCAGAATATAAGACGTGCTAAAAACGATTATCTTTTCACTTCGCGAAACCTTCTCGTCCTGCTTTCTCAGGCGATTCCGAAAACCGCCAATCAGATTGCAAATGTTGTGAACGACCTGAAAATAGGGATTGTTTACAACGGTGTGCGCAACTCGGCGGACAAAGAACTCGTGCAGCCTTACCGGTTCTTGATCAGCAACAGTTTCGGCATCGAGACTGATTCCATAGCGGAAATAGCCTATTCCGATCTGGTTCCGACATCGGTAGCTACGATGAAACCTGTCGTAACTCTTGAGAAAAACGCCGAATTTGTAGATGCTCTCGATAAATTCGCAAGCACGCTTTCCGCCAACCTTTTCCAGCAGAGTTCAGTAAAGAAAAAACTTAAAATCACGCCGTTCAACTACTATGAATGGTTCGGTCTTGACCGCGGCTGTTCGACTTTTGACATCAACAACCAGTATGAAAAGCTTAAAAAACTTTATGTCGGCGAGAATCCGATGATGCGTGACGTTTACAGCGACAGCGATCTTTTTATACTTAATTCTCTCATTGATACGATTTTCAAAGAGCTTAACGACTCGGAAATAAGGCGCGAGTACGATATGGATATCAACAGCCATCTTATGTCGCTCGAGACTTCATTCCCCGATATTTTCATGATAGGCGAAGTCATCAAAAAGTATAACCGCGTAAAGAAGCGTGAAGTTTTAGTCAAAAAGGACGTTTTCGGGCGCAGTGCCGAAAAGAAAGTTGTTGCGTCTTCCAGCAGTGATTTTGTGGATGCTAATGAAATCTTTAATAAATACCGTGACTTGCCTGTGACGGGTGATCTCTTGAGAAAAATCAGAGAGGAAGTCGGAATATCTTACGAACTCATCATTTCACGCACTAAAATATCGAAGATGGTTCTCGATGCGATAGAAAATGACAAATATGCCCAGCTTCCGGCGGATCTTTACGTCAGGAATTTCGTTCAGCAGTACTGCAAGACATTGAAAATGAATGCGGCGAATACCGAACTCATCGCTTACGGTTACATAAAATCGAAGAATGTGCCTTTGGCAGAAGTTGCCGAAAATGTTGAAAATAATCAGGAGAAACGATGAATATTAATTTTTTCAAGCCGATTTTTGACTATTTCGGTTTCGCTTATCCAGGCGCGTATATGACGATCCTCTTTTTTTCGTTTTTCATGACTGTTCCGATAATGATTTTTTCGTCGAAACAATTCAGTCTGAGTCTGAAAAAGATGATTTTTATGCCTCTTGTCATTGTACCGTCCGCCCTTGTTGTTTCAAAGATTTTCCATATTTTGTTCGAAGGCAGGCTTTCGCTTTATCTTGAAGGATTGAGAGTGAACGGAATCTCCTATCTTTTTACTTCGATGCTTAATCCTTTTACTCCGGGGCATGTTTTTTACGGCGGGCTTTTAGGCGGTTTTATTGCCGGCGCACTTTTTACTCTGATTGCCTATCCTCACGATGGAAAATCGTTTCTCAAAACCGCCGACGTTGCTTCAATTTGTGTTGCAAACGGGCTCTGGCTGACGAGAATCGGCTGTTTTCTTGAAGGGTGCTGTTTCGGAAGACCGTCGGAACTTTTCGGGATACGCTTTCCGCAGGGGTCAAGGACGATGTTTGCGCTCTATCACCTCGATCCTGAGCATACAAGCCTTTTGACCGATACCCAGCCGATAATTCCGACGCAGCTGATACATTCTTTCAGCAACTTTGTAATATTTGCGGTTCTTTTGAAACTTGCCTTTTCCAAGAATCAGAAAAATCCCGGATATATTTCGGCGGTTTTTCTTCTTTCATATTCCGTGACACGCTTTCTGATCGAATTTCTGCGTTTCGACACAAGGGGAAGTTTCTTGATTTTTTCCACAAGCCAGTGGATTTCGATTTTTCTTTTTATCGGCGGCTGGAAACTTTTTCAGAAAACGAAAACAGAGAAAAAAGTTAAGTAGCTATTTGACGCAGATGACTGCGGCGGTTTTGGTCTTTTTGCCGGTTTCTATGATACCGTTTGAAGAATTGATTCTCCATGCGTAGTCCGGACTTTCATTGTAAGAAGTTGATGACCAGAAAGCGTCTGACGGGAGTGTCGGAAATTTTGAAGCCGGTTGCGAGAGTGAGTAATCAAGAAGTGAAGCAAGTTCGTTGATGCTTGGAAGTCTCCAGCCGGTACCGAGCTCTTTGCATTGCTCCAGAGACTTTTTCCATTTGAATCCTTCTTCGCTTTCAATTATTTTCCAATAAAGGTTGTGGACGGAATCCACAACGATTTCATCTTCGCTTCCTTCGTTTTCGATTTCGAAATCTGCACTTGAAAGTTGATAGTTCCCTCTGACGCATCTGACAAGTTTTGCATTGTCATCGTCAAGTTCAGTGCTTCCTTTCGTAAAATCGACATACCATATTTTTCCTCCGGATGCGGAAGCTGTCTGAGTCCAGAAATTTCTGACCAATGATTTCGGAACAGAGAAAATATCGGTGTTTATTGCCGGTGTTCTGCCGTAATCAATGATTGTCGCAAATTCTTCAGGGGTGGGAAGACGCCAGTCGCTGAAGTTTTCAAGTTCTAAGTTTTCACAGTAATTTGTTGCCTGTTCGTAAAGACACAAAGCGCCGCTGTTGCCTGTGCAGCCTTCGTAGGTTGAAGGCTGCTTTCTCTGCCATACTAATCCTGTATTGTAGTCTGTAACGATTTGCTGATTAGTTGAATCCCAACTCTTGGGGAAGCAGTAGCCTTTACCTGCATATTGCGCATCCTGACCGAAGAAGTCATCGTCTGGCTGTGGAGGGCAGGTGATTTCCTCGATCGAATTATAACATTTGGTCTGGCCTGTGCAGATGATTTCGGAGTTCTCTTTGTGTGAAATTGAATCTGTGTCTGAAGGTTCGATAGTGTTGTCTTCATCGGAAACAGGTTCATCATCGTTCGGATCATTGTCAGGGCGGGGTTCATTTGTATCATCATCTGTATCATCGGAAATTTCGTCAGCATCGGAATCTGTATCGGAATCATCCGCTTCGGTATCGGAATCGTCAGTTTCGGTATCGGAATCGTCAGCTTCGGTATCGCCGTTGTCATCGCTATCTTCATCCGTAACTGGAACCGGTTTGTCCTCATCTTCTTTTTCCGAATCGTTGTCAACGGCATCATAATCATCCAAATCATCGTATTTGTTGCCTTTGCCGCCGCAGCTTACACAGAAGACTAATGCCGCAATAAGAAGAAAAAAAGCGAAAGTCTTTTCTAATTTCATGGTAAATCTCCTATTCAACACAAATTACATGATTGTTGCTAGCGTTTGTTTTTGTGTCTGTTACAACACTTCCATTCGAGAAGTCAACAACATAAGCCTGAGTAAAATCTGTGCTCAAAGTCGTCGAAGTCCAAGCCTTTTCTGCGAATCCAGGTATCAGAGAAATGCCGTTTTCTCCGTCATACAGCGATATAAGCTCGTTTACAGTCGGCAGTCTCATATTGTTTATGCCGTTGTTGTTGCCATATTCGTTGTTGCCGAGTTCTTTGCAGAATACAAGAGCGTCTTCCCATGTGACTGCACTTGCCGCATTGTCAAAATACCAGAATACAAATTCTTCTTCGTTTAAAGTGGTGATAAGTGCATGAGAGTAGTCCAGAACAGTAAAGTCGTGGCTGCATATAGGACAGTGTGCATCTTTAGAACGGACACATTTTATCTCTGCCGGCGTGTCAGGGGATGCAACAGAGAATGTTCCGTCGTCTGACGAGAAGAGAAGTCCCTCTTGTGTCCAGTAGTTGCCGTCTGTACGCGTGAAGAAGTCGGAATAAATATGCTTACTGTCAGAGTAGTCTACGATAGTCGAGAGTTCGGAAACGGTCGGCAGTCTCCAGCTGTTGTATTCACCGATATATGAGTCGGCGCAGTAGGTCTTTGCTTCATTTAATGTGCATGCGCCGGGAAGAGCGCAGGAATAAACGATATAATCAACATCCTTCTCAAATCCGTAATACTCAGGAGTGTCAGCCTGCCACATAAGTCCTGAAACATTTTCTCTTACTACAGCTCCTCCGGCGATAGGTACAAATTCATGTGCGGTGTAGTGGAAATCCGGCTCCTGACCGTAGAAGTTATCGCTTTCGTCAGGAATTGTCTGCAGTTCACCTGAATTGTTGTAGCGCTTTGTCTGCCCTGTTTCGAAGAAAGGACTTGTATAGGAAGTTGTGTAGGTACACACTGAGAAGACTGGCATACATTCGCTGTTGCATTCAGTTATTGTGCCGCTTGAGAACTGCGCGAAAGTGTTGCATGAGATAGAAGATTCTTCTGTAAAGAATTTTACCGTAGGGGTAGGACTACTGTCTATATCACAGAGTTCGTCTTTGCCGATAACTCCGTCTCCGCATGAAGAAGTGCCATCACATGTTGTGTTGCAGTGACCGTGATAGCCGTTGTTGTCTTCGCCTTCATCGCAGACCTCGGATGGCTCTCCAAGCTTGAAACTTACGACTTTGCAGAGTTCAGGGGCGATACCGTTTGCCGCAACAAAGGCGGCACACTCTTCATCGGTTGCCTTCTGTACAATTCCGTCGCCGCAAGATCCGTTCCAAGTTGTAGACGAGCAGAACGAGTCGCAGTGACCATAATATAGACCGTTGTCGTCACCTTCGTCGCAATATTCGCCTTCTTCAACAATTCCGTTACCGCATGCAGGGACCAGAGCGTCACATGTTTCGTTGCAGAAACCGGGTGTTCCGTTATCGCTGCCGTCATCACATGTTTCTTCCGGAAGCTGTTGTATTCCATCGCCGCAGTAACCGCCTTCTCCGTATCCTTTGCAGTTTGAATTGCAGTGACCGGGAGCAGACATCTGATAGGTTCCGTTTACACCGGTACCTTCATCGCAGATTTCGTCATGAAGATAATCAGTGTTTCCGTCGCCGCATTTCCAAGTTACCGTTTCCCGGCAGTTTTCGTCACATTTGCCGAATTGTCCGTTTTCTTCACCGTCGTCGCAGAGCTCACCGTGTTCGCTGTCAATGCTTCCGTCACCGCAGTATGAAGTTGTCGTTCCCGTGGTTATTTTGCAGTTGTTTGTGCAGACATAGCAGCTTTCTTCTCCGTATTCGCATGATGTGTTGCCGTTCAAATATCCTCTATCGCACTCTTCATCAGCTTCGCGGATTTCTTCGCAGCCTGCTTCGTCGCCGCATGATTCTTTCTGCAGATGTCCGTCGCCGCAATAGCCTGTAATTCCTAAACAGTCTTCTCTGCAGTTTTGATAAGTGCCGTTTAAAGGACCGTTATCACATGATTCTTCCGGCAGCTGTTGTATTCCGTCACCGCATTCGGATATAGCGGAACATCTTAAATTGCATTTGCCGTATTGCCCGTTTTCTTCGCCGTCGTCGCAGATTTCGCCGTATATGCCGTCGATATTTCCGTCACCGCACTTCGGCATAGATCCCTCACAGTCTAATTTGCAGTGTCCGTAGCTTCCGTTAAGTTCACCGTCATCGCAGGCTTCGTGTCCTGCATCTATTGTTCCGTCTCCGCAGTATGCAGTTAAACCTGAACAATCAGTTTTGCATTTGCCGTATTGCCCGTTTTCTTCGCCGTCATCGCATGATTCTTCCGGCAGTTGTTGTATTCCGTCACCGCATTCGGATATAGCGGAACATGTTAAATTGCATTTGCCGTATTGTCCGTTAAGTTCACCGTCATCGCAGGTTTCACCGTATTCTGTATCGATATTTCCGTCACCGCAGTATGCCGGAGTTCCGCTGCAGCTTGTGTCACATGTAGCGTTGTAGTCATCGTTGAGTGTGCCGGCATCACAGATTTCGGTGCCGTTTCTTATGCCGTCGCCGCAGTAACCGCCTTCGCCGTAGCCTTGGCAGTTGCCGTTGCAGTATCCAGGCTCTGAGAATTTGTATTTTCCGTTGTTTTCTTTGTCGTCGCAGATTTCGCCGAATGCTGTATCAATATTTTCGTCACCGCATTTCGGCGGAACGCCAGCACATTCCAGATCGCACGGCGCATTGTAGCTTCCATTGTTTGCCCCTTCGTCGCATGCTTCGTGTTCTGGGTCTCGGTTTCCATCGCCGCAGTATGAAGTATTTCCGTTTACAAGGCGGCATCTTGTAGAACATACCTTGCAGCTTGTTTGCCCGTAAGCGCATGGAATCTGACCGTTGTCGTCACCTTCGTCGCATGCTTCAGTTCCGTTTCTTATTCCGTCACCGCAGTAAGCTGTTGTTCCGTCAGCCAGTTTACACTCGTTTGTGCAGACTTGGCAGCTTGTTTCGCCGTAATCACATTCTGTTTTTCCGTTGTCATCGCCGTTGTCGCATGTTTCGGAAGAACCGTTTATTATACCGTCGCCGCAACGCGGTCCCAACCCTGAGCAGTTTGTTTTGCATTTGCCGTATTGTCCGTTAAGTTCGCCGTCGTCGCAAACTTCTCCTTCGCTTTCGTCAATATGTCCGTCACCGCAATGCGGACCGATATCATGGCAACCCGCCTGACATTTGCCGTATTGTCCGTTTTCAGGACCATCATCGCATGATTCTTCCGGAAGCTGCTGTATTCCATCGCCGCAGTAACCGCCTTCTCCCTGTCCTTTGCAGTCGCTGTTGCAGTATCCAGGCGAATAATCATAGTAAGTTCCGTTATATAAGCCGTTGTCACAGATTTCGCCGTACTCACTCTGGGTTATACCGTCTCCGCAGCGCGGTCCCAAAGCTAAGCAGCCTGTTTTGCATTTGCCGTATTGTCCGTTTTCGCTGCCGTCGTCACATGCTTCACCTTCATCTATTTTTTTGTTGCCGCAATAATGCGGAATTCCGTCTTTGAGAGTACATGAAGTTGTGCAGACTTGGCAGCTTTTAAGTCCGTAAGCGCAGTCCGGGTTTCCGTTTTCAGCGCCTGAATCGCAGTCTTCATTGCCGTTTTTTATTCCGTCGCCGCATGAACCTTCCGATTTTTTGCAGTCAGAGGAGCAGTAAGGATCTATACCCGGGTCACACGTCTCGTTGGGCTGTTTTATACCGTCGCCGCAATAGCCGATGACTTCAGTGCAGTTTGCAGAGCAATAGTAAGGTCCGGTTCCGGCACCGAATGTAGCCTTGTCGCATGCTTCGCCAGCCTGTGTGCTGACAACGCCGTCTCCGCAGTATCTCGGGTTTCCGGGAGTATGTCTGCATACCGGAGAGCAGAGAGTACAGCTTTCCTGACCGTAAGGACAGTATGTCTGGTTGTTGTTCGCTCCATCGTCGCATTCTTCGCCGGCTTCAGGATTGATGGTTCCGTCGCCGCATTTTCCGTAAAGTTGTCTGCAGTCGGCTGAGCAGTACGCACCGACGCCGTCGCCGTAATTTGCTTTGTCGCATGCTTCGAAACCCTGCAGTATTTTGCCGTCGCCGCATGAACCGAATGAAGTCTTGCAGTCGGCTGAGCAGTAATCTCCGTCCCTGGTATTTCCGTCATCGCATGTTTCATGTCCGATGTCGATTCTTCCGTCTCCGCAGCGCGGACCTTTGCCGGTACATGTCGAGTTGCAGTAACCATAACGGCCGTTGTTGCTGCCGTTGTCGCATGCTTCGTTGAGCTGAAGTTCTCCGTCACCACACGAGCCTATTATATTTTTACAGTTTACGCTGCAGTAATAAGGTCCGATGCCTTCGCCGCCGAGTTCTCCCGGTTCGGCTTTGTCGCATATCTCATGCGGCTGTTTTATGCCGTCGCCGCAGTATCCTGCGATTCCTGAACAGTTGTCGTTACAGTACGGGTCGATACCAGGATCGCATGTTTCATTCGCTTGTTGAATACCGTCGCCGCAGTAACCCGTTACGGCCTGGCAGTCAGGAGTGCAGTAGTCGCCTACAGACGCATTTCCGTCGTCGCAGATTTCACCGGTATCGACGATTCCATCCTGGCATCTTGCAAGAAGACATGTGGTTCGGCAGGTGATTCCCGGAATTCCGGGTTCGTCGCTGTTTTCAAGACCGTTGTCGCACTCTTCTCCCGGATCTCGGAGACCGTTGCCGCATTCGGGAATGTATTCCGGAATGTCTTTGTCTTCATCAGGCTGAGTGTCGGAGTCTTCAGGTTCGTCTTCATCGGTTGAGTCTGTATCGGCATCATCATCAGTCGGAGTGATGTCAGGATCGTTCGTATCCGAATCGGCATCATCCGTCGGAGTGGTGTCTGTATCGTCTTTATCATCGACGGGATTTTCGTCTGAATCGTCGGTGGAGTCTTCATCTTTGACAGGTTCGCTGCACACTTTGTCAATGCAGAGAAGACCGTCTTTGCAGTCGTCGTTTTTTTCGCACGGATCACCGATATTCCCTTTTTCAGCAGTTGTAGGGTCGTCATCGGGATACACGTAAATGGTTTTGTCTTTGTCGTGACACGCTGAAACAACAAGAACAAACGCAACACAAATCAAAATTTTGAAAATCTTCATCGGAAACTCCTATAAAAAACCAATTAAATTTTAAAAAACCAACAGATTTTAGTGAAAAAAATTGGGTTGTCCAATTTTTTTCATTTGTGCCGCCGCAATAATACCGTGATTCCGAGATCCCGATATTCCGTGATCCCGACGGCGGCAACCGGAATTCCTAAATCCCGTGATTCCGACAAGATCAACGGCGGCAGAAAGGCGGAAACAAAACTTGCCAAAAAAAATCAGATTTTTACAATGCCGCCATGTTTGTGCTTTTTTTATGCTTCATATTTTTGTTTTTGATTCCGTCGGAAATTTCGGCGGATGAATTTTCGTTTTCCGATTTTTCCCATTTCGCCTCACGTTCCTGGAATGCGCCAGCCGATCTGCCGCACGGCAATGTAACTTCGTTTTACCGCGATGAATCCGGTCTGGTCTGGGCTGGAAGTGCGGAAGGTCTTGCGAGAATCGATTCAAACTCTTCGAAATTTTTTGCAACAAATACGAAACCGTCGATTTTGAACAATAAAATTAATGATTTGTCAGGTTGTAACGGCAAAGTTTTCGTTGCTACCGCCACAGGAATTTCTGAAATATCAGGTTCGGGAATCTCTTCGAAACCGGTTGCAAAATCACATGCTTTTTTTGATGTCGAATCTCTTGATGACTGTACTCTTTTTGCAGCGGATGAAAAAGGAATTTATTTGATAAAAGATAATAAAATAAGCAGGTTGCAAACGGAAAACGCATCTGTTTCGCTACTTTTTTCAGACGGTCAGACACTTTTCGCAGGTTTTTCAGACGGATCTGTCAGATCTTATTCGGACGGCACTTTTTCTGAAAATTTATGTTCCGCGAACCGCTCTGAAATCAAAAGCGGAGCTGCAGGAAACGGCAGAATTCTTGTCGGCACTAAAGACGGGGCAATTTTTCAGGTTGGAAACGGCAAGTGCTCGAAATTATTTCAGATTCAAACTCGTGATGCAGTTGTTTCGCTTGATTTCAATTCAAAAACAATAGCTTTTGCGGCCGGCGGAAAACTCTTTTTTGCCGAAAACGGTGTCGTGACACCCTGCGGAGAGTTGTGCCGCGATTCCGAAAATGTCGCCAAAGTGAAGATTGACGGCGATTTTCTCTGGTTGGCCGGAAGCCGCGGAATAAAGCTGTTTTATCCTGGAAAATTCATAACTTTGGGGCGCGAATCGGGGCTTTTTTCGGAAAAAGTCTATGCTCTTCTTGAAGATGATTCGGGCAGAGTCTGGGCCGGAACGCGCGGCGGCGGTCTTTTTTATTACGAAAACGGCAGATTCAAATATCTCCGTGACAGAAAAGGGGATATCGGGCGTTTTGTCGGCGGACTCTTCCAGAATGAAGACGGCCGGATTCTTGTCGGAACTCCAAGCGGAATAATTTCTTTCTCGCCTGAAAAACCCAATGTTTTCAAGAAGATGAAAAGCGAAAACAATCTCCCTGTTAACGCAGCCGGTGTCATTTTCCTCGACAGAAAATCGCGTCTGTGGGCTGGCGGCGGGGGAGGAGCTATATACCTGAACACGGCTAAAGGGTGGCATCTTCTGCGCAAATTCGGTGACGATTCAGATTTTGTCTCTTCCATTGCCGAAGATGATGCCGGAAACCTTTGGTTCGCCTCTTCAAAAGGAATTTGGCAGCTTGATGAAAATGATGAATTTCATGAAATAAATCGGGAACTTGCCTCAGATATGCCTGTTTCGGTCTATCCTGCGGGAAACGGAAATGTTTTGTTCGGCACGATGAACAGCGGGCTTATTCTGATTGACAAAAATCAGAAAATTTTCCGCATCGATTCAAGGAAAGGTTTGTGCAGCGACACGGTTCTGGGAATAGTTCCGGATGACGACGGAAATCTCTGGTTTTCAAGTACGAAAGGGCTTTTTTCTCTGCCTCAATCACTTGTTTTGAAAGCTGCAACTGCTGAAAATGAATCGGTTTTCTGCAATCTTTCAGGAGCTGCTGACGGAATTCGCAGACCTGAGTCGACTGGCGGTGTGCAGCCTTCGGTTTTGAAGCGCAGAAACGGCGATTTGTGGTTTCCGACTCTCGAAGGAATTGCGGTTTTAAAGAAAGAGGGAAGAAAATCTGTCAGATTCGATTCGGTTGCACCTGAAGAAAGTGCAGCTATTATTGTGAAAAACGAAGAAAAATCAAATTATTCCTGGATTTTTGTGATTTTGGCCGTTTCGGCGGCGCTTATTGCGGTTTTTGTGGTTAAGAGACCTCGCAGACCTCACTCCGAACCCCTCTTCGGTGCGGCGAGGGGAGAAGACCTCACCCCAGACCCCTCTCCAGAGTGGCAAGGTGAGGAAGAACCTGACCCCGAACCCCTCTCCGGTGCGGCGAGGGGAGAAGACCTCACCCCTGACCCCTCTCCAGAGTGGCGAGGGGAAGGAGACCAGGATCTTTTTGATCCGGTGGTAGATGAGACGGAAGAAAAGCAGAAGTATGAAGGTTATCAGCTTGACGACGAGATTGCGGCGGTCTATGCGAAAGAGGCTGCTGATCTGATGGAAAAAGAAAAACTTTATAAAAATCCTGACCTTACGCTTCCGATGCTTGCAAAAAAACTGAAACTTTCGGCAAATACTCTTTCTTATGTTTTGAACGGATACCTCGGTCAGAGTTTTTATAGTTTCGTCAATTCATACCGATTGGAAGATGTCGTTGCGATGATGCGCGATCCCAAATTCGACGATAAAAGCGTTCTTGAACTTCTTTACGAAGCCGGTTTCAAATCGAAGAGCACATTCAATCCGATTTTCAAGAAATGGACCGGAAAAACTCCAAGCGAATACCGGAAGGAAATTCAGGAAAAAAGATAAAATCAACAAAAAATCATAAAAAAACAGCAAAAAAATATGCCGAAAAGCAAAAAAATAAAAAATCACTTAAATTCTTGATTTTATTTTAAAAACATGGTACGAATCTACACAGACGTACTTTTTCGGCTGTTTTTTATGGTTCTTTTCTACACAGGCGGACGACAATTATTTTGTTATTTAATAAAAAAATTAAGTGATATTTGACGGAGGCTGACGTGAGAAAGACAAACGGTTTTTCACTGATTGAGTTGATGATTGCTTTGGGAATTATGACGATAATCGCAACTGTCTCGGTTCCCAGGGTTCAGGTCTGGAATGCCAGAAACCGCGGTTTGCAGACGGTTATGGAGCTCCTTTCCGATTTTTCCAAGGCGAGATCGGTTGCAGGTTACACGGTCGTTGGTACCGGAAACAACAGCATCAATATTCCGGTAAATGTCGATGACGATTCGGAAGGTGCTGCTACAATGCCTGTTTACATGGGTGTCCGCCGTCAGACGGCAATGGTCTTCAGAAAATCGGAGTATGCGATTTATCAGAAGCAGTCGATGGATACTTCGACATGGGATGCTAGCGCGCTCATGCTGAAAAAAAACAACCTCTTGAACACGATTACGATAGAAAAGGTCAATGGTACCGATGTGTCGGCTTCGACGACCAATTTCGGTAATCTTCTGAACTTCAATTCAAACGGAAAGGTAAAAACTAAAGGCGGATACTTCGTTAGTGGTGCCGATTCTGAGTATGGCAAGTGCGGTAGCGCAGTTGCAAAAAATACTCTTCCTAATATTGTTTTTTCAGCCATTGTCCGTTCGAAAGTTTCGTCAGGTTCCAATGATTCGATTTGGTATCGTCTCGATATAGACCAGAGAGGCGAGTATTCGATATGTACTCTTTTTTCCGACAAAACTTCGGTCGATTACAGCGATTTTGCCGGTTCAAGTGCAGTGCTGCTTGATATGTAGGAGGGAATATGCGAAAAAACAGAGCTTTTACACTGATAGAAGTTATGGTTTCGATTTTCATTTTCACGACTTCGATGCTCGGCTATATGGCGTTTCATGCTCATTCGATGTCAGTTCTATTTGAAAACGAATCAGCTCAGTTTGCCCACGCGCTTGCTTTTAACCTTGTTGAGGAATTCAATTCGATGTCCTATGATTCGTTTAAAGAACTGGCAGGAACAGGTTCCGTTGTCAATCTTCAGGAAAGCACTCTGCAGAATGACAAGTATTTAGGAGCAAATTACAGGATAAGTCCTTTCTATATGACCGGTTCGGCAAGTTACGCATTTTACAGAAACATTGTTATAGCGCCTTATTCAATGGCGACAGGAACTTATGTGCAGCCGGGAACTTATCTTTCGACTCTTTATCAGATCGAGGTTTCCGTTTACTGGCCCAAAATGGGACACGGTGAATATCCATGCACTAACAGCAGCAGTGCAGGTTTCGATGATAACTGCAACGCTCTGACGATTCCGCTTGTGCGCTCCAACAGGGCTTATTAGGAGGCTGGCATGAAGAAATTTAGTGTTTTCAAGGCTTTTACCATTATCGAGCTGATGGTCAGCATTTTTATAACCATAACCATTATTGCTTCTTTCTATAAATTGTATGAGGCATCGCTCAAAACAGAGCGTTCAGCATCAATACGGGTCGCGGAAAACCTGATGGGCGAGCAGATGCTCGATACTCTTTCAGAATCTTTCCGCCTGATAGGTCTGAACAGTGTGAAAACCGATTTGAGAGACGACGGAACTGGTATTTTCCGTCAAATTAATACGGAAACATCTCCTACAACATTTGTATATCTTTCACCTTACGGTTCTCCGATCACGAAAGTTGCATCGGTTTCGGAAACTTATCCAAACTGCGAATTCACACTTTTCAACAGCGCGTCGTTTTATACAAATATCAGCAAACTCTATTTCCATAACCAGAACGGCTTTTTCAAGACTGCCGATGGAGAATCCTCTATTTCGGATATCGAATATGGGGATAACGGCGTTTCTTTGAAGACCAATGGTTTTAACGGTACTCCTGGGAGTGACGGTGACGAGTGCAAGGATGTTTTTCCTGTAGGTTCGCTTGTTACGGGTGAGGATTTTATTTATACGTTAAAATACAGTCCGGCTCTCTCTGACAACTATCTCACACTTGACTATACGAAAGAAGACGGTACCGGCGGAGGAAATCTGATAAATTTCAGCTACAAATCCTCTAAAACGGATAATTTTTATATAATGCCCAAGTTTGTAATAGAATTCCTTGCCGAGTGGAAATGTGGCACCGACAAATGCAGAAAATGGCTTCCGAACGGTACTGAATATCCGAAAAACCATATTAAAGAAATTACTGCAATCAGGTTCGGTTTTGTTCTTCTTTCCAAAAAAGAAAGAATAACCCAAGGAAAACCCGGCGGTGCCGGAACTTTGCCGAGATACTGTATTTTCAGTGCCGATACGGGATCGACTAATAAATACTGTTATGATTTGGAGGATTTGAACTACACTGCTTCAGTTTTCAGCAGGGTTGTTTATCTTTCGAACTACCGTTATCTCAAAGATCAGTCAGGCAATTAGCTGGAGGTGCAAATGTTTGATTTTATTGTTAAAAAGCACTGCGGCGTCGCACTTTTCATCAGCGTTCTGATGACTATGAGCCTTTCGATCATTGCGCTTGCGACCATGGCGAGACTTTCGGAAACAGCTCATACGACAGGCAAGGATCTTCAGGACAGAAGGCTGCTTGCCTACGCATATTCAGCCGTGAATATCGTGAACGGCGAGATGCGTTCTCTTATTGATTCGACTTTCCAGTTCGAAGACTCCTATTCTATAGGTAACGGTTTGGGCGGCAGCACGACATCGAATGACGGAACTTTCAGATACTATCCGCGTGATATTTCTACGGCAGCAATAGCCAGTGATATCCAATTTGCTTATAGAGCTGTTGCGAGAAGGCTGACGACAAGCGAAACCGCACAGGTTTACGGGCTGAATCCGGATGCAACGGCAGTTTACGGCAGAGACAAGAACGCCTGCTACGACATCACGGTCGATGTCAGAGAGGTTATTTATGTCGGATCGAGCAATTACGTAACTTTCAGGGATGACAGCAACAAAATCGCGAACAAGCCGAACTTCTCGCTCGGAAAAATGAAGACGATAGGTTTGATCAGCTGTTTTTCAAGAGACGGCGAAAACAGGGAATAGAGGGGTGAAAGATGAGAAAAAGCACATTTTCAAACAAACTTTTTGTAGCCTTTTTTGTTAATTTTCTGTTGTGTTTTTGTTTCACAGCAGAAGGTGTTACGATTTCAGACTCTCTCAAGGATGATGTCGCGGCGATGATAACAAGTGCGAAGAAAATGCCCCACCAGATTTTCATCGTTGATTCGTCAGACAGTATGAATTCTTTCGCGTACAGCGACTATACCGATACCTGCAAGGACGGTGAGGCAAACTTGGAGAAAGCGCTTGCGCTTTGCAACAACGCCTACCAGCAGTGCCGTAACGTTGAAAGCAACGCGATGTGTTCAGTCGATTTGAACTGCGGAGACGTACGTACCAAATGTTCGAAAATCAGTAATGTAAAAGACAAACTCTCTATTCACTGCAAAACGATCAAAGACAGCTACTATCCGGAACCGGACCGCTCCACAACGGTTTCAGCAACCAGCAATGCGGCAAAAAAATATGTCGGTCCGTGGAATCCGAATAAAACATATAAAGAAGACATCTGTTTCTACGACTGGACTGCCGATACTCACGGCGACGTTCTTGAAGGAACTTCTTCAGCAGACCAGTACAACAAAGAAAAACTTGGTATGACGGATGAACAGTTCGAAAGTTTCAAGGAATCAAGCGGTGGTTTTATCGCCGACAGAAGCGACTGGGACTGCCTGACTGACGGCAGCGACAAGATGACGAACGGCAAAAGTCTCCAGGCTAACCCTGTAAGCGGACTCTGGCTCAACTGGAAATACTCTACATCTCTTGATGCTTTGAAAATAATCCTCGGCAACGTTCACTCTTTCTCTGTACAGCCGAGAACCCGCGGAGAGAATAGGTGTCATAAAACTACCTACAGACCAAAGAGTTCGTATGATGAACAGCGGTTTGATGAGGACGGAAAGCCTGTTATGACAACAGACGATCCGCCTGTGCCGGTAATAGACGAGAAGAATATCTGTTTCGTTGCTTTTGATCCGTCCCGGTCGAATCTCACTGGTACGGTCCGTGAGAAGGAGCTTGAGGCTATTCAGGAAGCTATAGATTCACTCTGGGCGTCCGAACTGAAAACGCCGTCAAATGGTGAATCTGCTCATGATGACGACGATCCCAAAGCATTCAATGCGTCTAAATGTGAGAACTTTAATATAGAGGATGTCGGTGCAGAAGGTTTTTCCATCTATTCCGACGAGCAGTATTCCTGCGGAATGGACGATTCAGCTGCCGGCTGTGACGTTGGAACATCCTATACAAATTTGACAAAGACAGCTTCGTCAGACTGCGACAAATGTATGATGTGGAAGTCCAACGGCGATGGAACAGGTTCTTTTGAAGAAACGAAATGCTCGAGCTACAGCGGTTCGACTCTAAATCCTGATCCTAAGACTCTTGCCAGCTTCTCTTTCGATATGAAAAAAATATGCTGCAAGGCAACCGAATGTGCAAACCCGCACTGCAGAGACAACGATATCAACTGCAAAACGGATCAGGGAACGATCGGAGGCAATGAAATCGGCAAGTGCTCTTCTTTTGAAGAGACTTGCGAATATCTCGGCAGGCCCAACACCGATCCGAGCTGCTGCAACCCGAGTTACGAATGCGTTCTCGATCACTACAGCGAATTCGACCAGGATCCGAACCACTGCTGTCAGGAATTGGAATGTGCGGAAGAAGGCAATATGTCGAACTATACCGATTTGAACGGAGATATATGCCAGAAATGTGACAGTGGCAGCGTTTTGGGAGAGACTACTGGAACTAAAGAATCTGACGTTGTTGATATTCTGGAAGATCCGGGAGCTGACGTTTACTGCGGATCGGACAGCGACAGCGATACCTGTACCGGCATCGGAATAACGGTCAATGTTGAAGGTTCGATTGACTATACGCCTTTGGACGAGATAAAAGTTACTGTTTACTACGGTTGTATCGGAGAAACGGGTAAGCCTTCGGTTACGCTCGGTTCGGCTACGTGCAATGCATCAGACTGTCCGTCAATATCGGGAACTCTCAGCGGATGCAGCGAGTCAGGTTACCATATGCGTGCGGTAGCGACTGTTACGCGTAACGGCTGCAAACTGGGTGATGCAAATACTTCGTTCACTCTGAAATATTACTTTGACGAAGGATACAAAAAGCAGCAAGTCAATCCGAAAACTATTTTTGATCCGGAGAAAGAATTGTATCAGGTATTCCAGTATCAGACATCTTCCGGCAGCAAAAAGGTTTTTGAATACGAGTGCAAGGCTTCTTTCTATAACAGAGAAGTTGCGGTTATCAACGGAAGTTCGTGTCCGAGTGCTTCTCAGGCACCGACCTATCTTAACCAGGGACGTCAGGGTTCGAAAGTCGAATACTGTGAAGCGAGAACTGCGGAAAGAGAGGTTCTGGCGAGAGACCAGTGGTTTACTCCGACAAAAGTTGCCTGCTCATGGTTGTGCAGGGCCGGTCAGGTTTATGACGATCCGTGGAAATGCCAGTCTTTCTTCTATATGACTGATACAAAAGAATTTAACGGTATAGGCAGTTGTGCAGCAGGTGAGTGTACTCTGGACAGTGTCAATAACATCGAGGACTGCTGCCGTTGTATCAACAGCGAGCAGGGCTTGTACTACCATCACCAGACCCCGGAAGGCGTCAATATGTCGTCGAAAGTAAGCAAGACTCCGCCTACAAAACCGGGACCATGTAAAAATAACCACTGTATCTGTGCTGTCAGTACTTATCAATACGCTACAACAAGTGACGGAGGACGAACCGAGTCAAGCGGATATCAGGCTGAAATTGTAAACGGTCACATAAACGAGGGCTCAACTCCAGGATATTACAATCTTGTTCCGTACAAAGTATTTAAAGATACCAACAGCGATTCACCTTATGACGGATGGTATAGAGATTTCAGTCTGCTTTATTCCGAAAACGGTTCCAAATATCTCAGAGATTCTCTGACCTCTCTCTTTACGACGAACGAAGCGGCTGCGAGAACTCCGACATGCGTCTATGATGTTCTCTGGGGCTGGACCGGTACCGATTGCGACTCGTCCTGCACATCGGGATGCTGTTCCATAGATTTGAGTCAGGACAGCAACGACTGCGATTATCCTACATTCTGGATGAAAATACCCAAAGGAGAGGGCGGAAAACTTCTTATGCCGGCGAGTGATTTAACCAATGTTACTAATATTGGAGAATTCCAAAAACAGCTCAAAGGTTTGAAGGCGCTTGGCGGTTCCACGCTTGGTGAGACTCTTTACGATGCTTGGCGTTATCTTGGCGGAATGTATGCTCTCCACGATCAGGAATACAAAACCAAAAAATACGATTCACCTTATGAAAACGGTTCGCCTGAATGCAATACCAATGAAGCTATTATTATTTCAGGCGGTCAGCCGCAGTTCGACCACAACGACAAATTGAACGGCATGGGAACTGTATCGTCTGACAACTCATTAGACAAAATAACCTGCAAGAAGTTCAGCGATACTACCGCCGATCCTGAAAACCCGTGCGTAACGCCTGTCGATACGCAGCCGAGCCAGCTCGAACCTTATGAAACAGAGGACTGGTACAACAGTTCGCTTTTGAATGTTGCGGCGTTTGTAAACAGCACGAGCCATTCTTTCTGGGGTACCAGAGAATGCCGGAACCTGCTTGTCAGTCAGAATGCAAAAGGCTGCGATCCGTCGGAAGTGCACCTCACCGGAGCGAACATCCCGAGAATCGACCGCGTCCACTCCATAGCAATCGGCGAATGGGGGCTTTCGGCGATGTACGATACTTTGAAAGCTTCTGGAACAGGCGGTTCAACAGGAAGTTTCATGGACGAGAGCTTTATGGAGCGTGTCGCTACCCAGACGAAAGGATTTGACAACATTAAGGGCAGATATTTCGGTCTTACAGCATCGACTGCCGGCGGCGGATCGGAGGAAGGCGGAAACTTCAACGATTTAACGAGTCTTTTTGCGGCGTTTGTATCGAAATCGAAAGATTCCGATGTCGTCGTAGGCCGTCCTCACTGGACTTCTTCTCTTGTCCAGCCTTACGATGTCGAGGAAAAATACCGCGGTCCGGATGCTTACGTAGCGGGAACCGTTCCGATAGACGGTTCGGTAAGCCGTTTCTGGTTCGGAAACCTCAAAAAATACAATGTTGACGGCGGTACTGATTGTCCTATCACGGACGATACCGATGCCAACTGCGGCGAATGGAAGAAACAGACCTTCAGTTCCAGCGACTGTTTTGCAACCGACAGCGGCACGGATTTCGTCGGCGATGATTCCACAAGCGTTGAACAGTACAAAAAACTTATGGTCGGCGGTGCGGCATACAAACTCAGACAGTTGATAGAATCTGCAGATACATGCAGCTCGGCTGGCGAGTGCTATAAAAAGACAAAGAGAAAAATTTACTATGACACGAACACAAAAGGCAGCATTTCTGAGCTTAAAAGCGCAGATATCTCTTCAGGCAACTATCTCTATAACAAATTCCGTGAAGCAGATCCTTCGATAACTTCTGCTCAGATAGGACAGATCCTTGACTATATGGCAGGTTACGACAGCTTTGATGACGATAAGGACGGTTTGAGCACGAATGTCCGCTATACCACTACGAAGAAGACTTTCTCTGTTGACGATCCGTTCAATATCGACTTCAACAAAAGCACTAAACTTACGCTTCGTCCGCTGCTTCTCGGTGCAATTGTCCACTCTAAACCGGTAGCTGTTCTTTATGAAAACGATACCACCACGAGAATCTATGCCGGAGCAAATGACGGAATGCTCCATGCGTTTGACGGCAGCGGTAATGAAGTATATGCATACATGCCGACTCTCGCGATTCCGTCAATCACGAGCTTCAAGGAAACCGAATCCAACATCTTTTTCAATGCTACAGTTGACGGTCCGATCACACTGCTCCACATTGACCAGAGCCACGACGGAATCATAAACGGCGGCGAAAAGGCATACCTTATTTTCGGCTACAGACGAGGCGCTAAAGGTTACACCGTTATCGATGTTTCCGACAAGGACGAGCCGAAATTTATCCAGAATATCAATATTGACGGCGGTCTCAGTTTCGGAAAGGCGGCAGTATTCAGAAAGTGCTCTGGAACCTGTTCTTTTGCCAACGATCTGGAATATTACCTTGCAGTTCCCGGCGGTTACGATGCTACGTGTCACGATCCGACAGCTTTGACTTCGTCGGATACCGACAACAACATCTCCTGCACTGTAAGCGAGCTTGACGGCAACAAGTTCTTGATCTACAAGCTGAACAAAACCAAAGGTAAATTCGAAGAGGCGGCTATTTTCGATATGAATACGCCTACAACGAAAATGACCACCTTTACGAAATCGTGGCTCGTAACTTCGTTCACATCGGTTCCGTTTGTAGTCAATACGGCAGGAAAGGCAGCAGTTGACACTGAATATGTTTATTTCAACGATCTTTCAGGAACTGTTTTCAGAGTCGATGTCACCTCTGCCAGCCCGTCCGATTGGACTGCAAAGGTCGTCTACACTGAAAGAAACGGCGGTACGAGCGAGGCTATCAAGTCGGTTCCGTGGGCTATCACGAGTAAGAGTTACGTTTCGTCGAACTTCTTCCCGCCGCTTGAAAGATATAATCCTGTAAAGAGATCTGTTGACGACACAAGTGTGGAGGATTGGCTTATTCCTGTTCCTATCGTTACAGGAAACGCGGCTAACCCGAGATATGTCGGAAGTGCTGAGGCAATGACGGTTTTCTACGACAAGAAAGGCGGCGCTTACGATGAATTTGATTCCGATACCGTATATTTGGGTGAATACCAGCTCAACGGTCGAGGCAACGCTCACGATCAACAGAACACGATCATTGAGGGCAAACACGGATGGCGAGTCGTATTCAACAGGGACGGCGGTGAAAAGGGCATTACTGAACCTCTTGTTGTTTACGATATCTACGGCGGCAAAGCCGAAAATTCCAACAGCTACACCATTGCGTGGAACACCTTTACCCCGATGAAGCTTACCGAGTGCAGATCTTTCGGATCAAGCAGCAACTACGAAAGATACATCCTCGACGGCAACCAGTATTTCACCGATACGAACATGACGGGAAGCAACGGTGAATGGAGTGTATCGGCTGATGAAGACAACCAGTGTATAACCGATACGTCAAAAGCAAAGAACATAAGCCTTGCAACCGGAGTCGGAGTAATCGCTTCAGACAAAGGTTACGATCTTACATTCGGTGCCGGAGCCGATATTTTCAGAAAGACTCAGCTCACTGTTAAGACGAACAAAACTTATATTATCAAGTGGTATGAACTTTACTAGGAGGACGATATGAGAAAAATTTTTGCAATCTCTTTCATTATTGTGCTGACTTCGATGCTTTTCGCAGTCGAAAGAACGGTCGGCGATGGCAACTCGTATTCTGAATACTCCTATATCGTTATGGTTGGTCAGGTTGTCGAAATCACCCCGTTTTCCATCATTTTTGAGAACACGGCCTATGAAACCCGTGCCACCGAGGACAGAATCATGGCTCTCAGCAATACTTTCAACCGCGATACCGATTTCAGGGCTCACGGAATGGCAAACGCTCTCCGCGCGGCAAGCGTTAACAACGGAAAAATGAGACTCAATTTCTACATCGACAACATTCTGAAGATTTTCGACGACAATGTTTCAACCTACATGAAATACCTTCCGCTTTACTATCTTTTCCGCAACAATATCGAAGATTTCAAACTCCCTGAAGCGACGATGGAATCTTTGAAAAAGCAGTCGCTTGACTACTACATTTCTCTGCCGATGGCTCAGGAACTCATGCAGAATTCGTGGCTTGCCGCAGTTTTCATAATCAACCCTTCCAACGACAAGCTGACCTTCAAAACAGGTCGTTTTTTCAACAACTTTGACGAACTCAATACAAGTGAATGGGCGCGTGAATACAGGATTCCCGATATTGTGAAAGCCGGCATGACGGTTTCGATGACGAAGGCCATCTATATCGGACACGAATCCGAAGACGGTTCTCTTGAAGATGTGAACCTGAACGATTTCTACAAGAAGAAAAGCGGAAAACAGAATAAGAATAAGTTCGACAACGGTAAAGGTACGCCTGTAGGCCGGGAGAAGTAGTATGATGATTTTTTCGGACAAAAAAGGCTTTACGCTGATTGAGCTGGCGATCGTAGTCGCGATTGTCGGTATTCTGGCAGCGCTTGCAGTCCCGATATTTGACTCTTTTTCGGATGATTCCAAAATTGACGAGTTGAAATCGCAGATGCTTGTCGCTGCGGCATCTCAGGAAAAGTTCTATCTTTCTGAGGGAAGATACGGAAATACCGGAACAGATAAAAATGCACTGGTTTCAAAATATGCTTTTCCGAGAGACACCGAGCAGATGAAGCTGAAAACGGGAATTATTATAAAAGACGGCGTAGGAATGGGTTACTGGGTAAGCGGTGTGCGCAAAATCCGCAGCGATCTGCACTGCTGGCTTTATACCTCGTCTTTTATGGATACCACAGAAACTACGAATTTTAAGGAGTTTAAGAGCGGAGAATCCAATCTGTACAACGGAGTGAGCTGCTCATGGTAGATGACGGTGTCCGGTCAATCCGGAGGTAAAAAAATGTTTGATTTTATGGAGAAAACATTATAATAGAAAGGTTGTTTTGTTGGAGATTCAAATGAGAAAAAAAGGTTTCACGCTTATTGAGCTTATGATAGTTGTTGCAATCATTGGTGTTCTGGCTGCTGTAGCGATTCCTCTTTACAACGGTTACACAAACCGCGCAAAGAGAGTCGAGGCTGAAGAACAGCTGATGACTCTTGCCGCAGCCGAAGAAGATTATTTCAACACATACCGCCAGTACACTAAGGATAAGACGGTTTTGACGAAGTATTACGGTGTTGAGTTCGGCGGTGCAGGCAATAAGCATTATCTTATAAAATTCGAAGGAGAAGGCTCAGGCGGCGCGGCAACATACCAGGCTTTTGCTTATGTCTGTTTCACAAATCAGGGAACAGGCTGTACTGAATCCACGTACAATGTCAAATGCAGGGTTTCCAACACAGAACATTCTTCAATATGTGAAAATAATTGATGTAGGGAGGATAAGATGAAAAACACAATCCTTTTAATTGCGGTTTTGTTTTCAGCCTTTTGTTTCGTTTCGTGCGGAGAAGAGACTTCTGAAAGTACTGCCAGGTACGGCAAGCAGCCGAACGGAACGGTTCTGAACCGCACAGTAGTTGTCCGTCCGGAAAGCGCGGTCAAACTGCCGATTCTGAAAAAAACTGAACTTCCTCCAGTCAATACCCAGAGATGGCCGCTTGTTGCGACCGGTCTTACGAAATGTTTCGACAGCGAGAAAGAGATCGATTGTTCCGAGGTTCCTGCTGAGTATGAAGGTCAGGACGGCCAGAAACGTTACGGAACACGTTCTCTTGTCAAAGAAAACAATAACGAAATCGTTTATGACAACGTTACCAATCTCCGCTGGACGAAAAGGGTAAGCTCAGACCTCAACTGGTATGAGGCGAAGTCTTACTGCGAAAGTCTGAAGCTCAACAACAAAAAATGGCGTCTTCCTACGACTGCCGAGCTCCGTTCGATCGTAAACTACGGAAAAGTCGCTCCGGCGCTTGACGCTGTTTTTTATGAAGATGCAAACGGTGCGACCGAGTCGGATGCGGCACTCGAGCTCAAAGAACAGCTTCTTACCTGGTTCTGGGCTACCAGACACGTTCATTTCGATTCTGAAAACGAAGACAACACGAAGCTTGCTTCTTCATGGATAATCAATTTTTACGACGGTTTTATTGAATATACTTCGCGCTACAACAGATACAGCGTGCGCTGCGTTTCGGCTAACTAACGGTGGAGGGAAAAATGAAAAATACAAAGAATTTCGCGGCAAAAACGATAATTTTTGCTTTATGTGCGTTTTTCCTCTTCAGTGCGCAGCTTCTTGCGGCCACTGCATCGAATGACGGTTGTCACAAAATGAACGGATGCAGCACGGGCGACAGCTACAACGTTGCACCCTTCAACGATCCGACTTACTCTCCTTCATGGACTGAGGTCACGACGACGGTACGTGTTCACGGCGGCGATTATCTCCGTTTTTCGGTTGTAGAAGGTGAAATCTACCAGTGGTCAACCGAAGGCAAGGAAGATGCTTTCACCGGTGACTATGCAAAACCGTGTGATTCCGATAACGAATGTGCTGTAAGTTACGAGTTGTCATCCGACACAGGTCTCCGCTGTGTTGACGGCTACTGTCTGCTTCCTTTCGATACAGAGCTTACTCTTATTGATGGTAATGCATGCTCGACTACCGCTAATTTCCTGGCATACAGCAATTCCGACGGTTACAGAAACCAGTCGCAGCTTGAATGGAAGGCGACTTTCACGGGAAGCGTAGTTCTTCTTGTCACGAACTACGAAGCTCAGAAAACAGCCGGTGGTGCATATACCGGTGAATTCAAGGAGTGCCAGAAAACAACAGGCAACCAGACCACGACCGTAAAATGGCGCAGGACTTCATCGGAACACTGCGATGTCTGCGGTGCTTCCAGTGATTTCAAACTCTCCGGCGGCAATGCGGCGAAGGCAGACAATGTTGCCACGGCTCCTTCATGGACCGCAATTCAGGAGTTCGGTGCTGCCAATTACACTGATGCCGATCTCGACAGCTGGATCAAACCCGGAAGCTATATCACTTTCGAGGTCAAGGAAAACCAGATTTACAGATGGTCGACATGCAAATCTGCGATTCACGATACTCAGCTCACTCTTTTCAAAGGCACAGTCAACAACGCCGGCGAAGAAGACGCATGCGGCGATTTCCTTGCTTACGGCGATGATTCCGAAGTTTCATACATCGAAAACGGTAATACTTACTGCCCTGTCGGAACAAAACAGACCGTTCTTGAGTGGCAGTCAAACTTTAACGGCAAAGTAACGCTTCTTTTCAGCGAGTACAACTGCTATCAGTGTGCTCCGCAGAAAAACCCCGTTACCGGTGACAACAACTGGCTCAGCTGTTTCGACACGACTGTCGGAACATATCAGGCGACAGTAAACGGCGACGGCTCCAAAACGGTCGTTACTGATGATGACGGTTTCCCGGTTGTTGCATCGTCTTCATGTAACCCGGCACAGGCCGATTCACCGTGTGTTGTTGCGTCCTATATTTACACATATCCTCTTCACTGGCAGCGCTATGACTGTCAGGGTTGCGAAGGAATGCAGTCCGGTGCGGAAATCGTCGATTCCGATGACGAAAGCTCTGATAATTTTGGAGATGGTGGTCACATCGATCTTGATTCGAAAAAATATGCTTCTTTTTCTTTGAAAAGAGGCTCTAAATACCTTTTCAAGTCAAACAGTTCAACTTCAATCATCACGATTAGGCAGGGCAACGGCTGCGGCGGCAAAACTCTTGCTCAGGGAACCGGTCAGCTCGCATATTTCGCCAATTCCGACGATTACGACGATGATGAAGGTACTTTCGGACCGGATTTGATAAGCGTCTATATTTCTGATTCAGACTGCAATCCGGACGGTCATACCCTCACTTATTCTTATTACACAGAGAGCGGAGACGTCAAAACGAGGTTCAAGATAACCAAGTTCGGCGGCGATGAAGTTGTTACCGATAATGCGACGCAGCTGCAGTTCGCCGATACGGGCGAGTGGGTTGACAGCTGGCAGAAAGCTATCAACAAGTGCCGTGAATACTCTGTCGGCGGCAGTGAAGGCAACGTTCTTAAATGTCCTGAACGTATCTGTCCTTCTCCGCAAAGCAACTACGACGATATTGCCGGAGGTGATTTCTGCAGATTCAAAGGTGCGGCGATACAGTGTCAGCCACCGGTTTGCAGCACGAATTATTCTGAGCTCCAGAAAAAAGTTTCTTCAACTGGAACGGTTCTGAATCAGGATGAATCCGATTACTGGGGAAAATGCTATTACAACGGCAGTGTATGCGACGATACCCTCACGATTACTACAGGGATTGCAGACGGTCCCAATACTCCTGATCAGCAATGCAGAAAAGCTGTATCCGAATCCTACTATGAAGGTCATCTTCTCAAATATAGGTATTATTGTCCAGACGGTTATGTGTGGACATACAAAAATGAACTGAGTAGTGCAAATTTTACATTTAAATACTGCTGTACATGTAAGTCTGGTTACGTGCTGGAAGCAGACAACAAGTGTTACAAGTATAGCACTTCCACGGAATGTAAACCTGCTGATGAACAGAAATGTGTCGGCAGGGAAGTCGGCTGCAACGAAGGCATCGTTTCACCGGGATGTCCTGCCGGCTACACCGAGCAGTCTGACGGAAGATGCCTGAGCAACGACGAAGTCGGATACAATGTTTATGACGATGTCGTTGAGAAGAATCCGACTTCAAACAATTATTACAGTGCAGACAAGAGATGCCCGACTTCGCCGTTGAGAACATTGGAAGAAGATGACGGAAGGTGTGAATATTCAAACTGCTACAAATATATTTATGAAGGTGATATTCAGCAATGGGGCACTTATTGGGTTGATAAAAGAGTCAGAACTACCGGAACAACAAAATATCCGCTGTGCCGTATGCAAAAGAATAAAAACGCGCAAGAGGGTACATGCTGTGCAACGGTAAACAAATATGTCTTCGATGATGAAGGTAACCTCATCGAATGGATCGGGGCGATACCTGATTCGAATTTTTACTATGCGACAGCAACCAATCCGGACGGATCGGTTGCGAGTGCGGCACAGTGGAAAGATCCGGAGAAAATCTGCCCGGACGGTTACAATTATGTAGGATCAGACGGAAAATGCTACAAGTGCAAGAACGGTTCCCTTGTCTGGTATGACGGGGAATATCACTGCTACAGTTGCTCTTCCGGAGAATACTTTAACGGCAAGTGCCAGACGTGTAATACCGGATACACCCTCGGTCACACAGGCGGAGAAGGCGGAACTGATCCGGAATATTACTGCAAAAGGGAATGTCCGTCTGAAGGTTACCTGATTACGGAAGGTTCCACGCTCAAGTGCTACACGAATTTTGCCGACAAGGTCAACAAGTGTACGGCTGAGGGCTGGATTCAGGACCCGAACAACCCGGACAAATGCAGAAAAATTCAGTTGTCGGGCGGCAGTCCTGTCAATGTCGACTGTGTAAACGGTAATTTGAAAGACGAAGGTTACGGTAAACACTGCGACACTTCAAACCCGAACTCATACGACTGCGACTGTTCCTACAACCGCTGCGAAGATTCCTCAATAACTCTGGCTGATGCGAAAATCTGCCCGACCACATATACCGAAAGGGTTGTCTGCGGCGGAACACCATATCGCCCGAAATACTGCAACAAAACTTATACTATCACCACAATACCGAAAACTACGATTTTGGACGGTGAAACCGTTGAAGTCGCCGGAATCTGTTCGTTTACCAATAGTGAAGGTCAGACTTGCGGCGAGGCGATGGGCGGCTGGACGCTTCCGAACATCAACCAGCTTTATTCGATTGTCGATTTCGACCTTTACGATCCTGCAACGGCATATCCTGATCTTGAATACAGCAGAGGTGTGCCGAACAGCGAGACCTGTTCGAAGACCGAAAGTACTTATGCTACATGCAATCCGGAAGACAGCGATCCGTGCCATGATGATTATATGGATTGTATCGGCGGCAGATGTGTTTCAATAGATCCTTTCGGTGATTTGAAGTGCAAAGCTGACGGAAGTTTCCTCTGTATTGACAATAAGTGCGTCAGAAACAACTGGTTCTGGTCATACAACACTGTCGTAAGCGAAAAAGAGGACAGTGCTAAGTTTACATGGGCTGTCAATATGGAAGACGGTCGTTCGTACCGCGCTTTGAAAGGCTGCGTCGGTGAAGCATGCGCAGAAACTGTCGACACCACGGCAAGAAGACACCGTGTCATCTGTGTCAAAGGTTCGACGCTTTCCGGAATTTTCGATAATGATGCTCCAACGCTTGAACAGACTTTCTCAGGCTGGGCTTGCGACAAGGATGACGATGAGCAGTCTCTTGCAATCTACTTCGAAATCACCGACAACAGCGGCAGCAAGAAAAATGTTGCCGCGATGCTGCCGGCTTCAGATTATATTATGAATATTCCGGGACTCGGCGGTAGCAAAGGTATAAAGTACGGCCAAACTGATATCAAGCCGACAAGCGGAAGCAAGGCAAATGAAATCTACAACAACTGTAACTTCAAGAGTGATCCGGCTCCGCACGCTTTTGAAATCAAGTGGAACGGTGATGTTACTGCAGGCAAGGAAGATCTTGCCGCTCTTATTATGAGCATTGAGAATGTTCAGTGCAGCGATGAAAAGATTACGGCTTACTATAACGCTGTAAATTCGGGCTTGAATACATTCCCGGATATATCGGATTGTGCGCTTCCGCCTTATTTCGTAACGGCTTACGGTGTAAACGAGGCTTCGACAACTGCTACGGCAATTGCGATCGCTCCGACCGAGAGACCTTTTGTCATCACGAATATATGCGGCGACGGTTATCAGACGTTTGACGGCGATTTTAGGGAAAACTGTGAAAACGACTGGTTCAACAGAGTATGCGGTTACAACAACTCCAGCTGCGAACTCTGTGCAAGAGAAGAGATCACGAAGAACGGACAGCTCTACGAGCCCTGCCAGAAATATCCTGCTGATCCGCCGAAATGCGGCGACAGTAAAATCCAGAGCGAATACTGCGAAAACGGCGTTGTAACCGAGGGCCATGAAGGTGCCGGTCTTGCCTGCGAAAAATACAGTTTCTCTACGAACAATATTTTGTCTCTGTCGGAACAGTGCGACTGCGGTGTAGGTTTCTACTATTACGATGATTCTGTAAGTGTTAACTGCAGCCATAAACTCGAAAGAAGCGTCTGCCCTGAATACAATTCGAGCAGAGAGTTCGGGAAACCGACAATCGAAGACGATTTCTGCTACATTTGTGTAGGCTGCCAGAAAACGAGGACAGAAAAGGGTTACTGCGGCGACGGTAAAATTCAGCGTTCTGACTGCACAGGCGATCCTAACTGCGAAGAAGTCCCCGGTGCGAACGAAGAGTGCGACGATGGCGGAGCAGCCAATGTCGATACCGGTTCCTGCAAGAAAGACTGCACGAGTGCTTACTGCGGTGACGGTTTTATTCAGTCAGCACTGGATGAAAAGTGCGACAGCAAAGATAAAAACGGCCACTATGAAACCCACTGCCAGTCGGACGAAGTAAAGTGTCCGGGCTGCGCAAGTGTAACCTGCGGTATTGGCGGTACTGATGCTCTCGGACCGCGCTGCGGCGACGGAAAAATCCAGAATATAACACTTTGTACGGCTAATGCATCGACGCTTGCTGCAAACGGTTATTCAAGTCGGGATGATTTCTTTGAACAGAACGGTTTCGAGAGTGTTGCTGACTGCCAGGCTAAACTCGGCGGTGATAATCCTGCGCAGGAAGTCTGCGACCTCGGTGTCGTTGAAGATGACGAAGGTAATGTTACTGTCTTGAACGGCAGACCGATAACATTCGAAGAATTCATCAATACTTCGGCTGGAGCTGACTGCTATGAGGAAATCAACGGAGTAAAATTCCCGGTTAACGCAATTCATGAGAAATTTGCGGAATGTGTCTACAAATACAAACAGTTCGTTAATGACAATCCAGGCTGTTCTGCCGACTGCAAAACTGCTAAAGCGCCTTACTGCGGTGATATTCCTGTAGGTGAGAGCAACCCGGGCGATCTTGCAACCGGAGAAAACTGCGACAACGGACTTCCGAATGTCGAATACAAAAACGGCAAGTACACGATTGCTGCAGGAACTGCAAACTACAACGGCAAGGCTTACGGCAGCTGCCGTCTTGACTGCAAAGAAAGATATGAGTGCAACAACGAGTATATTGAAAAAGGAGAAGAATCTTGCACAGGACTGACAGTTGACAACTACTGTCCGAGCATCGGAAGCTGGAGCGCATCCGAAGGATATGTCATTTATGTCAGCGGCGGTTGGGAAACCTGCGACGAAGGTGGCTACAACGGAACATACGGTCACTGTGAAGGCTGTAAGGATATTGCTAAGTGCGGCGGAGAAATTCCGAAAATCAACGAAATTTACCCCGGCAAATTCGAAGAGTGCGATCGCGGTGACGGTATGGAAGGAAACAAGCCGCTGGATAAGGCTTATAGTGTTGAATACGGTCAATCATGTGTCGCAGAAGAAGGCTGTGACGGGGAATACACCACCTGGGGCGACAAACGCTGCTGTGTTTTCGGCAGATACTGCGGTGACGGCACGGTTGATAACGGTCTTAACAAGCAGTTTGAAAACTGGGTCGGAAAAACAGTGACTACCGGCGGCGGAAGCATTATAACCACATATAACCCCGCGGCAAAATGGGATTTGAGCGGTGTTACGGTTGAATACGATATTCACAATTACGCGCTTCTTTTCACACTCACTGAAGATACTACCTCGGAAAATCCGGCAACAGCGACATTCAAAGAATCTTTTGATATCGATCCGTCTGTAAGATATTTGATGGAACTCGATCTGATGCTTATTCCGGTAGCTGACGAGGAAGTTGCATTTGATGCCGGTATGAGGGAATACAACGAGTCCGGTAGTGAGCTTACCGAAGCGTCTTCAAATCCCAGCCCGTTCTATTTCGTTGATATCAACAATCCGTCAGGAACATATATTTCCGGCAAATGGTATCACGGCAGGAACAGTTCTCCGATTAAAGGTCTCGGCACGACATCTCGAAACTGGGCTCCGGAAACAAAGACCGGTAAAGTCATATTACGTATGGAAGGTGCAGAGGGAACGCGTTTCCGTGTCAGAGCATTCAGTTTTTATGACATTGAGCATCTTTCTTATAAGAATGCGAACGATACTTCTGAAGAAATGTGCGATCCCGGATACGATGAAAACGGCAATTCGCTCTTCAAAGATTCGTCATCTTCATACATGACTGACTGTCAGGCTGGCTGCAAATGGATCAACTACTGCGGTGACGGTGTTGTCCAGAGAATGAGTGGTTGTGAAAACGGAAAATACAACGGATACGACTGTGTAAACGGTATCGGTGGTGCTGAGGAAATATGCGACAAAGGCTCCAGTAACGATATCAGCAATAATAAAGCAAATGTATACAACGGCTGCGAACCCGGATGTGTTGAACTCGGACCGCGCTGCGGCGACGGAATACTCGATACAACATCGTGTGCTGAAGGCAGTACGAACTGCAATGTTCCGAACAGCTTTGACGGCGCAGATCCTGAACTTTGCGATAACGGAGATGACAACAACAACACGCCGAGGACCGGTAAACTTTTAGATATTACTTCCAGCAACTACGGAACATGCAGAACTAACTGCAAACCTTCAAGATGCGGTGACGGTATTTGGGATAAGGATGCCTTTACCATTGACAAGGTTCCGTTGACTGATGATGACGGAAATATTATTTACGAGACAAATCCTGAAACAGGTGAATTTATTTACGTAAACGGTAATAAAGTTCCTAAAACGAAAGATGTCGAACGTTATCTCGAAGGATGTGACTGCGGTGCGCCTGGTTCCTATGATATGGCGGTTACGGGAACTTATCAGACCACACTGAAAGACGGAACGCTTTTCGATATCTGCAAAGACGACAGCGGCAATCCGGTCTACAACACGAATTCCGAAAAGAGAAAGGCGGTCTGCCGTCCGAACTGTACTGTTTCAAGATGCGGCGACGGCGTTTTGGACAAAGATGCCAATGAAGAGTGTGACGACGGAAACGACAACGATCACGATTCCTGCAAGAACGACTGCACGTTCAACAGATGCAACGACGGAGTTTTTGCTTTCACACGTTCGTACCTCTGCGAAGAGCTCGTCGGTATGACCACGACTCAGCTGCAGGATATGGCGAAAAAAGGAATTGTCGACTGCGACGGATCTCACACATACTCTTGCTCGGCTCTTAAAGATCTTTTGACAACCAATGCGGCAGTGGCTGACAAGTTTGACGACGGTGTTCTTCACTGCTGCTACGATACCAAACTCAGAGAGGGCGGCGAAGGCGACCAAAACTGCAAGTATCCCTATGCGGATAGATTGAGTATGACAACGAGATATCTCTCTCCGAAAGAACTTGCGGTTCAGCTCTGCAAAGACAATGCAGCTGCCAGTGATGTTTCTGACACATGGTGCAGTTCAGCTGAACAGATCGAAAGATGCGAATACTGTAAGGATGCAGACTGCGGCTGCGCTGAACAATATCCTAACCGCGCTACCACGGAAAGAGCAGCATACGAGGCTTGTCTGGAAACCAACAAGTATTGTATATTTGATGCATCATCTCAGAAAAGGTGCTGGAACGTTTTCGGTTCTTGCGGCGACGGTAAAATTGATACTATTGCCGGTGAGCAGTGTGATAACTATGTTAAAGGAGATAGCGGAACATACTTCGATCTCGACGGCGAAGAGCGTGACGGCGGCAGCGACGGAATCGGCACATACTGCACAGGTCTTTGCAGCAGCGGAACCTGCAGTAACTCTTCACCACGCTGTACCGAGGAAGGTCAGCTGAATTGCTGGCTGTCAGGCTGTGCCCGCAAACAGCATAGGAACAATAACGATATAACACCCGGAACATCACGCTGCGGTGACGGACTTATCGATTCTTATGCGATACACGAAGATTCCATTACCCATGAGATTACACAGTTGGAAGAGTGTGATGACGGTGCAGATGCCCACAGTGACAACTCATCTGAAGCATACTGCAGCACGACCTGCAAAAAGAATACAATAGCTGACGGAACTTATGCAAGATGCGGTGATACTGTAATTCAGACATCAATAGAAAAGTGCGATGACGGAAATACCGAAGACGGCGATTACTGCACATCAGACTGCAAAACCTCTTATGGAAAATGCGGTGACGGAGAAATTCACGGTGAAGGCTTTAAATTGTACGATTCTTTGAATCCTCTTGAATCACCTAATGAACTCAGCGGTCCCGAGTACTGTGATTTAAAAGAAGAAGGCGGCGTATTGAAAGGTGATGCAAGGTCGCTGTCTCTTGCTAAAGCCGGTTTAACCAATTTCTGCAACGACTGCGGAGTCGACCTTGTTCCTTTTACGTGCGGCGACAAAAAGCGCAATCAGCGTTTTGAAGGCTGCGATTTCGGAACTGGCAATAATGACGGAGCTATTGAGTGCTCGGATGCAATCAAAGTAAGTTCTAACGGCACTTATCAGGATTTCGGACTTTGCACTGAGAAATCGTTGGGTACCAAATGTTATTCGGGCTGCAAATCCGATGCTATCGGCGGACTTATTCAGGCTGTAAGTTTCGGAGTTTACGGCTGGGCATGTGACCCCGACCATCCGATGACTCATAAGGATAATTTCGTAATTCTGAAATTCGTTGACAAAGATGGAACGGAACTGGAAGGTTCTCCGGTTACTCTTAAAACAGATTGGAATTTCGGTGAAAATGACGAGGATCTGAAAGGGGCAACCGATATCAACGGCTACGCAATTGACCAGAATTTCACGGTCAAAGCATGCGGCGGCGGAAGCAAGCACGGCTGGTTCTTCAATCCTTCAAAGGCTACCGGTGTTACATTTATAAATGGACCATATACTGTAAGGGCTTATGCAAGGTCGCTTGATTCCGGTGAGAAAACCGGAGGCGATACAGCCACAGATGTTACCAAAATGGTCTTCCTCGGAGAGGCTTCATTTGTTATGTCTATGTCATGCGGCGACAGATTTACTTCGAAGTGTTCCGACATTACAGTCAGAATTAAAGCTACGAATGATGACGGTACTCCGACTTATAAAGACATATCGTGGGAAGACAATAAGGTTTGTGTCGACAGTGACCTCTATGATAGACCGTGTTCCGGTTACGGTTTGGAAAACGGTAAAGCATGCAAATCCGAGAAGTGCGACAACGGTACAAACTATAACGGATCGGAATACGACTGCGGCAGTGACTGTCAGTGGACAAAGTGCGGCGACAGCAACGTTCAGTCAAAAGCAGGAACAAGTTATTTCTCCGGATATGAATTCAGACCGGCGGCCAATAGGGCGAAACCGAAGGATCCTGAGGAATGTGAGGGCTCTGTTACGGAAGGCTGCGATACAGTGTTTAAAAACAAAAAGCCTGCTGACGGTATCAATAATGACTTGCAATCCAATGAGACTAACTGTGTCGCGGAAAAATGCAAGTGGAATGTAAATAATGTCTGCAAGGTTCAGAGCGACTGTCCGGCACTTTCAACTGCCGAGATGTATGTCAATAATTTCGGTGACGGCAAATTGTACAAAAAAGAAGCTTCAACTTATATCAAGTACGTAAATGCCAGCGGTAATAATGTCCCGAAATATACAAGAACTTGGAGCGGTGATTTTGAAACAGGATATTGGCCTACTGCTGAGACCAAAGTTCAGCACTACAGTTCCTCTCTCACAGGTGCTGCGGCTACCTGTGCATTCGAATGTGTTGACGATTTGATTTGGGACGGTACGAAATGTGTCGGCAGAGACGGTGAAAACGGTCACGGAAAACTGACTCATGATTGTGGAACTACTGCGTGTCCGGATACTGTCAATGGTGTTTGGGCCGGAAGTACCGCGGGCTCACCTTCAAGCGATCAATGTTATGGCGGAACCACCAATCCGCAGATAGATTACTACACCGAAATTGACGGAAACGGTAATATCAAAGCATTCCACAAAAACGGAAATACCAAAGAATATTATTCCGGAAGCGGACCGGTTGCGGAATACGGAAGTGTTGCTAACGGTAAAAACTGCATCTATACATGCCCGACAAATTCTGTTTACGGTTCGGACAAAGTATGTCATATCGGCGGAATCCTTCATACCTGCAAAACACCGGCCAACGCAAATACATTTACTGATAACAGAGTATGGGTTAAAGTCTGGAAGGATGAGAACGGTCATGTCAAAATGGAACCTCTTCCTGAAAGCGGAGAAGGTGCCGTTCTTAAGATCCAGAGAACTTTGAATAGCGGTTGCGGAAATGAAGGAGTTGAGTGTTATTATGAACCGTCTGAAACACCTGATCTGGATCCGATAGAGGTCAACGATGGCGAAAAGGGTATTATTAAACAACTGAATATTCTTGGCGTATATAACGAGGATGATCCTGATTCTACCCTTAAACGTTGTTTCTACACATGTAAATCCGGTTATAAAATGAATGATGATGGTACGGCGTGTGTATCTGCTGTTGCTACTGAAGGTGCTCAGTGCGGTGGAAATACTGTCATCCACAGCGAACACTGCGACCTTATTACCGGTACCGGCATGGCTGGCGGCAGAGGCTGCCGGTTCACTCCGGATGCACATGAACTTTGTGAAGACAAAGATAACAACGGAAAATACAAAACGAGTGGCTCTACATCCTACTGTAAATCTGACTGCGGTGTTTCTGATGAAGAGGCATTCCTTGATTGTGTCGAAAACCACCCGTCGGATTATAAGACGGCGTGTGCTGCCGGCCAATACGGCAGAATCGGTGCTGGTAAGTATAGCTGCGGTGACGGAGTCGTTCAGTATAAGAGCAGCGAAACCTGTTTCGGCGTAAACTGCAACATGGTAACGACAGAAAACTATCCTAAAGCAGATGTCAGCAACTTCTCTGAATCGGAACAGTGTGACGGAGCCGATTCCAGAAAGAATCTCTGCGACCGCTGGCTGACGATGAACAACAAGCCTACGAGCAGTTCGTATTATGAAACGACTACGTCACCAGGCTGCACTACAGCTTGCAAACTTAAAGATGTCAGCCACAACACCTGCGGTTTCTGCGGTGACGGAGTTGTTACCAGTGGCAAAGAGGCCTGCGAAGCCACAACTGAAGGTATTGTTTTCGAGAGCGATGAAGTATTCGATTGCAAAAGCGAAACTATTACTTCCAGCGGAACTGCCGGAACAACTTACACCTACAAAACTCCTGTAACCGGTATTTATACAATCACGGTTAAAGGTGCAAGAGGCGGTCACGGTTATCACACTCAGGGAAACGGTGGTGATGGTGCTGACGGAGATGGCGGTTCCAGAGCTCCAGGACTGGTAATAACGGCTAAATACTTTATAAAAGCAGGTCAAACTCTTTCCTACATTTTTGGAGGAGTAGGAAACGGTGCGGCTTCTGTAGGAACAAGAGGATATGATGCTCAAACTGGTGGATCGGGTTGCCACAAAGGAAAAGACAGCAGCGGCGGCAAAGAAGGGCATAGTAGCAGCTATAGATCTGGTGCAGGCGGCGCAGGCGGCGGTTCATCATGTGTTAAAATCGGTACTCAGACTTTGATCGAAGCCTACGGCGGCGGCGGCGGCGGCGGCGGAAAAGGCGGATACTGGTGGTACTCTGATGCATCCGCCGGTGACGGTGCTTCAGGATCTAGCGGAGGCTCAGGCGGTTCTGGAGCCGGTTCTTATGGTGCTGACGGCGGTAACGGCGGTAACGGCGGAAGATATTCCGATTCTTCCTACAGTTACTATTATCCAACGACTTCAGGAAGTGATTATTACTTTGTAAGCGGGAGTTATACTACATCAACCAACGATGGTAGCGGAAGTGTAACAATAACATTGGAAAAATACGCACCGTGCACCGATTCGTGTCAGTTTGAAACAAACACATCCAATTTTATAGCACCCAATAACAAGAAAATAGCCTGCACAGGTCTGCCAGTAAATGCTGTATGGAGTTCTAACAATTCAACATCCAAAACCATCACGCAGAGTTTCAGCAGTGGTTCCTGGTCACCTGACAACGCAGGAAGTTACAACACAAGCACTTATGCAGATGCCTGCTACTTTAAATGTGCAAGCGGCTATACCTATGAAGATTCGCAGTGTATTAATGAAAAGTATGTTGAGTGCACAACAAAGCCTACAAATTCTGAATGGACTTACAACAACTCCAACAGTCAGACTATCAAGCAGACTTGGAACGGTTCAGGTTGGACACCGTCAAATACAGGAAGCTACAATACAACTCCTGACGCCAACCAGTGCCGCTTCAAATGCAAATCTGGTTATACTTATGAAGGCGGACTCTGCATCAACAAGAAAACAGTAAGTTGTGGCACAATTCCGTCAGGTGCAGTTCCAAATACAGTTTCAAGTATCACGCAGAATTGGACTCCGTCAGGCGGATGGCAGCCGGCTGCTACATGGCAGTACAATACGACAGGAAGCACGACAGAGTGCCGTTACAAGTGCAACACGAACTACACTTGGACAGACAATTCATATTGCAAAGCCGACTCTCATTCTGCAGACTGCTCTGCTAAACCTGCAAATACTGATTGGAACACAGTTTCGAGCATAACACAAACTTGGAACGGCTCCAGCTGGCAGCCTTCTGCGACAAGTGTTTACAACACGACTGCAAGTTCGACCGAGTGCAGATACAAGTGCATCAACTCTTTCCATACCGAAAACAGCGGTGTATCGTGTGTCTCCAACACGAAAACACAGAACTGCGGTACTTTGCCTGCAAATGCTGAATGGAACTCTGTAAGTTCATACCAGCAGAATTGGACAGGTTCGGCTTGGAATCCGGCTGATTCCACTCTGACCCATAACGATACTGCAAGCACGACATCTTGCAGGTTCAAGTGCAAGACTCACTATCCTTGGGACAGCTCGAGTTCAACATGCAAGGCCGAAACTAAGACCTTTACATGCTCAGGAAAACCTGCAAACAGTGTTTGGACCTACACTAATTCCGACACTCAGACTTATACGCAGACTTGGAACGGTTCGACATTTGCGCCGGCTGACAGCTCGGCAAGCTATGGCACTTCTTCAAGCGCATCTACATGCAAATACAAGTGCAACAGCGGTTATGATTGGAAAAACAACAAGTGCATCAAAACTCATTACAGCTGGGGTTTTGAATCTAACCTTCCGGGAGATTGGATAAGTCAGGTAAGTAATACGTACTGGGGTAGGACTTCATCGGGTTCTTACGGTCTCGGTAATGGTTTAAACTCCGCTTCATTGCCAGGACCGAAAGAGGGAAGTTACGCAATGTGTTCCACAAACACTGGAGATTATCATGGCACTGTAGCTAACCTTATTGTGGAAGTTACTATCCCCAGTGAGTATGAAAAAGGAACCTTGAGTTTCAGTTATACCGGAACTTCCGAGAAAAACTGGGACGTTTTTCATGTATATCTCGATCCCACGCAGAGCGATATAGACTATAACAGCAATTCCTGCAGTAATTCTGCGACGCAGATAGTTTGCACATACGGTTCTGATCACTTAACGTGGAATCCCGTTTCAATTTCAAACCTCGCACCGGGAAAACACAGAATACTGTTCAAGTATCGTAAGGATGGATCGGTAAGTACAAGTGCCGACCGTTACTGCATTGACAACTTGACTTTGGATTATGTTTCTTGCAGCGATTCTTTAAAGAGTGCTCCTCTTTATCTCAAACTGAACGAAGGTTCCGGTTCTACGACTGCAAACAGTGGAACAGCGGGCGGATCGTATTCGATAAGCGGTGGTTCTTGGGATTCTTCTGGAAAGCGTAGTAAGGCATACAATTTCACCGGAAGCACCACCGTCTCCACCGGTATTTCCAAATATACAAACAGTTTCACGATGATGGCTTGGGTAAAGGTAACCAGCGGCTACACGATCACTCTGGATACTGGTCAGTATGCAGGAACAAGCGGTCAGCATTATCTATTCGGTGCTAACCATGAAGGCGGCAATGCCGGAGCAGGACTCTCAGTTGGAACAAACGGAATTCTTGCAACAGCACACGGTGACGGCTACATGCCTGGTCTTGCTGTTTACAGCGGAGACATCGGTACCGGTTGGCGTCATGTCGCTGTAGTCTTCAACAATAAAACTCCTTCCATCTATCTTGACGGAGTTCTTGTCACAACGGGTTCTGCGGCATCACATGGAAATGTATATTCGCCCACAAATATCGGCAGCGGCTCTTACGGCGAATTCTACGGTTCGGTCGATGATGTCAGAATCATCGGAAGTGCGCTTTCCGCAGAGGAAGTCATGGCGGAATACGGCAAACTTGCAACCTGCAGCAGCCTCTAGTTTTTTATAATCAATCTTATCATCATTCCGCCTTCTCGCATGAGAGGGCGGAATGCATAAAAAATCACGGATTCTTTGCGCGATTCCAGGCAAACTTTTTCTTTGCATTTTCCCTCGCTCTAAATAAAATCGCGCGATTTGAGTTTTTTCACTTAATTTTAGGAGTTAAAAATGACAGTAAAAGAGACGTTCGAGAATTGGAAAGCCGGCAGTTACGGCAAAGCAGTCGCGAAGTTCCCCGAAAGAAAGCAGCGCTTCAAAACTTCGTTCGGTGAGACGGTAGAACCGCTCTACATTCCGGCGGAAGATGATCAGAAATACCTTGAAACACGCGGCGTGCCGGGCGAATATCCGTTCACCAGAGGCGTTCAGCCCACGATGTACCGCGGCAGATTCTGGACGATGCGTCAGTATGCAGGTTTCGGTACGGCAGAAGAATCGAACAAACGTTACAAATACCTTCTCGGCAACGGTCAGACCGGTCTTTCGGTCGCTTTCGACCTTCCGACGCAGATCGGTTACGACTCGGATCATCCGATGAGTGACGGTGAAGTCGGCAAAGTCGGTGTTGCGATCGACTCGCTCAAAGATATGGAAATCCTTTTCGACGGTATTCCGCTGGGTGATGTTTCAACCTCAATGACGATCAACGGAACCGCTTCTGTTCTCCTTTCTATGTATATTGCAGTTGCTGAAAAGCAGGGTTTCTCGGCTGACAAACTCACGGGAACCATTCAGAACGACATTCTCAAAGAATACATCGCGAGAGGCACTTACCGCTTCCCGCCGAAACCTTCGATGAGACTCATCACCGATATTTTCGCTTTCTGCGCGCAGAACGTTCCGAAATGGAACACGATCTCGATTTCGGGTTACCACATCCGCGAAGCAGGCTCCAACGCAGTTCAGGAAGTCGCTTTCACGCTTGCTGACGGTATCGCTTATGTTGAAGCTGCGATCAAGGCAGGTCTTGATGTCGACGTTTTCGCGCCGCGTCTTTCCTTCTTCTTCAACGCGAACAACAACCTTCTTGAGGAAGTTGCAAAATTCCGCGCTGCAAGAAGACTTTGGGCTGAGATCATGAAATTCCGCTTCAACTCAAAGAGCGCAAAATCCCAGATGCTCCGTTTCCACACTCAGACTGCAGGATGCACGCTCACAGCACAGCAGCCCGACAACAATATCGTCCGTGTTGCGATCCAGACACTTGCGGCAGTTTTGGGCGGAACCCAGTCGCTCCACACCAACAGCCGTGATGAAGCGCTTGCACTTCCGACTGAAGACAGCGTAAGAATCGCACTCAGAACGCAGCAGATAGTCGCTTACGAAAGCGGTGTTGCAGACACGATCGACCCGCTCGCAGGAAGTTACTACATCGAAGCTCTCACCGACAGCATTTACGAGAAAGCAAAAGGATACATCGCAAGAATCGACGAGCTCGGCGGAATGGTCGAAGCGATCGAAAAGGGTTTCGTCCAGCAGGAAATTCAGGACAGCGCTTACCACTATCAGCTTGAAGTCGAAAGCGGCGAACAGGTCGTTGTCGGCGTCAACAAGTTCCAGATCAAGGAACCCGCTCCGGCAAACCTTCTCAAAGTCGACCCGTCGATCCAGGTCGCTCAGATCGCAAAGATCAAGGCTGTCAAGGAAGCCCGCGACAACGACGCAGTCAAAAGACACCTTGCCATCATCAAGGCTACGGCTCAGACAAGCGACAACCTTATGCCGAAAATCCTCGATGCCGTAAAACAGTATGCAACTCTTGGTGAAATCGCTGGCACGCTCGAAGAAGTTTTCGGCGTTCACAAAGAATCTGTAGTTCTTTAAATCTCAACTTGATTTTTTTCGGGATCCCGATATTCCGATGCCGACGTTATTCAGCAAAAGCGGCCAAATCTTCTTTAGACCACTCTCCGTTGAGAACTTTGCCTTCTTTGACTATTGTTGTTTCCGAAAGGGAAGGAATAAGTGATTTTACGCAGCCGTCGAGCTTTGTCGTGCCGCCGCTCGTTACAAAAACGATGATGGTTTTTCCCGAAAAATCGTGTTTTTCCAAAAAGGCATTGACGATAGAAGGTGCCGCCCAGCCCCAGATCGGAAAACCGAGAAAAATCTTGTCGTAGCTCGTTAAATCAAGCTCTTTGTCGACGATCTCGGGGCGTTTGGTTTTTCTTGTCGCAACTTCGCGGAAACTTCTTGAAAGCGGATTCATCCACAGAAGATCGGCTTTCGTGTACTTTTTCACCGGTTCGATCTCGAAAGTGTCGGCTCCGATTGCATCTGCAAGCTGCAGTGCCTTCAGTTTCGTGTGTCCGGCAGCCGAAAAATAGATAACTAAACTTTTGCTCATGGTGTGCCTCCGTTATCGCTTGTGTTTTATTCCAACTGTTTTCTGTAGACAGCGTCTAATGTTTGTCCGTCTTTGTCTTTCCAATCACTCCAGCCATTGGATTGTCGTCCTAAAACAAACGTGGATGCGGTACTTGGACTGGAAAAGGTTTTGTCGGATTCCAATACCAATTTTTCTCCATTCATGGAAGTATATTCTTTAAGCAATTGCTCGCGTTTTTCTTTCCATGCAAACGACGGTGTTGATGATTTTGCGACAATACTTCCTTTCAGAACAGTAAAGCCGTCAGCATCATAAAAGCCTTTAGCATCGCAACCGCGTCCTTTTGTGTAGAACAGGTGTTTTTCTTTCGTTCTGACCACATCGAAAATATTGCAGCCGATAAAAGATGTCAGGAATTTCACATCTTCAAAGAATCCATCCATGTCATCTTTTCTGTACTCAGGAAGATTCGGTGCTTTCGGCGTCTGCTTGTTTTCGTTCAGCACAAAAGTATTGGATGCTTTTGCCTCTGCAATAGCTTTATGTTCCAAGTATTGCACATCTGCTTTTGTCATAGCGGCATCTTTTGCGATGAAAATCAGTGCTTTTTGCCAAAATTCCTTCTTGCTTTCGTGGTCTTTTACACGTTCACGAAAGTTTTCTGTCTCACCGATATACGCCTTTGGTTTTGTGGATTCGTCTTCTCCCAGCAAAATATAAAATGCCGGTGTCTGCAATTCCGGTCGCTCATTCAGAATCGAAAGGTTTGAACGCGGAATTACATACATCTGGCAAATTTTGTTGCTGATGAACACATACTGAGTTCCTTTAGGATCTCCGTCAATCAGATACGTTGTTACTGTTTTGCCCATGGTATTTATCCCAAATCAAAAATATTAAAAAGTTCCTTCCTCAATCTCTTTTTCTACCATCATTTTGGCTTCTTCCAAAAGGTGTTTAGCCTCATTTCTCAAAAATATGCTCTTTTGGACATATTCTGCAATTTTGGTTTGAACTGTATTTGGAAATAATGGAATTGGCAAATTCATAATATCTTCATCTTTTATAACAGGATAGGAACTGCCGACATTCCATTTTAACAGCCAATCCTTATATATTTGGGTGCGTAAAAGTATTTGCAAGACTTCTTTTTTGTAAGATGTTTTTTCGTGCAAGACGGTAAATGCTCCACTCCCAATCAATTTTTCATCATCAAAATCAATAATTGAAACAGCTCCACGATAAGGTCTTACCTTCGAAACTAATATATCATTCTTGTGAAGAACACGCTTCGCATTGTCAGGCAGATTTTCTGTAGATACTAAATTATAATTAGCTGAGCCGTCACCTATGTTGATATCGCCTATTTCGATGTAATTGTAAGCTTCCTCTTTGTAATCACAAACTTCTGTGTTCTGAGAAAACAGATTCTCTATTCTGTCGTAACCATATTTGTATTTTGTAATAACTGATTCTATTTCATCATATTTTGTCTGATAATACTCAGCATCCAACCTTCCACTTGCCCAAAATGATTCTTTTAGTTGCTTAATATTGACTGGATTATTGTTTGGCTGCCAATCTTGCAAGCCAATTTCAGATAAGAGCATATTCTCCGCATCAGAATAAAGAGCTTTTGATTGATATAAATTAGAATGTGCAGACTTGACGAGTTGTTCTATTTGTAATTGAAATGAATCAGGCAGTAAAGGAATTCTGATGGTTTCTATTTGTGATAAAAACACATGTTGTTGCACACTACCACGCGCTTCTCTTTTTAAAAAGTTTTGCCCATATTTGGAACGTAAAAATGCATATAAATAACACGGTCGTATGCTTTCTCTTTTTAATCTGATTTTTGCGATGTCTTGATTCGAATTCATTGGATATTGATACTCTTGCACAGCAATAGCAACTTCGCCAATAGTTCCAGACATAGAAAGCAAAATCGTGTTTGGTTTCACCTCTGATTTCCAAAGCAATTTGTGCGCGTTCGCATCAATATAAATTGTGTCAGAAAAATCTAACACACCATTCTTCATATTTAATCCACGAACAAATGGAATCCCAGAATCCTTATACTCAACAAAATTGTTCAATGAATATGCACCAAAACTTAAAAGACTTGCATTTAGCTCTTTTAAGGTTTTATTGGTTGTTTTTGAGATAATGATTTCATCTGATAAAAACTCTTTTGAATAATAGAAACTATCTAACCGCAAAATGTCAGTTTGAGTTTTTACATATGAAAATAAGATCTCACTCGCCTCCAGCCCTTTCAACAGCTCTTTATATTTCAGTTCGTCGAAAGGGCTATTCAAAAAAAACTTAGCCCCTCCTTTTTGGCAAATTCGGCAAAGGCTTCAGCGATTCCGTCTTTGGTCAAACCATCGTGATTGAAAAGGTCGTGTTTTACTATCAAATGGCCATGTGAATCCAACAAATATTCGTTGTTTTCTTTGGGCGAGGCCTCATAACGTGGAAGAGGATCGCAAGGACCGGTGTCTTGGTTTTTGCTATAAACATCATAAATCGGTTTTTGTGCTGGCGGATAATCGCCTTTTTTGACGAAAATCTTTTCTCCGCTGTTATCCTTACTCGGCTCCTGCATGGTGGCAAAGAAAATCGGATAATCATCTTTCTTGGGGCAAAGCAATTCATCCCATTTCTGCACAAACAATACGCTTGTTTTTGTTCCAGTGTGCGGTTTGAACACATTTCCGTGCAAACCAACAACTGCCAAAATGCGGCAACGCTCGGCAATATAATCTCGGATGTATTTATCACTGCTGTTGTTAAAACGGCCTTGCGGCAAAACAATAGCCATGCGTCCGCCTGGTTTCAGGAAGTCAAGATTGCGTTCAATGAAAAGAATGTCGCGCCCAACCTTGCTAGCCATTTTACCTGCTGCATTTTTGCTAAGTTCATATTTTGATAAAATGCGGCTTTCTTTTATATCTCCAGCAAATGGAGGATTCGCCATTAAAACATCAAATTGAAAATCACGATTGCTGTTTTTGTTGGCACGCATTTTCTTTAATTTATTCCAACCATCGATATAAGTTTCCTGCCAATTCTCGTCTTTCAGATTTTCGTCCCAACGCTCATAATCTAAAGTGTTGAGATGCATTACATTAGTTTGTCCATCACCTGCGATCAGGTTTAAGGTTCTTGCAACACGCACAGCTTTTTCGTCAAAATCAATGGCAAACACTTTATTCTGCACATAATCAGTGCATTCTGCCGGCTTTTGTTCCAAAGTGAAAAGATGGCTCTTTTTAAGTCCCTTGCTTTCTAAAATCTTTTGCCAAACATAGAAAATTGTGTGTACAGGAAAACCGCAACTGCCCGCAGCAGTATCAATCATTGTTTCCTTTTCCGAAGGATTCAGCATCCGCACACACATATCGATAACATAGCGAGGTGTAAAATATTGACCTTTTTCACCCTTGCTGCTTTTGTTTATCAAGTATTCAAAAGCTTCATCGACCACATCCAAATTCGAGTTGAAAAGTTTCACATCCTGCAGGGAACTAACGCAAACCGACAAATGCGAAGGCGTGAGCATCAGTTTTGCATCGTCAGAGAAAACACCAGACCACTTTTCCTTGGCTTCGTTGAAAAGGTTTTGAAGCTTCTCTTTCAGTTCGGTTTCAGTGTCACCATAATTACGGAACTGCAAATGGCGGTCTTTCTTTCGACCACTTTCCATTTCATCATATAATTTTGTGAAAATCAGCTTGAAAACCTCTTCAAAGACATCGACACCGGCATTGGCAAGGACTTCGTCTTCCATTTCCAAAATTAAGTCTTTCAGCGATTTTCGCTCATTGACCAGTTTGTCTTTCTTCACCAAATCATCGATAAGCCAACGCTCGCTCAATATGTCCGAAAGCTTTTCTTCGGCTGTTGGAATGATCGGAATATCCTCAAAGAAATTCGGGTCTTTGCGGTGATAGTAAGAAATACTGTTGCCGTTTGTCCAAACACCGATCGGTGCGCCTGTGGCGTTGCAATAGCTTTTAAGCTGTTCTTTGCCGTCTTTCAATTTAGGACTTTTCAGCTCAACAACAATATATGGAGTGTAGGTTTGATCCTTATCGAAAATGACAATATCGGCACGCTTTTTATCTCTGCCGAAAGTAACCACATATTCAACATCCATCCTTGAAACAGGATAATGAAAATTTTCAATTAAAACCATGAGATAAAGTTGGCGGACAATTTCTTCAGGAGTAAGTTTTATCTCTTTATTCCTAACGATACAGTTGACATAGGGAGTTATTATGCCTTTGACTTCTTTTTCTTTGATTTTTTGCTCTAATTTCAGGATTTTTTCTTTATCAAATTGATCAAGACTGTAGTTGCTATCCTTTAAAATGTCTTTTAAATCCATGTTTTGCCCCTCAAATTTTTGGTTTAACCCTATCGTTACAAAACGCCGTGAGATTATCTTTAGTTTTTCTTAAAAAACAACTTAAAAAGTCATGTTTTACTTGTGAAAATCCCAAGCAACGAGGCGGAAACCGCTAAGAAGTCTTGCGAGAAATTTTAAGGCTTTTGAGGTGTAAACATCTGTCAATTCCAGTAAGATTTATTCGAAATGAAGTTTAAGCCGGCATTGCCTGAAAAATTTTTCCGTCAATCAGTTTTCCGTTTTTGTGTTTGTTTCTTTTGATACCGTCGCTGCCCCAGGTGCCCCATTGTTTGAAGAAAAAGGCTGATCCCTGACGTTCGGCTTGTTCTTTTATTGATTTTACCCACTCTTCTTTCATAGGTCTTGCTTGCGGTCCGCTTTCCCCTCCTACAATAACCCAGTCAATGTTCTCCAAATTCAAAGTTCCCAAATCTTCGATCAAAGGCTCGCAAGAGAGAAAGCGGATAGGTGCGTCAAGTGAGCGCAGAGATTCTATTCTGGATTTAGAGGATTGAACTTCAACTGTAACTCCCAACCATGCGTTCTGCGGAATATCATGTGATAGAAAGTATTCAGCCATGCGTTCCGCCCGTTTGGTCAATAGCTGATAACGGTGCTGAGGTGTCATACGTATGGTTTCCATAACCTTGTTTATAAATTCAAAAGGAACATCCTTGTGAAACAAGTCACTCATTGAACAAACAAAAATGGTGTGAGGTTGTTTCCATGCCAATGGTTCGGATAGACAATCTTCATGCAGAGTGACATTGAATCCGTTTGCGTATTTCTCCAATCCCATTGCATTAAGTCGGCGGGTCATCGTTTCGGCGTAGCAATGAACGCATCCCTGCGAAATCTTGGTGCATCCTGTAACAGGATTCCATGTTTTATCAGTCCATTCTATTTTTGTCGTTTTCATTTTTTTATTACCTGGAATGTTATTATTCGCTTGTTTTTATATGTTTGTTCATAGTTTACCAAAGGAGTTCTTCCTTCAAAATCTATAAGTCCTTCTTTTTTCATTTTTGAAATTTCTTCAGCCGCATGTTTGTCAATGTGTCCTTGAGAAATTGTGTAATCATAAGCTTCACGATTGGTTTTTATATCTCCGTTCAGTATCAATTCTCGCAACCGCTGTTGGAAACCTTCTATTTTTGTCAAAGGTTTTTCTCCAAATATAGTCAATTGACATTTTTTATTGTCTTCATCAATATCAAAGTTGGCTTCTCCATTGATGTTGTTTTTATTCCAAGCAGTTTTGAGAAATTTGTCAACTGCCAATGGATGTTTTGCTCCAAAAATTATACCATAAATATTTGCTCCTTTTTTGATTGTGAAAGGATATAATTTTAGATCAGAATCATTGGGTAATTTGTTTTTTAGTTGCTCAAGAATGTTTTTGTGAACATACTTGTATGGATTCTCCTTTATTTTTTCCATGTCCAACCTTAAATTTGTCTGAAACTCAGGAGTATTCCCAAATCTCAAAACATATGAGGAAGATAAAAAATACAAGAAATCTGTATGTGGCAAGCTTTCTAAATTCATAATATATTTATCAGCCAGAAATTTCATTCCGTTTTGGTCAAGAAACAGCAGGGAAGGGTTTTCTTTTATAGTATCTAATGTCTTAGGAAAAAGTTCGGCAAAATCACCATTACGATAGTGAAGAAATAAATATTTATCATAGAGTCTTAGCAATTCATTATTACTATGTACAAACTCGTCACAGCATATTTGCATAGAATTAAACTTGTTTTCATCGAGTTCGTTCAAACAAATATTGATTTTACATTTTTGATTGAAAATGTTGCCAGCCTGGCTTTTAACTTGTTGTAACAAGCGAATGGGAGTGCCGGCAACTCCATTCTGATCTTTGCCTGTTCCAGCAAAAAAGTCGAACATCCATAAATCTTTGTTTGGATAACTCATAATAAAAGTAGGCAGCCATTCTTTGGCATAATTTTCAAATATTTCGAGTTTGGTGATAGTTCCCTCATCAAAAGGGTGTGCATGCAAATCTTTTACGGGCATTTTCCCATTCCTTTAATGTTTTAATTCTTTTTGTCGACATAGTTGATGATTTATGAAAATCAAAGTTTTCTATTCTATGTTTCAGATATTTGTCAATATAATTCCAAGGCATCTAATAAACTCATCAAAAAAATCGTCTAGTCATTGTATGCATTTTTTAATTAAAAGCAAACTAAAAATTATAAATTCTTTAAATTTTGAGACATTTAGTGAAACATCTCTACGTTTACCCAAAAATCCCAGTTGTTTTCAACCACTCTGCGAGAGCTTCCGCTTCTTTATCCAAAGCGCGGTCATCTTCAACGAATGCGCTGATTCTGCGGACTTCATCATGGACTTTGCGGGTGAATGATGAAAATTCATCCTTTCCGGCAAGGTCGACTGCCTGCATTGCGGCAAGAAGATGCGCTGCGAACTGCAGGAAAACGAGGTCTATCTGCTCTGCAAGCTTGCGTGCCGAGATCGTTCCCATCGAAACTTTGTCCTGATTGAGAGCTTCGGTCGGTGCGCTCGTGATGCTGACTGGGAATGAGTATGTGACGACTTCTCCGCGGATCGCGCTTATCGTTATCTGGACTGCCTTAAAGCCGAGTCTTAAGCCTGCCCGAGGATGGTCTTCAGGCGTGAACGGGATCAGGTTTTCAGTGAGCCCGTTGAATTTTCCGTCGATAATGACTTCCGCCTGTTTGTCCGAGAGGTCTGCGATATTGGCAAGTGCTGTCCTAAGGTAATCGCACGCCGCGCAGATGTGGCCGCCGTAGAAATTTCCGGTATTGAAAATGCGTCCGCTTTCGATATCAACGAGCGGATTGTCATTCGAAGAGTTGAGTTCTTCGGTTATCAGGTCTCTCGCAAAGCGCAGTGTGTCGCGGTAAACGCCTGTAATCTGCGGCGCGCAGCGGATGGAGTATCTGTCCTGAATTTTATTCTGCTGCTTGATGAAGCCTTTGTTTTCGATCGAATCGATATTGCTTTTGAGGAAATCCTCGTATCTGAAAACGCGCTTTGAATCTTTGATCACTTCACGGATGTATGCGGCTGAATCGCACTGTCCGCGGTGGTTTTTCATTTCGCTTACTTTTGCTGCGAAAGGAGTATCTTTGCCGCGGGTTATCTCGGAAGTTACCGAGGTCAAAAAATCCGATATTTTAGCGAGTCTTTCCGCTTTTTTCCAAGCTAAAGCTGCAACTGCAGTCATAACACTCGTTCCGTTCATAAGCGCCAGTCCCTCTTTTGCTTCGATAGGAAGCGGTTTTATGTTTTCTGCTTTAAGAGCAACAGAAGCGGGAACGATCTTTCCTTTGTAGTAGACGTCGCGCTCTCCCATGACTACTGCCGCAAGGTAGCTCAAAGGTGTGAGATCACCCGATGCACCGACAGAACCGAGCTGCGGGATCACCGGGATTATGTCTTTATTGAGCAGAGTGACTAACATTTTTGCAAGTTCGGGACGTATTGCCGAGTGCCCGCCTTTCACGTTGCTGTTGAGACGCGCCAGAACAACGGCTCTCCCTGTCGTGTGATCGAATTTCGGGCCTACGCCGATACCGTGGTAAGTGCAGATCGTCCGCTGAAGTTCTCCCGCTTTGTCAACGCTTATCTGGTTGTTGCAGCTGTCGCCGAAATCAGTCGTGACGCCGTATACCGGAACACCGGTTTTGACGTAATCTTCCAAAAATTTGCGCGATCTTTCCAAAGTTTCCCAGAATTTTTTGTCTTCTGGAAGTTGAACTTTTTCGTTTCCGCACGCAACGGCGCAGAGATCTTCAATCGTTAAGTCGTTTCCGTTTACTGTTTTCATATTGCCTCACTTGTAATCGTATTTTACTCTTAAAGCGGCTGGGCCGTAGTCTAAAAGGAGTTTCATCTCTTCGTAACTTTCGCTGTCGAGAGCCTTCAGATATGTGTCCGATTTTTCATCGACAAAGTAGTAAACTCTTCCGCTGACCGAGCTGTAGTCAATCGGATTTGCCGCAAAGGCGTTGATACCAGAATCTATTTTTGAAATCTTGCCTTCGTTCGGTTTGTAAAGCAGCAGGCTGTTGTCGTTGTAAAGGATGTTGTTTGAAAAAATTATGAAGAAATTACCGTTATCGGCAATAGAGAGATCAACAAAATCGCCGTCTAAAATATTGTTTTCCTCTTCTGACTCACTGAGAACTTTTTTAACTTCGTAAGTGTCGATATTTACTTGCAAAAGTGCACCGTCACCCTGTTTCCAGTTGCCGGTCGTCGTAAGATAGATGTGGTTTTTATCAACATTTTTGTTGTATTCGATTTTTCCTGTCGGGTTGGTTGTCGGAAGAGTTATTCTTTCGACTGAATAATCTTCAAGGTCAACGACCGCGATCTCGCCTTTTGCCGAAGTGTTGTTCTCGAGGTTCTGCAGAGCAACAAACAGTTTTTTGCCGACAACTTTCATTTTTGCCGGGCTTGCCGACTCGTTGTCACTTATTTCCAGCGTTGCGGCGGTTTCAGGTGAATTTTTTTTGAAAATAAAGATCTTATTTGAGAAAGTTGTTTTGGAATCGAAAGCGTCGGAATTTAGAGCAGAAACGATGAATTCGTTCTTGAACGGGTTAAAAACCATATCCTGCATGTTGATGTAAGTGTCCGGTTTTACTTTTATTTCCTGCTCAAACTCGAAATTGTCGTCAAAAAAATAAAGAGAAGAGGAATCGTGTCTTCCAATGACAGTGAAACCATCTGCAAAAGCTGCGACGTTGAGATCGGCGCCGTCATCACTTCCCATACCGCCTTCAACCGGTATTTCCTTTAATCCGTCAGTGAGGCTTTCGTTTTCTGCATAGTAAACGTGGCCGCTCATCGGAACATCATATCCGCCGACAGTCGCGACAAGAAGGTGAGCTGACTTTATTACAGGTTCGGGTTCCTCTTCATCGGGCGTTTCGTCGGGATTTTCCGTCGGGTTGTCATCGGGAAGGTTTGTTTCATTGCCGTCATCAGCCGGTTCGCCGCTGTCGTTTGCGTGAGTCTGATCTGAATCGTCAGCAGTTTTTTCATCGCTTATTTCAAAAGCATCGACATCCATTGATTCTTCCATATCGGGAAGATCTGGAAGGGTGGAATCTTCGCATGAAACGAAAACAACCAGTAAAATCAGTGATAAAACTGAAAAAATAATTTTTTTCATGGCACTTTGACAAAAAAACTTAATAAAACGCGGCATAATATAGGAAGAGGCTCTTTTGTCCAGTTTTAAAAGGGAAACTTTATTGACACGAAGCCTTAAAAAGGCTATTTTTCACACGTTTTTTGCTTCCGGAGGGGAAAATGTTGAAAGAAGATCTCGTAAAAGTTTTTGAAGATTCCTTTAAACTTAACTGGGATAAGCCGTGTTTCAGCGATTACGGCTCAGAACCCGTTACTTTCGGTGAAACAGCCAATAAAATAAAAGAGTTGCATGAAATATTCAAAAGCCTCGGCATAAAAAAAGGCGACAAAATCGCTCTCTGCGGCAAAAATTCGGCGAACTGGGCTGTAACTTATCTGGCAACCGTGACTTACGGAGCGGTCATTGTTCCGCTTCTCAACGATTTTACGGCTGAAGAGATTCATCATCTTGTCAATCACTCCGATTCAAAGCTCTTTTTCGTTTCTGAACTTATCATAGAAAAGCTCGATTTTGCGCAGTTTCCTGATGTCGAAGCGGTTTTCAAACTCGAAGATATGTCGGTCACATTTTCAAAAGAAGAAAATCTTAATGAAAAAGTTGCGGAAATTGTTAAGAAATTTGCTGAAACGCAGAGCGTGACGAAAGAAACTCTCGTTTTTGAGATTCCTGCTAAAACCAACATCGCAACAATAGTCTACACTTCCGGAACGACCGGATTTTCAAAAGGTGTCATGATTTCGCACAACTGCCTTATGGCGAACATTCAGTATGCCATTGATTCGCTTCCGAAAGGCGGCGACGCAATGGTTTCGTTTCTGCCGCTGGCTCACTGTTTCGGCTGCGCTTTCGACTTCCTTCTTCAGGTTGCAAGAGGTCTTCACATCGTTTTTATGAGCAAAACGCCGACTCCGAAAGTTCTCATCAGGGCTTTCAGCGAAGTTCAGCCGTTTTTAGTCATTTCGGTGCCGCTCATCCTTGAAAAAATCTACACTTCAAAGATCCGTCCGCTGCTTGAAACCAAGAAAATGAGGATTTTGATGGCGATTCCCGGCATCAGGCAGATAATAATGAAAAAAATAGGGAAGGGGATCAGCGATTTCTTCGGCGGAAAGTGCTACGAAGTCATTTCCGGCGGAGCCGCTTTCAACCCGAAAATCGAGTCGTTTCTTCTCAAAGCCGGTGTCAGGTTCACGACCGGATACGGCATGACCGAGTGCGCGCCGCTTATCGCATACACCGACTACGCCGACAACCGCAAAATCGGCAGCTGCGGAAAAATCATGACCTACCTCACCGCAAAAATCGACAATCCCGACAAAAAGGGAATAGGCGAAATCTGTGTCAAAGGTGAAAATATAATGAGCGGCTACTACAAAATGGAGAAGGAAACCGCCGAAGTTCTCGACAGCGACGGATGGCTTCACACCGGCGACCTCGGCAGGATCGACAAAGACGGATTCCTCTTTATCTGCGGCAGACTGAAAAACATGATCCTTTCCGCATCAGGGCAGAACATCTATCCCGAAGAGATCGAACTCAAGATCAACTACATGCCGTTTGTAAGCGAATCGCTCGTTCTTGACGGCGGCAAAGGGAGACTCATAGCGTTTGTTCACCCGGATTACGACAAGATGAAAGCTGAAAACGTAACGGAAGAACAGCTTGCAGAAATCATGAAGCAGAACCGCGAGGAACTTAACGAAACACTTCCTGCGTATGCAAAAATTTCGGAAATCAGGATTCACCCCGAAGAATTCCAGAAAACTTCTACTAAAAAGATAAGAAGGACGCTCTACACACATTTGGTAAGTCAGAAAAAAGGCTCGAAAAAGCAGTAATCTAAAAATCTCTGAATTTTCAGGAAAAAAGAAGAAACCCGCCGCAGCCGTGGCCCGAAACAAGCTTTATCCTGTGCTCACAGGTGGGGAAAGCCGAACCGATCAACTTTCACGGTAGTAAGTACAAACCCCAAAATTTAAATAGGAAAAAACTTCTAACGCCCCAAGCTCACGCACCGGGCAGGCTCAAAAATGGTAGTCTTCTTTCAAAAAGAGTCAAATTTTCGGGAGTCCGAGGCAAAAAAAAGAGGGCTGATAAGCCCCCCTTTAAAAAGTGAATCCGTTGCTTAGGCTAAGAAGCCATCATGATTCCGCCTTTGACTTCGGGGTAATGCCAGCTTCTTTTAAGAATGCTTCAGCTTTGGCTTTATAGTGAGCCGCTTGTTCAGCGACGGTAAGATTTTTGGTTTCTTCGTAATTGTATTCACGGATTTTGTGAATGTCGTCAATCGTAAAATCCTTAGATATTTCGGATTTTTTTTCCTGATACTCTTTCCAAACTTCTTCCGCAAGATACTTATCGCTGCGGCAATGAAGGTCGGCAATACCTTCTTCAATCAAATTAGAGGTTTCGGAATTGTAGTAGATATCTGTTGCTTCTTGGAGCGAAACGCCGAACATTTCACTTATATTGATTATGATTCTGGCGCATTTTTCGCTTTTCATTATTTGTAAAGTTTCTTCGCTCATAATTGCTCGCTTTTAATGTAAGTAAGGCTTTCTTTCAACATTTTTTCGGAACGAATACAGTATTGAATGTTGGGTCTCTCGAATTTCAGTAGTCCGAGAGTTTCTTCTTGGGAAAGTTCACCTGCAAAGTATCTGTCAAGGGTAAGTATGACTCTGTCGTTTGCAATTCCGCCTATAATCATGTCATAGTTTCCGACATTATCGCCATTGCGGCATTTGGAAACGAAATCAAGCCATTCCTTATCATAAGATTCAAACTTTTTGATATTCCACGGCTCAAGATTGTCTGATAATTCATAAATATTAAGCCAGGCGGATTGTCCTCTTCGTTTGAAACGCTGAGCATATCTGACAGCCTGTTCATGTATCGTTGTCAGATAAAAGCCTCGTCCGAAATCGAGATATTTGCGTGAGTGCTGCGTGTCAGGATGTTCGACAACCATGTTGGATGAATGATAGAGCCTCAAGACTTAAGCACTCCTTTTTCTTTCATGTATTCAGTCAGATCTTCCATCAGATAGCGCGAACTGAATGTATGTAGCACATCATAAGACGGAACGATGTAATCATATAATATTCCTGAATTTTTCAGCCTAATATAGACTTCATGCTGCGGCAGTTTCAGTAACAAGGCAAGTTTTGCAATGCAGTAAGTGACAAATTCAAGAGTTTTTTTGTCCATGAACTTTCCTCCAAAAAACTGCCGTATTATACTCATTTTTTTGAAAAAATCCAGCGGTTATTATTGCATAAATTTAGCCGCCTGTGTTGGAGTAAACTTCGGTGTCGGGAACAAGGAACGAAAATTACTTTAAAAAATCGCTAAAAGTATTATGCCGCCAATTAAAAGAATGGGTATGCCTATTACTATAATAAACGGAAGGAGAGCGACATCATAAGTCAATTGTATTGGAAGGCGAATGATGATATCCTCTCCATTATTGTTTTTTTCTGAAAATGCTTTGTTAAATCCTTTACTTAAAAGCATGTTGAAAGCAGGTAATATAAAAGCGGATAAGCAGCCACAGAAAATTGTACAAAGCAATGTGATTGATGGAGTTTCAAAAGAATTTTTTAGAAGCGGATAACTAATGGCTGAACCTATAAATAGACCCAAAAAGGCAAATAACAGCTTAAAATACATTGTTTTAAAATTCTGTTCAAACTCACGATGTTCTGGAGTAGAGACAAAAGGCAATGCAAGAAATAAAAATAATGAAATTCCGAATATGCTTGCAACTAAACCTATTGCAATTGTTGGATAAATTGAAATTTCCATTATATCGCATATTGTGATTGCTACTGAAAAAGTAAAAACGAAACCGAACATAAGAAATGTGATCAGATAACCGATATCCCCTGTTTTGATTGAGCTTGTCACTTTGTCTTCTTTTTCTTTTTCCATTTTGATCTCCTAAAACTCTTAATTTTAAAAAAAGTGTTGTGTTGTCATCACTGTGTTTTCAAAACAAAACCAATAAAAAACGCACGAATTTTAGATGAAGTGGTGTCAAAGGCAAGTTTTTACCAACCGATGACACACGCCCTCGTCGCTTCGCGCCACTCCCTCTAAAATTAGAGGGAGAATTTAAGATGTCCTTCGCCACAATGGAGAAGGTTGGGATGAGGTTTTAGTAGATTGCGGGCGAGCCGCCCGCGCTCCGACAAAAAAAAAGAGGACCCACAGGCCCCCTTCTAGAAAAAGATTCCCAAGTCCCTCGCCACTCTGGAGAGGGATTTAGGGTGAGGTTCCCGGCTAAGAAGCCATCATGATTCCGCCGACGAGAGCGAAATCGTAAATTGACTGAGATACGAACATTCTTTTTTAGTAGAATCTGCTATCGGGTTTCGAGAGAAATACCTTTGATGAAAGAAAAGTGATTGTCTGCCGTTACTAGCGTCAAGTCGTACGCCATAGCGCAAGCGGCAATCCATATATCATTTTCAGGGATCGGATGCCCGTCTTGTTTCAACTGTGCTTTTATCTGTGCATAATATGGTGCGACAGCTGAATCAGGAATTATTTCTTCCAATTCTTTGCAGAAATCAGAATATACTTTCGCATTTTCGGCTTTCCTAACGGAACATTCCGCTCCAAAAAGCAATTCGCCGAGAGTCACAGAAGAAAAATAGAGATTTTCATTTTCAAAAATATCGTCCAGAGAACTTTCATTTTTTATGTAGCGGATGATTACATTCGTATCAATGAGTTTACCATTCATCGGCATCCACCTTTCTGCCGTCAGAAACAGCCTTTTCTATTAAATCAGAGTCTGATTCACTTATTTTTCCGATGAATTTTTTCAGATCTCGCTGCGGATAAACGAATTCATCGAGAAAAGTTATTATGACCCGCTGATTTGTTTTTACGGCAACATTTCCTTCCGTTACATAATTTTGTCCGTCAAAATATCCTTTTACTGACAGCATTTCGCACCTCCATGCAAAAACTGCAGTATTATATTTGATTTTTTGAAAAAATCCAGCTGTCAATTGAAGTTGTTACGAAATTTATTAGAGAAAACAGGCAAAAAAAAGAGGGCCCGAAGGCCCCCCATTTAAAAAGTGAATCCGTTGCTTAGGCTATGAAGCCATCATGATGCCGCCGACGAGAGCGAAAAGCGCGAACGACTCAACGATACCGGGAGCCGCGAAACTCATACCGAAAACGGAGGGTTTCTTTGAAACTGCAAGGATTGCGCTGGAGCATGCTTTGCCCTGGAAGATAGCGCTGACCATGAATGCGAGGCCGCAAGCGAGGCCGATTCCGAAGATAGCGAAATCGTTTTCAGCTTTGAGTGCGCCCTGAAGGATGATCATGAGCGCGAAGCCGTAGATCGACTGAGACGCAGGCATTGCGGAAAGTGCTACGAATTTTGCGTGACCTTCGTCAACTTTCGCCATTGCGCCGTGAGAAGTCATACCAGCAAGACCGCAGCCGATTGAGCTGCCGATCGCTGCGAGACCGAGGCAGAGAGCCGGACCGAAATTCTGGAAATTTTCAAAAATCATTTTTTTCTCCCTTGAAAAAGTTATTAATCGTTGCCTTTAGCATTTGTCATTAAATTCTTGAACGGAACGAACTTTCTGCCGCTGCCGTCAAAACACCATCTGTACCATTCGAGGAAATTGAGTCTGAGCCCGTGGATCACGCCGCCCATGAGGCAGAGCGCGATGTTGAGCAGATGCCCGAAAATTGCGACTACCGGCGCGAAAATCATGCCTACTACACCGAGATCGAAGAGCTGACCGGCAAGATTGTTGAATGTCTGCGCGAGCAGTGCACCCGAGAGACCGAGCGCGAAAAGTCTGATGTAGCTGAGTATGTCGCTAAAGAACTGAACTCCGTTGTAAAGCCCGAAGAATGAGGCGTAAAGCATCTTGAACGGGTTGAAGGTCTTTGCCTGGATTGCATAGAGAACGACCAGAATTCCGGCAAAAATTTCAAGCGACAGAAGCCCGTTCGCGCTTATCGCAGCGGGATCAGCCGCGTTGAAAACCGTGCTTCCGCCCTTGTCGAAGGCATACCAGAAGAAGAACGACCATATACCGCCTATCCAAGATAAATTTATGAGCGGAGAGATGAAGTCTTTCTCGTCTTTTGCCGCACGGAGTCCGCGCAGGATCAGCGAAAGGCAGATGTGGACCATACCGATGAGCACCGAAAGCTGCATCATGAATTTAGTCGTGTCGGGGTTTGCCTTGTCGACTTTGATGAAATCCATGTTTTTGCAGAAAGTGATGAGCGGAGCTTCGAACGATTTCGGGAACCATCCGAAGAATGCGCCCGTAAGTATGCCGTAAACTGCCGTCGCACCGGTGAGAACGAGCGAAAGGTTGATGAAACGCCTCATCGCCGAGCCCGGATTTTTGAGCTTGATCTTGAGGAAGAGCATGAACGCGAAAAGGAGGAGTCCGTATCCGCCGTCACCCACGATCATCGCAAAGAAGAGGGTGAACGAGAAAAATACCCACGAACTCGGATCCCAGTCGGTGTATGCCGGCGTGTCGTAGATATTTACGAGGTCGCGTCCCATCTCGTCGACCGCTTTTTTGGAGTCGATGAGTGTCGGGATCGTTTCGTCCTTCTCGGGTTCGATTTCGATTATTGCCGCGCATTCGTTTTCAAAGATCTTTTTCAGATTTGCAAGTTCCGACTTCGGGCACCATGCCTGAAGAAGGAAAACTTTGTTGTCGAATTCGCTGACAGTTCCTTTTGCGGCGCGGTTGAAACTGATTTTGTCAAGCTCGGTAAGATAGTTGTCGTAAAGCTCCTTTCTTTTTGCCGCGAGGTCGAAAATCGCCGATTCTGTGCCGTTTTTCTTTTCGGTAAGTCCCGAAATCGCCTTTTTGAGGCTTTCCAAGTCGTCTTCGAGAACGATTTCCGAACATTTTCTGAGAGTTACATGCTCTTTTGCGCAGGTGAGGAAAATCTCTTTCGCAGAATCGGAATAAATCTTGAAAACTGCGAGAACGCCGCTGAAATCTATCTCGTCAGCAGCTTTTTTCGTGGTTTCCCAAATCTGTATTTTGATTTTTCCTTTCTCTTCGATCGAGCGGATGTCGGCAAGCGAAAAATCACCCAAAGTCTCGACTGTTTTCATTTTGCTACCCAGAAGCGCAAGCTCGTCCCTGATTTTTTTGAGGGTTGCGTCGAGTTCGATGATTTTGTCAGCAGCCTCTGCCGCAGAGAGGTTCACCTGATTTGTTTTGTGACTTGTGTTCGCAGCCGCAGCGTTGTATTTGTCGGCAAGTTTCAGCGCGGAAAGGGCAGCGTCTGCCTTCGCGGTGGTGACAAAACGCCCGTCTGTCGCAAACTCTTTGCCTTTGTAGGGCATAACTTCGACGACACCCGCATTCTGCAGCTTTTCAATGATTCCGTCTTTCTTTTTCTGCGGTCCGACCAGCAGAAGTTTTTGCATTTTACTTATCATTTACACCGCCTCCGCGAACTGCTGTTCGTCTTTTCTCTTAAGCTTGTCTTTCGCGATTTTGGCGTTGCAGATTGCCGCAATTTCCTGATCACCGAGGAAAATGGAGATTTTTTTGATGTTTTCCTTGCACTCCGGAATCTTTCTCTTTTCAAAAAGATTTACCTTGATGCTTGTTTGTCTAAGCTCTTCCGAAAGAACGTCGAACCGCTCTCTGACGATTTTCAGTTTTTCCCTTTCGGCAGCTATCGCGCGGAGTTCTTCAAAAGCTTTGTCAAGCCAGATCGGCTTTTCAAAAAACGAATATTCAAACGGTTTGAACTTCACGTCTTTGAAGACTCTGACATCAACTCCGGCAATATTTTCGGTTTCGGTGACAATTTCGTCAACTGCAACAAGCTGATAAATGTTTAGAGTGAGCTTCTGGCTGAGCAATGCCGCCCATTTTGCGACAAATTTCTTCCTTTTATCGATCTCAGCCTCGACTTCAGCCGCCATGTTACGGGAGTTTTCGACTTCCGCCTGGAGCTGCTGCTTTTTGAGCTGGAGCGTGGGAAGGTATTTGCTGAGCTGCGCCAGAAGGTTTTTCTGAGTTTTCAGCTCTGTTTTGTTGAGTTTTATTGTTGCCATTTACTTATCCCATTTACCGTATTTCTCAATCCACGTGTTTTTAAGACCTGTTTCGTTTCTGTCGAAGCACTGTGCGAGGATCGTCCAGCCGAGGTCGAGCTGCTCTTCGATGTCGAGGTTGACCTGAAGGTCCATCATCTTCTTTTCGAAGGTCTCGGCGTAAGCGAGAAGTTTTTTATCCCAGCCCGAAAGTCTGAAACCCATCGACTCTCTGTCACGCGCCTTTTTCGCATCGGCGTAAAGTCTGATCATCGCGTTTGCAAGGTCGCCGTGGTCTTCTCTCGTGACCTTACCCATGACCTGCTGTTTAAGACGGCTGAGCGAACCGAACGGGTCGATTCTTCCGCCGTGAAGGTAGAACTGGCCTTCCGTGATGTATCCCGTGTTGTCGGGAACCGGATGCGTTACGTCGTTTCCTGGCATCGTCGTGACCGCGATGATCGTGATCGAGCCCGAACCTTCGATATCGACCGCCTTTTCGTATCTCGAAGCAAGGTCGGAATAGAGCGAACCCGGATAACCACGGTTCGAGGGAACCATATTCATGGAGATCGAGATCTCTTTGAGCGAGTCGCTGAAAGAAGTCATATCGGTAAGAAGAACGAGGACGTTTTTGTCTTTGATCGCGAACTGTTCCGCAGCGGCAAGAGCCATATCAGGAACGAGGACGCACTCAACGACCGGGTCTGAAGCGAGGTGGATGAACATCGAAGTCTTTTCCATCGCGCCCGTTCTAGTGAAGTAGTCTTTGAAGAACTGGTAGTCGTCGAATTTGAGACCCATGCCGCCCAGAATGATGATGTCGGCATCTGTCTGGCTTGCGATTCGTGCCAGAAGTTCGTTGTAGGGCTCACCTGAGATCGAGAAAATAGGAATCTTCTGGCTGATGACGAGCGCATTGAACATATCAATCATCGGGATGTTGGTACGGACGAATCTCTTTGGGACGATTCTTTTCGACGGGTTGAACGAAGGACCGCCGATATCGACCTTTTCAGCCATGATCTCGGGGCCGTTGTCGATCGGTTCGCCGCTGCCGTTGAAAACACGACCGAGCATGCTTTCGCCGCAGTTTACCTGCATCGGTTTGCTCAAAAAGCGGATCTGGTCGCCTGTGCCGACACCTTTCGTTCCGGCAAAGATCTGAAGGCTGACTCTGTCGCCGTTGAAGCCGATTACCTGACCCAAAGTCGATCTTCCATCGCTCATTTTGATCTGGGCAAGTTCGCCGAGCATAACGCCTTCGGCCTTTACCTGAGCGATACTTCCTTTGATCCTTTCAATTCGGTTGTATGTCTTTACCATCTTATTCCCCCTCGATCATGTTGAGTATTTCCTGTTTCTTTTCGCCGTAGATCGAAGCCTCGCGAGGCAGGTAGTTGAGCTGGATTATCTTGTCGGTGAGGTCGAGGAAGTAGTTTCTCGCCTTTTCCCTGTCGTCGAACTTGAAATTCTTGTCGAGGACTTTCGAAATGATGCCGAGCTGCTCGTTCTGCCTGTCCATGCTCGTTGCAGTATCGACCTTGTCGTAAGCGTTCTGCTGGAGATAAACTGCGTCGTAAAATTCGCCTTTGAGGTAGACGACCATATCGTCAATACTGATACCTTCTTCGCCGACGACCGACATCTTTTTGCCGATATCGTCGCTTTCGATGATCATTTTCTGAGCTTTTTCGATGATCTTTATTCTTTCTTTCATTTTCTCGTCGCCGTGAGCCGCAAATCTTTCGCCGTATTTCGACCAGCTGATGAGAGGATCGATAGCCGGGAATCTTCTTGCGTCAGATCTCTGTCTGCTGAGGCCTAAGAAGCAGCCGACGACTGCGAGAGTCGAAAGGGTTACGGGCTCTTCGAAGTTACCGCCTGCGGGGCTTACCGAGCCGCCGATAGTGAGCGAACCCTGCTCACCGTTGTAAAGTTTGATGACGCCGGCTCTCTCGTAAAGTTCCGAGATTCGTGATGCCAGGTAAGCCGGGAATGCTTCTTCGCCCGGGATCTCCTCAAGTCTTCCCGACATTTCGCGGAGAGCCTGTGCCCATCTCGAAGTCGAATCAGCGAGAAGAAGGCAGTCGATACCCATCTGTCTGTAGTATTCTGCGATAGCAACACCCATGTAAATCGAGCTTTCACGAGCTGCAACGGGCATTGATGAAGTGTTGCAGATGATGCAGGTTCTGTCCATAAGTTTCTTTCCCGTCTGCGGGTCGTCGAGGTGCGGAAATTCACGAAGAATTTCAACAACTTCACCTGCACGCTCGCCGCATGCGACGATGATGACTATCTGAGTAGTTGCATATTTTGAAATCTGGTGCTGAAGGACTGTTTTTCCTGCGCCGAAAGGTCCGGGAGTGCAGAACGTTCCGCCTTTTGCTACTGGGAAGGGACCGTCGATGATGCGCTGCGAAGTGACGAGCTGTTCGGTCGGAAGGAGTCTTTCTCCGAAGCGGAGCGCGAATTTAGCAGGCCACATATTTATCATGTTGACCGAGCGGACGTTTCCTTTCTCGTCTTCAATCTTCGCGATTTCCTGCTCGACTGTGTATTCGCCGGGAGCCGCTATCGATTTTACGATACCTTTGCCGATGAAGTTGAAGGGAACCATGATCTGGTGCTTGATGTTCTCTTCTGGAACCCAGCCGAGGAAATGTGCTCTGTAGACGACATCGCCCACTTTAGCCGTAGGATTCCACTGCCATTTGATGTTTCTCGGAAGCGGAGGAAGGTAAATGCCTCTTTTGAGGAAGTAACCGGCAGCTTCCGCGATATCTTCAAGAGGATTCTGAAGACCGTCGAAGACTCTTTTCAGAAGTCCCGGTCCGAGTTCGACGGAGAGAAGGTCTTTCTCGAAAACGACCTCGTCGCCGTATCTGATACCGTCAGTCGGCTCGAAAATCTGAACTTTCGCTTCGTTTCCGTTGATCTCGATGACCTCGCCTTTGAGCGACTGTCCGCCGGTTTTGACGAAAACAACTTCGTTCTGACGGATCGTTCCGTCGAATCTTACGGTGACAAGGTTGCCCTGCGCCGCAATGATTATTCCTTTGGTTTTTTCATCCATTTGCAGTCTCCTATCAATAATTTCCTTTAATTATGTTCTCGAGTATTTCCATTCCCGCCTCATCGCTCTGCGTCATCCAGCGGTCTTTAAGCTGGAAACCGATGATGTAGCCGTAAATGATGTGGTCTGCGAAAGGTTTCTCCTGACCGACTTCTTCAAGAAGGGCAAAACGGATTTTGTCAAGCTCCTTTTCAACTTCGTCAGGAGTTTTGCTTTTGTCAAAAAGTGCAACGACATCAACAACTTCCGGGAAGTAGCCTTTAAGCCCCAGATCTGCATTGTTTCTGTTTTCGAGAATGATTTTAACCGCATCGCCGTCGCCTTTCAGGTTTTTGTCGAGGTCGGCACCGCTTTTCATCATTCTGAGCGCCGAAATGACAGTGCAGAGAGTGAGCATGCTTTCGCCGTAACGCGCAAGAAATCTGTTTTTGCTTTCTGCGATCCAGCGGTAGTAGCTTATGTAAAGCTCTTCGAAATATTTCGAACGCTCTTCGTTCGTCTTCCTTTCTTCAAAGAAATCTTCAATAAATTCAGGATAATAGTCCGGAGCGTTTCGTCTTGGATCTTCGATAAAAAGTTCGATCTCTTCAGGCTTTGTAAGTCCTGCACGGTAAAAATCGATTTTGGCGGGATCGGCGTTTTCCGAAGGATCGAGCTTCGATTTTATCAGAAGTTCCATATTTTTAAGGTCGTCGAGAAGAAGGATACGGCTGATACCCTCTTTCAAAGGTTCCAGCTGCATATCGAACTCTTCAAGCAGCTCCGCCAGCGTGCATGGAAGATCGCTGTCCCAGCTGAGCTGCGGCAGAGCGGCTATCGTGTAGTGATTAAACTTCATGCTTAATCACCCCGCTATTTCGAAAACAGTGCTTTTCTGAGTTCAGGTCTGATGTATTCAGTAAGCAGTTCTGTAACCGATTCGTCGGTAAAATCGTAGCGGAGTGCGCCGTCAGCAGCTTTGACTGCAAATCCGCTCGGAAGCGTTTCGTCGCCGAGTTTGATCCCTTTCGCAGCAAGCGCCTGAATCTGCGAATTTGTGTAAGCGGCAAGTTTTTCCTTGAGTGCAGCCGGAAGTTCGATTGCGAAAGAACCTTTGTCGGCATATATTTTAAGGAACTCCGAAACGAACTCTTTAATGAGCGTTTCGCTCGTCATAGCCTCTTTTACCGGAGCCGCGACAGCCGCGTTGAGAACCTCTTTTTCAAGTGTGAGTTTCAGCTTGTCTACAGACTGTTTCGCCGCGATCTTAAGAGCCGATTCGGTATTGTGTTTCATAGTTTCGGCCTCTTTTTTTGCGTTTTCGATTATCGACTCCGCCTCTTTTTTTGCATCGGAAACGATTTTTGCAGCCTCGGCTTTAGCGTCTTTGATGATAGTCTCTTTTTCCTGTTCGGCAGGTTCAAGAACGGAAGACTTCAGGAAATCGGTGATATCCTTGATTTTGCTGTCCGTGACATTGAGTTTCGTGTTCTGAGTTTCGCTCATTTTAGCCTCCAAAATTATGTTTAAACACATTCAAGCAATTCAACGGCGGTATCTTATTGTGGGGAGTATAAAAGTCAAATAAAAGAAAAATGCTGAAATTGTTAAATAAAATGTGAAAATTTTATAGCGTTTTAAGCCACTTTCCGGTTAAGGAATCCTTGCACTTCATGACTTCTTCAGGAGTTCCTGCCGCAACGATTTTTCCGCCCCGGTCGCCTCCTTCCGGGCCGATATCAATAATATAGTCCGACGATTTGATTATGTCGAGGTTGTGCTCGATTACGATCACGGTCGAACCTTTGTTGACAAGCTGGTTGAGGATCGCTATGAGCTTTTTCACGTCGTCAAAGTGGAGTCCGGTCGTCGGTTCGTCGAGGATGTAGATCGAGCTGTCGGAGCGTTTTTTTGAAAGTTCTTCGGCAAGTTTTATCCGCTGCGCTTCTCCGCCCGAAAGTGTGTGTGCTGGTTGTCCCAGCTTGATGTAACCGAGTCCGATAGAGTTCAAAAGGTCGAGTTTGCGCTTTATCGCAGGGAACGGCGCGAAAATTTCAGCCGCTTTTGCAACATCTGTTTCAAGAATGTCGTGGATGTCGTAACCTTTGAATTTTACCTGCAGAGTTTCGTCGCTGAAGCGCTTTCCGCCGCAGTCAGGGCATTTGACGAAGGTATTCGGCATGAAATTCATCTCGATCTTGATGATACCGGCTCCCTGGCACGTTTCGCATCTGCCTCCTTTTACGTTGAAGGAAAAACGGCTCGCCTTGTAACCGCGTGCCTTCGATTCGGGCATTGCCGCAAAGATGTCGCGGATATAGCCGAAAAGTCCCACGTAAGTTGCCGGATTCGATCTCGGAGTCCTGCCGATAGGCGACTGGTCGATCTCGATAAGTTCATCGATCTTTCCGTCGATCTTTATCGATTTGAATGGCGCATCCTCCTTTTTTAATGCCGGGATGAGAGTCTCCATGACAAGCGAGCTCTTTCCGCTTCCCGAAACTCCCGTGACCGAGCAGAGAACGCCGAGCGGGATCTTTGCCGTAACATTCTGCAGGTTGTTTGTTGTGACTCCCGAAAGCGTGATCCAGCCGGTCGGTTTTCTGCGTGTTTTCGGAACTTCTATCACTTTTCTGCCGCTTAAATAGTCGGCTGTGAGCGAATTTTTGACGTTGAGTATCTCTTTCGAAACGCCGGCAAAAAGAAGTTCTCCCCCTTTTTCGCCCGCTCCCGGTCCTAAATCGACAAGAAAATCTGCCGCTTCGATTATTTCGCGGTCGTGTTCTACAACGATCACATTGTTTCCGATATCTCTGAGATTCTTAAGTAAATTTACAAGTTTATCCGTATCGTTCGGGTGAAGTCCGATGCTCGGTTCATCGAGAACGTAGGTGACTCCGGTAAGAGCAGAACCGATCTGGCTTGCAAGGTTTATCCTCTGCGCTTCTCCGCCCGAAAGCGAGTTCGTCTTGCGGTTGAGTGTGAGATATCCCAAGCCGACCGAATCGAGAAATTTAAGGCGTGAGCGGATCTCTTTCAGCGGTTTTGCCGCGACTTCGCGCTCGAAATCGGTGAATCCGAAAAATGAGTCATCGGAGAGTTTTTCGGAAAGCTCGCGCACCGGAAGTTCGCACATTTCAAAAATATTCATGCCGCCGACAGTGACAGAAAGCGCCTTTTTGCTGAGCCTTTTTCCTCCGCACTCGGGGCAGACTCCTTCGGCTAAAAAATTCATCAGCTCTTCGCGCACCGCATCAGATTCAGTCTCTTTCCAGCGGCGTTCGAGCGAAGGGACGATACCTTCATATTTTTTCGTGAAGTTGTGTCTCACATTGCTTGTCTTTATGCTGAAGTCGATCTCTTCGTCAGAGCCGTAGAGAACGGCGTTCTGCACTTTGGGAGAGAGTTTGTTGAATGGGAGTTTCGGGTTTTCGCCGTAGTGTTCGATCACCTGTTTCAGCGTGAATTTTGTGAAAGCCCAGAGGTCGGGAAACGCTTTGTTGACGGGTTGCGACGGATCGACAAGGATTTTGTTCGGGTCCATGTAAGTCCGCGTCCCGAGTCCGCTGCATTCGGGGCATGATCCAGCCGGATTGTTGAAAGAAAATGTTCGCGGTTCGATCTCGTCGTAGTAGATGTCGCAGTAGGGACATGCGAAATTTTCGCTGAAAAGTTTTTCTTCTCCGTCGAGTTCCTTGACGATGACTTTGCCGTTTCCCTTTTTGAGAGCCGTTTCGACCGAGGCCTGAACGCGCACTGCGTCTGTTTCGGGCTTTATCGCAAGCCTGTCGACGACAAGATTGATGTCGTGCTTTTTGAACTTGTCCAATTTCGGCATCTCTTCATCGAGCCTGTATTCTGTTCCGTCAATGATTATGCGGAGATAGCCTTCTTTGTTCAAGTCTTCGAAAAGTTTTTCGTAAGTTCCTTTTCTGCCGCTTACTACCGGAGACAAAATCAGAATTTTTTTGCCTGTCTTGTTCAGGATGAGCTCGACGATCTTGTTTGCCGGAGTTTTCGTTATCTCGCGGCCGCAGTTGTGACAGTGGACTTTGCCGGCACGGGCGAAAAGAAGACGCATATAGTCATAAATTTCGGTCGTAGTTCCGACAATCGAACGTGGACTTGCGTTGAGACCGCGCTGCTGTATCGCGATAGACGGCGACAAACCTTCAATGAGGTCGGCTTCAGGTTTTTCCGAAAGTTCGAGGAACATTCTGGCATAACTCGAAAGGCTTTCGACGTATCTGCGCTGCCCTTCGGCGTAGATCGTATCAAATGCGAGCGTTGTTTTGCCGCTTCCGGAAACGCCAGTTACGACGACCAGTTTTTCATGCGGAATTTCGATATCAAAATTTTTGAGATTGTGGTGTCTCGCACCTTTTATCACTATTGAACGAAGCATTTTTACCTCCCGAAAATCGGGTTTCGTTATATTTTTTCCGCCTGATTATGCAAGATAAATCCGGTCCTGATTTTTTTACAACAGAAAGGAAATAAATATAATGCCCCGTTTTTTTAGGAGGTAACTATGAGCGATTTCAGCAGAATCAATGAAATTTTGAAGAGTTCGAAAACTATTATTGTCGCAGGTCACGTCAATCCCGATCCCGACTGCATGGGAAGTGCCCTTGCGGTCTGCTCGATTTTAAGATCGATGGGAAAGGATGTCACGCTTTACCGCAGCGACAAATATCCCTACAACGGTGCTTTTTTGGAAAATTCAGACTCGGCAACAGAAACAGTTCCCGATTTCGAGCCTGACCTTTATTTCATACTAGACAGTGCTGCTCCCGAGCGCACCGGGGAAGCGTTTTTTGCAAAAATGTCGGCTTCAAAAAGCAGAAAGATACTGTTTGACCACCACAGGCACAAAGAAGAAGGCTTTTACGATGCCGATGTCTCGGACGAAGGTGCGAGCGCGACTGCCGCTATAGTCTACCGCTGGGCAAAAAACATCGGTCACGTTCTCACGAAAGGAGAGGCGGAAGATATCTGCTACGGAATTTTCGGCGATACCGGCGGACTCCGCTATGCAAGCACCGACAAAGAGGCTCTTTTCATCGTTTCGGAACTTGCAGAAACTATAAATTACGGTGATTTCTGCTCTCAGTTTTTTGAAACTCTCCCCGAAAACTGGTTTGCGATGTTTGCCGAAGTCATCCAGAGCATGGAAAAATTCCGCGGCGGCAAAGTTGTTTTTCTGAAAACGACGCTCGAACAACTTGAAAGATTCAACCTTTCAATAGATGAGATCGATCCTTTTGTCGAAGAGATACGCAGAATAAACAGCGTCAAAATAGTCTTCCGCATCCGCGAAGTCGAAGCCGGAAAACTGTGGAAATTCAGCGTCCGCAGCAAAGGCGACATCGACTGCATCCCGATAGCTCAGAAATTCGGCGGGGGAGGACACAAAAATGCAGCCGGATTCACATTCCACGGCACTTTGGAAGAAGGAAGAAAGGCTGTGATCGAAATTGCGGAAACACTGGAACTGTAGTTAACCCTTAATTTCAACTTTCCCGTCGCCAAACCTTATTTCAAAGGGTAACTTCGGCTCAAGTTCAACACTTTTTTTGATTGTTTTTCCGTTTTGCGAAACTATCGCAAAACCTCTTTGCAGCGGGGAAAGCGGATTGACTGTCTCAAGTCTTTTTTCAAGTTCTGAAAGTTCCGCGCTTTTCCTGTTTATCAACTCTTTTAAGATTTTTTCTGCTTTGAACATCAGTTTTTCGGTGTCGTGAAGGATCGAATTTATGATCTCTTTCGGGTTTTTGAGCGAAAGGGTGAGGTTGTCGAGCTGCATGAATTTTGCAAAAAGTATCCCTTCAGTCTCTTTTTTCATGATCCTTTCCGAATTTTTCACGCTCTGCATTATTTCAGAACTGTCTGGGAAGATGAGTTCCGCCGCGGCGCTCGGTGTTGCGACCGAAAAACTTGCAGCTAAATCCAGAATTGATGTGTCAGTCTCGTGTCCGACTGCGCTGACTATCGGTTTTTCGCATTTTATGACGGCGCGAGCCAGATCCTCTGAATTGAATGCATCGAGATCTTCTTTCGAGCCGCCGCCTCTGCCTATGATGATAACTTCAACTTCATCAAGCGCCGAAAGTTTTTCAAGTGCCGAAATTATGCTCAAATGGGCGTCTTTGCCCTGGACTAATGCGGGAGAAAGGACGATCTGCGCAGCCGGGAAGCGTTTTCTCGAAACTCTGATGATGTCGTGTATCGCGGCTCCGCTTTCAGCCGTGACAACGCCTATTACTGCCGGATATTCGGGAAGCGGTTTTTTGTGGATATCGTCGAAAATGCCTTCTTTTGAAAGTTTTTCCTTGAGCATTTTAAGCTGCATCGCAGCCAGACCTTCGCCGAAAGGAACGACCAAAGATGCGACGAGCGTGATCTCGGTGCGCGGTTCATAGACCGAAATTCTGCCGTAAACCACGTATTCGGCATCGTTTTTTATCTCGGCTTTGTTCATTTTCTGCTGGTTTTTGAAAAGGGCGCACTTGATCTGGGCGTTGTTATCTTTCAGCGTGAAGTAGATGTGACCTGAATAAGCACGCGTCAGGTTCGTTATCTCGCCGCGCAGAGCGACAAAGCCGAAAGCCCCTTCGACCGCGTTTTTAAGGTCGTGAACAAATGCCGATACCGGAACCACTACATCCTGCATTGCTCACCTCTAAAAGAAAAAAAGTCCGGTTTTGTCGAGTACGATCTTTGTCACGCTGTATATGATCGATTCTTCGGTGTACGGCTTGAGTTCGATAAGGATTTTATGCTTTAAAAGGGAATCGAAAATGTAGATCATCACGAAAAGAACGGCTGTTCCCTTGAAAAATCCGACGATGATTCCGAGCGTTTTGTTTGTTGCACCCAATGCGCCTTCCTTTTCTTTGATGAGGTCTCTGAGCGCGAAAAAAAGCAGTTTGTAGATTACGAAGTATGCGACAACAAACGAGACTGCGTAAAATGCGGTGTAAAATCTAGGTCCTGCAAGTTCCTGCATTGCGTTTTCAAGGGAGGGGATTTTGAACGCGGCAAAGATGACGACGAAGATGACGAGTTTTAAAATTTCCTTGAAACCGCCGCCTAAATATCCTGCAAGCATTGCAAGCAGAACAAAAACCGCAAAAATTATGTCCAAAGTCATCGCTTCCTCCTTAAAAACGCGTGATAATAGCAGAAAAATTCATAAAATTAATTTTTTGAGATTTTTTTTCTTGACATCAATCAGCTTTTGGATACTATGCCGCTCGCTGGTGCCCAGGTAGCTCAGTCGGTAGAGCAGGGGACTGAAAATCCCCGTGTGGGCAGTTCGATTCTGTCCCTGGGCACCACCTTTCCGCTTTTTTCCCCGACATTGTTTTTAAGGTTTTGATTTAAGGCTTGAAGACTTTTTTGCGCTAATTTCCGAAGAAGGATTCTATTTTTCTGTTGCCGGAAGCGTTTCTCGCGCGGTTTCTCGACCAGATCCTGAGTTCTTTGATGTTTTCTTCGTAGGTTTTTGAAAGGGGAACCGTCCTGCGCAGGATCTCTTCCAGTATTTTCTGCGTCAGTTCGCAGTTTCTTGAATATGCCGTGATGAGCGAGTCGACGACAGTCTGCTCGATCTCGGCTCCGCTGAATCCTTCGGAGTTTCCGGCAAGCTTGTCTGTGTCGAAATTTTCAGGATCTCTTCCTCTTTTTTTGAGGTGGATTTTGAAAATCTCTTCACGCTCCGGTTTTGACGGCAGATCAACAAAGAAGATTTCGTCAAAACGTCCTTTTCTTAAGAGCTCAGGTGGAAGAAGCGAAACTCTGTTAGCCGTCGCGACAAGGAAAACAGGTTCCGTTTTTTCCTGCATCCAGGTCATGAGCCAGCCTAAAACTCTGCGGATCTCGGCACCTTCACCTTCCTGCGAAAGCGCTTTTTCGATCTCATCTATCCACAAAACGACTGGCGCAAAACCTTCGATCGTTGCGATCGCCGATTTCAGGAGCTCTTCAACGCTCTGACCTTTTCTGAAAAGGTTGATGAAGTCAAGTCTGACGAGCGGGAAGTTCCAGATATTCGAAATGACCTTGCTCGTAAGTGATTTTCCGCATCCCTGAACACCGAGCATGAGCATTCCTTTCGGCATCGGGATTCCGAATTTGCGTGCCTCTTCCGAAAAGTTGTTTCTGCGCTCGGTTATCCACTGTTTCAGTTCGTCGTAGCCGCCGATACCCGAAATTCCGTCGCCGACATTGATGACTTCAAGGATTTCGTTCTGCATGAGAAGGCTGCGTTTGGCTTCTAGTATGTGTTCGACTGCTTTTTCTTCTTCAAGTTCTGCAACTTTGTCCAGAAGGTCGTCAATCCTTGAAAAAGGGAATCCTTTGAGGTTTTCGAAAATCGTCTCTTTCGTCTTTTTTGAGAAGGGAAGGGCTTCGGTTTTTGCCGAAAATATGGAAAGATCGGGTTTCTGCGTTTCTATTGCGGCGTAGCGCATGATTGCCGCCGGAAGAGCTGCCTCGCGACAGAAAAGAGTGATGTCGGAAGTGCTTCCTTCAAGCGTTTCAAGCAGTGTAACAGCCTTTGCATCGTCATCGAAAAGATACTCGCCGTAGGCAATGCTGAAACTTTTGTTCTGCCGCACCAGATCAAGCAGACGGGCAAAGAAATCGTCCTTTGAAGCGGCATCCCACGGGATTTTGTCAGACCTGTTTTTGATGTAAAAAAGCGGATCGTCGCATATCGTTATTTTCAGCATGATTCCCTCCGAAAAACCGAAAAACGCAGTATTTTAAAGGAAAAGAGATAAAAGGCAAGTTGCACCGCCCTCGTTTTTTCAACTTAAAAACCTCTTTTATTCTTGAAATAAAGTTTTTATCTGCTACCGTTGCCCGATGTTTTTGTTAATTCTTGATTGGAGGAAAAAATGAACTTCAGAAAATTTGACGGTAATTTCGACAACATTGATTTTCTCAGCATGCTGATGATCGACATCAACGGTACGATCCGGCATGTGACGCTTCCAAAAGGTTATATTTCGGAAAAGATTTTTGAAAAAGGTATCGGCTTTGACGCATCGAACTTCGGTTATGCGAAAGTCGACAAGTCCGACATGGTCGCAAAACCCGATCTTTCGACGGTTTTTGTAGAGGAGAAGGAAGGACACACGATAGCTCACGTTTTCTGCGACGTTTATCTCACGACGGGAGAGCCTTTCGACCAGTATCCGCGCAACATCGCGAAGAAAACTGCGGCATATCTCAAGGAACAGAAGATCGCAGACGACGCGAAAGTCCTCATCGAACTTGAGTTCCACGCTTTCGACAGTGTCCGCTATTCGAGCGAATACTCCCACAGCTTCTACGAAGTCCAGAGCCAGGAAGGAATCGGCCCCGATTACGACGATGCTCCGCGTTTCGGGATCCAGAACGGCTACCACAGACTTACGCCGGCTGACAAATATTTCGAAATGAGAAACGACATCGTTGCAGCAATGGAAGCTGTCGGCATTCCGGTTAAATACCACCACCACGAAGTAAGCGCATCCCAGCTTGAGATCGAGCTCAACTTCATAAGCCTTGCAGAAGCGGGTGACAAAGTTTCTCTTGCAAAATGGATAATCGTAAATGTCGCGAGAGAGCACGGAATTTTCGTAACATTCATGCCGAAACCTGTCTACAACATCGCAGGAAACGGAATGCACGTTCACCAGTTCCTTGTTAAAAAAGGCGCTTCGATATTTGTCGGAAACGGCTTGCACGGCCTTTCGAAAAAAGCTCTTTCTTACACCGCAGGCATTCTTGACCACAGTCTAACAGGTTCTCTCCTTGCTTTCTCGAATCCGAGCACAAACTCATACAAACGCCTTGTTCCTGGCTTTGAAGCTCCAGTAAGCGCAACATTTGCAAAAGGATCGCGTGAAGCATCGATCAGAATCCCGGGATATTTGGCAAAAGGCGAAGAGAGAATCGAATACAGAACGGGTGACGCAACTGCGAACATTTACTATTTCCTTAGCGCAATGATCCTTGCAGGTGTTGACGGCATCCAGAAAGGACGTGATCCGCTTGAAAGCAACTACCACGACAAAGATAACGGCAAAATGTTCCCGCTCAACCTCAACGCCGTTCTTGACGGACTTGCAGCTGACAACGAATACCTGATGCCCGCTTTCCCGAAGGCGCTTATCGACCTCTGGATCAAGGCTAAAAAGGCTGAAGCGCGCTATGTCTACAACGCGCCGACTCCTCAGGAATACGAACTTTACTTCAATATCTAAATCTATTTTCCGGACAATTCTTTATATTTCAAAATCTTAAGCTGCATAAGGATTTCCGCGCTTTTTTTCCCTGCATTCCAGTATTTTTCGGGAAGTTTTACGTCCAGAACGGGGAGCATTTTTTTGATGAAGGCGCGTGCATCGTCATTTTGTCTTGCATTGTCGGCTTTGACTGCGTCCATGAAGCCGTCGAGACCGCACGATGTCGAAGTGATGTCTTTTATGATGTTAATAGCTTTTTTCGGTGTTATTTTGTCGATCTCACGGACGATCATGTGGTATTTTGCGACTGCAATCGCCGCAAATCTGTAACGCTCGGGAACATTTTTCATTCTACGGCAGAATTTTTCGATTATGGGAACTCCTGCCCTGTCGTGGCCGTAATGATGCGGGTAGTTGTCAGGAGAAGATGCCGCCTTTCCCCAGTCGTGGCAAAGTGCGGCGAACATTGCGACAGGGTCGTTGTTGCCCGCAAGTTTAAGGCGGTCCATCGTTTCGATCGTGTGGATGAATGCGTCTCCTTCGGGGTGATACTGGATCGGTCCTGCCGGAACGCCGACTAAAGCAAGAACTTCGGGGAAGTGGTATTTTAAAAGTTCTGCTTCTTTCAAGATCTCGAAAAAGCGGCTCGGACGAGGGTAGACAAGGGCTTTTTCAAGTTCTTTCCAGACTCTTTCGGTTGAAAGCGTTTCAAGCTCGTCGCCGATAGAATTCATGAGCTTTATTGTGCTTTCATCAACTGAAAAATCGGGAAATTTTGCGGCAAACCTTGCAACGCGGTAAACCCGCAGCGGATCTTCCGAAAAAGCCTCCGAAACATGGACGATTCTTTTGTTTCTGATGTCTTCGATACCGCCGTAAGGGTCAATGTATCTGTCCGGAAAATCGGGATCTTTTGCGATCGCGTTTATCGTTATGTCGCGCCGACGCAGGTCTTCTTCCAAAGTTATATCCGGAGAAAATTCCACAGCGAAACCGCGGTAGCCGTGTCCGTTTTTGCGCTCACGTCTCGCAAATGCGTATTCGCAGCCGTTCACGAGAAAAACAGGAAACGATTTTCCGACTTTTTCAGCTTTAGGAAATTTTTCTAAAAATTCGGTTTCGGTAGCTCCAACCACGACGAAATCTTTGTCCGAAACAGGAATCCCGATTATTTCATCGCGGACTGAGCCGCCCACCTGATAGATTTTCATGGTTTAAAAAGAGTGCTTTTTGTAAAGAATATCCCTTCTGTCGCCCAAAACATCGTTGAACTCGTTGAGCTTTTTGTTCCTCGAAAGTTTTGTGTCGATTTCTGCAGTGAAAACTCCCGTTGTGTCGTGCGGAGCGTCAACTAAATAGTTTCCGAGCGGATCGACGATGACGCTTTCGCCGGTGTAGGTGAGCTTTTCGCCGTCGCGTTCCTCAGTTCCGATGCGGTTGGACGTTGCAATATAGACTTTGTTTTCAATCGCTCTTGCAAAAGCCGCACGCTGGAAGTAGGGCATTACAATATTCGTGCAGTGTGCGATGAGGTCAGCCCCTAAAAGAGCTAAAGTTCTGAAACTTTCAGAAAAATACCAGTCGAAGCATATAGCCTGACCGATTTTGACTCCGCGCCATTCTTTGACGAAAAAGCCGGTGTTTCCAGGGCCGTAGTAAAGTTTTTCCTTATAAAAAAGGTGCGATTTGCGGTAGATGTGTTTGTCTCCTTCCGGGGTTACGAAAAGAGAGGAATTGTAGATTTTTCCGTCTTCTGCAGCCTCGGGAAAACCGAATATGACCGCGCTGTCGTGCGATTTTGACCATTCGGCGAAACGCATGACATTCTCGGAATCGACTTTGTCTGCAAGCGAGCGCGCTTCTTCCGCGGAAACGACCTGATAACCCGAATAAGACATCTCCGGAAGGATGTAAAGCTCCGCTTCAGTTGATTCCATCATTTTGAGCAAATCACTGATATTTTTAGATTTTTCTCCAAAAACAGGATTGTTCTGAACTACTGCGATTTTCATGAAAACTCCTTGATTATTGTTGGGAAAAATTATTTGTCGAATTCAAAATCTGTCGGCTCGTACTGCGGAGTCATACCTTCCGTACCGCTGTCGAAAGAGCCCCAGTCGCCGTCGCCCGACATACTGACACCCTTCATTCTGAGAACGAGATCGTCCGGGCTTGTTGCGTTTTCGAGAGCCTCTTTTTCGGAGATGTGACCGTCCTGGTAAAGTTGGAATATCGACTGGTCGAAAGTCTGCATGCCGTAGTTCTGGTGCCCTTTTTCGATAACGTCGTGAAGTTCTTTGAACCTTGAACCGTCAACGATTATCTCTTTGACGAGCTGCGATGCTACAAGGATTTCAACTGCCGGAACACGCGCTTTTCCGTCTTTCTTTTTGATAAGACGCTGGCTTATCGCGGCGGTAAGGACGCTGCCGAGCTGCTGACGGATCTGTCCCTGGTTGTTGGGCGGGAAAACGGAGATGATTCGGTTTATCGTTTCAGCTGCGTTCAAAGTGTGAAGTGTACTTATTACAAGGTGGCCTGTTTCAGCCGCGGTAAGTGCTATCTCGATGGTTTCAAGGTCTCGCATTTCACCGACCATGATTACATCCGGGTCTTCACGCAGAGAAGCTCTGAGAGCGGTCGAGAAAGACTTGGTATCGATACCGATCTCGCGCTGACTGACGATACTTTTTTTATCGCGGAGCAGAAATTCGATAGGATCCTCAATAGTTATGATGTTGCATCCTCTAGTCGAATTTATGTAGTCGACGATCGAAGCCATTGTCGTTGATTTACCGCTTCCCGTTGTTCCTGTGACAAGGATAAGTCCGCGTCTGTTGTCGGCGATTTTTTTGATTGCTGGCGGCAGAATGAGTTCATCGATCGATTTGACCGAGAAGGGAATCGTTCTGAAAACTGCGCCTAAAGAACTTCTCTGTTTGAAGACGTTTACCCTGAATCTGCCGACACCGGAAACGCTGTGCGAAAGGTCGATTTCGGCGTTATCCTTGAGAGCGTGACGCTGTTCGTCGTTGAGGATTCCTGCAATCATCGGGTTGAGTTTTTCGGGCTTGAGTATGCCGTATTTGTCCATTTTGTTCAGAGCTCCGTTGATTCTGAAAACCGGAGCGCTGTATGTTTTTAAGTGGATATCCGATGCACCGAGATTTGCCGCATCATGCAGAAGTTCGTTGAGAAACTGAATGTATTCCTGAAAAGTATCGCTCATTATTTACTCCCTGCACTCTTTTTCTGTTTTTTATCTTCTTCGTTTTCAGCCGGTTTCTGCTCTGCTTTCGGCTGTTCGTCAGCATCTTTGACCAGATTGTGTTTTTCTTTGATTTTGTTGACGATTTCTTTCATAAGTTCAGGATTTTCCTTCAAGGTTTTTGCCGCATTTGAAATGCCCTGCCCGAGTTTTTCGTCGTTGTATGCGTACCAGCTTCCGCTTTTTACGATGATTCCGTCAGTTTCCGCAACGTTAATCATGTCGGTAAGTCTGTCGATTCCCTTTCCGTAGATTATATCGAAAACAGCCTCTCTGAAAGGCGGGAACATCTTGTTTTTCTGGATTTTGACCTTGACCTGGTTGCCGATAACGGTTTCCTTTTCCTTGATGCTTGCGATTCTTCTTATGTCGATTCTTATCGAAGCGTAGAATTTAAGGGCGTTTCCGCCTGTCGTTGTTTCCGGATTGCCGAACATTACGCCGATTTTGCTTCTGAGCTGGTTGATGAAGATGAGGCAGGTTTTCGATTTGCTGACTGCAGCCGTGAGTTTTCTCAGAGCCTGCGACATAAGTCTTGCCTGAACACCCATCTGGCTTTCGCCCATTTCGCCTTCGATTTCGCTTCTCGGAACGAGTGCTGCGACAGAGTCTATAACGAGAACGTCGATTGCGTTGCTGCGTACGAGAGTTTCTGCAATTTCAAGAGCCTGCTCGGCGTAATCGGGCTGCGAAACTACGAGCGAATCAACTTGAATTCCAAGTCTTTTCGCATAGTTGAGATCGAATGCGTGCTCCGCGTCGATAAATGCCGCTGCACCGCCTTTTTTCTGCGCTTCAGCGATGGCGTGAAGAGCGAGAGTCGTTTTACCCGAAGATTCAGGGCCGTAAATCTCGATGATTCTTCCTCTCGGATAGCCGCCGATACCCATTGCGATATCTAAGCTCATCGAACCTGACGGAATAACCGGAATGTCGATGTTGGTTTCGTCGCCCAAAATCATAATCGAGCCTTTGCCGTACTGCTTTTCAACGTTTCTGATAACGTTTTCGATCATTTCTCTTCTGTTTTCTGCCATTTTTCTCTCCATTGACAAATATTACATCTGAAATTATGACAAAATTATCTAAAAATCAACTTTTTTAAACCAAAATTTAAATTTGTTTGTCTCCGTTCTTTCCCGCACCTCTGAAAATAACGAATTTTTCCAGAGCGAATTCAAGTTCTGCAACGCTTTTTTCAGCGGTGTATGTCAGGAATCTGTAAATTATGAGGCTGGGAATCGCAACGGTGAGTCCTGCAGCCGTCGTGATGAGCGCTTCCCAGATGCCACCCGCCAGAATCATCGGATTTCCGCCCGCTTCTGTGAATTTGTTGAAAATCCTTATCATGCCGAGAACCGTTCCCAAAAGTCCGAGCAGAGGCGAAAGTGTCGCCATGACGCCGGGAATCGAGGTGTGGCTGTAAATTTCTTCCGTCACTTTTTTTGCATAGATTTCGGTGATTTTTTCAGTTTCCGTTTCGGAGGAAGGATCGTCCAGAGTCATGTAAACCACGCGTGAAAAGAGGTCGTCGCCTTTTTGTGCCGCTTCTTTGAGATCGTTCCATGCATGTTTTTCGGCGAGGTGCATCAGAAGATCTCTGTTTGCGATGATTCTGCTTTTTCTAAGGGCGAAAAGGCGCTCAAAAAGGATTGCCACACTCACGATCGAGCAGAGCAGGATCGGGTACATAACGATTCCGCCTTTTGTGAAAATCGTAAAAATATCCATCTTTACCTCATAAAACTACCTGATGCGGCACTGATGATCTTTGTAAGTGCCTAATTTTTTTGCCAATTTTTCAAAATCAACCAGCTCTCCGTCAAATTCCGGCCCGTCAACGCACGCAAATTTCGTTTTGCCGCCGATATTCACTCTGCAGCCGCCGCACATGCCGGTGCCGTCTATCATGAGCGGATTGAGGCTGACGGTCGATTTTATGCCGAATTTTGCCGCTTCGAAAACGGTGTACTGCATCATTCTGACAGGTCCCGCGATATAGACATGGTCGAATTTTCCCCATTTTTCGATTGCCGGAGCGATGAGATCCAAAGCCAGTCCTTTTTCGCCCAGGGTTCCGTCGTCCGATGCTATCATTATGTTGTCTGCGACTTCTTTGACTTCCGAATCCAGAATAAGGTTTTTTGCCGTTCTGAAACCCATGAGGACAGTAGTCATGATTCCGAGTTCGTGGTATCTCTGAATCAGCGGATATAACGGCGTGATGCCGATTCCGCCTGAAATAAATAGGACACTCTTGAAATCGGGATTTATGTCGCTCGGCATTCCGAGAGGGCCTAAAACATCGCGTATTTCAGATCCAGGCTTGCTTGCGCAGATTTCGCGCGTGCTTTCGCCTATTGCCTGAACGATGAGGGTAAGTTCTCCTTTTTCGACGTCGCGTTTGCATATCGTGAGAGGGATTCTTTCGCTGTCTTCATTGAGATGGATTATAAGAAACTGCCCGGGATGCCACATTTTTGCTATCTGCGGCGCCGTTATGACTATCTTGTAAATTCTGGGAGCTATTTCGCCGATAGAGATGATTTTTTCCATGATTCCTCTAAAACTAATCCGTTACGACGAAGAATTCGACTCTTCTGTTTTTAACCATATCGGGCTCGGTGTCGCCGTTTGCAACAGGTTCTGCAGCACCGATGATTTTGATTTTTATTCTGTTCGCTTCAACGCCGTTTTTGATAAGTACGGCTTTTACGGCATTAGCGCGTTTTTGTGCGAAAGATGCGTTTTCATGCCTGTCGGTGTGGGCTTCGATTCTGATTTTCAGCATGAAGTTTCTTGTCAGGATGAGAGCGACTTTTTCGATTTCGACAGTATCTGCGATGTAGTCTGATTCGTGCATGAAGTGAACCTCATTCGGCAGTTTTTCGCCGGTTTTTACAGGCTGCTGCGGAAGTGCTGCCTCCTGTTTCGGAGCGGTTTTCTTCGGAGCCTTTTTGACTTTCTTTTCTTCAGGCTTTTTCTCTTCCTGTTTCGGCTGTTCTTCCTGTTTTGCCTCTCTCTTTTTCAGTTTGAATTCTGCTTTATTGCGCTCTTCTTCCGGCGGAAGGACGTTCATGTTCCACGAAATTCCGGCGTAAATGCGGTATTTGGGAACTGCTACCGCTTTGCCGAAACCGCCGAACGCACCTGCGATAACATCAATATTTGCCGGAGTTTTGAAGCGGACGCCGCCGCCTATTTCGATGTTGTCCTGAGCATCGTTCTTGAAAGGTGATTTTATCGAAGTAGCCGAATGAAATTCAGCGTTTACATCAAGCAGTTTTTCTATTGCATGAACGTTGAGTCCGAGTTTGAGACCGAATTCATCGTCGAATTTCGATGTCGCGAAAGTCTGCTTTGGAAGAACGTGATAGTAAAGGTTGAGAGCCGCATCAATCCATTTTGACTGAGTTCCGAGAGCGATTGCGGGGCGGAATGTGAACTGATTGCTTCCAAGTGCCGAGTGAATCTGTTTGCCTGTCGGAGCGGTGACTTCAGTGATTACCGACATCGAAATCAGTTTATCGAAAAGGCTGAAAAGCTGGAATCTCGGAACGAGCCTGAGGTCGCCGACACCCGCTTTTGCAAGATTGTCGTCCTTGTTCCAGCCGTCACCGTTTTCAAACAGGATGACCGGAAGCGAAACGCCGAGGTCAAACCACTTTACGACGCTGTAGAAAATCGAAATGTCGGAAGTGAGCTGGTTTGCAATAACTTTATTTCCTCCAGATACGATGATCGGCGCGTGCTGGAAATTCATAATGAAGTCGACGCCGAGCAATCCTTCTTCAAGTCCTTCTGAACCGTATACTGTCAGGAACCCGTCTGCGAAAGGCGAGGTCTTGAAACGGTTGCCGTCAATCGCGAAATCGGCTGAAAGCCTTGCGACGAAAAGGAAAAGTACTGAAAACAGGAGAATTTTATTAAATTTCATATCAACCTCCTAGTAGATATTGCCGACTAAACCGACTGTTTTTTTGACTTCTTTTATTGTTTCGACCGCGGTTTCACGCGCTTTTGCACTTCCTTCCGCGATAACTTTTCTTACGTAATCCATGTTTTTTTCAAGCTCGGCGCGTTTCGCTCTCATCGGATCGAAAAATTCGTGGACTGCGGACAAAAGTTCTTTCTTTGCATGTCCGTAACCGTATCCGCCTGCCGAGAGTTTGTCAGCCATTTCTTTGGCTTTTTCTGCCGGAACTATGAGTTTGTAAATGTTGTAGACGTTGCATTTTTCAGGGTCTTTCGGCTCTTCAAGCGGGGTCGAATCGGTGACGATTCCCATGATCTGCTTTTTGAGAACCGGATCTGCAGCGAACATTTCGATAGTGTTGCCGTAGCTTTTCGACATCTTCTGCCCGTCTGTTCCCGGAACGATCGCAACGCTTTCGGGAATGAAAGGCTCCGGGATCACGAAAAGATCCTTCTGGTAGAAAAGGTTAAACTTTTCCGCTATGTCGCGGGCAATCTCAACATGCTGCTTCTGGTCTTTTCCGACCGGAACGATGTTCGATTTGTAAAGCAGAATGTCGGCAGTCATGAGAAGCGGATAGTAGAAAAGTCCGACGTTTATGAGTTCGCCTTTTGCCGTTTTTTCCTTGTAGCTGTGGGCGCGCTGCATAAGTCCCATCGGCGTGTAGTTGCCGAGTATGAATGCGAGTTCCGCAACTTCGGGAACAAGCGACTGCAGAAATATCACGCTTTTTTCAGGGTCAAGTCCGAAAGCGAGGTAGTCAAGAACGATGTTCCATGTGTTTTCGGTAAGTTTTGCCGGATCGGGCAGGGTGTTAAGCGTGTGATAGTCGGCAATGAAATAGTAGCCTTCGTAATTTTTCTGCTGCATTGCAGCAAACTGCTGCGCTGCGCCGAAATAGTTGCCCAGATGCAGCGTACCGGTCGGTTTTATTCCTGATAAAGCTCTCATTTTTCCTCCTTTTTTAGCTGCCGAATGAGGGTTCCCAAACGACATTTATCGAAAAAGTAATGTAGTTTGATTCGTTATACATGAAATTGCCGTAAATTCCGCCTGCGCCCGGTTTGTAAAAGGCGAGCGAGAATGTTTTTGTCGTTGTGTCCCACGTAAGTTTTTTGCTGAAAGAGATGTTGTTGAAGCCGAATCCTGCTCTGAAAAGCGCGTATCTGAACTCAAAACCGGTGTAGAAATCGAAGCCTTTCAAAGTTGTTCTCTTGTTCGCGAACTTCTCTTTTCCCTGCTGCAGATGGTACTGCCAGCCGGTGTTTATGAAAAACATGTCTCTTATGTTGGTTTCAAAATTCCAGCTTAGTTTTCTCGGGATATCGCGTCCGTAGAAAGTCCATACGTCGAGAGCGGCAAAACCGAGATTCACGAAAGGAGTTATCTGCGCCACGATGCCGATGTCGAAAGAGTGGGAATTGGTGTCGTCGTTTTGAGTCGGTTCGAATTTGCCGATGTAGTTGTTCAGGTTTATACCGCCGTAAATGTAGCCGGGATATATCGGAAAACCGAAATTCGTTTTGATGTGGTGAAGTCCGTAGTTGTAGGAATACATTATTCCGCCGCCGATTACCGATGTTTTAGAGTCGCTAACCGATACCGACATTGCTTCGACGAACTGGTAAAGAGCCGCGACAGTGAACATTTTGTTGATCATCAGTGCCGCCGGGTTCATCACAAATTGTGCATTATGACTGAGCAGCGCGCCGCAGCCTTTGCCGCAGTTCTGCGTATCTATCGCGTGCCTGAGCTCTCTGGAGCGGTTTCCCCACGAAGTATCAGAAACCGGAGAAAGCGGATCTTCCATATAAACCCTGTCTTCGTCCGCAAAAAGAGCGGTCGTGATCAGAAGACAAGCGATAAGGAGAAATATTTTTCGTCTGCCGATAAATTCCAAGTGAAACCTCCTTCTAAAGAAGCGAGTTCAATAATATACAAACCGAGTCCCGAGCCTTTGGAGAAAGCTCCTTTGACAAACGGTTTTGCAAGTTCTTCTTTCGTGCTGCCGATGTTTTTCAAAGACGCCGGATCGTAGCCGTTTTTGAAAACGATCGTTTTTTCATCGGCGATATTTATCGAAAATTCACTTTTGCCGTGCATTTTCCAGTTTGCAAGTATTTCGTCAATCACGCACGTCATCAGGTTTTTTCCTTTTATTGTCTCGATTGAGTTGTAGTTTTTGTTTTCCGCAGAAACCTTTATTCCAAGACTGCGGCATTTTTCCTTGATGTTGTAGACAAATTCGCTGAATTCGTAAGGCTCGTTTCCGTTTTCGCCCGAAATCAGTCTGCCGATCCTTCCGAGCTGCCGCCCAAGTCTTTCGCCGCGTGTTACTCTTGCAGAAATCATCTCTTCTTCCAGGTATTCAATATGCTCAAGCGGTGTCATTATGTTGACGATCTCATGGCCCGCCTTTATCAGAAAATCGCTGCAGGTAAAACTCTCACTTTTCATTTGAAAAGCCTCTTGCAAAAATTTTTGTGTTGTTCAGAAATTTCAGGACAGAAAGGGAAACCTGCTCACGCGATCTGCTGTCTGGACCGCCGTAAATAAGCGTAATTCTCGAGGAATCAGCCGGAATCAGATTGAAAGTCGAATCAACGGTGATCCATTTTCCGTCTGCAAAAGCCTCGTTCCAGTTGTGGAAGAAAAATTCTCCGTTTGCGTTCAGAACAACGCCGTAAACCATCTTCGTTGGTATCCCTGCAGCACGCGAGAGTGCCGCAAAAAGTGCCGAGTGTTCGGTACAGTCGCCGCTTTTTGTACGCAGAACTTCGCCTGCCGACATGTTTCCGTGGTTGTAGTTTTTGTTGTTTATGTGCTTGTAAACGAATTTCGTGATTCGTTTCACCATTTCCTGCTGATTCGGTGCACCGAGGACGATTTTACGGGCCGCACGGACGATTTCGGGATTACTGCTGTCTTCGATTATGTTTGGCTGAGTGTCCGATGCTTCGGGCAGATTTCTGCAGTTTGCCGCATCGCTGCTTACTGTCACTGTGCCGTTTCCTTTTTTCTGAAAGCATGTTTCGGGAATTGACGCGAAATCTGCATTTTCGACCTGAAAGATTGTATTCTGTGTTTTCCGCGGATATTTTATAGCAATTCCCTCGTTGAAAAGTTTCGTATTCTGCAGAATGTCAGGATTTCCGGCAGTTTGAGTGTTTTTTACTTCCGGCAGAGATTCAAGAGTGTAGACGATAAGACCGCCCTGTATCTCTGATCGGAGCACTTTTTTGTTTGAAACGGTGTATTTTATCGGGATTCCCTGAAAAACGACCGTTGCAGAAACTGTTCCGTCGGCATTTTTCGAGGCCGTGTATGAGACTTCGCTCTCTGTAAGGCTTTCTTCGGAAATTATTGAAGTTCTTCCGCCTTTGAGGAGCTCGTCAGCACTCAGTTTTCTGAAAATCATTCCGAAAAATGTAGAATTTTTCTTTACCTGAAAACTTGAAGTCTCTCTGCTTCCGTTTTTTGTCATACTGGTTTCGAAAACGCCGCTTCTGTTGAGACCCTCGACAAAAATTTTAGAGCCGCCTTCCGATATTTCGCCTTTTATCCGCTTCGGTTCAAATGTTATGCAGTCGGCTGAAAGGGTGGTGTCTGATTTTATTGTCATCGAATCAAGACCGCGGGCTAAACTCATCTCGGAAACTGAATGCAGCACGATTTCACAGCTGCCGTCATGATTTTTTTTCTCTTCCCAACTCTCGGTGCTTTTACCGATTTCAGCTCCCATCATCGAGATTCTGTAGACATTCGTCTGAGCGAAAATGAAAAATGAAAAAAAGAGTGATAAAAAAAGAAAAACCGGCTTACTCATTTATGCCCCGCCAAAAAACCGCCTATTATCCTTAAAACAAAATTAAAAGCAAATAAATAAAGCGCGCGCGAAGACCTGGGAAAGAGAGATTATTTTATCTTGAAATTCCTCAATTCGCAGTTGTGGAGAAAATCTTTTATTTTTATGAACGATTCTTTGTCAGGATTTGATGCTATGAGCTCTGCGGGAGACTTTATTTTCGGGTCGAAAAGTTTTGCAGAGAGTGTTTTTGTCATCGGAACCGGTCTGAAACCGTTTTTGAGAAGCGAGAAAAACCGTTTCGTTGACCAGGTGAGGACTGTTGCGTTGGATGGCAGTTCCGAAAAATCTGAAAAAGTTTTTCCGCGTGCTCCAAGAAGCCTGATGAACTGCGCTGTCCGCTCTGAAGCCGTGTAGCAGTCAGCCTCTTTTTTCGGCGAGTAAACGAGAATTTTTCCGTGTTTTTCACCCGGAAGAAGTAAATTGCAAAAGCGGATGAGTCCTTTCGTGAGCTGAAGCGGACTTCTGAAAAAGCGCAGATACCTAACAGGAATCGAGTCCGGCGGGGCATCTATTGCAATAATTCCGTTGAATTCAGGGAACTGCGGCAGCTTTGCTGCCGGAAACGACGGTTTTTCCGGTTCTTCAAAATCGAGAAACGAAGCCTCGTGGAAACCGAGGTCAAGCGCGCCGCGAACGACCGAAAGACCTGATTCTGGAGCGAGTCTGCCGAAAGAAAAAAAGGTTCTGCGGTTTCTGTAGAGGGCTTTTCTGATGTAAAAACTTTCGGGAACAAAACTCTCTTCGATAAAGAAAATCGTGTTTTCGTCAGCTTCGGACAAAATTCTGTCGAGAATTATCTTCTGAATCGAAAGGAGAGCCGCAGGATCGGTTTTTCCGTCCCGCAGATAGGCTTTTTCAAGCGGATCGGCCTGTGTTCTGTCAAAAACGAAATACTCTGAGATATCTTCAGTGATGATGCACTTTTTTACAGGAAAAAGTTTGGCTTTTATTCCTGAGAGTGCCAGCTTTTCAGCTATTTTTTCAGCATCGGCTTTCCCCGAAAAATAAATTATGTTTGCGTTGTAATTCATCGTATTCATTTGATTAAACTTGCAAAATCAAAAATTTTCGCCGCTATGAAGAGTATTCCTGCGACAAAGTAAAGTATTCTGTAAAAATGCCTCTCTTCAAGAAATTTCGCCTGAATCGGAGCTTTTTTGAATCTGCATATTTTGAAAATTATGTGGATGATTCCTGCAATTATGAAGGGAAAACAGATCGGAAGAAGCTCTTTTTCAATCAGCGAAAGGGCTGAAATATAGAGCGCTGCAGTCAGAAAAAGTGCAAAGGAAACCTTTTCCCAGGACGAAACTCCGAAAGAGACGGCTCCCGTTTTTATTCCGCTTTTTTCATCGGCGTCGTGGTCGATAAGTTCATGGTTTATGTGCCCTGCGGAAAAAAGAATGGCAAAATAAACAGAGGCTGCGGCACTCCCTTTGTCAAGCGGAGCCAGAACGGTGTAACCCATGAGAAAATGTATTATCTGACCGATGAAATGTATCAGTGTTCCGAGAAACGGGCGATATTTGAACCCTTTTTTGGGGAACGAATAGACGCACCAGAGCAGAAAACTTACGGCCGAAAATGCGGCGAGAACCGGCTTTATCAGAAAGAAAAGGACAAGCGAAACAAAAAGCGAAACAACAAGGGTCACGATGAACGAACGGCGTTTCCCGGCGAGGTCAGCAAGGCGCGAATTGTGTTTGTCGTCTTCTGTTCCGGCAAATCCGTTGAAGGCGTAAATCGCTGTAAAAAGCGAGAAAATCGCCGCTGCAAAAAGAAAAACAGGAAGCGAAACAAGCTGATCCGGTGATGTAAAGGCAAAGAAAAGACCTATCATCGGAAATCCCAAAAGTATCGAAACTTCGGCGAAACGGGCCGATTTTATAAAGTCGGAAACGTGTTTCATCAAACCTCCAAAAGCATTTGCTTATACTTCAAAAATAAAAATAGTAAAGAATGGTTTGATCCCGTTTTGTTAAACATATGTGCGGATTTTTGACTAAATTATTTATTTCATATATAAATGGCACCGTCTAATTTTTGGAGGTCCTTATGAAAAGAAATTTTTTGGTTTTCCTCTTTATCTGCGGTCTCAGTTTTTCGCTTTTTGCGGAACCGAGACTTCTGACGATCCTTTTTACGAACGATTCTCACGGTATGGCATGGGCGTTCGACGCTCCGGACAGCCCGAAAACAGGCGGTCTTGCTGCGCAGAAAACCCTTATCGAACAGATCAGAAACGAAGTTCAGCTCACGAACGGCGATGTGGTCGTACTCAGCAGCGGCAACGTAACGATGGGTGATCCCAGAAGCAACATCTGCGAAAACCTTCCTATGATAACCGGCATGAACCTTATCGGTTACGACGGAATGCTTATCGGAAGTCATGAGTTCGACTTTGGAATGAAGACTTTCGAAAAAATGCAGAAAGAGGCGAGATTCCCGTTTATTGCGGCAAATCTTTTCTATAAAAACAACAAACAGGTCGGTAAATCTTTCATCCAGAAAGAGATGATAAACGGCGTTAAAGTCGCTTTCGTCGGCATCACGACTCCGGAACTTGAGAAAATCTCGAATGCCGGTGTTGAAGGGCTTGTAAAGGTTCAGGATCCGATCGAAGCTGCAAAAAAAGCAGTAGAGGAACTCAAGAAAAACAACGATTTCGTAGTTGTTCTTTCAAACCTCGGTTATTCCGACAAAGATAAGGATGCAGACGGTTATCCGAGCGACAGACTGCTTGCAAAAGAAGTTCCCGGAATCGACCTTATCATCGGCGGAAGAACGAAAATCCAGATGAATGAACCGGTTTATGTCAACAATGTTCCGATAATCCAGACAGAAGGACTCGGAAAGTGGGTCGGCAGATTCGATTTCTACTTTGAAGGCAAGGAACTCGTTCAGAAAAATTTCAAACTTTACCCGGTCAACGTCAAAGAAAAAATCGTTAAAAGCAACGGCAGCGTAACTTACGAAAACAGAGGCAAAGACCTTGTTGAAAACGAAGCGATGCTGAAAATGCTCAACGATTTCAACTGTGAATTTTCAACTCAGGTTGTCGGAGAGCTTTCTGATTCCTTCAACGGCGAAAGAAATTTCGTCCGCAACAATCCTTCAACGCTCGGTGTTTTCATTGCCGAAGTAATGAAGGACAGAACGAATGTCGATATCGCTTTCGCTAACGGCGGTGCGATAAGACAGGGCCTCAACAGCGGAATCGTCAACGAAATGGATATCTACAGCGTTTTCCCGTTCGAAGACACGATCGTTACAGGTTCTGTCAGCGGTGCTCAGCTTGCCGAAATTATTGAACTTTCACTTAAAAACAAGGGGCAGGGCGGATACCTTCACTTCTACGGTGTAGAATTTTCCGTTTCCGGCGGCAAAGCGTCGAACATCAAAGTAAACGGCGCTGCTTTAGACGCGAACAAAACCTACACTTTCGCAGTCAACTCCTTTGTTGCAGGCGGCGGCGACGGCTTTGACATGATGACAAAACTTAAACTCAACGACACCAAAATCTCCGTTCCGGCAGCTGTCATCGAATACATCAAACGCGAAAAATACATCGAACCTCCGAAAGTTTCAGAAAAATAGTCAATTTAATTCAAATAATTTCTACATAGAGATTCTCATGAACGTGTTTCAGGCTGTAATAGGCGTTTTTTCAAAGTATGCTGAGTTTAAGGGGCGTGCCCGCAGAAGCGAATACTGGTATTTTGTTCTGTTTAACCTCATTGTGACTGTGATACTTATTCTTATCTGGGGATTCCCCGGTAAAGGGCATTACAATATTCCGTTGACTACATACCGTCTTGCTGTTTTGTGTCCCTCTATTGCATTGTGCTGGCGGCGTCTTCATGATATAGGCAAATCAGGAAAATACTGGTTCGTTTCTTTGATCCCGATAGTCGGCAGTTGGATTTTCCTGTATTGGGCTGCCCAGCCCGGTGAAATCGGGACGAATCCATACGGTCCCGATCCGAAATTTCCAGATCAAACGGAAGATATCTAAGTGTCCGTTGTGTGAGGTAGTGCAGCGAACAAGCTCAGCAAGCGCGGTCATTGAGCGAAGTCGAAATGATTTCGGCGGGTCGCCCGCGCTCTCAGAGATTTCACAAAACAAGGACTTGATTTAAGAGATTTTCAAACACAACCTACAATAAGAGAGACTCTAATAATCTTCATTTTTCTCTAAAAGATCTGAAAGAGAATTTTCGATACAAACATCGGCATTTAACTTTAAATCATCTTTTACGTGATGTCCCAGAGTAAAAAGATGAACAAAAATCCCGTTGCGCCGTGCAGTTTTTATCGCCGGAATAAAATCACTGTCACCCGTAACAAGAAGTATCCTCTCGGAAATATTGTTGTAGCTTATCCATGCGATATCAAGACCGATTTTGATATCGACTCCTTTTTGAGCCAGATCAAGATCGAAACTTTCATCAGTATAAGGTGTTTCTTTGTAGCATTTCTTTTTTAGTTTCCATCCTGAAAAAGAAAGCTGTCCCTCTCTAAACGCAAAAAAATCCAGGCCGCGGATATCGTTTATAAGTTTCAGGCTTTCGTCATATTGAGTCGTTTTTGCCAAATTGAGAGCTTTGTTTGAAACAGGGTAGGTCGTCTTCGCATCGCATGGTTTGCAGTCATAAAAATAAACTCTGTAAGTATTTATTCCGCCGAAACCGGAATATTTTATGATGTTGCCTACAAAATTTTTGATTTGCAAAGCAGAAATGTTTTCCTTAAACGCTGCATGATACTTTTTCCTCAAAAAACCGCCGTCGATCATTGTTACTATTTCCATTTTTTGGCTCCGGAAAATAAAAAAAGACCTACTCGAGGGACACAAAGTGTTTGATATAAACCCTCTTTTCGGTCATTATGTCGTTTGTTTACTGTTAAATAAAAATAAATCAAGTTTTTTATGAATAAATTTTTCTCCCAAAGATCAAATTCAAAAAATATTTTATATGTTTGTATTAAAAAGTCAAAAAATTAATGTAGTAATTTGAAAGTTTTATTTTTTTAACTTCAATAGTTTTGAGTATAAAATTAATTTATTTAAAATTTTGCATAACAAGAAGCTCCGCACGAAGCGTCTGAGAGGGTTCTGCAAAATAACTTCCTGATTTTTCAAAAGATTTTAATGGTGCTACGATGTGATAAATAATTTTGTTATTGATTATCAGAAAATGATCGGGTTGAAACCTTTTTCGGGTCGTTTTGCCTTTTTTATAGATATTTATTTTAATTTTAGAAAATATTGCTAAAATACTTCGCTTTTGCGTTTTTGTGCTTATATAGCGGAAATACGTTCTTTTGATGTTTGATTTAGGAGAAATATATGAAATTCAATTACAGAACACTGATTGTTTGGCTGTTTATCGCTGTTCTTGCTTTTGTCGCAATAAGTCTTTCGAGAATGACGGAATCTGCGCCGGTCGCTGAAATCAATATGACCGAGTTCCGGCAAAAGGTTAAAAATCAGGAAATAAAAGAAGTTTTTATTGACGGGATCGAGTTCAGCGGCGTTCTCAACGACGGAAAAGACACCAAATTCACGGTGATAGGACCAAGTGGAGAGAGGATGTCGGAGTTCCTGGCTGAAAACAACGTCCCAGCGACCTACAAAAAGCCGGAAGACGATTCGCTCTGGAAAACTCTCCTCATTTCTTGGCTTCCGATGATAATTTTTGTTGCCATTTTCATATTCTTCCTGCGTCAGATGAACGGCGGAAACAACAAGGCTTTCTCGTTCGGAAAAAGCAAACACCGCATGATTTCGAAAGACCAGAACCAGATCCGTTTCAAGGATGTTGCAGGCGTTGACGAGGCGAAGGAAGAGCTTGAAGAAGTCGTCGATTTTCTCAAAAAACCGTCGGTTTACACCAAAATCGGTGCTAAGATCCCGCACGGAGTCCTTCTTGTGGGGCCTCCCGGAACAGGTAAAACCTTGCTCGCAAAAGCAGTTGCGGGGGAAGCCGATGTTCCGTTTTTCATCATAAGCGGTTCCGATTTCGTCGAAATGTTCGTCGGTGTCGGTGCGAGCAGGGTGAGAGACCTTTTTGAAAACGCGAAAGCCAAGGCGCCGTGCATAATTTTTGTTGACGAAATCGATGCGGTAGGTCGTCAGCGCGGAGCAGGCTTGGGCGGCGGAAACGACGAGAGAGAGCAGACCTTGAACCAGCTTCTTGTTGAAATGGACGGTTTCGGCAGTGACCTTGGGATCATCGTTATCGCGGCAACCAACAGGCCTGACGTTCTCGATCCGGCGCTTCTTCGTCCCGGCAGATTCGACAGGCAGGTCTACGTGCCGCTTCCAGACATCAAGGGGCGCGAACTCATTCTCAAAGTTCATGCGGAAAAGATAAAAACCGCACCTGACATCAATTTCGGCGATATCGCGAAGGGAACTCCCGGGCTTTCGGGTGCCGATCTTGCAAACCTTCTCAACGAAGCGGCACTTATCGCGGCATCGAGATCTGAAAACGAAGTGACGATGGCTGACATCGAAGACGCGAAAGACAAGATTTTTATGGGAAAAGCGCGCAAAACTATGGTGCAGACTCCCGAAGAAAAGAAGGATACTGCTTATCACGAGGCAGGTCACGTCGTTGTCGGGCTCTGCTCCGAATATGCCGATCCTGTCCACAAAGTTTCGATTGTGCCGCGCGGAAGGGCTTTGGGCGTAACGCAGCAGCTTCCCGAAAAGGACAAATATTCATATCACAGAGCCGAACTCGTAGACAGAATCAAAGTTCTCATGGGCGGCAGAGCGGCTGAGGAAGTTTTCATCGGCAGGATCACGACCGGCGCCGGAAACGACATCGAACGCGCAACTCAGATTGCCCGGAACATGGTCATGCAGTGGGGAATGGGCGATGATCTCGGACCCATCAGCTACGGCGAAAAGGAAGAACAGGTTTTCTTAGGTCGAGAGCTCGGAAAGAGAACTCAGGTAAGTGAAGCGACTTCACAGAAAATCGATGAAGAGGTCCAGAAGATCATAGAACAGGCCTATGCCGATGCGAAAAACATACTTGAAGCTCACAGAGACGGCGTTGAAAGGCTTGTTAGCGCGCTTGTCGAAAAAGAGACGCTCGAAAGAGACGAAATAATGGAGGCTTTTGAGCCGAAACAGCAGCCGGAAAAGAGCGGAGAGACTGCGACGGAAGAATAATAATGCGTTTTTTAGTGCTTAGTCTTACAATTTTTTCTTTTTTTCAGATTTTTGCCGACACAGTCAAAATTTATTATCTTTACGAACCGCTTTCAGACCGCTACACCTTTACGAATCAGTGCGCCGATCTTCGCTCCTGCAAGCCTTTGTACGTGACGAAAGGCGAAGTCAAGCACAAAGCGGGTTACAAAATCAATCCGGGACGTGAAAATCAGTATGACGAAATCATCAGACGTGCTTCCGAAAAGCACGGAGTCGATTTTTTCCTCATAAAAAGCGTGATAAAGGCTGAATCCCTTTTCGATCCGAAGGCAATTTCGAGCGCCGGAGCGAAAGGACTCATGCAGCTTATGCCCGATACGGCAACTGAAGTAGGGGTGAAGAATGTTTTCGATGCCGAACAGAATATCATGGGCGGCACTAAATATCTGAAAAAAATGCTGAAAAAATTCAAGAACAATGCCAAAAGCGCAGTTGCCGGATACAACGCCGGCCCCGCTGCGGTTGTTTATTACGACGGGGTTCCGCCGTTTGACGAAACTATGAATTATGTCGATAAAATACACGGTTTTTATAAAATTTACACGGGGAAAGAGCCATGGTGAAAAAATTTAAAGGCGGCGCCGGAAAACGTAAAATTATTGACAGGTTACGCAATTTCAAGAAGGATATTCTGACGATTCCGAACCTTCTCACTTCGATCAGAATCATTCTTGTTCCGGTGGTTCTTCTCTTTATCTGGCTCAATACTCCGGTAATGCGTCTGTGGTCATGGATTTTCTACACGATAGCGACTGTCACCGACTTTTTTGACGGCTATCTTGCGCGGAAATCGGGTACAGTTTCCGTCTCAGGCAAACTGCTTGACCCGCTTGCAGACAAGTTCATCGTCAATCTCACGCTGGTTCTGCTCGTTTCGATGCAGGAAATCTCCGCATGGCCGGTCATCATAATTCTGGCGCGCGAATTTTATATTTTCGGAATCCGCTCGCTTGCAATGGAGCACGATCTGGTTATCGCAGCCGATATCTGGGGCAAAACTAAAACCATGCTGCAGATGTTTGCTCTGCCGTTCTTTATGATAAATCAGAAAACCCTGCTCGCTCTTGTCAATATTGACTGGAATCCCTCAGGCGTCGGTTATTTCCTCATCTGGTCTTCGATAGTTTTCAGCCTTATCAGCGCATTCACATATACCCGCGAAGTCAAAAGAAAAATTTTCGGATAATATTATTTAGTTCTCAGTTTTAATCTACGGCAATAATCCAGCAGCCGAAAATCACTGAAATAAATAGAATTGCAGATATGTTTTGAACGGTTTTTCCGGGGATGCTGCGTTTTGAGAATAGTGCTCCGAAAATTGTTCCGGCGGGAAGGCCTGCTGCAAAGCCGAAAAGGTGGGCAAGGACATCGCTTTTTTCACTGCTTCCGAGCATTGCCAATAGTCCTAAAGCCGCACCGAAAGGGATCCAGCGGCCGAGTTTTTTCTCGCGGAAACTGTCGAAAAACTGCAAACCTGCAAGAACTCCGATAACGCCGAAAACAGAGGTCGAAGCGCCGATTGAGTTGTGTGCGCTGCCGTAGAAAAAGGCGTTCATCACATTTCCTGCAAAACCTGTGAAAAGGGCAAAAAGAAGCGCGAAACCGGTTCCTGTCATGGTTGAAAGTGCCCAGAGTACGATCCCGCCGAAAAAAATGTTGGAAAAAAGGTGTTTGTAATCGCCGTGAAGGGTGAGGGCGGTGACTGCTCTGAAAAATTCGCCTTCTGTTATTGCGGCAGCACTTGAGCGGCCTGCTTTTATGAGTTCCGAATGGTCAAATTCATAAATAAAAACGTGGAATGCTGCAAGAAGAATGAGAGTCGCACAAAAACAGATCCAATCAACTTTCTGAAATCGTATGTGTGCGAATTTATTGTGGATTTTTTCTATTCTTCCATATTTTTCGTAAGCTGAAATTTCATTTTTTGCCTTTTCGTAGTCACTGAAATCGACCTCTATCTGCCACGAATTCCAGCGGAAAACGGCGTTGTTAGCGATTGAAAGAGAGTCGAGAAGAAGCGAATATTCCCGAGCTGTTTTTTTGTTCGGAGCAGGGATGTATGCGGAATTATTTTGAGCTTCTTCCATAAAGAGTTATTTGCCGAAGTATTCTTCGATTTTGTGGTGCTTTAAGCCGGTTTCCTGATTGATTTCAAGAACATAGTTCGCAAAAACTTTGTCGTATGTCGTGACTGAGTTTTCTTTGTCCGGCCAGTGGATCTCTATTCCTTCGACTTCGCAGATGTCGCCGAGACCGATGATCTGAAGGTGGTCGTTCTGGAAGCCGTTGAGACCGTATGCGCCCTGAACTTCGCGGACAAACTGCTTGCCGCCTGCTTTGACGATGATTTTCGCGCCTATTGCGTCACGGTTTGCAGTTGAGCCCGAAATATCGATTATGACTTTGTTGGCATCCTGACCGGTATCGTTGCGGAGCACTTTGATCCACTGTTCTTCAGGTTTTTTCTTGCCGTCAGTATCAGTTGTCGCCCAGCGCATGAACGATGTTCCGACAATTAAGTCATAGTCGCCGTCTCTGTCGATATCGACGAAGGCGCCGCCGTGGGCACGCAGAACCTGAGCTCCTGCATCTTTTGCCGTTTCGCTGAATTTGCCGTCGGCCTGCTGTTGGAAAAGCATCGATTTGGTTCCCGGATAATCGGAACTCAGAATGTAAATGTCGAGCTTTCCGTCGTTGTCGAAGTCGGTTGCCAAACCGCCGAGATCGCCGTCATTCCAAGAGCCTGAGCGTTTTCTCGTAATGCCGCTTTCTTCTTCCGAAAGGCGTTTCAGAGGCTTTTCAGGGAAACCGTCGTTCATTATAAGCTGCGATTTGTCACTAGACTCTCCTATATGCCAGTGTGCAAGTTCGATCTGGAAAAGGTCGATGTCGCCGTCGCCGTCAAAGTCGCCGCAGAGAGTTCCTGCGCTGTTTCCGCCAAGTCTGTACGGCTGATCGGAAAATCCGGGTTCCCAGCCGTTGACACCGTCGCAGCTGATGAGGGCTCCTGTTGATATGGAGCAGTAATCTGTGTCTTTGTTGGATTCGGCTTCGCAGTAGCATGCAAAAAACTGGTCGTCGCCGTAGTTTTCATTGTTGTCGTGTGCGAAATTCGAACTTATAGAAAGGTCTTCAAAAGTTCCGTCGCCTTTGTTTCTGTACAGCATATTGTAGGATCTTCCGTAACTTGAAGTGAGAATGTCGGCAAAACCGTCACCGTCGACATCACATGCCGTAACACCCCAGGTCGGTTTGTTGAAGTTTCCTTTTGCAAGCGAATCATCATCCGCTTTCACTGTTTCAAGACCGCTCGTTCCGTTGACGACATTTTCAAAAACACCGTTACCGGAACCTTTCATCAAAGTATCCTGTTCGCACGATTCAAGATAGCCGTAATTGTTGTAATGGCGTCCGAGAAACATATCGATTATGCCGTCGTGGTCATAATCGAGGAAGGTAACTCCGGCAATGGCTGAAAAATAATCTTCAAGAATGAAATTGCCGCCGATATACTTGAATGTTCCGTCGCCGTTATTCAGATAAACACGGGAATAATCTTCTTCGAAAGAGTCGTCCAGCAAAGTGTTCTTGTCGACATAAACGACATTAAAAGCATCCTGAAAACCGTCGTTGTTCATATCTGCGAAAACTACATAAGTCGAAGCCAGTCCGTTCGTTCCGTTTTTGGCCGCAAAAAGACCGCTCGTAAAGGTGATGTCTTCAAAATTCCTGCCTTTGACATTTTTAAGAAGTTTGTAAAGGTTTTGCGGTTCATTCTGATCTTCACGTAATTTAGATGTCATCGTTGTGTAGACATCCGGCCATTTGTCGCCGTCGATATCGGCAATCGTTATCTGCGTACCGAGCGCATTCAGCGTTTGAACTCCCATTTCTTCCGAAATATCGGTGAATTTAAGATTGTAAGGACCTGCTTTGGGAGTCAGGCATATCGGCTCAATAACTTCTTCCGGTTGAGTGTTGTCGGTTTCCGTTTTCGAGCCGTTTCCGCAGGCAGCGAAACTAAGAGCGAGCAAAAGAATTAAAACGCCGGTTTTTTTCATAAAACTCTCCATTTTTGAACAATTAAAAAGCGAAGACCGGCAATTATAGCAAAAATTCAAATAAAATAAAATACCGCAGATTATTGTTTTATTTTCAACTTTCTGTAAAATATCGCGTTTTTAGTTAATTGATTTCTTCCGGAGGTCGAAATGAAGAAAATCAGCGTGTTATTCATGATTTTGTTTACAGCATTTTTCTTTGCTGCATGTGCTGCAGATGAAGAAGAGGATGACGTAACCGGTGACAACGGCAACAACGGTGAAAACGAAGGCAGCGGTAGCGAAGGCGGCAATGACAGTGAAGAAAACGGTGACCGCGAACAGACCGATAGTGATGAGGAACCCGTCAACCAGGGCGGAATTTATGTAACATGCACTCCGGGAGAAACCCGTTCATGTTATGACGGACCGAGCGGAACGGTGGGTGTCGGAATATGCAAGGCCGGCGTAGCAACATGCGTTGAAGACGGAACAGACTGGAGTGAATGCATAGGTCAGGTTACTCCGCAGGCTGAAATATGCAGCAACGGCATTGACGAAAACTGCGACGGCGAGGATATGACTCCGGAAAACGCCAAAGACTATGACGGCGACGGTTACACCTACTGCAACGGTGACTGCTGTGAAGAAGGCTGGGAACCCAACTGCCGTGGAACAGATTCGCCTGAAAGAATCAATGCCGGTGCTTACGAAATGAAGGATAACTATGTTGATGATAACTGCAACGGTGAGGTCGACGAGGTCGAGCACTGCGATGCAGGTTTGTCTCTTGCGATCGGCGACTATGCCGGTAACGCTGAAAAACTTGCGAAGGCAATGGGAGTTTGTGCAGGTCTTGTTTCTGCTGAACTTTCTCTTGCCGGTGAACCGATAACCGAACAGATCGACACCAATCCGGAACCATGCACAACCGAAAACGGTACTACGTCATGCAACTACAATCCTCAGCCGAGACAAAGCCGTGATATGCCTTACTACGAAAGCGACTATCAGACTTTTGCAGTTACTAATATGTTCGGCACAGCAATGGTTCCTGAAGACGGAAGCAATATGCTCGCTGTTCTTTCAACAGGTCAGTGGGATAGTCCTACGCAGAATGCATCTGTTGCAACGTTGGCAGCCGGTGATATGCAGACTGCGAGCAAACTTCCCTCGGATTGGCTGAATATGATGCCGGGATGTCAAGTTCCGAAAGCACCATCTTGCGGCGGACAGGCTCCTCAGGACGGTCTTACAAACCAGTGTGCCGGTAAAAGCGAGAGTGAAATTCCTGTCGGACAGGATCCGATCATGCTCACTTTGAAAATGAAAGTTCCGGCAAATGCAAGAGCTTTTGAATTCAGCCTTTTCTTCATGTCGATCGAATACCCGAGCACAGTTTGCAGCAAAAGTAACTTCAACGACTTCTTTATTGCACTGCTTGATTCTACCTACAACGAGAAAAACCCCTACGCTGAATATAAAAATCCTTATGATAAAAACCTTGCAAAAGATGACGGCGGCAATCCGGTCGGTGTAGACCTTGCTCCTGCAGGGCTTTTTAAGGCTTGCAATCCGAACTGCAACAATGCGTTGACCGGAAATCTCAACAAATGGGGTGCTTGTGAAAATGACATACTCCTTAATGGAACCGGTTTCGGCACGGAAGGTAAATCCGGTATGGTCGGTTGTGCTGAAGGTCACGGCGGCACAGGCTGGCTCAGAGTTGTCGGAAACGTCGAACCTAACGAGGAGATCTCTTTGAGACTCGCTCTTTTTGAGCAGGGAATTCTTACCGACGGCTACGGTCCTGACCATTCATGGGATTCAACAGTCGTTCTTGACGGTTTCCAGTGGCTTCCGACTCCTAAAAAACCGGGTGTTTCACCTAAATAAATTTTAAAAAATCTGAACTTTTCTAAAAAACAGAGGTCATTTCATGCTTTCCAAAATGTCGATTCCTTATCTGCACGATTCCCACAGCCACTTCACGCTTTATGCAGGAATGTTCAAGTCGATATGCCTGAAAGAGGTGAGTAGCAAAGAAGCGGCGTTGGATATGTTCGCAAAACTTGAAGAGGGAAAACTCAATTTGGCTTACGGCTGGAACAGCGGCTCTTTTTCTTTGACAAAATCGGAACTCAACAAATTTCCGCCGCTTATAATTTCAAATCTTTCGCTTCACGGTTTCGTGATGAATGAAGGTGCCGAAAAGCTGCTCAGGCCTGAATTTGAAGAGATAATCGATAACTACGAAAACCAGGAGTGGTGTGAGGAACACGTCACCGAACTTCTTCTTTTTTTCGTAAAGATAATGCCGGCAACTGTTGAAACTATGACGGAATTCACCGAATTCCTGCTGAAAGAATGCGGAGTCTACGAGATCGAGGATATGCTCTTGCCATCGCAGGAAATATTTGAAATGATCGAAAGCTCGGATCTTAAAGACCGCGTTTCCTTCTGGGCTGACATCAACACTTTCCGCACTCTGCCTGATACAACAAAAAGAAAGATAAAAGGAATAAAACTTTTTACAGACGGCGCGAACGGCTCGTGCACTGCCGCTTTGAGCAAACCTTATCTCAACGGCAACAAAGGAGTTCTGACGCACACTCTGCCTGAACTTGTCGAACTTCTTGAGGAGGCCGGCTCTACCGCAAACGGTGTCGCGATCCACGCTTTGGGAGACATTGCGGCGCGTCAGGTGGTAGATGCAGCTGAAACTGTTCGAAAGCACGGAAGTAACCAGTTCATAAGGCTTGAACACGCCCAGTTTATAGACTTGGAAACGGCGAAAAGGGCGAAAAACGCCGGGATAGTCCTTTCGATGCAGCCCAATTTCACCGAAGATTCACAGATCTATGCAGACAGGCTGCCTATTGGTTTTGCAGAAATGAATAACCCCTTCAGGATGCTTATCGACAAAGCGGGATTTGTGCCCGGCAAAGACATGTTTTTCGGTTCCGACGGAATGCCGCACGGTGTGAAATTCGCGCTGAAGCAGTCGCTTTGTCCCGTTTTCGAAGGGCAGAGGCTAACTTTGAGCGAATTTATCGCTGGTTACTGCATTGACAAAAAGCACGGTGTTTATGAATTTGATCCGACTGAAATTTTCGGCTGAGGTGAATATGAAAAAATCAAGAGTCATAACTTTGGGAAAAGTGAAAATCGGAGGCGGCAATCCGCCTGTTATCCAAACTATGATAACGACCCCTTTGACAAGGCCTGATGAGGCTCTGCGTGAAGCTGACTGCGCGCTCGATCTCGGTTGTCAACTCGTCAGAACGGCATTCAAACACATTTCCGAGCTTGACGGTTTGAAATATTTAGTTGAGAACTTCAAAGGCGAAATAATCGCCGACATCCATTTCGACTACAAACTTGCCATCGCGGCGATAGAAGCAGGGGTAAGCGGAGTGCGCTTCAACCCTGGAAATGTCGGCGGAGAAGAAAATGTCAGAGCGATAATCGAAGCTGCGAAAAAACGCCCCGAGCTTGCGGTGCGCATTGGCGTAAACGGCGGCTCGTTAGATAAGAATATCCTCAAAAAATACGGCGGCGTAACTTGGGAAGGTTTGGTTGAAAGCTCGCTTTACTGGGCTCAGTTTCTTGAAAAAGAACTCGGATTTTTTAACTTCAAAATCTCGGCAAAGGCTTCAAATGTTTCCGAGACAGTCGCTGCATGCAGAAAGATACGCGAAAACTCAGATGCACCGCTTCATGTCGGAATAACCGAGGCAGGCGGCGGAAAGCACGGGATCATCAAAGGAACTGCCGGTATCGCGATACTTCTTAACGAAGGTCTTGTCGATACTTTCAGAGTAAGCCTTACTGCTCCTATCGAAGAAGAGCTGCGTACTGCCAACATGATCTTAAAATCTCTCGGCATATTAAAAACAGGCGGCGAACTTGTAAGCTGCCCCACCTGCGGAAGAACTCACGGAAAAGTTATCGAATACTACAACCGCCTGGAAGCGTGGTTTGATGAAGAAAAGTGGTGGATGAAACCCGCTCTCAAAGTTGCCGTCATGGGATGCGAAGTGAACGGTCCCGGAGAAGCGCGTGAAGCAGATCTCGGCATTGCGCTCGGCAAAGACTGTGCCCTTTACTTCGAAAAAGGGGAGATAGTCAGAAAATTCGACAATCAGGATGAAGCTTTCAATTTTCTAATTGAGAAAATCAAAAAATTTTGGTCGTGATTTCGGGATCTCGAGATCACGGAATTCCGGCCGGAATCACGGTATCCCGGGATCGCGGGATTAAATCTTGACGCTCAGCGTCAGCCCGTGTCCTATCGGCAGAATTGTGCTGAAAAGTTTTTTGTGTTTGAAAACGGCTCTGTTGTAGTCATGAGTGTAGTCGCCAAGCCCGCTGCGGACGGTTTCTGTCACTCTGAAAAGTGAGTCGTCGGCTGCGATTATCCCGCCTTTTTTGCAGAGTTTGACTGTCGTTTCAAGGAGCATCGGGTATAAGTATTTGCCGCAATCCTGAAAGATGAGATCAAATTTTTCCCCTTTTTCAAGAAGTTTCGCAGTCTCGACTTCAGCTTTTCCGTGGATAAGTTCGATGATATCGCCGAAACCTGATGCCGAGATATTTTTCTCAGCCTCGGCGAAAATTCTGTCGTGGCCTTCGATCGTGATGATTTTTCCGCCCGTTTTCCTGAGTGCCGAAGCCATCCAGATAGCCGAATATCCGTTGCTTGTGCCGAGCTCAAGCACCGATTTTATCTTTTTAGCCTGAATGAGGAAAACGAGGAATCTTCCGACTTCAAGCTCGATCATCGGCTGAATGTCGTTTCGGCTTCTGTTCGATTTTTCAAGCTCGTCTAAAAATTCGGAATCGTGTTTTATGAAATCCCTGAGATACTGCGCCGTTCTTGCGTCCATAGTCAACTCCTACAAAACAAACCGCCGTTTTATAGGGCAGGGAAGAGCTTTTTGCAATTAAAAGTTGGTGTTTATGAGTTTTACCATTTTTGCGGCGGCATTGCTCTCGTCGGAGACCATGAGGTAGTTGTTTCCCGAGTTCTGCCAGTAAATCATCTCTTTTCCTGCGTCGTTGCGGTGGCGCGCCTTGCAGATGTTGTCTTTTTTGACGAGGCAGTCGCTGCCCGAAAAAAGTTTTTCAAGCTGCTCGTTGCGCTTTGAAAGGAAGAGAGTTCCTCGGATATTGTCCTCACTGGAATCGAGGGTTATTTTTGCCGTCGGAGTAGCTGCGATTGAAGTGAATCGACCGCTTATTTTAGGCCTTTTCGTAAATTCGGAAAATGTTACCGTCTTGAATTTTTCCTTGAGTTCATTCTGTGCAGCCTGGCTGTTTCCGAATTCGTCGGGAAGTGCCTGACTGTGCGCCGTCATTATCTCGTCAATGATGACGTTGCTATCTTTTTCTATTCCCGAAATTGCGAAGATGAATGCGAAAACTAAACATGTGAACGAGAAGAATGAGAAAGCCAGAGTTGCCGCACGGTTATGAAAAAGATTTTTTATCGATTCGATAAGTGTCGGTTTCTGCTCCGATTTCTGATCTATGAGTCTCAAAAATCCCTCTTTTTCGATGAGTGAGAGTTTTTCGTTTTCGGCAAATGCGGATGATATTTTTTTCGTTTCGATTATCGCCTCGTATTTTCTGCGGCAAACTTCGCAGTTTTTCAGGTGAGCCGCTACTTCCGCGCTTTCAAGATAATCGAGTTCTCTGTCTGCGAACTGCTCAATAAAAAGTTCGTTGAGATCACACTTTTCTTTAAGCATTTTTCCTTTCCTTCATAGTCACGATATTTAATTCTTCCGCCTCTTTTCCAAGCACTTTTTTGAGGAAATTCCTGCCGCGGTGAAGCCTGCTCATGACTGTTCCAACAGGGATGGCGAGGGTCTGTGCAGTTTCCTCGTAAGACAAACCGTCGATGTGGATCATGACGATGACTTCGCGGTATTCAGCCGGCATTTTTTCAAAAACTTCGCGGATCCTCTCTTTGAGTATCGGGTCACTTAGATCTTCAGGAGAGATGCGGGTGTCAGGAAAGTCGATGATTCCCGAATCGTCATCATCTTTCGCGAGATCCGAATACGATATTTCGCCTGTCACCGCGTCGTGCTTGAGTTTGTTGATGTAGTTGTTCTTCAGGATTCTGAAAATCCAAGATCTGAAATGCTCTTCCTCTTTGTAAAGGTGCTTTTTCGTTAGAACCGTGACGATCGTATCCTGCATGAGGTCGAGCGCCTTGTCGCGGTTTCCTGTGATGAAAAGCGCGTAATTGAAAATTTTGTCGAGGTTGGCTTTCAGTAATTCTTCCATAATCAGTCCCGAAATGAACAACGCGAAAGAAACAGCGGAAAAATGAAAAATATTCCGAAAAAATTATTTCCAGAGGAAAACTTCGGTCGAAAGAACTAAGTTAAAGTAAAAATTGTCCCTTTCGACGAAGTATTTGCCGGCTGCAGGAGCAAGGTAGATGTTTACCGATTCATGCGGAGAAATGTATGCGCCGAGCCTCAGTTCAAGCGCAATCCTCGGATCGGAAGTCTCGGTCGGATCGGCTGTTACGATAGTCAGAAATTCGCCTTTGAATCCGGAAAGTTTTACGCCGGCAGATATTGTCGCACCAGCTTCACCGCCAAGATAAATCCTGTTGAAGCGTCGGTTCGTGAGGAATATTCCGTCTATTCTAAGGGTTCCCGCGACATATTCACTGTCGATCCACTGCCAGTCTATGCCGAATTTTAGTCCCGGGTCCTGAAAACGGTTCACCATGAGGCCGAAATCGAGGTTGAGATACTGAATCAGCGGCGCGTTGTAGAGAAAATTCGACTCTTCAAGAGAAACCATAAGCGAAAGCGAGGGCACTTTGTTGCCGGAAATCCTGTCGTTGAGTACTGCGTGAAGGTTCGCGAAAAGAAGAAATACAGCTATGAAAACGAAAAACTTTTTATTCATTGCGCGCCTTCATTTCTTTCAAGATGTTGTTTATCACGCGGTCGAATTCGGCAGCACTTTCCATAGTCGTAAAGCAGTCCAGGATCAAATATCCGTTTTCTTTCGCCAAGGTCGAAATAAGCCCCAGATTTTCGTAGCTTTCAATAGTAAAATGAAAGAAAAAATTCTCTTTCGGCTTCATTTTTATGATCCTATGCCACGCCATTATCGATCCTCCTCAAAATTGAGTAGGGCACAAAATCTCCTTCAAGCAGGATGAATTTCGAGTGGTTGGCCTCTCTTGCCTGTGTTCCATCGGTGAAGGTGAGGAGATCGGGGAGTTTGTAAGTTCTTGTGTGGCCGTTCGGCTCTAATATTTCGACGGTTTCGCCCGCTTCGGTGTGATTTCTGATTTCGGCAACACAGCATCCGTTCTGTTTTTCTTCGGTGATATTGGCGATAAATTCGGCTTCAGAGTTGGAGCCGTCGCCGCCCAACTGGTAGTCATCGGGAGTGACGCCGCCTTTCATGAAACCTGTGGAGTAGCCTCTGTTTTTGATGCGGTTGAGAAGTCTCGAAATCTCTTCGTGCGGGATGTTTTCGCCGTCAAGTATCCTTCTGTAGAGCGAAACGACCGATGCGACATAGTGGATGGACTTCATTCTTCCTTCGATCTTGAAAGAGTCCACTCCGAGTTCCTTGAGCGGCTGAACGTAGTCGAAAAGGGCGAGTTCCTTCGGGTTGAAGATGTATGACCCGCGTCCGTCCTCAGCAACCGGCATATATTCGCCTTCGCGCTTTTCTTCGACGACTGCGTATTTCCAGCGGCACGGGTGGGTGCATTCGCCGCGGTTTGCCTTCCTACCGGTGAGCCAGTCGCTTATCGCGCATCTTCCCGACATGCTGAAGCAGACTGCGCCGTGGATGAAAACTTCGATCTCAGCCGCTTTATATTTGTTTTCTGCGATCTCTTTTATTTTTTCAAATGAAAGTTCGCGCGCCAGATTCACTCTTTTCGCGCCGTAGTCGTAATATGCGTTTACTGTCTGCCACGAAACGGTGTTTGCCTGAGTCGAGATGTGGAGCGGCACTTTGAGCCCCGCTTTTTTTAGATCTGTGATAACGCCGAAATCGCTGACGATGAATGCGTCGGCTTTGCATTCGGCAAGATTTCCCGCTGTTTCGACAAGGTCTTTGTATTCGCCCGAATAGGGATAGATATTCAAAGTTATGTAGCCTTTTTTGCCGTTTTTGTGGAGCCTTTCAAGAGCTTTGGCAGCATCGTCGAGAGTGAAATTCCCCGCAAAAGAGCGCAGTGAAAACCTGTCTACACCGAAATATATTGCATCAGCACCGTAAATGTCAGCCCAGACGAGCTTTTCGGGGTTTCCTGCAGGAGCAAGAAGTTCAGCCATAAAACACCTCAATCACAAAAGTCTGCGAATTAACACGGGAAAAGCGCTTTAAGTCAAGTTTTTGCGCTTAACGGTCGAAAATGTTGGTCGAAGCGGTGTGTTCCCTGATCTCGTCAATGTGGGAGACTCTGATTATCTCGGTTTTTCCTGGATATTTTTTTCCTTTATTGCTGCGTTCTACAGGAGCGAAGATCTTGCTCAAACCGAGCCTTGTTCCTTCTTTCAGCATGATATCGAGCCCGGGAACTTCGCGCACTTCGCCGCCGAGACCGATCTCTCCTACAAAAGCCCAGTCAACGGGAAGCGGGAGATTGAAGACTGACGAGAAAAGCGAGGCTGCAAGCGGAACGTCTATGCTCGGAGTCTTGATCTTGAGGCCACCTGCGATGTTTACGAAAATATCGAAATTTGAAAAATAGATGTCACATCTTTTTTCCAGTATTGCGCAGATCATGGCAAGTCTTCCGCTGTCGATGCCCGTAACGACACGTCTGGGCTGCGGCAGATTGGAGCTTGTGACTAACGACTGAACTTCTACCAAAAACGGGCGCGTTCCTTCGAGAACTAGCGCTCTTGCAGAACCGGAAATAGTTCCTAAATTATCCGAAAGGAAAAACTGGCTCGGGTTTTCGACTTCGTGCAGACCGTTTGAAGTCATCGTGAAAATTCCTATCTCGTCGGTCGCGCCGAAGCGGTTTTTCGAGCAGCGCAGAACGCGGTAGCCAAGTGAAGAATCGCCTTCGAAAATAAGGACTGAATCGACCATGTGCTCAAGCAGCATCGGGCCTGCGATCTCGCCGTTTTTGGTGACGTGACCTACTACGAAGACTGTTATATTTTTTCTTTTCGCAGTTTCCAAAAGTCTGACGGCGCACTCCTTTATCTGGCTCACTGATCCCGGGATCCCGAGGACGGAAGGGGAGTAGACCGACTGAATCGAATCGCAGAAAAGGATGTCGAAATCTTCTTCCTCAAGTTTTGCCCGCAGCTTGTCGAGGTTGCTTTCATTGGAAAGGTAAAGTTTTCCGCAGCCCTGCTTTCCGGCGAGCCTTTCAAACCTTATTTTGACCTGTGTTACGCTTTCTTCTGCCGAAAGATAGAGCACTTTGCACTGCTTTGAAAGTTCGAGCGCGATCTGGAGCATGAGTGTCGATTTTCCTATACCGGGGTGACCGCTGATGAGGTTGTAACTTCCTTTGACAACACCTCCGCCCAGGATCCTGTCAAACTCCTTGTAACCCGTTTTCACCCTTTCGCTGTCGGTAGTTTCGACCTCTGAAATGTGGGTATAAACTGCATCGGGCGAAGATTGGAAAAGCCTGTGATTCTGCTCAGGTATGACTGTTTCATCCTTTTCTTCCAAAGTATTCCACTCTCCGCATTCGGGGCATCTTCCCATCCATTTCGGAGTAGTGTAGGAGCAGTTTGAGCAGACATAAGAAGTGCGTTTTTTTACCATTTTGACCTCGGTTTCAAATCAGCTTTTTTACGGGAGAGCATCATACTGAACAGGCAGATTTAGCAATTTTTTTGTGAAAATATGTTTGAAAATATGCTTTGGTTATTTTTTCTTAATAATTTGAAAATATTTGTTTTATGAAGAAAAATAAAAGTTGACTTATTAACTAAAATATTTATTTTATTTGTAATATTTTTATTCTTTGGCATATTCAGGGTTCAAAATTGAAAATTATTAGTGATTTACATGATGACATGCTCGAAAATAAAGGAGAAAACTGTTGCTATTTCCCAAAATCAAAAAAAACTTGAAAACGGGAAATAAAATCGATATTATGTGATGAATAGGAGGTGAAATCATGAAGTTGATAAGCCGGGATTTTTATCTGAACAAGTTGTTCGGAGTTGTCGGAACACCGGATATAAAGGTTATTGTCGGCATCAGGCGAAGCGGAAAATCGAAACTTCTTGAAGATTTTATGCGTCAGATTCAGATGCGTAATCCTAACGCAAACATTATTCACATCAATTACAATTTACCTGACTATGATCATCTCCTGAATTATCGGGATTTATACGATTACATCCGCAGCAGGTATGCGGAAGGAAAGGACAATTTCGTTATGATTGATGAGATTCAGATGTGTAACGGATTTGAAAAAGCGGTAAACTGGCTTCATGCGTCGGAGCAATACGACATATACATTACCGGATCAAACGCATTTTTGCTTAGTTCCGATCTTGCAACGCTTTTTACAGGGCGCACTTTCGAGATAAAGGTGTTCCCGTTTTCTTTTGCTGAATTTGTAAAATACTATGAAATCAATGACTTGCGTTCAGCATTTGACCGATTCCTGACTGAAGGCGGAATGTCCGGTTCCTATCTTTACGACAATCATAGAGACAAATATGATTATGTTTCTGAAGTTTTTGACACTCTGATCGTTCGCGACATAAGGCAGAAGTACAAGATAAGAAACACCGTGCTGCTCAATAAAATTGCGGATTATCTTATGGACAATGTGTCAAATCTCTCATCAGCCAGAAATATAGCCGATACTCTTACTGGAAAAAAAGAGAATATAAACCACAAAACCGTTGCGTCGTATCTGCAGTATTTATGCAATGCCTTCGCGTTTTACAAGGTCAGGAGATACGATATCCGCGGCAAAAAATATCTTGCTTCGAACGAAAAATATTATCTTAGCGACCACACTTTCCGCTATGCAAAACTCGGAATCAAAAACATGGATTATGGCAGAGTTATTGAAAATATTGTGGCAGTTGAGCTGATGCGACGCGGTTACGAAGTCTATGCCGGAGTGCTTTACGAAAAGGAGATAGATTTTGTCGCTCTCAGAAGAAATGAAAAAATCTATATTCAAGTCTCGGACAATATCACGGAAGAAAGCACTTTCAAACGTGAGATAGACCCTCTGCTCAAAATCAAAGACGGCTATCCCAAACTTCTGTTGGCTAGAACAGGTCACGATATGACAGATTATGAAGGAATAAAAATCGTCGATATTGCACAATGGCTTATGGAAATCGCCTGAGAATGTAATTTATAAGCCGCTGATTGAAAATTTCTTGAAAAATCAGCTTCTTATTTTGTGAAACCTTGCGCTAATCAACACTCTTTACACTGCAAACTCGGTTATCGCAAATTGCGATAACCTAAAAAAATTGAAATTCAATCCATCAAAAAAATAGATGAAATTTTCAATAGAATAGAAAATCACTTGCCGTCGTCGCAGGGTATATTCTTTGACGGTCAAGTTTTTGATGCGTATTCTTTCATAAGTGATTTGATCCGTACTGCCGCAGATAAAATCATTCTGATTGACAACTACATTGATGAAAGCGTCCTGACTTTGCTCGACAAACGCGGGAGCGGAGTTACGGCAGAAACCTACACACATTCACCGAATGCACAGCTTCAGCTTGATATTCAGCGGCACGACAGCCAGTATACACCGATCCCGATTCATGTTTTTACTCATTCCCACGACCGTTTTCTGTGTATTGACGACACGGTTTACCACATCGGAGCATCGCTGAAAGACTTGGGTAAGAAGTGGTTTGCGTTCAGCCGCATGGAAATCAATACTGAATCTTTGCTGGAAAAAATGTGAAGTTGTTGTCGGAGCGCGGGTGGCTCGCCCGCAAAAATCGAGCTCTTGTTTTGTGAAACTGTGCGCTAATCGGCGTTGCGGACGCAAATGCTTTTATTTCATTCTTTGATGTTTCTTAGGTTTATTTTTGAAGATTTTATAAATTGTAAAAATAAAACTTGATTTAATATATTAAAATATTATTTGTTGTTTGTAAAATTGTTCTGATGATTTTAAATTTGGAGAGAAAACATGAAAACTGTAACAGAAACAATTCATGCGCAGGGCATTGAAATCGGCATTTACACTACGGATTTCGAAAATGAATTTCTTTCTTTAACGGATATCGCAAAATACCGAAACGAAGATGATCCTCGTTTTGTTATCCAGAATTGGATGCGTAACAGAAATACGATTGAATTTCTCGCTGTTTGGGAAATTCTTCACAACCCGGATTTTAACCGTGTGCAATTCGAGGCGGTTAAAAACGAAGCCGGCTTGAACCGTTTTGTGATGACTCCGACAAAATGGATCGAGCAAATGAATGCAAAAGGTATCGTGTCGAAGTCGGGTCGTTACGGCGGAGGGACTTTCGCCCACAGCGATATTGCAATGTCATTCGCCACTTGGATTTCACCGGAGTTTCAGCTTTATATAATGAAGGACTACCGCCGTCTCAAATCCGATGAAAACAGCCGTCTTTCATTAAACTGGAATCTGAATCGGGAAATTTCAAAGCTGAACTACAAAATTCATACTGACGCAGTTAAAGAAAATCTGCTTTTGCCCGATCTTACTATTGAGCAACAGAACTTTGTTTATGCCGACGAGGCTGACCTGCTGAATGTCGCTCTTTTCGGAAGAACGGCGAAAGAATGGCGCAACGCAAATCCCGATAAAAGCGGAAATATCAGAGATTATGCGGATATTCCGCATCTTTTGGTGCTTGCAAATCTTGAAAGTTACAATGCAATTCTGATTGAGCAGAAAATCTCTCAAAAAGAGCGGCTTTTGAAACTCCGCGATACCGCGAAAAGGCAGTTGGAAACGATACTCTCGCTTGATTTGAAGAAGGATCTGCTGTTGATAGAAAATAAATGAAAAATCATTTCCTAAAAATCTCGGTTAAACCTGTGACAAATTGTCACCGGTTGAAAATCTCTTGAAAAATTGGGAAGTTGTTTTGTGAAACCGTGCGTTAATTAACGCTGACACGCTAAATTATTTTTTCAGAATTTCGTTAACTGCTTTTTCCAAGAGTTCAACGCCTGATAAATAGGGATTATTGGCTTTTCTCAAAGCCTGACGATTGACTTCGTATTGTTCGGGAAATTTCACGAATTCTTCTGCCATGCGCTGAAGTCCTGCGGGACACAAATATGCCGGAGAGTTGCTTATGCTCAGCGAAGGGATTTTGCCGTCAAACAAGGGTTCTTTTACTTTGACTCCGAACATTTGTTCGACTGTTTTGTTAGTCAACTGGATGAAATAAGGGATTCTGACGACTTTATATCCGAAACTTTCATAAATTTTTGTGTTTTTGTCGTCTTTTTCTATTTCGCTTGGCTTTGTGTAGTGCTGGAGTCCGTCAAATTCGATGATGAGTTTCAGAGAATCGCTTCTGTAATCGGGGCGAATCTGATAGCCTTTGCCAAAGACTTTGTTGTGAACCCAGTCATCCGTTTTTGGAAAAATTACTTTCAAATACTCTTCCAAACCAGTTCTTTTCAAACCGGTAATGTCCGGATGGTGGATGTCATCATAAGTAGCTTTTTCAGCTGTTTCTCTCAAAAATCCCCATACTTTTTTAGTCATAATTTCTCTCCATTAAAAAGTTTTCAATAAGCAACATGCTAAAATCATTAAATTTATTCTGATTATCATGATGAATCCATGCTTTGCCTCCAAAATAAGTCAAAAATCTCACTTTTATTTTCTCACGCACCTGACATCGTGGTCGTAACTACGGGCGTAGTCGCTAAGGGCTCCGACATTGAAACTTATACCAAAAGCATTGTTTGAACTTGCACTCCCTGTTGAGGATGACCAGAACCATCCGCTTTCTCCCAATTTGCTGTATCTACCGTCGCTGTAAGAGGTTCCCCAATTCGAACAAGTATTGCCGCTTGTTGCAGCGGTTCCAGTTTCTGTACAGGTTTCGCAACTCCAACAATTACTCATAGATAAACAATTGTTTGTTTCACTTAGCTGACAAGCTGATGCTCTGTCGGCGATAAAAATTGTTCTGAGTTCATCAATATTCGGCAAGTGCCAGCCAGTCAATCCACCTTCAATGTAGTTGCTGCAGTAGTTCTTAGCATCCTGCCATGTCATTGCATCCTCAGCTTTTTTCGACCAAATCAACAGACTTGTCGAGTCTTTGCACGGAGTTCCGCTGGTTGCACTACATTCTGGCAGGACTGCGCATTTTTGACCATTCCAATAATATCCGTCTTCGCATCTGACGCAGCGGGCATAGCGACTGTTTTCGAAAGGATTGCTACTTACATAACCGTAATCAAACTTAATGTTCCACGCATAGTCTGTAATACCAGATCTGATTGATGAAGACCACAATGCTTTGGTTTCTCCTAATTTGCTATATCTTCCGTCATCGTAAAGGGTTCCGTAATCTGAACAACCATTGCCGCTTGATGAAACGGTGCCTTGTTCGGTGCAGGTTTTGCAAGTCCAATAATCAATGGAGAGATGATCGTTTGTCTCACTTACCTGGCAAGATAACACTCTGCTGGCGATAAAAATTGTCATGAGTTCATCAATATTCGGTAGATGCCAACTACTAAATCCGCCTTCAGTATAGCTGATGCAATAGTTCTTAGCATCCTGCCATGTCATTGTGTTTTCAGCTTTAGTCGACCATATCAGATGACTTGTCGAGTCTTTGCATGGAGTTCCGCTGGTTGTACTGCATTCTGGAAGGACGGCGCATTTTTGACCGTTCCAGAAGTATCCGTTGTTGCAGCCGCAGGAATATTCAAAAGCGTTGTGCTGGGTGCAGGTTTGTGTCGAATTGGCAAGACCGTTGCACGGATTCGGATTGCACGGATCGTTAATTCGCTCGGAGCGAACACAACGGACATTGGACGTTTCAGCCTTATCGATGGAGTGTATATTCCCGAATTCGAAACCGACTAGCCGTCCGTAGATATTGGAGACATTAGTAGATGAAGACCAAAAATAGTTACTCGGCATATCCTGAAAATAAGAATATGGCGAATTTAATTTTTCATGATTTACCAAAGAAGCTAATTCGTTTTTATTAGGCAATCTCCAGTCGTAATAACCCGCATCTGTCGAATCTTCGCAGAACTTGAGAGCTTCTTGCCATGTTTTGTTGCTCGCATATTCTTTTTGCCACATAAGACCTGTCTGCTTATCTGTTACAGTTGTCCCGTCAGAAGATGTTTCGAAATCACTTGCTACTGCAGGAATAAATTCTTTTCCTGAAACACACAGGACTTTGTACGTGTTGCTTTTCTCTCCATTATATGAATCCCAACCGTATGATGGAGAAAAAAAGTAGGCATAAGTAGTGTTGCCTTTGTATTCCTTTGATGTCCAGAAATGAGTGCTATTGTTTGTTGGCATTTCTGTAAAATTAAAGTTTGTAGCAGGATTAAATTTGTTGTTGTCAACAATGGTACGCAGTTCCAGAGGATTCGGAACTCGCCAGGTGTCGATACCAGCATAATTCGAACTGTTCAATTCATTGCAATGCGTTTCACGGTTGTCCCAAGTGTAAGTATCTTCTGACGGTGACTGTTCCCAAACAAGTCCTGTGTTATTGTCAACAACGATATTTTTTCCTGAAACGGTTTTGACGGTGAAACTCTGCGGATAACAGTAACCCGCTTTTGCATACTGTGCATCCTGACCGTAAAAATCGGCTGTTGATGAAGTCGGGCAGGTGATTTCTTCAGTATTGTTGTAGCATCTGGTCTGTCCGGTGCAGATATTGCCGAGAGTAATCTGTTTTTTGCACTCTGAACCATTCCAGAAGAAGCCGTCATCGCAGCCGCAGGTATAGCCGTTTTCTGTCACTGTGCAAATGTTTGTTGAATTTGCAATGCCGTTGCATGGATTCGGATCACATGGAGTTATCGGAGTGGTATCAATGTCATCATCTGACACAGATGAATCAGCGTCTTCATCATGCAAATCATCATCTTCATCTTCAACGGAGTCTTCATCGTTTATCTCTGTTTTGTCAACGCATTCCGAACCGTTCCATTCAAAATTGTTTTTGCATTTAAAGTGGCACTCTTTTGAACTTTTGCTTTCGTTGTAAGTGCCTTTTGTCGAAGGAGTCCAGTCTTCACCGTTCCAAGTCTGTTCAATGCTGCTTGCAGTGTTCCATTCGGCATTGGCGGGGAGTCCTGTGCAGTTTGCCGTTCTTGAGTCGGCCTTACATGCGGTACCTGTCCATGTGTAGTTTTGTTTGCACTTGTATCTGCATTGATTGGAACTCGATGTTTCGTCGAAAGTTCCTTTGTTTGAAGGTGTCCAGTCTGTACCATTCCATGTCTGCTCAATTCTTGATGCTCTATTCCACATTGCTCCATCAGGCAAATCTTCGCAATCTTTGAGTCTTGTGTCGGGAACACAGTCATCGCCGGAATAATTGTCTTTGCAGATGCATTCATAAGGCTGTCCGTCAGACTCCATGTCCAAATTGTGGCAGTCTGAGTGAATAGGACAGTTGTTCAATGTCGGATCATCGCATTCATCGATATCCCAACAGGTATTGAACCGGCATTCATAGCCGTCGCTGCATTCGCCGCAGTCCATTTCAAAAGATACACCTTTATAGTCCATATCAACAACTCCGCATTCCTTGCCGTATTTGCTGCATATTTTTGAAATTTCTGCTTGATCTGCTTCAGGATCATTGGTATTGATCCATTTGTTCTTGGATTCGCACGAAATCAGAAAAAGTGAAAAAATTATAAATAAAATCAAAGCTTTAAATTTCATTTTTGCCTCCTACCACCTAAAAGCGAATTGCAAGGTTCCGTCCATCGGGCTTGCGCCTATTGAGACGTTGTATTTTTTCTTCACTTCTTTCTCTTCTTTGAACTCTATGCTGTAAAAAACGATTCCTGTTGTCACCATTGCTGCTCCGAGTCCGATACCCACGCTGCCCAGAATTTTGTAAAGCTGGGCGTGATCGCCCGCTGTTTTGGTTTTTTTGCGGTATTTGTCAGCTGTAAAATTGTCGTTAGCCGAAAGATATTTTTTATAGTATTTGTCATGCCATTTCTGTGCATCAGACATCATGTATAAGGAAGCTGCGCCGCCTCCTATCAGGGCAAGTCCGGGAACGAAAACTCCTGTTGCGATAGCGATCCTCTTTTTTCTGCCAGCTTTATTGATCTCTTCCTTGATTTGACGCTCTTTTTCTTTTTCTGCTTTCCGTTTTTCTTCTTCGGCTTTGCGTTGTTCTTCTTTCATCCGCTCTTCCTCAGCTTTAGCTTTGCGTTTTTCTTCTTCAGCAAGCCGTGCTTTTTCTGCTTCTTGTTTTAATCTTTCTTCTTCTGCGAGCCGCGCTTTTTCGGCTTCCTGTGCTGCCTTTATTTTGTTTGCTTCTTCGCAGCCCTGCTGGTATTCCAATTCACATGCCTTGCTGAAATAAAGGAGTTTTTCATCTTCATTGGCAAAAGATTCAGCAAAACGGAAACAGGCTTTGCCAGAATTGTTGTTGCAGCTTTCCTTTAACGCTTTCTTTTCATCCTCAGCTTTTTGTTCCCTTTCTTCGTTGATTTCGTCAAGTGTTTTCGGCGCTGCAACCAAAGACAATGTACCACAGCAACATGACAAAAGAAGAACAAATATGAAAAGTTTGGGTGTTTTCATGAGTTTTTCTCTCTATTCTTTTGAATGATTATCTGTTGTTTGTGGAACAATAGAAGAGTCGTTACTGTTGATTCTAATGCAGCCCTGACAGTTTCCATTTTCACAGGAAACCTGACAGTATCTGAAGGCATCGCTTCTTTCGACCGAAACTTCGTCATAAATTACAAGTTTGAGTGCGATTCCCTTGACCCATGCTTCTTTCTCTCCGTCATCATCGGTTTCTTTAGCCATGGTGATGAGCATTCCGTCGGCTTTTGCAGCCTGAATCGCGTTGAACGCTGCAAGCTTCATAAGCGGAGAAAGTTTTTCTACATCTACAGCGGAATTCTTGGAAAAGAGGTTGAGCTTCATGCCTTTCGCTTCATTTAAAGCCGTTGCATTGTATGTTTTGTTGTCAGCTTTTCCTTCGATTGTTCCGGCAACCTGAAAACCGATTTCAATAGGTCTCGACCAGACGCGCATCCCTTCCGGCGTCAGTTTCCCTTCTTTTGAAACGCTGACTGTTGAAACCGTGTGAGTTGAACACGAACAAATCAAAATTGCTGCTAAAACCAAAAGTGTGATAACAAAAAATCTTTTCATGATGATCCTCCAAAAATTAAAAAAGTTGTTGAAAATATTAAAGTTTAAAAACCCGATTATATACATCTTCCATTTTCTGCGTTGCAGATTTTGCCTTCATCAGCGCAGTTTTCGAAATTCTTCCAGATCTCCTGGTCGCATTTTTGCAACATATCACCATTACATCTGGAAGCACCTTGAACACTACACCCATCTGTTTTGGTAGAATTTTTGCATTTTCCCGTTGAAGAATCGCAACTGTTTTCATCACATCCTTCATATCGTTCGAAACGACCTTCTTTGCACTTGTATGAATCATTTCCATAACAAGCGAAAGTCCCATACTCACAGAAATTGCATTGTCCGGTTGATTTGTTGCATCCGTTGATGCAAAGTCCGTCACTTTCGAAATGACCGTCTTCGCACTTGTAGGAGAAGTAATCGGAATCCCATTCTTTACAAATGAAAGAACCTTCTTCACAGGGATTGCATTTTCCGGTTGATTTGTCGCATCCGTTAAGACAAAGTTCGTCTTCTTCGAAATGACCGTCTTCGCACTTATATGAATAATCGGCATTCCATTCTTTTTCAAAATAACAAGTGAAAGTATCATACCGGCAGGGGTTGCATTTTCCTGTAGAAGTATCGCAACCGTTGATGCAAAAAAGGTCAATGTGCCAAAAATAATCAGCCACTTTATAATCGGAGTCGCGTGAGCATTTTAACTGATAATCGCCCATACATTCATGATTTTCGGCATCTGCCTCTTTCTCTGAACATTCACATACTCCGCTCCACTCGTTGCAGCCGCCACTGCATGTTATTGGATTTTGCCAAAGATATTTTTTACAACTATATGTTTCGTCGTCCCAGTCTGCACAAAGGCATTTATAAGATGCTCCGTCAAGGCATCTGTATTTATACTCTTCCTCTTGACTACATGTCCCGCCATTGTCTTTTTCATAATTTTTTTCACTGCTTCCACTGCCGCCGCAGCCGACCATAAAAACAATCGCAGTCAACACTGCAAAATAGACAAAAAATCTTTTCATGATAAGCCTCCAAAAACAAAAAAGTTCCTAAAATTATTGAAAAATT
>JAFYIZ010000011.1 GCA_017538365.1 bacterium | reverse complement strand
CAGATAATTCTGCAGCATGATCTGCGGCGGAACGGAAAGTTCCTTGGATTTATTGTTGATTTTCGCTTTCAGCTGCATCACGTTTTCAGTCTTCATTGAATCGCCTCCAGATAAGAGAGAAGTTTCTTTTCCACGTGAAAAATCCTGCCGAATTTCATAAGAAGCAGGAAATCTTTTTCCGGTGATGCAGCATATTTCCTAATTGCCGGAATAAAGCGTTCTTTATCCAGATCCGACGGTTTGTGCAGGAGCTCGCACAAGGTCCGTTCAATGCAGTAAAGGCGCAAATCGTTGCCTAAATCAGATTTGACCGAAACGATCCCTTCTGCAGCGTATTCTTTTGCAACATGGCGCACATCGTATTCGGCTGAAAGCGTTTTTGAAATATAGCCGTGTGGAACGGCAAGCGTGTATTTAAACGGGATCTGGTCTGAATATCCGTTCAGAAACAAGGCTGTTTCATGTGAAAATACGGCTTTCGGACAAAGGAGCTGCGTTATAAAAAGTTCATCATGAACAAGACCGCTCAAAGCATATAGACCATAGCGGACTTTCTGGATTTTCTGCGCTTTCAGAAGTTCCTGAAGCTGCCAGCGCGAAATTCCTGCATCTACCGCATTTTTCAAGAAAAAATAGCCGTTTTGTGCTTTTGCTATTTTATTGATCGTATTTTCTGCCACCGCAATCCTCTCCAAACATGTCATACTATAAAACTAAAAAATTATTGTATGAATTGAAAGAGCTGAAAACTTTATATCACAATAAAATAAAATTTCAAGTTTGTTTTAACAATGCGAATTGCCGGAATGTAATTGGCGTTTACAGAAAATGGCAGAATCTTTTGCAAAATCGAGCCCTTATTTTGTGAAAACTTTCTAGAAATTAAATCCTGCCGAGGCGTAAACTCCGTTTTTCGTTGGAGAAACCGATAAATTATTGACTGATACGGATTTTGGTTTTTGTGGTTTTTTGATGGTTGTAAAAATTGCCCCCGAAACTATTAATCCGGCTCCTAAAAGACCAGAAAAGGCTGCGGCATACGATAATTCCACCCATTCGCCCATGTGATCAAAGTCGTCATAGCAACTAGCGGCTGCGGTAGAGAAGGCGATCATTCCTGCAATCCCCATACTTCCGATGATTATTGCGGGAATTCCCCATCCCAGATAAGGTCTGCTGTATGTTTGCTGATCATTTGGCAGGGAGGATGACTTTTCCTGTTCGGGTGAAACAGAATTGTTATTTCTACTACTAGTTGCTTCATTTTCTGCAAATAGCAGAGAAACACTGAAAATCAACACTAAAATTACAAAAAGCTTTTTCATTGTTCTCTCCTTAAAATTATCAAAAATCAACCCTCTGTTTTGCAAAACCGTGCGCTAATCAGCGTTGCGGACACAGCGGGCAAATGAGTCGTAAGTCTTCTTGTGTCTATGTACGCTTCCTCTATAGAAATCCACGATCCATGCGTAGTTTGTATCATCAGTGTTGTTAGAGGAAGACCACCAGGACTGATCGGTATCACCGAATTTGCTGTACGGCCCCTTATTGTTGCTATCAAGACAAGAACCGCATGTTTCCGATGTCCAGCAACTGAGTGCCAGACAATCCGGATCATTAACAGCACAAGAACCGTTCGGCATTTCATTTTTGCTGCAATTCTGGATAAGCGTCCTCAGCTCGCTGATTGTCGGCAGTCTCCAGTCGGTATGTCCGTCTTCACTCAAATTGCCGCAGTATGTTCCGGCATTATCCCAATTCATAGCTTGTTGTGCTTTTGCCGACCATGTGAGACCGCTTGACGGATCTTTACCGCCGCAGGAATATTGTTTGTAATCGTAGGCAACACAAGTCCTGTCTGTAATAGCTTCAAGTGAATCACACGGATTCGAATCACACGGGTTTAAACATTTATTTGAATTGAAAAAATAATTTTCTTTACATTTGAAATGGCATATCCCGGCTTCTTCGTTGAATTCTGTTGAAATTTCTCCATTCCAAATGCCGCCGGTAAAAGTCTGAGTATAGGAATCATCGCCGTTCCATTCAGCATTCTCCGGCAAATCGGTGCAGTTTGTCGTCTTTGTGCAGGTGTTTTCTGCTTCGTTCCAACTTCCGCCTGCCGCTTCACATTTTTCTGCTTCGTTCATCGAATACCTGACACAGCGGACGAAAGAATGCCAATTAGTCCTCTCATTATATATTTTCGCCGAACTTAAATTAACCACCCAGGCCATGGTCCCAGAACCTGATACGATAGAGGAAGACCAAAATACAAGATCTCCAGTTGTTATCCTACCGAATTTATTGTGTATTCCGGTTCCGTTATCTGCACCGCAGCCACCACACGCCGATGTCCAGTCGCTACTGTTACAGGACAAGCCGTCTCCTTCGCCGATTTTGCATTCTCCCCCTGTTTCTGTTCCGGGACAGTTTATTATAAGAGTTCTCAAGTCGTTAACGGTTGGCAGGCTCCAGTCATCATATCCGTCCAAAGAAAGGTTGTCGCAGTAAGAAACTGCTTCATCCCAATGAGGATTATATTCTCCTAATTTTAAATAAGACCAGACTATTCCAGTGTACGGATCTTTCCATGATTTGCATTTCCCGGTTGACTGGTCACATCCGGCTTGGCATCTTTCATATTTTGTAAAATCATTATCAGGGAAAGACAGGTAGGAATACTCCTGATCGCCATCTTTTCTGCAGGTAAATTCACCGGGTTCTTCCGTATCTGAAATATCATCCGGCATTGTGTCTGCGGGTTCTGTATCTGTTGAATATGTGTCTCCGTCAGTAACCGTTTCTCCCGTATCGGACTCATCGTCTTTGTTATCGCTTTTTGAGTTGCCGCAACTTACAAAAGTGACAAGCAAAAAGATTGCAAAAATCAAACAGGGCATTTTCATGGCTTCACCTCGTTAAAAAT
>JAFYIZ010000010.1 GCA_017538365.1 bacterium | reverse complement strand
GGAAAAGCCTTTTCCCATTTCAAGTAAGAAGTCTGCTATGTGCGAAATTATCGCACTTTCCAGATCATTTTCGTGATAAGACGGTTTTGATTCAAGTCCTAAAAACTCAAGAAGCATAGGCTCTTTGATAATTTCCTGCGGCGTTTCGGGAATGCGTTCTCTGCGGGCGATTGCAAGAATAGTTTCTTTATCATTGCTGAGCAGCAGCCTTTCGTAAAGCTGACTGTTTATCTGGCGTTCCGTTTCTCGTCCTGTCCAGCAGTTGTTTACGGATTCAAGTTCATAGAACTCCCTTTTATCGGGATCGGAGATTTGAATGAGCTTTCGGTATTGGCTCCAGTTTAATTGCGAACGCAGTGTGTTCGCAATTGGATAAGTCTTGTAAAATTGACGACTTTGCTCTAATTGGCGGACACCAAATCCGCTGCCGTATTCAACTTCGAGGTTTTTTGCCAATTTTCTTACGATGTATGCTCCGTAATCAGCTCTTTCTTTGCCGTCCTGTTCTTCTTCCAAGATTCGTTTCCCCAAGTTCCAATACATCTGAACCCGGCAGAAATCCACGCTCCGCACAGCATTGCTGCGGGCTCTTTCAATGATTTGCCGTGCATCTTCAACAATGTTCCCTGTTTTGATGTAGATTGAAATTTCTTTCATTTTTCACTCCATAGAAACAAAAAATCAAAATAACAATAAATATTAGATTGTAAAAGTCAATTTTAATTTGATATTTATTTGAAAATATTTATAATTATATCAAGTTTTACCGTTAATTGACAAACATTATGAAAAATGAAGTTAAAAATGACAAAAATTGAAGTAAAAAATGGGTTTGCGAAATCTGTGATTTATCTGACTTGATTACAGTGCGTATTCGACTCTGATGTCGATCGGGATTTCGACAAGTTTTTCGAGCGCGTCAAGGATATCTTTGCCGGGTTCAGCATACTTCTTGAGGAACTTCTCAGCTTCTTCAGGAGTAGCTTCGGCTTCGATCCTGCAAAGCTCGTAAAGAAGTGATTCAGCCGCTTCGACGAGGTTGGTAGCATCTGTCTCGAAATCGCCGTTCGGAAGGACTTTGATGACGCCCTTTTCTTTGAGCCAGTTGTATTCGACAACGTTTGCTGCGCCGTGAGCTTCGTGAACGCCGAATCTCATCGAGCGGAAAAGTCCTGCAAAGAAGCTGTTGAGGATGCGTTCTTTGTCGAAACCGGGGATGCCGTATTTTCCGCCGCATTTAAGGAGCGAGTAAAGGCTGCCAGTGTCTGCTTTCGCCTCTTCTATCGAGGTGTAGCTTTTGCCGATAGCCTTTGCGACCGGCGTTCCGTCTTTTCTGTACGCCGGGCCGAGGCCGTGGCTTACTTCGTGCATGAGAACAAAGTAGAAGTAAGGATCGAAATCGGCTTTGATTTTGCCGTGGGAGACTTCTTCAGCTATTTTTACGGTGCAGGTATCGAATTTTGCTTTCATGATGTTGTAGATCATAATCTGTTTCCAGCCGACGTTTCCGCGGACCCATGCGTCGTTCGGAAGGTTGAACGCGCTCGCCATGATGCCCTGTGCAGCTTCGCCGCCGGTGTAGATCTGGTGAACGACTATCATCGGAGCCATGCCGCCGACAGCAGCTTTCGATTCAGCCGGAAGCGGGAAGATCTCGGAAATTTTGTTGAGATTCTGCTCGATCTCGTGCAGTCTTGCGCCTTTTTCGTGGTCAACGACCATGAGGAATGCCTCGTAAGTCGCCTTGATGCCCATGAAATCGTCTGCATAGACTTCAAAAGGACCGATAACAGGGTCGATCGGAACGTTTTTCATGCGTACCCATGTCGCATCTGAATCGCGGTAGTTGCCGGTAACAAGACCTTCGGCACGTGCAAGCAAATATTCTTTAAGTTCCTGATTTTCAACGACATTTGCCGCAGCTTCCATATTGTCGAATATGTCAGCGAGCTCTTCAGCAAAGTAAACGTGATAAGGAATTGCCTTGAGTTTGCCGTTTTCGCGGACGATGACGGAATAGTTGTCCATCATAAGCTCTTTTTCCTCTTCGGTCATTCCCGCAAGAGCCTCTTCCCACTCTTCTTTCGTGATGTCTACCGGGTAGAAAGCGCATGTGCGCGGTCTGTCATTATATTCCTCGAAAAGCGACTTGTAGTTTTCAAGCTGTCCCCACGGGCCCATGAAAAGTTTGAAGAATTCCTTCTTTTCTTCGTCGTTTCCCGCCATAACTTCGTCGTAAACTTCAGGCAAACCTTCACTCTGCTGGCGCAAAAAGATCCTCGTGATGCCGTCCATCGCGTTTTTAAGGTAAGGAAGCGCCTTTTTGATGTCTTCCGACAAAGTCGAATGGTCGTAATCAATCGAAACTTTTTTGAATTTTCCGACTGCTTCAGTTACTTTTGACATAATTTCCTCCAAAAAATCTGTTGTTAAAACTATTCTTTGTACTGCTGATAAAAATCGCCGGGTTGCGGTCCTTCATCGTATTTTCTCATCCACTCCTGATACTTCTCCGTGTTTTCAAGAAGAGCGAGAATCTCTTTCATCTGCGTTTTGAATCGCGGCATACGCTTGTTGTCAAGCTGCGGAGTCGCAATCATCTTGACTTTCTGCGGGTTGAGCCAGTCGCCTTTCGGACTTTTGATGCCTAAATGAAGATGCGGACCGGTGCTTCTGCCGGTATTTCCGACCGAAGCGATTCTCTGACGCGCCGAAACTGCAGTTCCGACGCTGACATTATAGCTGTTCAGGTGCAGATAGTATGTTTTCGTGTTGTCGGCGTGGTTTATTGTCACCTGCTTACCGCCGAGCGGAGTCTGCTTGACCTCAATGACTTTGCCGGGAGCAACTGCATAAACGGGAGTTCCGACCGGTGCGCCATAATCAACACCATGGTGCTGCGTCATTTTTCCGGTTATCGGATGCCTTCTCATGCCGAACGGACTCGTAATGCGGATCGTATCAAGCGGAAGTCTCATAGCACTCGGAATAAGCGCCTTTCCTTTATCGGTATAGTGCGCGTTGAAAGCTGATTTCGGCTCTTCGTCCTCGTATCTGAAAGCCTCGCTGAAACCCGCCTGTTTGCCGCGGTAGGATGCGTAAAGAACTTTCGAACCGGGCACCATTTCGCCTTTGTAGTATCTGTCTTCAACTAAAATCCTGTATTCATCGCCTTTTCGAGCATCGGTGCTGAAACTTACGATACATTCAAGGATTCCGACCGTTACGGCGCGGATGTTTCTCGTGACATCGTCCCTTTTAACCAGAGATTCGTTGAGAGTCGAGTCGATTTTTCCTTCGATAATCCTGAATCTGCGCTCTGTCGGCAGATTTTTTGCCGTGTATTTCAGCTTTTTTTCAACCGGGTCACGCTTTAAAATGTGGAAAGTTACGATATCGGGATAGTAGACGAACTCTTCGACATTGCCGTCTTTATCGAACTTAACTTTGAAGTCTTCTCCCGCCTTTATCTGCGTAAGATCAACATCGTATCTGATCGCGTTGCTTATTTCCATCGCGTGTTTGAGCTGGAGCCCTGGAACTTTGAGTAACGCTTCTTCTATTCCCTTTTTCGGAAGAATCTTGCCGTGCAGGAAACCTTCTGAATCGGCTGTAGAATCTTTATCCTTGACTACTTCGACATCGACTCCTTCCGAAATTTCGACAGATTCCAAATCTTCCGACTCTTTCTGCTCTGCAGGATTGGATTCTGGAATCGCATCCCCCACTGTCTCTTCGTTTTCACGCATTTCGGCATTTTTACGGTGCTCGTCATCATGAGACGTTTCTGCTGGTTTCGGAGAGGTTGACGGTTTTGGAGACGTCTCTACGGCAGGTTTCGGTTGTTCTACAGGTTTTTGTCCGGCAGGTTTCGGTTGTTCTGTTGATGTTTCGGCAGTTTTTTGTTCTGCGGATTTTTCAGTCGTTTCCGCAGGGCGCGATTTGTAGAAAACAACAAGAAGAGCAAGAACTACAATTACCGCTGCAAAGACCCAAACCGTAATATTATTTTTCTTTTCATTATACATTTACAACTCCGGCACACTCAAAACACTACATCAGTCTGAATTTCTCCCGCAAAGCCTTTTCGACATTGGGAGTTACGAAATGGGAAAGGTAAGTTCCGTTTTTAGAAGCGACTTCCTTGACAATACTTGAAGAGAGGAAGGAATATTTGTCTGAAGTCATGAAAAAGACCGATTCGATCTTCGGTTCCATCGCCCTGTTCGTCGAAGCCATAAGGAATTCATATTCGAAATCGGAAACGGCGCGCAGACCGCGGATCACGGTAAAAACATTGACCTGACGCGCAAAATCGACAAGAAGGTCATTGAAAATTATAACCGTTATCGCAGGATCGTCCTTGAAAATCTCTTCGATCTGTTCCTTGCGCTCTTTCGCAGTGAAAAGGTTTTTCTTACTTCCGTTCTCACCTATCGCGATATAGATCTTGTCAAAAATCGTTTTGGCGCGGTTGACAATGTCGAGATGCCCGAGGGTGAAAGGATCGAAACTGCCCGGATAAATCGCGGTTCTAGTCATTATTCCGCCTCGTCCTCTTTCTGCTTTTTCTCCTGCGCGGCATTGATTTTATTGAGAGCCTTTGCAGCCTTTTTGTAAAATTCGTTACTTTTGGAGACTGTTTTCATAACTTCCTGGAAAAGCCGTTTAGCCTCTTCAGGATCGTCGTCGATAACATACATAGCCTCTTCGTAAAGGTCTTCTGCCTCCTCTATCGCCTCCTGAGAATCGCCTTTTTCGGCTTTCGCAGCCGGACTCGTTGAGCTGCCGGCAGGCATATTCTGTTTGATATAGTAGACTTCGTCCTGAATCATGCTTTTCTCGTTCGGATCGCTGATGTTTTTGAGACAGCGCTGGAAATAGCGCAGAGCCGTCGGCAGATCGCCTCTTTCCTTGTAGATATAGCCGAGTTTACTCATCGAATCGACATCTTTCTTATTTCCGGCGAGAACTTTTTTGTAGTAATTTATCGCTTTGTTGATATCACCGGACTCGTAATATATTCCGGCAAGAAGTTTGACAGCACCGCGGTTGCCCGATTTTTCCGCTTTTTTGAGGTAATCCATAGCTTTGCTGCGGCTACCCAGCTGAAGATAACTTTCTCCGATTTCGAGGTAAGCGTCTTTCTTCAGAGAATTGTCGGTAACTCTGTTGAAATACTTGAGAGCGCTTCTGTAATCGTCCAGATTTTTATAAACAACGCCTTTCATCAGAAGAAGATCCTGATCAGTAGGATCGATTTTTTCAGCAGCTTCGATCTTTTCAACCGCACCTTTGTAGTCGCCGCGCTTCGACAGAATCCTTGCATAAAGCATGTAGTTGTCGAAATTTTTCATGTCGAGAACAACTGCGGTGTCAATCTCTTTTTCAGCTTCCGGATAACGCTCCATAGTGTATAGAATCTTCGCTTTGAGGTAGTAAACCGACGTTCTCTGCGAATCAAGCTCAAGCGCCTTGTTTATTGCATTGAGCGCTTTTTCATAAGATTTGACGTGGAAATAGGAATTGGCAAGCGAAACATAACTTCTGTACATCCTCTTTTCGACAAAAGTTTTCTGCTCAAGCATGGATATTATCATCTGCCACTTTCTTTCCTTTTCGAGACTGTCGACATAGGACTGCATAAAATCGTAGTTTCCGGGATTTATCTTGTGCGCTCTTGCAAGCATTTTGCTCGCTTCGGCATATTTCTTCAGGTCTTTGAGGAATTCGCCGTAGAAGAAATAAACTCTTTCGTCTCCGACCGAGTTCTTTGCATCAGCCTGTTTGAAATGCTCGGAGGCACTCTTGTAATCAGCATTTTTGTGGTCGATTATAGCCTTTATCAAATGGTACGGATACCTGTCTTTTCCGAGTTTTTCGAGAACGACAAGAATCTGTTCGAGATCTTTTACCTTATTGAAATCCACCAATAAAATGTGAGCTTTGGCAATATAGGGTTCGACATAGGAAGGATCTGATTTTATTGCAAGATCATAAAATTCCAGCGCTTTCGCCTTGTCGCCGATATTGGAATAAATCTTTGCAACTCTAGCCAGAAGCTGCGGATTCGTAAGAGTTTTGAGGTCAAGTTTTGCAAGTTCGAGGTATATTTTCTCCTTCTGACCGAGCAGAACATAAATCTCAGTCTTTCCGATAATTGAAGCCGCGTGTTTCGGGTCTATTTTCAGAGCCATGTCGTAGTATTCCATAGCCTTTGTCGAATCGGAAATCTGAACATAGAAATCGGCGATTTTCGTTATAGCTTCGGTGTCTGTCTGATTGATTTCGACTGCTTTTTCGTAGTATTTTATAGCTTCCTTGAAAGCGCCCATTCTCGTCGAAATACTTGCAAGCATCTGATAATATTCAGCCTTTTGCGAATCATCAGCATGAGCAATAATGTTGTTGTCTATATTTTTAAGGAACTTCTCGGCTTCGGCGAGTTTGTTGTCGCTGTTCATCAATATCTTCGATTTGAGAAGATAAGCCTTGATGTAGTTCGGAGACTCAGAAATTATCCTGTTGATGAATGCCATTGCCGACTGTGTGTCGCCGTTCTGATATTTCATGTTTGCAAGAGCGTACATGATTTTTACGCTTTTGCCGCCGCCCTGAATGAAACCGGTGTTGAAAAAGTTTTCGGCATTTGCGAGATCCTGCTTTCCGCTAGCAAGAAGACCGAGAATATAGAAAACTTCCTGATCGTTCTTGTCGGTAAAGGGCTGAAGAAGTTCTGCCGCTTCGTCATACTGCTTCTGTTCGTAAAGGTAGAGAGCCTTCGCTTTGACGAGGTCGATGTTACCCTGCGCCTTCTTCATTGCAGCCGTTATTTTATCATTTATCGAAGATGATGATTCGATTCTTCTGTTGTAGGAAATCAGAAGGTTCATTTTGACCTGACCGTCAAGACCGACTGCGCTCGGAGCCGAATCGTCCGGTTTTATATACTGTTTCAGAATACCGATACTGTTGATGTAGTCTTCCGGCGTATCCTTGTCGAGAGCATCCCTGACATCGGCAAGAGTTCCGGTATTGACCGCGATCTGCTCACTTATATTGTCGAGAATATCGGCCGAATTGTTGCGTTTGGTATAGAAGTAATATGCGCCGCCGATTACGATCGCAAGTATCGCGAGAGTTGCAACGGAAGTAGCGATGTAAAACATAGCCGAACTGCCGCCGCGTCTTCTCTCTTTTCTCGGTTTTCCCATCGGCACACCCGTCATCGTGTCGTTGAATTCTTCGGGAATATAGACATGCTCGACTTTGCTGACGTCTTCATCCAGATTAATTTCTTCAGCGCTGCTTTCCTTGCTGATCGTGGTTCCTTCCTCAAAAAGAAGAGAATCCATCGAATCTTCAGCCTGATCAAGACCAAGGGAAAGCTTTGAAGAATCAGAAGCACTCTGCGGAGCGGAAGGCGCATCGCCGCTGTTCCAGTTTACACCGTCGTAGCTGATATCGTCGTCTTCCGTAATTTCGCCGTTTATCATAAGCTCGTCGACCTGCGATTCATCTACAGGACCGACCACTTTACCGGTCTGTTTGTTTCTGAAATAAATTTTATTACTACTCTTCAGCTGAGGTTGAGGTTTTGAAGGTGCGTCACCGAAAAGCTCTTTCAGGAAATCGTCGGTATCATCTCCCGAACCGCTGTCCTTACCTGCAGAAACATCGCTGAAAAGATCATCGTCTCCATCATCTCCGAAAAGGTCGTCCTCTTTTTTCTGAGCAGCACCTGCAGCGTTTTTAACCGGTTGATCCGAAAAAAGATCATCGAAATCAGCATCTGCCGAAGCGCTTTTCTGAGGAGTGTCAGAAAAAAGTGCATCTGCATCGGGATCAGCTTCCGCCGGTTTCTGAGGATTGTCGGAAAAGAGATCGTCATCTGCGTCGAAACGGTCGTTCGCAATATCAAGATCAGATTTTCCGCTCCCGCCCAATGAAACGCCCTTTGCATCGGAAGACTGTGACGAATCCGATATCTCATCATGGTATGATGTGATTTCGATCCCGTCGTTTTCTTCCGGTTTCTCTTCATTCTGAGGAGTTTCATCCTGATGTTTAGGAGCGAAATCACCGCCAAGAAGGGCATCGAGATCGTTAGCCGCCTTATTGTTGCTGGCAGGCATCGAATCGAAAAGAGAATCCATATCGGAAGAGTTTTTGTTTTCCTGAATCTCCTCTTCTTGCGGAGGTTCCGGCTTTTCTTCTTCCTGTTCTCTGAATACTCTGAACTTGTTTCCGCAGACAGAGCATTTTACAGGAAGTCCCTTCTCCGGAACTTTCGAATCGTCTATCTGATAGTTCGTACTGCAGTGAGGACATACGATTTTCATTGTTACCACCTTCTCCAAAGTTTATATTTTTGTCTTTTGATTAACAACATTCAAAAAAGAGACCGCGCCGATACCCTTTTCTCCCTTTACTCCGGCAAAAATCTCTTCCCTGTTATATCTTTTAAAAAGCGTTGCCAGCTTATCCTTTCCGCATGTAAATATCTTTCCGTCAACAAACGAAACATAGCCGAACATTTTTGACAAGTTCAACAAATTCAGCAGGTTGTCAGTCGTAAGTTCTATTTGTGTTGCAAGAGTTTCAATATCTATCTCCGCTTCATGAACCGGATCACTTCCTTCTTTCTTAACGACGTACGGAAGAAGTCCGGCAACAAGCCTGATATGCTGCGGACTCATTTCGTTCAAAGGCTTCTCCTTTTCGTTCGCTCTCGCCGAATTTTTGATGAAAAGAGCAAACGCAGCCTTCGGATCTCCGGCAAAGAACTCCTCTGCTTCGGCGCTTTCCATAAGCTGAAGCTGGGTTTCCTCCCTTGCCGTCACGCTGAACTGCGCCGGTTTTCCGAAGAAACACCCTTCTTCGCCGAAGAAATCGTCTTCTGAAAGGAAAAAGCTCTCCCCGTTTCCTTCAAGTTTCACGCTGCCGTGCTTTATCAGAAAAAGGTTCGGCGAAATTTCACCGGACAGAATCACTGTTTCCCCGGGAAGAAACTCTTTTTCCATTATTCGACCTCTTCCTTCTTCAATTTCAATGAATTCGGGCACTTGCCTTCGCATTCATCGGCGCGTTTTATAAAAAGCCTGAACTTTTGCAGAGCGTTTCCCGAAACCGTGTGCTCAATTTTGCATGCGACTTCGTCAGCTTCGTCTTCTTCAAGGTTGAGAATATCCCTGAAAAAATGTTTGAAAAGCTCATGTCTGGCAAAAATATCCTCTGCTATAGCCTTTCCTTCGTCGGTCAAAGTGACATATCCGTTCATTTCGTGGTTGACAAGCCCTTTCTGCGTCAGAAGTTTGAGCGCTCTTGTGACTGTCGCGCGGCGCACACCCAGTTTGCTCGAAAGCTCCATGTTTCTCGCCACTACCCTTTTTTCGGTAAGCTCGAGGATCGCCTCAAGGTAATCTTCCTGAGTCGAAGTCAGGTTTTTATCGTTCGTTTTTTCTGCCATTGCGCTTTACCTCATAAAATCTTAAGGCATTTTCAACAATAATATCAGCAAGTTGCGATTTTTCTATATTTTTAAACTCTTCAACGCGGTCTGCAAAAACGATCTTCACAGAGTTAGTATCGGCACCAAACGGATTGAACTCGGTCGTAACCTGATTTGCCACAACGAAATCAAGGTTTTTCTTTTCGAGTTTTTTCCGCGCATTTTCTTCAAGATTTTCAGTCTCAGCAGCAAAACCGATTCTTACTGCTTCCGGCTTTGTCCAGTCGACTGATTCGGCAAGGATGTCTTTTGTTCTGAAAAATTCAGCAGTTACCGAGTTTTCACCCTTTTTGATTTTCTGCCCGCTCTTTTTCGGCGAATAGTCGGCGATAGCGGCACTCATCACGAAAATATCGGCATCTTTGACGTTTTTTTCAACTACTTCGGCTGTTTCAGCAGCAGTCACGGTTTTTATCACCGAATATCCCGGATTGAATTTCGGCTCAGCGTTTACGCCGATAAAAGTGACATCTCCGCACGATTTAAGAGCAGCTTGCGATATCGCAAAACCGGTTTTACCCGAAGAACCGTTCGTTACAAATCTCACCGGATCGAGATATTCTCTTGTTGCACCGCCGGTAACGAGCCACTTGACGCCGCTTGTTTTGACGGGATAAAAAATCTCTTCCAGTTTGAAAATTATCTCTTCCGGCTCAGCCATCCTACCCTTTCCGCTCGTTCCGCAGGCAAGAAGGCCGCTTTCAGGCTCTGCAAAATAAATGTTTCCGCGTTTTTTCAGCCGTTCTATATTTTCAAGATTTGCAGGATTTTCATACATTGCCGTATTCATGGCAGGAGCAAAAAGAACCGGAACTGTCGCCGCAGAAAGTACAGTCGAAGCAAGATCATCAGCGATACCGCAGGCCGCTTTTGCAATAATATTTGCAGTCGCCGGAGCAACAATAACTGCGTCGACATCCTGTGCAAGCGTGATGTGCGTGATTTTTGATGAATCCCTGACTTCGAAAGAATCGAAAAGCGGCATTTTGCCCGAAAGTGCTTCCCAAGTCGATTTTCCGATGAAATTGAGCGAATTTTCAGTCCCTACGACCTGTACCGACGCACCGAGTTTGGTGAGCTCGCGCAGAAGGTAGACCGATTTGTACGCTGCAATACCGCCAGAAACTATAAGAAGCAGATTTTTGTTTAAAATTTCCGAAGCCATCTCAACCACCAGAGTAAAACAACAGACGCGGAATCTTACTCAGGAATCTATAATATACAAAAAAATTTTATAAAATTAATTGGATTTTTTAATTTAGACTCTTTCCAGGACTTTCGCCATTCTTGAAAGGAAGTCTTCTGTCTGGAGATGGTCACCGAGCGTGACTCTGAAGAAGCCAGGAAGCATTTTGAAGGAGCTTCTGTCGCGGACGAAAATATTTTCGTGTTCCATTTCTTCAAGGAGTTTAGGCAGATGCGGATGCTGAACCATGATGTAGTTCGCGCGGCTGTCAAAAGCGGTGATCCCGCGTTTGCGGAAGAAATCAAGCATTGCGAGCTTGCTGTTTTTGACATCGGCAACGTATTTTTCCATATACTGCTTGTCATCAAGTGCGGCTGTTGCTGCGATCTGAGCAAGAACGCTGACGCTTTTCGGATTGAGGACTTTTGAAAGCTGTGCGATAAGTGAAAGATTCGTGAGAAGGTATCCTACTCTTAAGCCGGCAAGAGCCCACGCTTTCGAGAAAGTTCGTGTGACAATCAGGTTCGGATAAGTGTCGATAAGGTCGAGAACCGTTTCGCCTGCAAATTCGTAGTATGCTTCGTCAACAATAACAACGCAGTGGCTTGCAATCGAACAGAGCGTCGCAATCTGCTGTTTTGAAAGAAGAACGCCCGTCGGATTATTCGGGTTTACGACGTAAATCATCTTTGTCGCCTGAGTTACGTTTTCAAGGACTGAAGCAATGTCCGGTTTGAACGGATCAGGCGTTTCTACTTTTTTAACAACAGCGCCGCGGGTGTGGATATAAGTCAGAAAATGTGTGTATGTCGGATAAGGAACAACAACTTCATCTTTAGGATCGAGGAAAACCTTGCAAATCAAATCAAGGGCGTCGTCGCTTCCGTTCGTGACGAGGATCTCTTCCATCGCGCGCCCCGAATAAGCTGCGAGTTTGCGGCGAAGCTCCTTGCTCGAAAGCTCGGGATACCAGTTGAGCAGATTGTCGTTGCAGGCAAGAGCGTTTATTATCGCGTTTTTAACGGCTACTGACGGAGGAAGAGTCGATTCATTCCAGTCGAGTTTGAGCGGCGGAAGATCGCAGTTTGCAAGCCCTGAAACGATTTTATCGCGGCTTGAAATCGGCGAATACGGCTCTAAATTTTCTATAAAATCGGAAGCAAAATTTCTTTCAGTCTTACTGTAACAAGCAGTTCCTTTCATCTTTTTTTCCTAAGTTAAACAACAAAAAATCGGCTAAAATAAGCAAAAAATGTGCCATGACAAGTGGTTGATTTGATTAGGTTTTTCATTCAAAACGATGTAAAAATTTTTTACAATTAAGGACTGTATTAAAAAAGTTTTTAAAGTGGAATTTGTTTGAAAATATCTTTACAAAATCTGTTATGACTAATCTTTTGTGCAGACGAGGTCGTCAACGATTACATACTTACCGGAAACATCTGATGTCACTGAGATTGTAAGTTGAAAATCACTAAAATCGGATGTAAGTTCAATAGATTGTTGAAGTTCCTGCCACGAATCGGTAAGAGTTATATAATCCAGATTTCCTATATATTTATCTCCTCCGTGAACTCCCCTCAACGCCACTTTTGCGACCCCGTCCTTATATTTCGCATAGTATTTACAGGTATAATTTCCTCGTGAAAGCGACATTTTTTCTGTTGCAAGTCTCTTGTTGCTTGTTGTCGTCTTCATCTTAAGCGCAAAAGATCCGCCATGGACATCAACTTCAGACGTCTCTTTTGTGACATTTGAAATAGTGATATTTGTGGGCGATTCTTCCGACCAGTGGGTCGGAACTTTTTCTCCCCACTCCTCAAAATCGCCGTTTTTGATGATCGACGGGATTTCTTCACATTCGTGCGTTGTCGTATTGCACCTTTCTGTCGCCGCACAGTCGGAGTTAGCTGCACATTTTCCGTCCTGCAAAGCACATTGACTTATAGTCGCATCGCACTGCTGATAGCTGTCGTCGCAACTAACATCCTCGCACGGGTCGCCGTCAATACATTTGTGTGTGTCTTCGGTATCACAGACTTTGTCGACTGCCGGACATTCAGCTTTTGAATTGCAGAAACCGTCTTTAGCAATGCAGCCGAGTGTGGCATCGCATTTTTCCCAGGAGTTTTCGCAGCCTGAAACGGTGCAGTCGTAAATTACGAAATCTTCTGCCGATCTCGGAAGGATCTTGGAATAGCCGAAAGTGTCGCCTAAAACGCCGCGCAGCAGCGAGAAATGTGTTCCGACTGCAGGAGTTGTGTAAGAATAAAAATCATCATCGACCTTGAGTCCGCCGGTGATGCCGAAAACTTTGTATGAATCGGCTTCTTCTGTGACGTTGACGTTTTCGACTTTGACAAGAACGCCGTTGTATGCGTCTTTCAGTTCGCCGCCGTTTTTGACTTTTGCCGGATCGACCGTAACAAAAGGCGGAAGAGCATTGTTCGACGATACTATCTCAACATTTTTGACTTTTGAAATCTCAATAATTTCAGAATTTCCGCTGTCTTTATAGAACTGCAACGTTCCCGTGACTTTTACCCTGTCGCCTACTGCCACAGCCTTGGTCGAGTTGAAGATGTAAAGTCCGCTGAACTTTTCCTTCAAAGTGCTGTCCTGATCAGCCGCTGCAACCTGGATAAAGAAGTTCTTTTTCGAAGAATTGTATGCAGTGACGATTCCTTCGACCTTGAGATATGTGCCTTCATCCACGGTTTTCTGCTTGATTTCATAAATCGTCACTTCTTCGGCTATCTTTTCGCATGCGTCACCGATACCGTTGAGGTCTGAATCCTCCTGTCCCGGATTGGATTTGAAAGGACAGTTGTCAAATGCGTTGATGATGCCGTCGCCGTCTTTGTCATCAAAATCTATCGGATCGCAGTCGCTTTTGTTCTTATCAAGCGGACACGGATCGCACACATCACCTACTCCGTCGCCGTCGCTGTCAGCCTGTTTGCCGTTATCTACAGGACGGATCGGGTTGAAAATATCGGGACAGTTGTCTTTACTGTCAGCAATTCCGTCGCCATCCTTGTCGCCGTCTTCCGGACCGGAATAAGGAATGGATTCATCCTGACTTCTTGTACGCTGCGGCACGCATGTCGGCTCGTCGTCCGGAGTTCCGCAGTAGAAAAGCTTATATTGTTTGTCGTTTGCACTTTGGAACTCTGACAAACTCATTCCTATTTCATCCTTGACGCAAACTTTTTTGTTTACACCGCATACTGAAATTTTTTCACATTCGTTCTTGGTATCAAGTGCTTTTACGACATCTTCATCTCCGTAAAGCACTTTTCCGCCTCTGAGAACGAGAGCAACTCTCTTTTCGTGTCCAGAAATAACTGCTCTGTAGGGATTTTCCGCACCTTTCGCGTCAAAAACGACTATGTCACCGACAAGTCCCGGTCTGATTGCACCGGTAACATCGAGTATTCTGAGCGCAGCAGCGTTATTTACAGTCGCCATCTGCCAGATCTCGTAGTCGGAAAAAGTTTTATTGAAGTGGTTTTTGTTGAGGTAGTCGACACACGCGAGTTCTCTCAGAATGTGCATAGAACCGCTTGCGACCCAGTCTGTTCCCAAACCGATAAGAACACCCTGATGTTTGAGCATCGTGACGGGTGCCGTGTTTCCGTAAAGCGAAATGTTGGTTCTAGCCGACCAGATTACCGCAGTTTTGCTGTCGGCAAGTTCCTTACCGTCTTCAGCGATAATACCGACAGAGTGAACGAACGCCGAATTTTCTTTCGCGAGATCGATTCCGCCATCCTGTCTTCCGGTAAGGCAGAGCATTTCGTTGCGGGCTGCTTTGTTTATGCCTTCAGAAACGTGAGGCAGGTAGCAGTCAGCCTGAAGAACGCTCGCCTTGTCTATTTTGCTGTAGCCGCAGCCGCTTTCAATCATCGTTCCGTCACTGTCGCCGAGCGGGAAAGTCTGGTATTTGACATCCATTCCGTCAAGTCCGTAAGTATCGACGAAATTCTGATCGATATTTCTCAAGAATCCCTTTGCACCGCCGCTTCCGGCAATCGCAAGAGTGCCAGCCATGAGCTGCCTGAGTTCTGCCCACTGCTTCTGTTCCGTTGATGCGTTACCAGGGACATTAAGTTTCGTGTGACCGTTTTTCCCTTTTCTCCAGTCATGCCTGTGGTCAAATCTCTCGTCTTTCCAGTCACCAGGCTTGTTGTTTACATAACCCAGATGGTCGTGACCGTTTATTAAAGCGGGAGATACCGTTGCTCCCGGGCAGTCGATAACAGTTGCGCCGTTTGCCGCTTCTTCGTTTGAGCAGTTGTCTCCGACGCATACGATGAAGCCGTCTTCTCCGATCAATACTTCACCATCGGTAAAAACCTTGTCTCCGGAAAGAATATTTCCTTTGATGAGTTTGGCACCGTTTCCGACAGTAACTTTACAGGTCGTTTCATCGGTATCACCTTCGTCGGGAACAGTATCGCTGTCGTCAGTGTCACCTTCGTCAGGAACAGTGTCGCTGTCGTCAGTATCACCTTCGTCAGGAACTGTATCACCGTCATCATAGGTATCAGCATCATCTGCAGCACAGTCATCACTGTCACACTCAGGCTTTTCCGTATCGGTATCACCGTCATCCGAGTCTTCATCAGTGATAACATCGTCATCCAATACAGGATCGGATTTTTCACCGTCGTCGCATGCAACAAAGAAAAGAAGCAGCAAAACAAGTGCTGCAGACATGAATTTTTTCATTCAAACCTCCTATAAAGATAAAAAATTATTACACGCCAGCTCAAAACCGGATATTATACCCAAAATAAGGCAAAAAACAAAAATTCATTTTATTGTTCCCGCATCTTGCAAAAAAATTTTTTTAATTGTAAAGTCGCGCGAATTTTTCTTTTTGGGAGGTTAAAGTGTGCGGAATAGCCGGTATTTTCAATGTTTCAGGGGCTGAAACTTTTGTTGCAGAACTTCTTTTTTCGATTCAGCACAGAGGTCAGGAAAGCTGCGGTTTAGCAGCGAGAAACGAGCGCGGGAACATCTTCTGCTACAAAGGAATGGGACTTGTAAAAAATGTTCTCACTGAAGAAATTCTTAAGAAATATCAAGGAAATATCGCAATTGGTCACGTCCGCTATCCGACTGCCGGAAAAAGCGACGAAACCAACAGCCAGCCGCACGTAATAGAGCTTCCGGAGGGTCCGCACCTCGCCATATGCAGTAACGGCGACATCATCAACTACTACGAAATCCGCACGTGGCTTGAAAACGACTACGGATTCACCTTCAAAAGCGACAACGACGGCGAACTTATCGGCAGACTCATCGCTTTCTACCTTCTCCACAAAAAACTTACGATCGAAGAGTCGATAATCGAAGCGCAGAAGCAGCTCAAGGGGGCGTTTTCGTCAATTTTGATTTACCGCGACAAAATGTTCGGATTCCGCGACCCGCACGGATACAGGCCTTATGTCATCGGAACTCTCGACGACAACGCTGACCTGAACGGCGAAATTCCTTCGGAAGGCGTGGTTCTCGCATCTGAAAGCTGCGCATTCGGCATAGTCGGCGCAAGAATGATAAGAGAAATGAAGCCCGGCGAGATAATCAGGCTCGAAAAAGGAAAACCGATGGTCACAGTCGCAGTAAATGCTGGCAAAACACAGCACTGCGTATTCGAACTCATCTACTTCTCACGCCCCGACACGAAAGTTTTCGGCGAAAAAGTCTACGATGTCCGCAAAAAAATCGGCGCACAGCTTGCAGATTACGATAAAGAACTCGGTTTCGGCGATGACACAGTAGTCATGGCAGTTCCCGACTCATCGAACTTCGTTGCTTTGGGTTACGCTCAGAGCGCGAAACTCTCTTTCGACATGGGACTCTTGAGAAACCACTACGTCGGCAGAACTTTCACAAAACCCGATCAGAAACAGCGCGACGAAGGCGTACGCCACAAATTCAATCCCCTTCCCGACTTCTTCGAAGGCAAAAAAGTCGTTCTCGTCGACGACTCCATCGTCCGCGGCACGACACTGCGCAAAATCACTAGAATGCTGAGAAACGCCGGAGCGAAAGAGATACACATCCGTATCGGCTCACCGAAAGTCATCGGAAGCTGCTACTACGGCATCGACACCCCGACGAGAAAAGAGCTTATCGCGGCAAACAAAACCCACGACGAAATCTGCGAATATTTGGGCGCTGACACACTAAAACACATCGAGATCGACGATTTCAGCAAGATCCTCCACAACTTCGACGATTTCTGCTTCGCCTGCTTCAACCTGAAATATCAGTACAAACCCGAAGATTATCACCAGAAAGTCAACCGCCCCGACGCGGAATAGACAATATTTTAACGGCTCTCCACTCAAGCCATTGTTTTGTGAAACCGTGCGCTGATCAGCGTTGCGGACATACTTGAATCAAATATGTTTAATATTTTTTACACTAATTCTAATATTTAATATTGATATTTTAATGAAAATCTAAAATAAAAACTTGATTTATGCGAAAAATTTTATATATATTCTTTAGACTTTGTTATTTTTCAACTTTGTATTATTGATAAAATGAAAAATTGTGTTGAAGACGGAATCGAAAATTATAAAATGGATCAAACGGAATCCGTTTTTGTCAGTGATGTGAAAGCCATTATTCTGGAAGGACAAAAGAATGCTTACGGAGCAGTAAATAGCGCAATGATCGGAACTTTCTGGAATGTCGGAAAACGGATCTCGGAGCAGGAGCTGCACGGCAGGAAACGCGCTGAATACGGAAAACATTTGATAGATCTGCTTTCAATAGAACTGACAAAGGAATTCGGCAAAAGTTTCAACAAACGGAATCTGTTTTATTACAGGAAATTCTACGGGTATTTTCCTGATTGGAAGATTGTGAACGCATGCGTTCACAATCTGACGTGGACACATGTCAGGTCTCTTTTGAGAGTTCATGATGAAAACGCCAGGTTGTGGTATATGAAAGAATCCAACGAACAAGGCTGGAATTACCGCACTTTGGATAGAAATATTGCGACACAATATTATTATCGTCTTCTGCAGTCTCCGCAGAAAGAAAAAGTTATTGAGGAAATGAAGATAAAAACCGAGGAATACGAGTCTGACAGATATAAAATTTTCAAAAATCCTATTGTGGCTGAATTTTTGGGTTTCAGAACGGAAGATTCTTACACTGAAACGGAGCTTGAAACGGCAATTTTGTCACACATAAGGGATTTTTTGATAGAAATGGGGCGTGGTTTTGCGTTTGTTGCGCGGCAGCAGCACATTGTGACGGATATTCAGGATTATTTTATCGATTTGGTTTTTTATAATGTTGAATTGAAGTGCTATGTCCTGATTGATCTGAAAATAGGTCCGGTGACACCGCAGGATGTCGGCCAGATGGATATGTATGTCAGAATGTATGATGATTTGAAGCGCAAAGACGGCGATAATCCCACGATAGGGATACTTCTTTGCTCTGAAACCAGCGAGGATATAGCCAGATATTCGATTCTGCACGACAGCGAAAATATTTTTATGGCAAAATATCTTACCTATCTGCCTTCGAAAGAAATATTTAAGACGGAGATAGAGCATCAGAAGGAAATTTTTCGATTGCAGTGCAAGGAAAATGATAAGAAATAGTTTTAATATAAGCCGCTGTTTGGAAATCTTTTGAAAAATCAAGCACTTGTTTTGTGAAACTTCTCGCTCGCTTGGCTCCCACTCCGGGGGAGCTGGCGCGAAGCGACTGAGAGGGCAAATTCAGCACGCGAGCCGCGTGCGCTCCGACAAAAAATTGCGGGCTCGGGGATACGACCTCTACCTGACACAACGAAAATAGAAACTGTGGGCCTTACTGCGGTCGTGCACATTCCCATCCTCGAAATTCACGAGCCATGCGTAATCTGTACTATCTGATTTAGTAGAGGAAGACCAGAACCAACCGGTATCTCCGAATTTGCTGTACTGACCGGGATTGTTTTCATCATAAGTACAACCGTAACAAGAGCACTGTCAAAACTGCAAAATGACGGAATTATCCAGCGTGTCGGTGCTGACAAAAACGGGTACTGGAAAATAATTATCAATAAAGTGCGCTAATCGGCATTTCTGACGCAACGGGCCGTGAGAGGTATGCCGGAATAGCCTCTAGCGTAATATCTGTAGATTCTGCCCAAACTAAAAATTGCCACCCAAAATTCATCATGGGATAGGTTTGAGACTTTAGATGAAGACCAAAGTACAATGTCTTTGTCGCCTAATCTGCTGTAAATATACAATGCTTCACGGTCCATAAAACAGTCTTCATTATCACAGTATGTTGACAAACACTCGTCTGTAATTTTGCATGATCCGCCAGTTTCAACCTCAGGACAATTTTTAAATAGAGTTCTCAATTCACTTATTGTAGGCAAATACCAATCGCTATGACCACATTCATTCAGGTTGTTGCAGTAATCATCTGCCTCTGCCCAAACTAATTCTGTCGGGGCCAACGATGACCACATATTGCCATTTATGGAACGGCAGTCTTCTTCACCGCCGCAAGAAATCATCAAAACCATTGATGCGAAACAGCAGAAAAACACAAAAATTTTCTTCATTTTTCAGTTTCCCAACCCCCGAAAAAACAGAAAATTGTAGGTACTTTAAGTATAAAGGCAATTTTTAAAATGCAACACACGCCATCGTCATGTTGAGCTTTAGCGAAAGATCCCTGAGATTCTTCGCTGCGCTCAGAATGACAACATCTTGTTCCCTCGCCACAATGGAGAGGGGAACAAAAGGGGCGAGGTCAAGGAGCCGTGTAAGGTCATGTCTACTTTATTTTTTTCCGTACATGATTATAATTTCTGCCGTTTAAGGTTTTTTCAACTATTTTATGGAGTCTAAAATGACAGTAAGTTACAAAGAATTGGGGCTTGTAAACACGAAAGAGCTCTTTCAGAAAGCGGTTCGCGGTGGTTACGCGATCCCGGCCTACAACTTCAACAACATGGAGCAGCTTCAGGCTATCATCATGGCGTGCGTCGAAACGAAATCTCCTGTAATATTGCAGGTTTCCAAAGGTGCGCGTGACTATGCTAACGCAACACTGCTCAGAAATATGGCGCGCGGCGCAGTCGAATACGCAAAAGAACTCGGCTACCCGATTCCCGTTGTTCTTCACCTTGACCACGGCGGCGACTTCGAAATCTGCAAACAGTGCATCGACAACGGCTTCAGCTCGGTAATGATCGACGGATCGCACCTTCCCTACGAAGAAAACGTTGCTCTCACCAAAAAAGTCGTTGAATACGCTCATTCACAGAAGGATTATGTCACTGTCGAAGGTGAACTCGGCGTTCTCGCAGGTATCGAAGACGAAGTTTCGGCTGAACACTCTTCCTACACTCCGCCTGAGCAGGTCATCGATTTCGTCGGAAAAACAGGCGTTGACTCCCTTGCGATTTCGATCGGAACAAGCCACGGTGCGAACAAATTCAAACCGGAACAGTGCACGAGAAATGAAGAGGGCATCCTTCTTCCGCCGCCTCTCAGATTCGACATTCTTGAAGAAGTCGAAAAGAAACTTCCGGGTTTCCCGATTGTCCTTCACGGCTCATCTTCAGTTCCGCAGGATTTGGTAAAAATAATCAATACTTACGGTGGAAAACTCAAAGACGCGATCGGCATTCCCGAAGAACAGCTCCGCAAAGCTGCTGCAAGCGCAGTCTGCAAAATCAATATCGACAGCGACGGCCGTTTGGCAATGACGGCAGCAGTCAGAAAAGTCCTTGCCGAAAAACCGGCTGAATTCGACCCGAGAAAATACTTGGGACCGGCTAGAGAGGCTCTCAAAGAGCTTTACAAGCACAAAAACATCAACGTTCTCGGAAGCGCAGGAAAAGCGTAATCTAAAAAAATCCGGCACCTTAAAACATTAAAATCTGAACCGGCACCGCCATTTTTTTCTTGCAAAATCGCCAAAATTCCCTATAATGCCGCGGTTTATTTTTTGAGGGTAAAATGGAAGATCCTTTAGGTAGCGTGACAAAATTTTTAGTCGGTAGCCGGAGAGATTAGTATTCCACCCTTCCCTCCCGCGTCCGATGGGAGGTAATCATGAAAAATACACTGCTCGTCAAAGAAATCAGGGAGATGCTGGAAGACGGTCTCTTTGAGGATATCAAAGATTTTGCCGAGTCAAACCCGCCCGATGTTGTCGCGAACTTCTTTGAAGCACTGGATATAAGCGAAATTATTAAGATTTTCTCGTTTATTGACGAGGAGATCGCAGCAGACATATTCTCCGCTTTTGAAGACGACGTCAAAAATCAGTTAGTCATGCAGCTCTCAAGCCGCGAACTTGCCGAACTGCTCTACGAACTGCCTGAAACGATGCATCCGCAGATCCTTTCGATCTTAAGCGAAGAGAAAAAGGCGGAGATCCACGATTTAATCGAAGAAATCGATAAAGAGTCCAGACTTGCTCAGGAAGCTCTTTTCGGAAATATGCCCGGTATCATCCGTGACCGCGAAGGCAACATTCACGAAAGCATCCGTGTTTACAAGCCTTTTGCAAAAAAGCTCAAACAAATCAACAAGTTGGAAAGAGGAACACTCATCACGGTAACAGATCCTGGTCAGGAAGAAATCGACTTTCTCTGCAAAGAGCTGAAAATTCCGGCGGACTTTTTCGACTATTCTCTCGACATGGATGAAAGGGCCAGGATCGAAGAAGACGAAAACTGCAAACTCGTCATCGTCAAAATCCCCTACTACGATTCGACCGACGAGGATGAAATGTACGGAACAGTTCCGCTCGGCATAATTTTTGCCGAAAACACGATCCTTCTCGTCTGCAACATGGCGACAGAACTTATTTCGAAAATGATTGAAAACATGCAGAAAAGATACTTGGGAAGCCTAGCAAAAGACGATTTCACCCTTTCTATTCTCTACGATACGACGCAGCTTTTCCTGCTTTACCTCAAACAGATAAGCAACATTATCACGATCGTCCAGAAAAAGATTCAGGAAACAAGCCGAAACGAAGACCTGGCAAAACTTCTGAACCTTGAAAAAAGTCTCGTCTACTTCACGACTGCGCTTAAATCAAACGAGTTCATGGCGATGAAACTGAGGAAAATCGGTCTGGTTCCCGAAACCGAGGAGAACGACGACAAAATCGACGACATCGTTATCGAGACAAAACAGGCAATCGAAATGTCGTCAATCTACAACAACATCGTAAGCGAAATGATGACTGCATTCAGTTCGATCATCTCGAACAAACTGAACAACATCATGAAACTTCTCACCATCATCACGATCGTCCTCACCGTTCCCGTCATGTTCGCTTCTATCTACGGCATGAACATCCAGCTGCCCGGTGACAAATCACCTTACGCATTCGCAGTTTTCGTAATAATTTCAATAATGTTTTCAGGACTTGTCGTCTGGTATTTCAAGAAGAAGGATTGGTTCTAAATTTTTGATTTTTCAGGATTAGTCGTCGAAAAGATCGTCAAATTCGTCTTCGGCACTTTTCTTTTTCGATTTTGACTTCGATTTTGATTTGGATTTTTTCTTCGGAGCAGGCTCCTCCTCGTCTTCTTCGTCCTCATCTTCATCTTCGTCTATTTCGTCTTCTTCAGGTTCCGGAGCTTTCTTTTTGTTGACATTTTTCTTCGGAGCCGGTTCTTCTTCATCCTCCTCGTCCTCGTCTTCTTCAGCTGCAGCAGCTTCGGCCGCTTCTCTTTCAGCTTCTTCGCGTTCGCGCCTCATTCTTTCCTGTTCTTCGCGCTCCTCACGTTCAGCCTCTTTTCTTGCTTCTTCTTCAGCAAGTCTCTCTTCAAGTTCAGCTTTTTCTCTTTCAAGTCTTTCCCTTTCAGCAGCCTCAGCCTCCAGTCTCTCAGCCTCTTTGCGGGCTTCTTCCTCTGCAAGTCTTTTTGCTTCCTCCTCTCTGCGGATAGCCTCTTCCTGCTCTGTTATCGTAGCCTGCAGCGAAGATGCGCTCGAGCATGACGCCTCGAAACCTTTTTTGCAGGACTTGTCGTAGAAAGAGTGCATTTCTCTCAGATTGTCGAGCTCCAGCGTTTCGCCGTAAGCCTCACTCAGATAAACGCCGATATAGTAGCACGATTCCGCATGATCTGCCTCACAGGCCTTTTTGTAATAAACCTGAGCTTCGCCGTCGGAACCTTCAACATTTTCGACCATTGCGCGGGCAAGTTTGTAGCAGGCCTCTTTCGAACCGCCGTCACAGGCTTTTTCGTAATATCCTTTTGAAAGGGGAACCTTTTCCTCCTTTTCCTTTGATGCAACGATCATATCAGCCAGCTTTTCGCAGATGTCGAGCATTCCGCCTTCCTGACACGCTTTGCCCCAGAAAGCAACGACTTTATTGTAACCTTCCTCCTCGTCGAATTTTTTCGACCAGGTCTGACCGAGATCGACACATGTGTTCATATCGCCTTTGTTGCATGCAAGCTCGAAATACTCCTTAGCCTTGTCAATGCTTTTTGCAATCGAACCGCCGCCTTTTGCATAGATCTGACCTACGCCTCTGCAAGCTTTGCCGAGACCGCGTTCGCATGTTTCCTTGTAAAGATTGAAAGCGGAATCGGTGTCTTTATAAACGCCGCCTTTGCCGTTTGCCCACATATCAGCAAGAATAAAACATGACTCGTCGAACTTGCCGTCGCATGCCTTTTTGAAGAGTTCACGCGCTTTTTTGTTCTCTTCGCTTATGCCGTCGCCGTTCTGCCAGAGCAGTGCCGCGTTGTGGCAGGCCTCAAGATGATTTTCCTTCTCACACGCTTCCTCGTAGTAGCCGCGCGCTTTGACTTTGTCCGTTTCTCTTGCCGCGTTTCCTTTCTCGAAAAGGGAAACTGAGCCGCATCCTGCGAATGCGAAGATTGCCAACAATGTCATGAAAACAACACTTTTTCTCATTTTTCTCTCCTAAATTAAAAACCAAAGAGCGGATAATTTTACAGAATGAAAACGGCAAATCAATATTTTCTGCATTATTTGACTTTTTACCCTTTTTAAGGTATGCAACACCGTATTTTTTTGTTAGTTCTTCAATTTCGGGAGTAAAAAATGGACGAAAACAATCAGAACAGCACGAAACCGACTATCGACAAGGAATACCTGAAAAAACTTGCCGAAAAAATCAAAGCTGAGAAGGCAAGAAAGGAAGCGCTCGGCAAAAAAGCCGAAACGGAACCGACTCCGCCGTCTATCGCCTCGATATCGTCGAAATATCTTTCGGACGACGATGATGAAGAGATCGCTTCCGAAAAGACCGCGATCATCGATCTTTCCGCTCTTTCGGGTCATGCCGCAGATGCAAAACTGACGATCGTCGACGGCAAGGATTCAGGCAAAAACATCGAGATCACAAAAGACGAAATCCTGGCAGGAAGAAGCCTTGACAACGATTTCGTAATCAGCGACATCTCCGTTTCAAGAAAACACTTCAAAATCAAAAAAGAGGGCGACCGTTTTGTTATTTCCGATATGGGAAGCGGAAACGGCATCAAAGTCAACGGCTCGAAAACGACTTCAGCGACTCTTTCCGACGGCGATATAATTTCAGTCGGCGCGCGCCAGATAAAGTTTGAGATCCTCAACCCCGATCTTAAACCGAAAGTACAGGCTCAGAGAGTGACTAAACAGAATCTCCAGCCCGCTTATGATGTCGAAGAAGACGACGAACCGGTAAAGAAAGGTTCTTCTCCTCTTGTTCTGGTCGCAATCATCGTTGTCATCCTTATCGGAATAGGCGGTGTAGCATACTTCATGCTGTTCGACAACCAGAACAGTCAGCCCAAAACGACCACGGTATCGGCTGTTTTCGGTGAAAACGACAAAGCCTCGATAGAAAAACTTATCTATGCGAAAGATCTTAAAAATGCCGAAAAAGCGCTTCTTACCGCAAACGACAGAACTTCCGGAGACAATCCTTACAAATCATGGATAAACGAACAGCTCGTACTCATCGGCAAGGAAAAACCCAATCAGATGACTTTCGAAAACGCTAAAAAAATCATTCAGAAAAATCCTGAAGAAGCGGAAAGAAATCTTAAATCGATTCCTTCATCATCAATTTTTTACAAGGATGCGCAGAATCTTCTTCTTACAATTCCGGCAAAAAGCGCTCCGCAAAAGGATGAAGTAAAGGCTGAACCGAAAAAGGAAGAGTCGAAGAAAGAGGCTCCGAAAGCTGAACCGAAAAAGGAAGAGCCCAAGAAAGAAGCTCCGAAAGCAGCAGAGCCGAAGAATGAAGAACCAAAAGAAGAGCCGAAAGCTGAACCCAAGAAAGAAGAACCGAAAAAGGAAGAACCTAAGGCAGAACCTAAAGAGGAGCCGAAAAAAGAAGTAAAGGCTGAACCGAAAAAGGAAGAACCCAAGAAAGAAACTCCGAAAGCTGAACCCAAGAAGGCTGAAACAAAGAAAGCCGAGCCGAAACCGGCTCCCGAAAAAAAGGCTAAAAAAGCAACAATGAGCGAAGAAGAAGCAAAAACGCTTTACATGGAAGCCAACGCCATGAAAGACGAAAATCCTGAAGAAGCGAAGAAAATGCTTCAGAAAATCATCAATTCGGTAGATCCTTCAAGCAAACGCTACAAAAAGGCGAAAGAGCTTTTGGAAAAATTATAATTTCAGGAGAAAACCATGAAAAAATCGCTTTTTATCGCAGCAGTGCTTTTCGTTTTCACATTTCCGGTTTTCGGTGCGGCGGCATTTGCCGAGGCTATTGACAAAGACGGAAACTCAGTAACCTGGACTTTTTCCTTTGAAGACGGAAAAAATGTCACAAAAGCAAAAAACAATGCGGTAAAGCAGCTCAAACAGCAGGGTCATGCAAATGCAAAAGTTGGCGCGGCAACCACTTTGAACAGAGGTTTTTTCGCAGTTCTGCAGACAGCTTACTGGGTTGAAGGCGTTCTGAAAAACCGTTTCACATTCGGTTTCAGCTCGAAATCGATAGACGACGCTAAAAACGAGGCTTTGAAAGAACTCAAAAAACTCAAAGGCTGGAAAGAAGATCAGGGCTACAGCGTCAACAAAACCGGCGAATTTTAAAAAATCCCTTAATTTTAAAGCAATTCAATATTATGGTTTGGCGCCGTCGTAATTACGTTATCCCGGAATTACGTAATCACGGTAAATTTTCAGGCGCCCCATTCTGGAGGAGAAAAAAATGAGAAATTTCTGGCTCAATATGCCGACTGAAATATTTTTCGGCAGAAATCAGATCGAAGTTCTTGCAAAACAGCTTAAAAAAGAAGGCACAAAATCGGTTCTTCTCACCTACGGTCACGGAAGCATAAAAAGAAGCGGCCTTTACGACAAAATCGTCTCGATCCTGAATGAAAATTCGGTTAAAATCACGGAACTTCCGGGAATTGACCCGAATCCGAGAATCACGAGCGTTGCAAAAGGTGCCGAACTCTGCCGGGAAAACAAAGTCGACCTCATCATCGCGGCCGGTGCCGGAAGCGTAATCGACTGCTGCAAGGCGATTGCTGCGGCAAGATATTATAACGGCGATCCGTGGGATTTCTTCATCCGTAAAACGAGCGTGAAAAAGGCTCTGCCTATCTGCGCAATCCTCACTCTGGCAGCTACCGGAAGCGAAATGAACGGCGGCTGCGTGCTGACAAACGAGGAAACGCAGGAAAAACTTCCGATGGGAAGCGTCAGACTGAAACCCAAATTCAGCATTCTCGATCCGACTTACACTTTCACCCTGCCGAAAAATCAGACTGTCGCAGGAATCGCTGACATCACGAGCCATGTTTTCGAGCAGTATTTCAGCTATCCCGACGCGGCTTTGCAGGATCACATGTCCGAAGCAGTGCTTAAAACCGTGATCGAAAATGCGCCTATAGTTCTTGAAGAGCCTGAAAACTATGAAGCAAGAGCAAACATCATGTGGGCCGGAACCGTAGCTTTGAACGGACTTTTGGAGCTTGGCAAGGACGGTGACTGGGCAACTCACATGATCGAACACGAACTCAGCGCAAAATACGACATCACGCACGGAGTCGGTCTTGCAATTCTCACCCCGAGCTGGATGAAAAAAGTAATTGATAAGGATAACTGTGCAAAATTCGCGGCATACGGCAGAAACGTCTGGGGCATAACCGAAAAAGACGACATGAAAGCGGGATTGCAGGCTATTGAAAAAACGGCAGATTTCTTTAAATCTCTGGGGCTTCCGCAGAAACTTTCCGAAATCGGGATAGACGATTCGAAATTTGAAGAAATGGCTGAATCGGCACTGAAAAATTCAAGGATCGGAACATTCAAAGAACTGAACAAAAAAGATATCGTCGAAATCTACAGAATGAGCCTTTAAAACACAACATTCAACAAATTGACAAAACTCTTTATTTGAGCATAGTTTTCAGGTTTTCGCGCTTTAATAACTTTTTTAAGAGGTTTTTATGCTGAAGGGAAATCCGAAAATACTCATTCCCAATTTTTTCACCGGTATGAATATGCTGATCGGCTTGGTTTCCATTTTTTATTCGATAAACGGGGACTACATAAACGCGGCTTGGCTCATCCTTCTTTCGACCGTGCTTGACAAACTCGACGGAACAACGGCGCGTCTCTTCAATGCATCAAGCGATTTCGGCGTTGAATTCGACTCTTTTTCAGATTTCGTTTCCTTTTCGCTCGCTCCGGCTGTGCTTGTTTTTTCATACTTCAGCAAACTTCCCGATGTTAAAATAATGGATCACCCCTACTTCGTTGCAGTAGTTCCGCTTTACGTCATTTTCTGCGCTGTGCGTCTCGCCCGTTACAATTCATTCCAGAGCGAAGACCACGACTATTTCAGCGGTCTCACTTCGACAATGTCGGGCGGAATGCTTGCGGCATACATGGTTTTCGCAATTGAAAACAAAGAAATGTTCGGATTTCTGCTTTCAACCGACATTGTTGCCGGAATGATGCTGATTCAGGCATGCCTCATGCTGCTTCCCTTCAAATATCCGAAAATAAAGATGCCTAAAAACAAATTCCTGCGCGTAATCGGAATTTCGTTTTTCCTTTTCCTCTGCTGCCTGATTTTCATGCGCAAACTTCCATGGGTTCCCTACATCGCGAGCATCATTTTTGTCATTGCGGGAGTCCTCAAAACCCGCAAAATCGCCGTTTCGATCAACAACACCAGCGATTTTAATCCTGAAGAAAAACAGGAGGAGCAGAATTGAGCTCCCGGAAAAAACTTCTTCAGGGAATCGATACATTCGATTTTTCCTCACTGAAAGGCAGAAAAGTCGCCGTTATCGCGAACTACACTTCGATTGACAAAAACGGCGTTTCGCTCATCGAAAAAATGGTGAACTGCGGACTCAGCATAACTGCGGTTTTCAGCCCCGAACACGGATTTTTCCCTGTCGCACAGGACATGGAATGCGTTGGAACAGAGAATAAAATCAATAACATTCCCGTTTTTTCGCTTTACGGAAACAGTGTTGAGACTCTTGCTCCTAAAAAAGAGCTTTTTGACCTTTTCGATACAGTCGTCTACGATATTCAGGATATCGGCTCGCGCTATTACACCTACTTGGCGACTCTCGCCATTTTTATGGACGAGCTGCAGAAAAACCAGCGCGAACTCGTCGTTCTGGACAGAATGAACCCTATCGGAGGCGCATTTGAAGGCTCGCTTCTCGACGACGCGAACTACAAAAGTTTTGTAGGTTACGTTCCCCTTTTTCACCGTCACGGCATGACTTCCGGAGAGATCGCGGCATACTATTACAAACTGAAAAAGTACGACTTTCCTTTTAAAATAGCAAAACTGCAGGGCTGGGAGCGCAAATCTTACGCCGACAATTACGACTATCCGTGGCTTCCGACTTCTCCCAATATGCCGACAATCGACACGGCGATACTCTATCCCGGCGGCTGCCTTCTTGAAGGAACAGAACTTTCGGAAGGGCGCGGCACAACTATGCCTTTTCTCCTTGCAGGAACGCACGGAATCGATCCTTTCGAACTAAAGAAAGAGCTCGATAAAGAAAATATTCCCGGAATCACTTTCATTCCGATGGAATTCCGCCCGATGTTCCAGAAACTTGCCATGAAGCGCTGCGGCGGCGTTTATATCGCGCTTACCGACCGCGAAAAAGTGAAACCGCTCAGAGCTTACATATCGATAATCCAGGTCTTCCGCAGAATACTCGGCGATGAAGGATTTTTCAGGGCAAAACCTTACGAATTTATAGATAAGATACCGGCAATGGATCTCCTTCTGGGTGACAAAACGCTGATAGAGATGTTCTATAACTTCGCTTCTGCCCGCGAAATCGACTCGTACTTAACAAAATGCGAAGAAAATTTTGAAAAACAATTCAGTGAATTCAGGTTCTACGATTGATTTTCGACCAAAACCAAATCCTTAAAATCATTAAAGATAATCCTTTAAACACGATAAAACTCGTGTTTCTTTACAAGGGTTCAGTAATTCAAAGCCGCATTTTCGTGTCGAACTGGGATCTTTTCGACTTTCTGGAAAAACTCAAAGCGTCGAATGATTTCGACACTCTTCTAATAGCGGCGAAAACCGCGCCGAAAATAGTCGAAACTCGCAATTTCATGGACGGAAAACTGCTGAAATATCTGGGACTCATCACTTACGACGACGACAAAATTCCTGAAAGCATTACACTTTTTTATAAAAGCGCAGCAAAACTGCAGAAAATTTCGTCCCCTTTTTTCCTTTTTAAAGAACCGAAGAAAAATGAGATCTGCGACAATCCGACTGCGGCATTTTTCACATCCGAAAGCGCTTCGACAAGCATTGCCGAAAACATAAAACTCGCCGAAGACGCCGGATTTTCGATAACCGACACTTTCGTGATCTCGGAACAGTCGCTTAAAAACGGAATAAACCGGATGACCGAACTTTTAAAAGATGTGCCGCAAGATTACGGGGTAATCGTTTTTTCGGACTCATCCGCATCGCTGCTCGCCAAACTTGAAGAAAAAACAGGTCGGACGATACTTTCGCGCGATGATCTCATCATTTCGATATTCAACGCCAGAGCAGAAGGAACAGGTGGCAAACTGAAGCTCGCAAGTGCCGTAGTTGCAAAAGAAAAGGCAAACTTCCGGAAAAAAATCACGGGACTCAGCCGGATCAAAGGCGGTATCGGACTTAAAGGACCAGGCGAAACAAAAGAGGAAGAGCGCAAGCGTATTCTTAAAAACAAAGAAAAAAATGTCAGAAAACAGCTTGAAAACGAATTTTCGCGCCTCGATTTCCAGCGCAAATTCAGAAAGAGAAGCCGGATTGCTACAGTTGCCGTTGTGGGATATACGAATGCAGGCAAATCAACACTTTTCAATGCTTTGCTGAACGAGGAAGCGACAAAGGAAAGCAACAAATTCTTCAGCTCGATCGATCCGAAGATACGAAAATTCAGCCTTTTCGGGAAACCGCTTTTCCTGCTTGACACGGTCGGATTCATCTCGAACATGTCAAATGACATAACCGACGCCTTCAACTCGACTTTTTCGGAGATCGCCGCGTCAGACCTTATTCTCCACATCATCGACTCCACCGAAAAAGGCTGGGAGGAGCGCAAAAAATTCGTCGAAAATCTCCTCATCGAAAACGGCTGTGACAAGCACAGCATCGTTCCGCTGTTTTCCAAAAAGGGAAAAATCAAAATAAAGCGCCCGCTCCGAAGCGGCTTTTTCTACGATGCGACCGACCCCGAAGACATCACCAGAATCAAAAAATTCCTCTACGAAAAGCTGACCGAAAAGGAAGAGTGATTTTTTTAAAATTTATTTGACAAGCCCCTTTTAAACCGTATTATCGCGCCGTTCCGAGGTGCTGAAGTTCGGCATCGAAGAGTTTTTTTATTAACTTATCCAAAAGAGGTGTCTGATGGAGAAGAGAGTCGGATCAGTTCTGATCATCGTTACCGAAAAAGAAAATGTTCCCAAATTAAACACGATCCTTTCGCAGCACGGCGACATCATCGTCGGCAGGATGGGACTCAACCTGGGTCTTGCTGCGGCACACGTCATTTCGCTCGTAGTTCACGGCACGACTGACCGCATAGCGTCGCTTACCGGCAAGATCGGGAAACTCAAAGGTTTTGAAGTAAAATCAGTTTTAAGCAAGTATGTAGAAGATGAAGGAGTTGAAAATGAAGTCACTGAACACTGAAAAGATTTTTATCGACAGAGAGAAACTTTACGGCCTTATCGACCAGAAAGTCACCGACAGCCAGGTCGATGAAGTGCTCAACCGCGCAATGCAGCTCAAAGGGCTTGACCTCAAAGACGCTGCGATACTGCTCAACATCAAGGACGAAAAACAGCGCAACAAAGTCTTCGAGGCTGCAGGAAAAGCAAAAGAAATAATTTACGGCAAAAGAATCGTCCTCTTTGCACCGCTCTATCTTGGCAACGTATGCACAAACAACTGCGTTTACTGCTCGTTCAGAAAAGACAACACCGCACTTAAACGTGCGATCCTCACTGACGAACAGATCCAGGACGAGACAAGACAGCTCCTCAAAATGGGACACAAAAGACTTCTCGTCATCGGCGGCGAAGCGAGAGCAACGGACGTTGAATACTACGCTCACTCGATCAGAAAAGTTTACGAGACAAACTGGAACGGCAACACCGTCCGCAGAATCAATGTCGAGATCGCACCTCAGAGCGAAGACAACTTCAGACTTCTGAAACAGGAAAAGATCGGAACATACATCTGCTTCCAGGAAACTTACGACGAAAAACTTTATCCGACCTTCCATCCGAGCGGACTTAAAGCTGACTACGGCTGGAGACTTCTCGTTATGGACAGAGCTCTCCGCGCAGGACTCAACGATGTCGGTATCGGCGCACTTTTCGGACTTACCGACTACCGTTTCGAGACTCTTGCACTTCTCGAGCACGCAAACCACCTCGACAAAACTTACGGCATCGGGCCGCACACGGTCAGCGTTCCGAGGATCGAGCCGGCGGAAGGAGCTCCGCTTTCATACAACATCCCGCATCCTGTAAGTGATGACGAATTCATGCTTCTGGTAGCTGTAATCAGACTTTCCCTTCCCTACACCGGCATCATCCTTTCGACAAGGGAAAACGACAAGATCAGAACACGCCTTCTCCACTACGGCGTCAGCCAGGTCAGTGCTGCAAGCAGAACGAATCCGGGCGGATACGAAGAAGACGAAGCGGGCGCACAGTTCTCTCTCGGCGACCACAGATCAGTTGACGAAGTCGTCTCCTCACTCATCGACGGCGGCTACATTCCTTCATTCTGCACAGGCTGCTACCGCAGAGGCCGCGTAGGTGCTGACTTCATGGATCTCGCAAAACCGGGACTCATCCACGAATTCTGCCTTCCGAACGGAATGCTCACATTCAAAGAATATCTTGAAGACTTCGCTTCTCCCGAAACCAAGGCGAAAGGCGAAAAACTTCTCGTCAAACTTATGGACGACATCGAAAATCCCGAAAGAAGAGCAAAAACTCAGGAACTTCTCGGTGAAATCGAAAAAGGCAAAAGAGACCTCTACTTCTAAACCGCAATTTAGATAGATTTTTTCAACAAGCCTTCAAGTGCGGGCGGAGCAATCCGCCCGTTTTTTTTTGCCTTTTAATTGCTTTTCTTTAAAATCTTTTGTTTTTGATTTTTATCAGGTGAAACATGAAAAAAATCTGCTTTCTGTTAATCATTTTTGCTTTTTCGTTTCAGCTTTTCGCTGAAGAAAGCGCCGCCGAAACATATCATCCGCACCTGAAAGCGGGAATCTCGCTCATCGTTGCAGGGACCGTAGTTGCCGCAGGCGGAATCACAGGTTTTCATTTCGCTTCTGACAAGGAATTCGACAAATACAAGAAAATGAAAGACTACGACAATGCTTTAGAAGCTGTAAATCAAGGCGAAAAAGTATCTGAATACCTTGATAGAGCGAGAAAATACCGTAAAAAAGCCAATACTTACCGTTCTCTTGAGATTGCAAGTGCCGTAATCGGCGGTGAGCTTTTTCTGACAGGGATAATACTGACCGCGATAAAAGCTGAGAAAACAGAGGATATTGCTATCACAAATATCTCAGTCACTCCCTCAAACGACGGTTTTTATGCTGCGGTAGGGTTTGAATTTTAGGTGGACAATATGAAAAAATTCAATTTTACACTCTGCGTTTTTCTTCTGCTCTCCCTTTTTGTTTCGTGCGAAAGACCTAACTACGACAATGAGATCTGGATCGCATACAGAGAAGCCGAAAGGCAAAGAACTTCCGGCGTTGTCATTGACGGCAACATGTGGTCCGCGAGATCGCTGAATGACCTTGAGTGGGAAGATGCCGTTTCTTACTGTAAAAATCTGACCGAACTCGGATATTCAGACTGGCGTATGCCGACTGTCAACGAACTTAGAACATTGATCCAGAATTGTTCATATACGGAAACAGGCGGTTCATGCGAAATAACTGACGAATGTCTGGCGGAAGAAATGGAGAACTGGGACGAATACAAGGCTCAATACTCCGGATATTATCTCCCCGACACTATTCATTGTGCATCCCAGTGCAATTGTCGATACTCATACGATAGCTCATCGGACGTTGTTTTCAGCAAAATAGATGACAAAGATGACCGCCTATGGTCTTCCATACTATCGTGGAATCCTGAACAGGCTTGGCTGATATCCTTTTATGATGCAAGTCTCTTCATCTGCGATATAGACTCTTTTGCCGGAGTCCGCTGCGTGAGGTAAATCAAAAATTCAGCTTTTTCTGAGTTTTGCGAGCATCGCTTCGATCATTTTGTTCTGATCTACAGGCGGTCCGCCGTACTTTTCACCGTTAAGTTCCGATTCTCTGATAAAGACTGACGGCTCGGTTTTTCTGGTATTGCCGCGGAAAGATACAGTTTCGGGAATCGTTATCACAAGCCGTTTTCTGGCTCTCGTGAACGCGACATAAGCAAGTCTGCGCTCTTCGTCGACATTGAATTCCTCTATTGCGAGGTGGTTCGGAAAACCGCCCTGATAAAATCCCGGAATGAAAACGCGGTCAAATTCAAGCCCTTTCGCGCTGTGAGCCGTGATTATCGTAACTTTTCCTTCTCTGCTTTCCTCTTCTCCGCTTCCCAGAAGGGAGACATTGTTCACGAAACGGGCGAAAAACGCCCTCGCAGTCTTGTGTTCCGGCAGCGACGGATCGGTAGAAACCGCATCGAAGAAAGCAGAAATATTGTCGAGTTTGATACGTGCGACATCCTCGTTTTCGGCACTTTTTCTTATCTCGTTTTCGATACCGGTCTGCTTTACGAGAAACGCGGTAAACTGGAGCGGATCGGCTGATTCGAATTTCTGCCTGAGTTCGTGCATCAAAAGTGAAAAAGCGCCGAGAGTTGATGTCTGTTCCGTGCTGAAAAGCGTTTTGTAGATGCTGAAATCCTCGACAAGCTGCATGGGAGTAAGCTTCATAGAAGCAGAAACGGAAAAAAACTTTTCCATCGTGCCGCTGCCGATACCTCGTGCAGGGTAATTGATTATTCTTCGCAGATTTATTTCGTCGTGCGGATTGAGAAGGATCCGAATGTAAGCCAGAATATCCTTGATCTCCTTGTTTTCAAAAAAGCGGCTGCCTCCGACAACGACAAACGGAACGCCGAACTGCGAAAAGGCGACTTCAAAAAAGCGTGTCTGAAAATTAGCGCGGACAATAACTGCGATGTCGTTGTACTTCACTCCTTCAGATTTCCAGCGCATGATTTCCTGTGCCGTAAATTCAGCTTCATCCTTTTCATTCTGCTTTTTTACGACCTTTATCCCCTCGCCTGCTTCGCCCTGTCTTGACGCAAAGCACTTTTTCGGGCTGCGTTTTGCGTTGTGGGCGATAAGTTTTCCCGCAGTATCGACGATTTCGCTTATCGAGCGGTAATTTTCCTCAAGTTTGACTATAGTTACATTCTCAAAATCGCGCTCGAAATTGAGAATGTTTTCGACATTTGCTCCTCTCCAGCTGTAAATGCTCTGGTCGTCGTCACCTACGACACAGATGTTTTTGTGGACGGAAGAAAGGAGTTTGACGAACTCAAACTGCGCGTGGTTTGTATCCTGATATTCGTCAACCATTATATATTTGTATTTTGAAGCGTATTTTATCCGTACTGCATCGTCTTTTTTCAACAAATCGAGCGTCAGAGTTATAAGATCGTCAAAATCAAGCGCCGCACGTACTTTCATAGCCCTGCAGTAAGGTTCGAAAAGCCTGTTTGCGACAGCGTTCGTGAGGTTTGAAACAAGAAACGAGGTTTTCCCGCGCAGCGTCGGGTCATTTTTCATCTTTGAAATCGCAGAAACTAAAGCTTGAGCAGAAAAGCGCTCCGCAGAAACCTTTTCATCAGCCATGACGCGCTTCATGAGTTCACTCTGCTCATAAGGAGAATATATCGTGAAGTCGGCCGGATAACCTATTTTTTCATATTCTTTGTGCAGAATCGAAAGACCGAGCGCGTGGAAAGTGCAGAGCGTGACTCCCGAAGACTTTTCTTCATCATCGAGAAGCGAATGGAGCCTTTCGCGCATCTCACGGGCCGCCTTGTTCGTAAAAGTGACGGCGAGAATGTTCTCAGGCCTGACTCCGAGTCCTTCGACAAGCCACGCAATTCTGTGCGTTATGACGCGCGTTTTTCCCGAACCGGCTCCGGCAAAAACAAGGACTGCTCCTTCGGTTGTTTTTACCGCTTTTTCCTGCGGTGCACTAAGATTTTTATCCACTTTATTCAAACTTAGCTCCAATTAACAATAATTAGCGGCTAATCAAACAAAATATGATAGGTTTTCCACATTTTTTCAACATTATTGAGATTTTTATTCAGTTATATGATTTTTCCACAAAATTTCTTCAGTGAGAGTAGCCAACACAGCAATTTTATTAAGCAAAACCGATGCACATTTTTTTGTGCAAATCAAGAAAACCTTTGATATCTTAGCGTATTTCGGGCAAAAAAACGGGGTTTTGCAACACAAATGTGGAAAACTTTCCGAGGTGTTGAAAAACCGTGTAAAAGTCTGTAATTCCGCCATATTTTACATGAATCTGCGGTTAAAGGAACGTACCAGCACTTTTTTGTCTCCGTCTTCGAGCCGGATAACAGAAAAAACCAGAACAGCGAACTCAGGTTTATCTGCTGAACCGAACAATGCAAGCTGCGGACGGATCATACTTGCCTGGGCTGCTTTGTAAGTGCCTGTAAGAATAAGATTTACCGGATTTTCCTGAATGCCGGTGAATGCTTCGGCAAGCTCTTCCTCAGAAGATTCAGGATCGTTGTAGAAATAATAAACGACAAAATCGCTCCCCTTGTCCGGCAGAGGAGTACGCAAATCAGACGGAATATCGCCTTTCGAAGGTTTTTTATCATCGTCGCGCTGTTCACCGTGAACCATCGGAAGATCGTCTCCGCGCCGTTCCGGAACAATGGAAGAGACAAAAAACGAGATTTTATCCTTTTTCACTTTCTGAGGCTCGACAAATTTCAGAGCATCCCGGCCTTTAAGCGTATATAGAATCAACGTATTGTTTTTACTGCACTTTTCAGCATTGTCAGCTTCAAGAAAAACAATATTTTCAAAAACTATACCCTCTTTGAACGAGTTCAGGAGAACCACGCAGCCGTCATCTTCGGAATAGGTCGAAAAAGATAAAAAGAATACCGCCAGAACGATAAAAGGAATTAAAAGCGGTATGATTATTAGTTTCTTCACGATACTTTGAACAAAAGTGGTCGGGATGACTGGGTTCGAACCAGCGACTTCTGCGTCCCGAACGCAGCACTCTACCAGGCTGAGCTACATCCCGACCCAAAAAACGGACGCTTTATAGCAACTTATTTTCAAATAGCAAATTTTTTTCATTCTTTTTTTGTTTGACACTTCCCTAAAAATTGTGTAATACGCGCCTGCATTTTGAGAGGGAATAACGATGAATGCCAAAGTTCCTGAATTTATTGGCGAAAACGAGATTGAAGAGTATCTGCCGCACCGCGGAAAGATGCTTCTGCTCTCGCGCATAGTCAGTTACGACATTGAAAAACACATCATAACGGGCGAATACGATATCACGAAAGAGTGCATTTTTTATGAAAAAGATGCAGACGGCATCCCGAGCTGGGTCAGTTTTGAGCTTATGGCACAGACTGTCTGCGCTCTTACGGGAATCGCCCACAAACTTTTCGGTCGCAAAATTCTTCCCGGAATGATTCTTTCGGTCACCGGTTTCAAAACGAAAAGAGAGTGGTTCAAAGCAGGCGAAACAGTCAGAATGAGGATGACTGAAGACTACTGCGATGCAGAATCGGCGCTTTACAACTACATCGGAGAGCTTTTCACATCTGACGGCGGCGAAGAACCGGTCGTTACGGCGAAAATTTCGGCGATAGAAATAGAAAGTCTTGAACAATTAAAGGAAATAAGGGGGCGTTATCTTGAGTAATTCCGACAAAACCATACTCGTGACAGGTGCAAGCGGCGGCATCGGAAGAGCAATCGCAGTTAAAGCGGCTGCGTCAGGTTATTTTGTAATCTGCCACTACAACAGAGGCGTTGAGCGCGCTCAGGAAACTTTAAACCTTATAAAAGAAGCAGGCGGAAACGGCGAACTTTTGAAATTCGACGTGACAAACCGCGAAGAATGCAGAGAAATACTTAACAAAATAACCGAAGAAAAAGGCCCTCTCTGGGGAATCGTCAGCAACGCCGGAATCACCCGCGACAACGTTTTTGCCGCAATGAAAGGCGACGAATGGGATGACGTCATCAGAACTGATCTCGACAGTTTCTACAACGTGATTCAGCCGCTTGTAATGCCGATGGCTCGCAGAAGCAACAAGCGCGGAGGCAGAATAATCGTGATTTCTTCAATAACCGGCATCATCGGAAACCGCGGACAGGTAAACTACAGCGCGGCAAAAGCCGGAATAATCGGCGCGGCAAAAGCTCTGGCAATGGAGCTCGCATCAAGGAGAATCACGGTAAACTGCATCGCGCCGGGGCTTATCGAAACTGATATGATAAAAGGAATAATCCCTGAAATGTATGAAAAGATAGTCGAAAGCATACCGATGAACAGAATCGGTAAACCTGAAGAAATCGCATCACTCGCACTGTTTTTACTCTCGGAAGAATCCGGCTATATCACAAAACAGGTGATCTCTGTAAACGGAGGAATGGAATGAACTTTATAAGACATGACGGCAAACGCCGTGTCGTAGTAACAGGCGGCGGAATGCTCTCTTCTCTCGGAAGAAGCTGGGAAGAGGCTTTCACCAACTTAAAAGCATGCAGAAACAGAATTTCATATATGCCCGAATGGGAGCGCTTCACGAAGATGAATACTCGCCTCGCTTCGCCATACAACGAGGAGCTTCCGACTTACCCGCGCAAAAAAATCCGCGGAATGGGAAGAGTCGCGCTCCTTTCGCTTGTGGCAACAGAGGATGCTCTCAGAGTTGCAGGGCTTCTCGCTGAAAACGGAGACGTAATCGAAGAGCTCAAAAACGGACGCACCGGAATCGCTTACGGAACCTGCATGGGAAGCCTGGATGCCGTAAACGCCCTTGCCACGATGATGACGACCGGCGACACCTCGAAATTTGATTCGCAGACCTACATCAAGGCGATGCCGCAGACGAATGCGTGCAACCTTTCTGTTTTTTATCAGATCCGCGGCAGAATGATAATCACCGACACCGCCTGCACTTCGGGAAGCCAGGCAGTCGGTTACGGATATGAAGCAATAGCCGACGGCAGACAGGATATGATGATATGCGGCGGCGCAGAAGAACTTTCCGCTCCCAACGCAGCTATTTTCGACACTTTGGGGCAGGCAAGCTTCAAAAACAAAACTCCGGAAGCAACTCCGAGATGCTTTGACAAAGACCGCGACGGCCTCGTCATCGGCGAAGGCGCCGGAACTCTGATCCTTGAAGACCTTGAACACGCGGTAAAGCGCGGTGCAAAGATATTCTGCGAAGTTGCCGGTTTCGCAACGAATTCCGACGGATTCCACATCACGAGCCCAAACTACTACACTCAGGGGATCTGCATGGAAGCGGCACTTGCGAATGCGAACATCACTTCAGACGATATCGGCTACGTCAATGCGCACGGTACGGCAACTTATTACGGAGACATTTCGGAAACGACCGCCGTTCACAACGTTTTCAAGCGTCCGGTTCCCCTTTCATCGACAAAAAGCTACGTCGGACACCTGCTGGGAGCCTGCGGCGCAGTTGAAAGCTGGGTCACGATAAACATGATGAATGAAAACTGGTATCACCCGAACGTAAACCTCGACGAACTTGATCCGCAGTGCGCGCCGCTCGGCTATATCAAAGGTCAGGGCATGGAAATGGACTGCGAATACGTCATGTCGAACAACTTCGCTTTCGGCGGGATCAACACGTCACTGATTTTCAAGAAATTCAAATAAACAGGATCACGGAATCCCGGATCGTAATCACGAGATCTCGATATCTCGGCAATCAGTAAACAAAGAAAAGAAAAGACGCGACCCAGGCGACCAGCGTGATCTGCAGAAATCTGTCTTTGTAAACGATGTCTGTCGGGCTTCCGCTCTTTTTCTCGACAAAAGTTATCTGCATATACCTGAGCAAGCCGAGAAGAACAAAGAATGTCGTTGCATAAACATTTTTCGAGCCGTAATGTGCCTGCACCGCCGGATCGAGCGTGTAAAGAAGGTAAGAAACAATGATCACTGCCGACATTATGCTCATGACACCGTTGATAAATTCAAGCGAATAGCCTGATATCGACTTTCTTACGTCAAGTCCGCTTTCTGCAAGGACAAGGTCGTCACGCCTTTTAGCGATTGCAAGGAAAAGGCTGAGGAGAAATGTCATGATTATTATCCAGTGCGAAGGGAGAACGCCGGCGACTGCTCCGTATTCGGTTCCCGAAAGAAGACGAAGCAGAAATCCTGTCGAAACCGCAAAAATATCGAGGATCGCTATATTTTTCATTCCCAGCGAATAGAAGAGATTTATCACGAGATAGATGAGGATTATGATTCCCATTCTGATGCTGGTGACAAACGAAACGGCAAGAGCCAGAACAAGAAAAATCACGTCGGTGATTACCGCAGCCTTTATCGAAACAGCTCCGCTTGCAATCGGACGGTGCTTCTTTTTCGGGTGAACTTTATCTTTTTCTATGTCGCGGATATCGTTGAAAATATAGATTGTACTTGCCGCAAAGCAAAATGAGACGAATGCCATCGCCGCGCTTTGAAGAAGTGTTACATCGGTAATTCTTTTCGCGAAAAAAAGCGGAAAAAAGACAAGCATATTCTTGATGTACTGATGCGGTCTGATCATTTTGAAAAACGCTTTCATATCACTCTCCATCCCCAAAAAACATTTCATTATAAATAATATCAAATGCTTGGTCAAAATTTGTGCATGAACGTCATCTTGAGGTTTGTCCGAAAGATCTCAGAGATTCTTCGCTACACTCAGAATGACTAGTTTTTCGACGAACGGAACATCTGCGGGCGAAAATTCAAAAAGATGCGCTTCTTCAGGCGTTATCCAGCGGAAGTCTTTGTGTTCGAGAAGTTTCGGTTCACCGCGGACAATACGGGCTTCCAAAAGAGTGAGATGCACTGAAATATCGGGATAAACAAAGGTCGAGTCGGCAAAAACGGCACCGACTGAAAGTTCGATGTCAAGCTCTTCCCTGCATTCACGGGCAAGCGCCGCCTCTTTCGTCTCACCGGCTTCGACTTTTCCGCCGGGGAACTCCCACAAAAGCGCCCGGGACTTGTTTTCAGGCCGCTGACAGATCATGAATTTTCCGTTATTTCGGATAAGCGCGGCAACGACTTCGATCATCAACCCCTCCTTTTATTCAGCGCAAATCGCATAAACCAGAAATAGTAACCGAGCATTATCGCAGAAGTGATGCTCCAGCTTATCGGGTAGCACGCAAGAAGTGTGCTGTAAGTACGATCCATCGGAAAAACCGTAAAAACCCAGATGACGCGCGTCACGCAGATGCCGAGTAACGCGATCAGAGCGGGAGCAAGCGAATTTCCGTAACCGCGCAGACTTCCAGAAAAAATCTCGACCGAAAGGTTAAGCAGCTGGAAAGAAGTGATGTAGAGTATCCTCGTTCTTCCGTATTCGATAACTGCAGGATCTCCGTTGAAAAGACTCAAAAGTTCACGCGAGAAAATTATTATCGGCAGGGCGACTGCTGCTGTGAAAACGCAGTCCATCCAGAATGCGTGAAGAGTCACTTTTCTGCATCGGTCGAGTTTCTTAGCACCGTAATTCTGCCCGATGAAAGCAGTGCATGCCTGACCGAAAGCGTTCACTATGAAGTAAGCAAAAATCTCGGTGTTGAAAGCAGCAGCCGATGCTGCCATGACATCGGCTCCCAGAGAGTTTATCGCGGACTGTATTATGATGTTCGAAAGAGCGAAAACCATGCTCTGGACTCCCGCCGGAATGCCGATGCGCAGGATTTCGAGAAGAGAAGCGTGATCGGCTCTGATCTTGTGAAATTCGATCCCAACATCGCTTTTAGAGCGCAGAAGAACGATGAACATCGCGCCCGAACTCAAAATATTTGAAATGACCGTGGCTATTGCGACTCCAGAAGCCCCCATTTTCAGAACAAGAACAAAAAAGAGGTTGAGCAGAACATTCACGATCCCTGCTGCAACAAGGCAGACAAGCGGAGTGTTTGTGTCTCCGCGCGAACGGAATATCGCCGATTCAAAGTTGTAAAGAAGTATCGCCGGAAGCCCCGAAATGTAGATCCGGAAATAGGAAAGCGCCATCGGAAAGACTTCTTCGGGCACAGAAAGAAGTGACATTATGCGGCTCGAAACAGAAAGAGCAAGCAGTGCCATGACGCTTCCACAGACAAGACTTAGGAAAACCGCAGTGTGAACCGCCCTTTTCACGCCGTCACGGTCTCCCTTCCCTATGCATTTGGCTATAACGACAGTCGCTCCGGTAGAGATCCCGACGAAAAGATTGACGACGATACCGATAACAGGCGTGTTACAGCCGACAGCCGCCATCGCGATCTTGCTCGCGAAACGCCCGACCACCATGACGTCTGCCGCGTTGAAAAACTGCTGAAGAATGCCAGTCAGAGCAAGAGGAATCGCAAACTGTAATATTTTTTTGGCAAAACCGCCGTTAAGCATGTCTATTTCACGTCTCATACGAACCTCTCGCCTCTTCACAGAATCGCGTCAAAAAGCGGCGAATTATCATGTCGGAATAAAGAAAGTCAACAAATGAATTTTTTTATGATTTTAGTTGATTTCAGACCTTACTGGCAGTCAGCCGAGTCGTCGAAATGATCAAGCGGGAAGAAGTCGATGCACATTTTGTTACAGCTTCCGTTGTTTTTCCATGAACATACATCGGCAGTTCCGCATGTGCAATTTGAAGGTTCACGACTGGAACAGAGTTCCTCAACTTTTTCAGTATTGGAACAATCGTAAGTGCAGACACAGCCGTTTGTGTTAATCGATCCGCTGTCCGTGTAGCTCGTTTCACACGATCCGCCTAATCCGCCGACCTCATCTGAGCGACAGAAGGAATCACAGTTAGTCGTGTAAAGCAGACCGAGCGTTGAGTCGCACAAACAAAAGTTGATTTTGTCAGACAGGCACATTCTGTACGATGATGAACATATTCCCTTGCAGGAATCTTTGTCGGTAGCCTCTTTGATGTAAGAGAGTGAGAATGTTCCGTAGACGCTTTCGTCAGTCGAATCGATGATTAGATAGTATGTTCCGGCAGTCGTTGCATCTGTCTCAAAGTTGATAAGTCCGCCGCCGTAGACACAGTTGTCAAGGTCATCTTCTTTAACAACGTAGATCGAAGCCGCGAACGACGATGTTATTTCGGCATGGAAATAATCACCTGCTGCCATATTCATCGAATAGACGACATCTTTACCAGCCAGCGTTGCATTTTCACAGATTCCGGCAGTCGGAGTGTAGTCGTTCTCAGCCGAAATCGTAAATCCCTGAATGTTTCCCCTTCCTTCAAGCAGAGTTGCACCTGCGATTTTGTCGTTTTCCGGAACAGGCGGATTGTCACTGATATCGAGCTGGATCGTGAAATCGTATTCAAGCGGATTGATCGTGGTATCTATAACGATTATATATTCGGCATCGGATTCAGAATCGTTGTAGTAGATTATTTCTTCGGGATCTCCGAAATTTCCGAAAGCGTTGCCCGTCAGGCAGACATCGTCAATCTCGCCGCAGCTTGAAAGAACCGATATTGTCGGGTCGAATGCTTCCGATTCAGGAGTTACGCGCAGAGTCATGACTTTTCCGGCAGGAATGCTTACTTTGTAGAAAAGATCGGGGCCGTAGCCGTAGTAACCCGAACAGTTCTGAGTATCAACCGAATCGACCGCCTTTTTGACGCTTTCGTGATAAGTTCCCTGCTCAAGTTTCTTTGCACCTTCGCAAGTGTTGTTAGCATCGGGATCGAATGCGTCGACTTCAAGAATGTAAGGCATGTTGTAAAGAGCCTGGCGGTACATCGGCGACTGTCTTACAAGAACATAGTAATAACCGTCGGAAGGCGCCTTATAGTTCATTATTTCGGAATAGTAGTGCTGCTGCGGAGCGAAATATGAATAGTCCATATCTTCGTTTTCAGCAATCTGCGTACCGTTGGAATCCAGAAGAACTATGTATGTGTCATTGCGATTCTCTCCGCAGTAAGGATGAGTCCTGACTTTAAGATACTGACCAGCTTTTGCCTTAAACTTGAAATAATCGAAATCCTCGACGTTATCTTTGTGTCCGAAACCGGCAAAAACAAAACCTGCAGGAACTTCCTGAGCCGCATCAAACGTGTCGTTGGACTCGGCTTCAACTGTTCCGAGAGATTTTTTGGGAACACAACTTCCGTTCTTGCACTCTTTGAATCCGCATCCGCAGTCGGAATCGGTCGAACAGGTTCCGCTCTGGCAGTAATTGTCAGCGCATTTTCCGCTCTTGCACTCTTTATCTACAGCGCAGATCCAGTCGTCAAGCAGAGTCGGAATAGCGCAGTTGCTCTCGCTGTTGCAGTAAGCTTTGCCCTCTTTGCATGATCCTGAGATCGGATAACAGTAGTTGCCGTTGCAGCGCGTCCCTTCAGGGCAGAGAGTGTAGTTGTCCTGACAGTCTTCGACGCAGTATTTATTGCCGTCATAGTCTGTGAGGCACATTCCGTAATCGTAGAACACCTTTTTGCAGTCGGTATCGGTTGTACACGACTTGCATGTTTTCTGCGTTCCGGTCGGAGTTACGGCTTTATAACCGTCACAGCCGGAATCTGTCGAGCATGAACTCGTGCACATTCCGTGTTCGCAGTTCGTGTATTTTTCGCAGTCGTCGTCAAAACGGCAGTTAGCATAGATGTAGCTTCTGTAAGGAATAGCCTTCATGCAGATTCCGTTGTAGCAGCCGCCTATGTCGAAGCAGTCGGCGTCGCTTTCGCAGTTTTTCGTGCAGTAGAACTGCTGAATAGTGTAGTCCTGGTAGCAGTTTTCACACGACCAGTAATAGGGGCAGTATTCTCCGGGTTTGAAACTCTGCTGTTCTTTCGATATGCAGACACCTAACTTTTCGGGTTCACCACCCTCTTCGGATTCCTGCTGGCCGTAGATGTAGCAGGTCTTGTCTATTTCGCATTCGCTGTCTTCCGTGCAGGCTTTACTGCAGAAATACCCTTGGAAACAGGAATATCCGTCCGCGCACTGCCAGTCTGAATAGCAATCTTCACCGAATTCCAGACGTTTCAGCATCTTGTCCTGAGCACAAATGTATTCGGCGTAGGTGCTTCCCATATCGCTTATTCTCTTGACCGGAAGACATTCGCTGCCGTCCGAACACTTCTTTTCAGTTGTCGTTTCGCCCGTTTCTGGGTCTGTAACTTCGCTGTCTGTGCAGTGCGAGCCGCAGATCTTATCGCCTTCGAACTCGATACATTCACCGCTTGCACACTGGTCATCGTAGTTGCAGTACGTTCCGTTCGGAAGGTTGAAACGCGTTTTGTCAATACAAGTTTCGGTTCCTTCGGCATAAACATCTTCCATGCACTCGTAATTTCCTGAGCATTTCGTGCTTCCTAAAATACCGCTGCATGAAACCGTGCAGTAACCGTCGTAGCAGCCGCCGCTTGAGCAGTCCATTCCGGACTGGCAGTGGTCACCGAGAGCGCCGCTTCCCTTCGGAACACAGTAGTTTTCATATTTAAAACCTTTGCCAGAACCGCCTTCCATGCACTTTCCGCACGATCCGCAGGTATCACTTATCAGGTTTTTCGAGCATTCTTCCGAACAGAAACTCTCGCCTTCTCCGTATGAAAGACAAAGCCCGCCTTCGCAGTCTTCGTTTACGTTGCACGGCCCGAAAGTCTTCATTTTAGGATTCGGTCTTTCAACTCCAGCAACAAAAAGCGGCATGCACTGATAACCTCTGCTTTCCATAAACTGACATGTCATATTGTTGGGGCAGTCCTCGTCCTCTTTGCAGGTTCCCGTGCAGACCGAAGCTCTCGCAAAACCGTAGCTGTTGCTACCCGACCAGTCGTACCATGTGTAGCAGTAACCTGTTTCGCACTCAACATCCTTGTTGCAGGGAGCACCCGCTTTGAGTCCGTAAGCTCTGTTGTCGCACGTTCCGAAACCTCCGCACACACCGTTTCTGCAGGTACCGCTTCCCATAAGTCCTGCTTTAGCTTCACAATCATGCCCGTCTGCAACAAGAGACCAGGCCGTTTTGGAATAGTCGCGGTTGCACTCTTCGCACGAATTAAGGGGATTTCTGTCTCTGTCGGCATAGCAGACGCCGTCGATTTCGCACGTCAGCCTGTCACACGAGCAGGTATAACCCGTTCCGGTAACAGTGCAGATAGTTTTGTTAGCCTCTGTGCACGGATTGGGATCACACGGATCTGTTGCAGGGCCGTCATTGTCAGGAACTATCGGCGTGTCATCATTATCCGGAATTACCGGTGTATCATCATTTTCGCCGTCACCGTCTTGAACAACTGATTCACCGTCGGAATCCTCGGTTTCGATCGGATCGTCATCGACTTCCGGCTTTGACTTTTTTCCGCCGCATGCGACAAAAGCAAAAACCAGCACCAAAATAACCGCAGTAAAAATAGTTTTTTTCATTATTTCCCCCAAATTAAAAAAAGCTCCGTTATTGTATTTACAACCATTAAATTTTCAAATTTTCGCGCTAAAAAAAGCCGCTTATCTTATATTCAGACGGCCGGGAAAATGCCGTTTTCGTTTTAATGCTCAAAAATACAAAAAAATCTTGACACTCGCATAAGTTTGCGTAAAATCCCCGCGTTATTTTTTTTGTGTGCTCTTTTATTGGAGGATTTGATGTACGCAATGATCGATTTCGGCGGCAACCAGCTTAAAGCTGTCCCCGGAGAAAAAGTGTCTGTTTATAATCTGGACAAGAAAGAAGGAGAACTTGTCGAGAACAAAAACGTTCTTCTTTTTGCAGACGGCGAAAATGTTATGGTCGGCAAACCTTATCTTAGCGATGTAACTGTAAAACTTGAAGTTGTAAAAAACTATAAAGGCAAAAAAGTTATCGTTTTCAAGAAAAGAAGAAGAAAAACCAGCAAAGTTAAAAACGGTTTCAGACAGAGCTTCACTCAGCTCAAAGTTCTTGAAATTGTTAAGTAATTCGGAGGGTTATCATGGCTCATAAGAAAAGCGGCGGAAGTGCAAGAAACGGTCGTGACAGTGCAGGTCAGAGACGCGGAATCAAAAAATTCGGCGGCGAGTCGGTTATTCCGGGCAACATCATCGTCCGTCAGGTCGGAACGACAGTGATTCCGGGCGAGAACGTAGGTCTTGGAACAGACTACACGATTTTTGCTCTTAAAGAAGGTGTCGTTCAGTATGAAACATTCTACAAAAACGGCAGAGCAAGAAGAAGAGTTTCCGTAGTCACCGAAGCATAAATTTCGTTTCGTTTGAATTTCATACTCCCGTCGCGAGGCGGGAGTTTTTTTTATCTCCAGATTGAGGTTTTTATGAAGTTTGTCGATCAGGCAATAGTCGATGTTATAGCAGGCAACGGAGGAGCCGGAGCCGTAAGTTTCAGGCGTGAGCCTTTCATTCCGCTCGGAGGACCCGACGGCGGTGACGGAGGCAAAGGCGGAGACGTCATTTTTGAAGGCGACGAGAACGTCATCACCCTTTACGACATCCGTTACCAGCGCACCCTCAAAGCCGAAAACGGTCAGAAAGGAATGGGTTCCAACATGTACGGACGCGGCGGAGAAAGCATGATCGTAAAAATTCCGCTCGGAACTTTCGTTTTCGACCACGAAACATCGGAACTTATCGCCGACATCACGAAGCACAGACAGAAAGTCGTCGTCGCGCACGGCGGAATCGGCGGCAGAGGAAACGCAAAATTCAAAACAAGCGTCAACAAAGCGCCGCACTACGCTCAGGAAGGTCTTCCCGGCGAGCGCAGAAAAGTGCGTCTCGAGCTCAAACTCATGGCAGATGTCGGCATAATCGGCTTTCCGTCAGTCGGCAAATCGACTCTCATCAGCGTAATCAGCAACGCAAGACCGAAAATCGCGGAATACCCCTTCACTACTCTCGTTCCGAATCTCGGCATGGTCGAAGGAAAAGACTTCATCCCGTTCGTCGTTGCCGACATTCCGGGACTTATCGAAGGAGCGCACGAAGGAGCGGGACTCGGTCACAGATTTCTGCGTCACGTCGAAAGATCGCGTTTTCTCATTCATCTGGTCGAAATAAATCCGGCGCGCAAATCACCCGTTGACGACATAAAGACAATCAACCGCGAACTTGAACTTTTCGACCCCGAACTTGCGAAAAGAGAGCAGATAATCGTCCTCAATAAAATCGATTCCTACGGCGAAGAAGAGAAAAAACTGAGAGACGAACTCCGCAAATTTGCCAAAGGAAAACCTTATTTCGAAATCAGCGGAATCACTAGAAACGGCGTGAAGGAACTGATGGATTTCGTCGGTCAGAAAGTGATCGAATACAGAAACCGCGAAAAAGAAGAAAACAAATAGAAATAAATTTGCAAAAACCCCTTTTTTCCTTAATATAACCCGCTTTTTCTAACGGATTATTCCGTGTGGTTACTTTAAACAGTGAGGGATTTATGGAAGAGCTTAAACAAGAGATAAAAAAAGTGATTATTTCATCTTTGGAACTTGAAGACGTCAAGCCCGAAGACATCGTTGATTCGGAGCCTCTTTTCGGCGAAGGACTCGGTCTCGATTCAATTGACGCGCTCGAACTCGGAGTCGCGCTCAAAAGAAAATTCGGAATCAAATTTTCTTCGGAAAATTCGGAAAACCGCAAACATTTCGCGTCTGTAAACGCGCTGGCTGAATACATTGCAGCATCAAGAGAAACCCAAAACAAGGAGTAAGTCATGATACAGGAAGAAATCTTCAAAGAACTTAAAAAAATCCTCGTTTCTGAATTTGAACTCGAAGAAGACACCGTTACTATGGACGCGCTTCTGCGTGAAGACCTCAACCTCGATTCAATCGACGCGATCGACCTTTTCGTCAAGATGAAAGAGTACATCCCTGCAGGGAAAGGCAACATCGATCCTTCGATTCTGCGTACTGTCCGCACCGTCAGAGACGTCGTCGAAGCGCTTGCCCCCTACCTTTCGGACGAAGCTCAGACTGCAGCTCCCGAGACAAAAGATCCTTCCGACAAGGCGGAAAACTAACCTGACCTTTATGAAAAAAGCAATCAGAATATTTTTCTATGTAATCTCAGTACTTTATCCGCTACTCGTCTTTACTCTGCTCGTTGTTTTCAAACTTCCGCTGAAGCTCCTTTCTCTGTGCGTGATAGCCCTTGCGGCAGCACTTTTCTTAAGCTTTTCGGCAAAAAAAGGAAATAAAAATTTAGATTGGAAACCGCTCGCAACATCAATTCTCTTTTTCCTTGCAGGTCTTCTCTGTTTTATGACCGACGAAGCGATATTTTTAAAACTTTATCCGGTAGCTATCAACCTGATTTTCTTAGCATTTTTCGGAAGCACTCTTCTCTGCGGCCCGAATATAATCTTCCGTTTTGCAACTCTTGCGGACAAGTCGGTAAAAGGCTCGTTTCACGAAAAAAAGGTTGAAAATTACTGCAGAAAAGTAACTGTCATCTGGTGCATTTTCTTCATTTTCAACGGCTCTATAGCAATTCTCACCGTTTTTGCCGGTAAAATTTTCGGAATCACTCCTGAAAACGCCGACAGAATCTGGTCTCTTTACAACGGCGGAATATCGTATATCTTAATGGGCGTTTTGTTTGCTGCGGAATTTATAGTTAGAAAATTCGTGGATAAAAAAATGGTAAAAGTATTTCCATTGACAAAGTTCAAAGCCTCTTCCAGAGCGAAAGAGGCTGTAGTCTGCTACGACGGGAAATGGTCTGACAATGTTTTCAAGACATGGGGCGATTTTTTGCGTGACACTGCAAAAATGAGAAAGTTTTTAGAAAGCCGCGACACTGATTCCTACATTCTTCACTGCGCCGATTTCTGGTATTTCGGAGTCACTTTCACGGCGCTTCTCCAGTGTCAGAAAGAGGTCAAACTTACGCAGAACATCTCCGAAAATTTCCTTTCCGAAGCGCTGACGCCAGGAGTTGAACTTTTAACTGACGCCGGTGTCGAAAATTCGCTCAACATACCTGAAATAATTGAAAAATCTGACACACCGACTGAAAACGAGATAGATACGACACCTGAAATAAACGGCGAAACTACGCGTATTTTCCTCTTCACTTCGGGTTCAACCGGAAAACCGAAAGCAGTTCCGCAGAGAATGAAGGAGTTCGAAGAGGACAACGCCTTCATAATTTCGAAGTGGCTCGACAAAATTCAGGCAAGAAAATTCGTTTCCACCGTGAGCCAGCACCACATTTTCGGATTTCTTTTCGGCTTTTCGCTTCCTTTCGCCACCGGCACTCCCTTCAGGCGCAAAAGAATAGAATTTCCTGAAGAATTTGAAGAACTTACAGACGAAAAATATTTGATAGTCGCGACTCCTGCTTTCCTTAAAAGGACTGTCGAAATAGTTGAGAAACTCGATATGCACGACACATGGATATTCACGAGCGGCGGCGCGGTGAGCCCTGAACTTGCTGTGAAAACAGACAGACTTTTCGGGATATACCCGCTTGAAGTCTACGGCAGCACAGAAACTTCCGGCATCGCATACAGGATGCAGGATAAAGACGGGCTCGTATGGACTCCTTTCGACAACGCGAAGATCTGGCTCGGTGACGACGGCTGCCTGCGTATAATCTCGCCTTACATCAAAGATCCGGCGGGTTTTGCGACGGCCGACATGGCTGAAATGCTTGAAAACGGAAAATTTCTGCTCAAAGGACGCAGCGATTCGATAGTAAAGATAGAGGAAAAACGCATCTCTCTTACCGAAGTCGAAAACAGGCTTCTGGAAAGCGGACTTATCGAAGATGTCAAAGTTATCGCCCTTTCAAACGACATCAGGCAGTATCTCGCCGCGGCAGTCGTGCTCAACGAAAAAGGAAAAAATGAATTTTCAGGCAAAGAAAAATTAGTTCTCAACAGGTTTTTCCACGACTACCTTATGAAATTCTTTGAAAACACGGTGATCCCCAAAAAATGGCGTTTCCTGGACAAGCTCCCGACCGACATCCAGGGGAAGAAACACAAAGAAGAGATCGCCGCTCTATTCGAGGTGAAATAATGGAAAAAAATCTTCACGGCATAGTTGTCGAGCAGGAAATTCTCAAAGAAAATCATCATGTTATCCTGAAACTCAACATTACTGAAGAATCAGATTTCTTCGACGGGCACTTCCCGCAGTTCAAACTTCTTCCGGCAGTTGCGCAGTTTGAAGTGATTACGCGCCTTTCTGGGGTTTACTTCGACACAAAGCGGATCGTTCCCGATATAAGAAGAATCAAGTTTTCATCCCCGATACTACCCGGTGCAGAAGTGCTTCTTGAAATGAAATTCAACACAGAAAAATCGACTCTCACCTACACGATGTCAGATTTTACGCTGCCAAAACTCGTTTATTCGACCGGAACTTTCGGAGTAAACAAGGAATAATGGAACAGAATTTCGCTTTTGTCATCCCGGTTTTCAGGCACGGCGCCGCACTTAAAGACGTTTTGAAGGAACTTGAAAGCTACGGCTTTCCGACAATTGTGGTTGATGACGGAAATGATGAAGAAAATAAAGCACTTATAAAAAGCGCCGTTGAAAACGCAAAAGATGCGATACTCGTGACGAGAGAATACAACGGCGGCAAAGGTGCTGCGGTGACTTCTGGCATTCTGAAAGCGGCTGAGCTCGGCTTCACCCACGTTTTCCAGCTCGATTCTGACGGCCAGCACGATACGACAAAGATCCCGCGCTTCCTCGAACTTTCGAAGGAAAATCCCGATTCAGTCATCTGCGGATGCCCTGAATACGACGAGAATGCGCCGAAAAACCGCGTCAAAGGGCGTGAATTCGCCAATATGTGGATCCACATCGTTACGCTTTCGAAGTCGATCAAAGACGCGATGGTCGGATTCCGCATCTATCCTGTCGAAAAAGTGGTGAAAGTCCTCCGCAGGACGCTTTACATCAACAAAAGGATGGGATTCGACATCGAAATTTTAGTTCGCCTTTTCTGGGCTAACGTGCCGATAATCTCGGAGCCGGTAAAAATCTCTTACCCCAAAGACGGAGTCTCCAACTTCCGCATGTTTTGGGATAACGCAGGGATCTCAGAGACTTACACGCGCCTTTTCTTAGGAATGATCCCTCGTCTCCCCATCATACTTTTCAACGCTTTGACGAGAAAAAAATGAGTGAGAGCGGGCACTGGAGCAATAGTCAGGAAGTGGTGAAAACCAATAAGCCGCTTAAATTCACGCTTCTTCTCATCAAATTCCTTCCGGCGTTTTTAGTTCATCTTATCGTTTTTCCCGTCAGTTTTTTCTTCTATCTTGGGGCCAAAAGTGCGAGAAAACACGTTCTCGATTTCCAGAAAGAGATGCGGAAATTTACGGATAACGCAGTTCCATTGCGGCTGAACGCTTACCTCACGATACTTTCATTCGCCCTTTCGGTAGTAGAAAAAATGGAGGGGTGGCTCGGAAAAATAAAATACGAGAACCTCATCAGGCACGACGATTCGCTTGCTGAACTCATCTCGCTTTTAGAAAGCGGCAAAGGAGCGTTCCTCATCGGCTCGCACCTCGGAAATATCGAGCTCATGCGGAGCCTTTCAAGTTTCTGCGAGACGGGAGTTTCCAAAAAAATAAGCGTCACGACGATCATGTCGATGAAGGTGACAAGCCAATTCAACAACACTTTGAAAGAGATAAACCCCGAAGTGGTGACGAACGTGATCGACCCCGACACGATAGGCCCCGAAACGATATTCGCGCTGCAGAATGAAGTCGAAAACGGAGGGCTTGTCGTCATCACGGGAGACAGGACTTCGGCTCACGGCGGAAAACACACGGTAAAGCACGAATTCTTAGGCAGAACGGCGGAATTTCCCTACGGAGTCTTCCTCATCGCGACTCTGCTCAAAGCTCCGGTCTATTTCGTTTTCGGCATCCGCACGAAAAGTGCCGCACTTTTTCCCAAAAACAACATTTTCGTTGAAAGATCCTCAATAGATCTCACGAGCTGCACAGGCCGGGAAGCCCGCGCGAAAATTCCTGAGCTCTGCGGTGAATATGCTTCAACTCTTGAAAAATACTGCGTGAAATACCCGCATCAATGGTATAATTTCTTTGATTTCTGGCAGAATAGTGGAGAAAACGATGGATAAGATCTACTGCTCCGAAACGGCTGAGTTTCAGGTCGCCTTTTTCGATCTCGACCCGATGAATGTCGTCTGGCACGGCAACTACGTGAAATATATGGAGATAGGCCGCTGCGCCCTGCTCGATAAGATCGGCTACAACTATACCGAAATGGTGAAAAGCGGTTACGCCTTTCCTGTCACCGACATCAAAGTGAGATACATAAAACCGCTCACTTTCGGAGAGCACGCTAAAATAGTCTCACACCTTATCGAATATGAGAACATGATCAAAATAAAGTACGAAATCTTCAATGAAAAAGGCGAGTTAGCCACAAAAGCCGAAAGCACCCAGATGGCTTTCAACATCAAAAAAATGGAATCGGAATTTACCTGTCCCGAAGTATTCGTGAACAAAGTGAGAGAAATCGCCGAAAATAATAAATAAACAAAAGCTCTCTTGAATCACTCTTTAACGATGCAGCTTCTGATAAAATGTTTCCAGAACCAGCCGAAATAGCGGCCCATCATCGTTTTGTATTCCTCTGGTTCGACTTTGCCGCCGACACCCATCAGACGGTATTTCATCGAGAGTTCCCAGAGTTTGTACGGGATATCGCTTAATCCGCAGCTGAGGTAGAAATCATGTCTTTTGATGCGTTCTTCGGGGTTTTCGCACTCTTCCAGCCAGTTTTCAAGAGCGAGAAAAAACCTTTTTCCTTTGTATCGCTCAAGCATCGCCTTTATTGCGGCGGTTCCGTGTCCGCGGCCGCGTTTTTCCGCATCCACCGCAAAATAAAAAAGATAAACGAGATCTTCATGCCGCACGAGATAGGCCATCCCGACCCACTCGCCGTTTTCGACCAGATTCCAGAAGTCGGCTTTTCCGGAAAGCGCGCGCTTTTTAAGAAGCGAAAACGGAAACCTCTCTCCGGCAGGGAAAGCCCCGGTGTAAAGCCGCTCCAGACGTGACCACTCAAATTCCGTATTTTTGACTTCAACAAGTTCCATGAGCACCTTTTATGTAGAAAGCTTAATGTTATGCAGGATATTTCGGTTCCGTTTCTGCCAGAATATCGGCAAGCAGTTTGTAATCGAGATACTGAATGCCGTTTTCTCCGGTGTGTATTTTTTCGGCAAGTTCGCTGTTGTAATACCAATCCATCGCATCAAGGCAGTCGATTTTGTGTTTTTCGGCAAGATAAGAGATTATCCGTTCTTCCAATCTCTCCTGATACAATTTTTCCAAGGTTTCGCCGTCCAAATCACACCTCTTCATACGATTTGAAAGTGAGCAGTTTATCTATAGCAATCTGTGTAATGAAAGCCGTTTGATCATAGTTTGGATAAACTTTTATTTCCTGCAAAGCCCTTTCCTTATCCCAGATCCCGCTATGATACAGGTCAACGACACGGAAAACTTTGTCATCAGCGACCATTCCGCTGATCAGATCAAACTGCAGATAATCCGTTCCGTTATCACGACAATGACAGACAAAATCGATCCATTCATGCAGATCTTCAGGAAAAACCTTTAATTTAAGTCCGTCCAGCTCCTCTTTCATGTCGTAGATATTGACGAACGACTTTTCAGCGTGAAGTATCCCGGCTTTCCTGCGGGCCCAGCGGACAGCCTGTTCCTTATTCGTTGTCACATAAAAACCTTTGCCGAAATCCAGCGGATGGGCAGAATGCCTGATGTCCGGATTTTTCACAATGACTGTCGAACCGTGGTAAACTATCATTTCGAACTCTCCGGAAATTTGCTGTATTGTTCGATGTCACTTACGACGACCGAAGTTCCCTGCGTGTGCAGGACATCGTAAAAAGGAATCAGATAATCCGTGATGCACTTGTTCATCCGCAGCTGTTTATAGACATCAGCCGGGGTTCTGTTCCATTTGTTGGCACATGCATGAATCATATAAACAACAAACTCGAACTCATTTCTGCTCACAATCAGCTCCATTCAAAAAAACCTGCGGATTATACTGGAAAAACCCGATAAAACAAGAGAAAAGCGATATCGACATAGAAAAGTTTAGCGAAATATCTCCCAAAACTTTTGCGAAAAAAAGAGCGTCAATTATAATTTTCAGCTTTGTTTTTTACCATGCGAATCACGGAGTCAGCAATGAAAAGATCATCTATCGCGCTTATTTTGGTTCTTTTGTTTTCCCTTTTCCTTATTTCATGCGGAAAGCAGCCGCCTACACCCGCCACCGAGGCTCAGAAAATGATCGAAATGAAAGAAGAAGCGCAGCAGAAGCTCAACGACGCAGTCAAAACTGTCGAAGAAAAAGAAAAGAGGGCACTGGAAGATTTTTAAAACAGATCTGAATGAAATACATTAGGAAAGAATTTCCTTCATCATCTGGTCAACATCGGTATAGGTTTTCCCGAGAGAAGGATTTTTTTCCATTTCCTCGACTTCGCCTACAGATTCATCAAAATCGGGAGCAATATAAGATATTTTATCTTTCAAGGCCCCGAAATGTGATTTTTTTTGAGGAACAACTTTTTCTTCATTATCAAATATTTTCAACCGATTTATTCTGGTTTTGCCGGAGCGCGGGCGGCTCGCCCGCAAATTTACCGGTTACTGAGCCTGCCTCGTTCGGTTGCCGAGCTTGTCGAAGCAACACTTCCCCCACTCCTATTCGCATCTATTGATTTTTCCTAAGTGCAGAAAATAGTGATTTTCAGGAAGTTTTGCATTGATTTTAGTGCAAAAATCGAGATAATTGCGCGGTTGTTTTTTTATATGTCAGCAAGGAGAGAATATGGCACTTGAAATAAAAATCAAAGGCAATGAAATATTTGCACCATTGAAAGGCAAATGGCTTGTCAAAAAACCTGAAGAAGAAGTAAGGCAAAAATATATTTGCAGGCTGGTAAACAACTATGGATTTGCCATTGAGCAAATGGATCAAGAATTAAAAGTAAACAATTCTCAACGCGGGCAAGGTGCTGCACGAGCTGATATTGCGGTTTGGCGCAGTAAAGAAGATAAGCAGAAAAACAAATATCCTCTTATCATTGTTGAATGCAAGGCTGCATCAGTTACTATTCACAAAGAAGACTATTATCAAGGAATGAATTACGCATCATGGTCTCATGCTGACTTTTTTGTGACAACCAATTTGAAAGAAACAAAAATTTTCAAGCTTGTAAAAGGTGAAATTCCTGACAAACTTGAAGAAATCGTTGATATTCCAGATGCAGCAAAGGCCAACAATCAAAAAGAAATTGATAAATTGTTGACACAAACCAAGGCTTTTACTCGTGATGAATTTTCAAGGTTGCTTTTCAAATGTCATAATATCATTCGCAATAACGATAAACTCTCTCCGGAAGCTGCATTTGATGAGATAAGCAAAATTCTGTTTATGAAAATACGCTATGAGCGAATGAATTCTAATTCTCAAATTTTTTCATTAGCAGCATTCAAACGACTTAAAGAAGCTTGGGACTTAACAAAAAGTGCGACTTCAAATGCTTTCTATCAGGAATTATTCAGCAATACAAAAAAAGATTTTGAAAAAGACCATCTATTCAATGACAATGCCAAAATCGAGATTCGTGAGAACAGCTTTGAACAGATTGTTAAAGAATTGGAAATATACAACCTTTCCACAACTTCTGACGATGTAAAAGGCATCGCATTTGAAAAATTTTTGGGAAAAACGTTCCGCGGCGAGCTTGGTCAATTCTTTACCCCACGCACGATTGTTGACTTTATGGTTTCTGTTCTTGACCCGCAAGAAGGAGAGTACATTTGTGATCCGTGCTGCGGCAGCGGCGGTTTCTTGATTAAGGCTTTTGAATATGTACGCGAAAATATTGAAAAAGATGTAGAAAAACAAAAAGAAGCCATTAAGCAGCAATATTACGGAGAAGATTTCGACACTCTTTCGGAAAAGAAGAAACAACATATTGAATCGAAAGTGTCTGAAGCCTTTGAACATCTGAATGAAGAGCTTGACATTAACAATAATAAAGGACGACTTCGCACTTTGTCATTTGATTGCATTTACGGTACAGATGCCAATCCACGAATGGCGCGCACTGCAAAGATGAATATGATCATGCACGGTGACGGTCATGGCGGAGTGCATCACCACGATGGATTGCTTAATGTAAACGGCATTTTCGAAAACCGTTTCGATGTGATTCTGACCAACCCGCCATTTGGCTCAAGAGTGGAAAAAGATTTGAAAATATCAGAAGCTGACAGATTTACAGATAAAGATAAAATTAATGAGTATATCAAGCGATACGGTGAGGCATACAAAGAAGCTTTGAAACAAGTCAACGACAATGTCGGGAAACCACTTTTGAGCCTTTACAAGATAGACAACGGACTTACTGAAGTATTATTTATTGAGCGTTGTCTTAATCTATTGAAACCTGGTGGTAGAATGGGGATTGTTTTGCCTGAAGGTGTTTTAAACAACTCTAACCTTCAAAAAGTGCGTGAATTTGTTGAAAGCAGAGCGAAGATTTTGTTAATCGTTTCTATTCCGCAAGATGTTTTCATT
>JAFYIZ010000009.1 GCA_017538365.1 bacterium | reverse complement strand
TTTTTATACTGAAAATCTTCATTTTCACTATTGAGCGAATTTAAAAAAGACATATAATATTGCGCTTTTTGTTCAAACAAAATGGAGGCAAACCATGAAAAAGTTTTTTGTTATTTTCGGAATTTTTGCTCTTGTTTTCCTTGTCGGATGCGGCGACAGTAAAATAACAAAAGACGGCTGCACAATAGGCAAATCGTTCGGGACTCATTCTTTGACGAGAAAAGATGTCTCTCAAACCTGCGTAAAAGAGATCGCAGCTGCTCTTTTTCCTGAATGCGGATGGCAGTCAAGCGAAGAAAGTGCGTCCGATCACATTGCCAAATTGCAGAGGTTAGAGGCGACTTTCGGAAGCGAATGCAAAGACAAAAATGACGGAAAAACCATTGAATGTCCTGATTTTATTCCGAAATCTTTAAAACTTACAAAACTTTCAGGGTGCGAGGTCTACAGCATTGATCCTCATACCGACTGCATCGCTCCCTGTGCGGACCTCTATTTTTCAACGGATAACGATATTTTCAAAACTGTATATGCCGGAAGCGGATACTCTCAGGATGATAACTCCTATGATTTTATAAAATCTTCAGGCGAAGACGGCGTTTCTTTGGAATCAAAATTCACAACAGGAGTGAACAAAGCTCTCTTCTCATGGTCCGAAAAGGGTGAAGACAGCACGGAAATAAAAAAAGAAATATTGGTAAAAATGAAAGTTGTTGATCCTGTCACCGGTGAAGGTGAAGAAGAAGAGGAAGAACCTGACGAAGAAACAACTCCGGCGCAGTGCGTGGACAACAAAGGAAAAACACATGACGAAGGAGATAAAATCCCCGATGAATGCAGAACAGCTACTTGTACGAATGGTCAATGGCATTCAGAGGCAGTCGAATGTTACAATGGCTGCTGGGGAAAAGAAGTTGGAGACAAAATGAAGTGGCTCTGTGATGACGGAGTTACCGAAGTTGATTGGTGCACATGCGACGAAATCTGGGATGACGACGGAGTATCTTTCACCTTGGGTTGGGGTTGCTACGAAAGAGTTGATCTCAACTGCCCGAACGAGGAATAATCTTTAGCTGGGAAAATAAAGGATAAATACTATGAGCCGAATTTTTCCGTTAATTTTTCTATTTTTCCTCTTTTTTACTTCATGTGCGACTGCTCCTGAGAAAGAGGCGGAGAAAAAACCTAAGCAGGCTGCGCCGAGTCATGTCGAATCGAAATACGGGATTCTCATAACTCCTAAAAATATTGAGGTTTTTGAAGTTGACAATAACAAAGAAGCGAAAGATCTCGACAGACTTTTTGCCGAAGCGAACAGGCTTTTCGATGAAAATCAGCTGGAAGAAGCGAAAAAAATCTACACCGAGATAATCGAAGCCGATCCCGAATACAAACTCGCGTCGTTCTGCCGCTACAACGCAGGTCTTATCGACATAAAACTCAAAAACTGGGAAAGCGCGGAAAAGAATTTCGAAGCGGCTTACGCATTGATGCAGAAACCGGCTGACAAAAGAGATTCTCTGCTGAATTGGTTCGAAGCGGCAAGAAACACCGGATCCTGGGAAAAAATCGCCGAAACCGGCGGCAAAACGATCGCTAAATTTCCGTCAAACAGCTTTTTGAGCGAATCGGACAAGCGCGAAATTTCCCTGCGTTATGCCGAAGCTCTCATAATGACCGGAAACATCGAGGAAGGACGCAGACTTGCAGACTACTGGCGGCTCACGATCTTAAAGGAAAATCCGCGCCACGAAGCGGTCTACATCCCCGAACTTGCTCTCGCCTATTTTGTGCTCGGCAGAAGTTTCGTCAAAGAATTCAGCGACTTAAAACTTGACGAAACAACGGAAACTCTTGAAGAAAAATGCAGAAGAATCGTCGAAGCGCAGGCAAAATTTCTGAAAGCGATAAACGTCGGAGTCATCTTCTGGACGAACGCGAGCGCATTCGAAGCGGCAAAACTCTACACCGATCTTTACACCGAAATGAACTCGCATCCCGTTCCCGACGACCTCACCGACGAAGAAAAATCGGTCTATGAGTGCGAACTCTGGAAAAAAATATCCGTTCTCCTCAAAAAATCGCGCAAAACACTCATGAAAAGCATCGAGGCGGCGAAAAAAATCGGCGAAGAAAACGAATATATCGACAAAAGCCTCGAAATGATTAAAGAAATAGATCAAATCTACGAAGAAAAAGAAAACACATGCAAAAAATAGCTATCTCACGCAACGGACACTGATTGAAGGTATAAAATTATTAGCTATTATTTTATCAGCAGCAGTCACTGCACCATTGGAAAAATTCACTATGTAAACGAAAGAGGAATCTTCGGATCCCATGTAGACAATAGAATGAGACCATAAATTATCCGTTTCTGAGAATTTGCTGTATTTCCCGCTTGAATCGGAAGAACACGAACGACATGAACTATTCAGGCAGCTGCTTGAGAGACACTCTGTCGTGACAGCGCATTCACCACCGGCAACAGTGCCTTGACAGTTTTGGATCAATGTTCTGAGTTCGTCAATATCCGGCAGTCTCCAGTCAGTGAAGCCGCCTTCCTCAAGATTTTCGCAATAGTCAACAGCCGGAGTCCAGTCCAGATCCAATGATTTTGCAGACCACATCAGACCTTTAGAACGGTCTCTGCACGGAGTCGGGCTTTCCGGGCCGCATTCGGAAATGAGATTGATATCCGAAAGTTTACATTCAGACCCCTCCCTTGTGTATCCGGGATTACAGACGAACCTGCACTCCGTTTCGCTGGGAGTTTCGCTGTAGACTCCGGTCGTAGCAGGCACCCAGCTTTCTCCGTTCCATGTCTGAGTAATACTCGCGAAAATATTCCATGACGTGTTTTCGGGCAAATCTGTACAAAACCTGCGGCGGCGGTCACTGCTTACACAGCGGACATATTTGGATTCATTTTTATTATAGGATTCTATGCTGCCGCTTCCAAAATTTGCTTCCCACGCACAACAGGAATTTTTGGACACCGCCGAATAAGACCAAAGTTCCACCTTTTCTCCGAATTTGCTGTATTTTCCGCTCGAATCGGATGCACAGAATCGGCAGGCACTCTCCGTCCAGCAGTCATCCTGTGCCACACAGCTTTCTGTAACACCGCATCCGCCGCCCGCCACCGAGCCATCACAGTTTTGGATCAATGTGCGCATTTCGCCGATATCAGGCAGATGCCATCTGTTTATTCCGCCTTCTGTCAGATTATCGCAGTAATCAACAGCTTCACTCCACTTGATCTTTCCGGATCTTGCAGACCAAATCATGCCGTTCAAGGAATCCTTGCATGGAGTCGGACTTTCTGAGCTGCATTCCGAAATGGCGTTGATATCCGTCAAAGTGCATTTTGAGCCGTCACATCCGTATCCGGGATTGCAGGTAAAGCTGCACTCTGTTTCGCCGGGAATTTCACTGCAGACTCCCGTGTCAGACGGCTGCCAGATACCGTCGTTCCAAGTCTGCGTTATGCTTGCCGCACCGTTCCACACCGCGTTTTCGGGTAAATTCCTGCACAGGCGCTCCCTTTTTTCGCGTCTCACGCAACGAAGATCGGCAAGACTATCTTTGGATTTGGAGTAATCAACTTTGCCGTGGTCGAAGGCCACACTCCATACGTAGTTCTCAGCATAATCCGAGACAGCAGAAGATGACCATAGAGTGACTTTATCGTCATCGCCGAACTTGCTGTAATAGCCGTCGGTTTTTTTAGCGGAACAGTAGCACGCTCCGTCGGGATAGTAGGCAGTCAGGGAGAGTTTTTCTTTATTTTCACTCACTTTGCATTGTCCGTCAGGCTCAGTATTTGCACAGTTTTGAATCAAAGTCCTTAGCTCATCTATATCCGGCAGTCTCCAGTCGCTGAATCCGCCTTGTGTCAGGTTATTGCAGTAATCAACAGCATCCTGCCACTTCATTCCGCCTGATTTCGCGGACCAGATCATATCACTTGTCAGATCCCTGCACGGGGTCGGGCTTTCAGGGCCGCATTCCGAAATGGCACTGATATCCGAAAGTTTGCATTCTGAACCGTTCCATTTGTATCCCGGATTGCAGATGAATCGGCATTCCGTTTCACTCGGAGTTTCATTGTAAACGCCTGTCGTGTCGGGCGCCCAGCTTTCTCCGTCTAATGCCTGCGGAATACTTGAAAATTCGTTCCATTTTGCGTTTTCAGGCAGTCCTGTGCATGACTGGATACGGTGATCGCTTCTCACGCAGCGCGCTTTAAAGTTATCGTATTTATAACTCTTGTCGTAGGACGAGACTCCTCCTCCTGCGAACCTCACTGTCCATGCGTAGCCAGTTTTATCCGATCTGGTTGAAGAAGACCAGAGAAGAACATCGCCGTCATCACCAATTTTGCTGTAATAAGCACCGTTGTTGCCACTCCTGTAATCGCAACCACAAAAATAATTGGCGCAGCTTTCCTTAAGACAGCCGTCATCTGTAACACGGCATGCTCCCCCTGATTCTGCGTTCGGACAGTTCCTAATCAGCGTTCTTAACTCGTCGATTGTCGGCAGTCTCCAGTCGCTGTAGCCGCCTTCTTCCAAATCTTCGCAGTACGAAACAGCGGTACTCCAGTCCATCGGATTGAGGACTTTTGTTGACCACATCAGTTTAGTTTCAGGGTCTTCCCAAGGGATACAGTCCTTATTTGAAGAGTCGCATCCGCTTTTACATGCTTCTGCAATCTGCCATTCGTGGTCAGAACAGATACGGAGCGCGTCATCATAGCAAACAAGATCGCCGTTGTTTTTGCATCTGCATTTTCCGCTGTAATCGTTGCACTCCGAGAACATACAGGTTTCATATTTTTTCCAGTTAAGTTCAAGGTCTACGAAATATCCGCAGTAGCTGTCGCCGTCACGGCATTCGTAAAAATAACAGAAATCCTCTTCCTTTTCCTCTTCGTCATCGTCATCTTCCTCTTCTTTACCTGAGCTGCCGTTTTCCGATCTTGCGCACTGGGCATAATATACGGCATAACTGTAAGCGTCATTCATTTTATAAGTATTGTAGACATCGCCGTAAAAAAAACTGATATACCATGCATAGTCCGGGAAATCCGACTGAGTGGAAGATGACCAGAGCATAATTTCACTCTCGCACTCACCGAGTTTGCTGCACGGGTCGTAATCATAAGGTTCACAGTTGCATGCATGGCTCCAGCAATCCTCGAAACTTAAGCAGCTTTCCGTAACAGCGCAGTCTCCACCGGTCTCTATGTGCTGGCAACCCGTAACCAGAGTCCTGAGTTCGTCGATCGTCGGCAGATACCAGTCGGAATATCCGCATTCATTCAGCTTTTTGCAGTATTTTACCGCATCGTACCAGTTCATCGGATCCTCAGAATGAGAAGACCACATTATACCGTCGATCGTCTGGCATTCGCCTTTGTCTGCATTAGAAATTGTATCGGCATCAGCATCCGAAATGTTATCTTCAGAATCAGCATCAGCATCCTCGTCTACAGCATCAATATCCGCATCAACCCAATCATTATCTGCCGCTTCTCCGGTTTCGGTCTCTTTTTTTGAATTTCCACAGCCTGTCAGCAGAACAAAAAGCACCAAAACTGCAAAAACATAAAAAAGTGTCGTGATTTTCTTCATTTGCGACCTCAACGAGTCTCAATTTTCAAACCGCAATATTTTATAAAAATTCAATAAAAACACTAATTTTTTCGAATTCACCCCTTGAATGCAAAAAAAACTTGACATTCAAAAGTTTCTGACTAAAGTGCCGCGTGCCAGAGCGGGAATAACTCAGTGGTAGAGTGCTACCTTGCCAAGGTAGACGTCGCGGGTCCGAATCCCGTTTCCCGCTCCATTTTTTTATGTCCTTTTTCAATCGAAATTCTTTTGGTCGGCACCTTAGCCAAGAGGTAAGGCAGAGGTCTGCAAAATCTCCATCTCCGGTTCGAATCCGGAAGGTGCCTCCATTTTCCTCAATTTTCTCCGCCGGAGTGGCGGAATTGGTAGACGCAAGGGACTTAAAATCCCTCGGGATAACCTCCTGTACCGGTTCGAGCCCGGTCTCCGGCACCATTTTTGGATAAATTCAAGATCACAACAAAGAGAAAAACTGAAAAAGCGTCCTCGCAAAAAATTTGTCAAAAATCTCTTCTTCTTTAAAATTACGCAGTTTTTTAAGCACTTTTTACGAGGTTGAAAATGGGAGAGCACAATTCGGGCGAAAAAAAGATGTTGACCGGCAAGGAAATGCGCAGCCGCATAGAAACTGTTCTTGCCTTTTTGAACCGGAATCTGCGCGGCAGAGAGGAAGCAATAAACCTTTCGCTGCTTTCGGCTATAGCCAGGGAAAACATTATTCTTTCCGGAAGATCCGGCAACGACAAACAACTTGTTCATTCCTGCATCCAAAGTGCATTCAAAGATTATTACTGCCATGATCAGTTTGACCCTCGGTCGTCAGAATGCGGTATTGATTCTTTATTCCGTATAGAAAACTCGTTGGAAGCATATCCGGAAAACAAGGAGGATCTGATCCTTAATGTTGAGGTAAAACCCATTGCGGACGACGATGATTTTTTTAACTTCGTAAACAGCCCGAGTTTCGAGACAATACCAAATCCTGATAAAGAACAGAAAGATGCGCTGCTTACAATAGATGAAGTAAAAGAGTGGCAGCCGGTAATCGACAGGGTCGAACTCAGCGAAGAAGCCAAAAAAGTCATTTCTGAAATCAGAAGAAAGTGCTTCGAGTACTATGTAAGCGACTCCCGATGGAAAAGAATCGTCCACGTTCTCAAAACCTGCGCTTTCCTGAACGGCAGAAGCAAAGTCGACCTCATTGACTGTCTGCTTATCGACTACGCAATCCCGAACCGTTTTGTCGAAGAGATTCTGAAACGGCATGCCGTTGAGAGCAAACTGGACAGCAGACAGCACGCCCAGTACAAAGCAAACATCTTTACGCGCCAGAAATATTACGAAATTCTAAAAGCTTCAATCGACGATAAAAAGCTTGAGTTGGAACACAAGGAAAAGTTGTACTGATTCTATTCCGAATCTTCTTCGGTTTTTATGAATTCAACTATCTGCTGATCGCAGAATATTGCGTTGATTTCTCTGCCGTTGGCAAGTTTAAAGCGGCCGCGTCCGTGCCATTTGCCGTTTTTCCATTCGCCTGAATATTCGGCTTTGTCGGCATATTTGAAAGTGCCTGTGCCTGAGATTGCGCCGCCTTCGAATTCGCCGTAATAGGAACTTCCGTCGGGAAAAATCAAAGAACCATAACCATCCATTTTGTCGTTTTTCCAGGTTCCGTTATATTTTATGCCGTTTGCATAAACGTAAATTCCGTGCCCATCCTTCTGCCCTTCTCTCCAGTGCCCTTCGTAAACATCGCCGTTTTCGAGAACCAGTTTTCCTTTTCCGTCACGCAGTCCGTCAAAGGTTTCGCCGTAATATCCCGGCTTCGGTTTCGGCTTTTCCACCGGCTTCGGTTCAGGTTTAGGCTCTGGTTTCGAAAGTTGTGTTTCATGTGAAACATTTTTGTTTTCTTCAGTTTTTTCAGCTTCTTCGGACGGTTTAAGTGCAGCTTCCGGCAATTTTTGATTTTCTTTCTGAAGCTCGGCTTTTTCCTTTTTGGATTTCTCTTTTTTTCTGTATTTTTTGGGAAGTTCGATCAGACTTTCCTTCGGTTTTTTATAGTCTTCACGATAACCGTTTATCCTTTCATCAGTCTGAGGCAACGGTGCGATTTCGCGGCCTTCCGTCAGAGATTCAGCTGATTCGGTGTCGTCGGATGCCGGAACAAAAAACGGAAACGATAAAAACAAAAAGAAGACAAAAAGGAGTTTCATGAAAATTTTGAAAAATGGAGAAACTTATTTTTTCTGAGCTTCGATCTCTTTTGAAAGTTCATCAAAAGCCTTGTCAGCTCTTTCGGTGACTGCCTTTCTGACGCTTTCGCTGAGCTGGCTCATGCTGTTGACTGTATTTTTGAATTTTTCGAGATCAGCACACATAAGCATGTAGAGCGTTCCGGAATCGGAGATCCAGCTTTCCTTCTGTTCAGTACCCGAAAGCGTGAGATCGGTGATCTGTTTTGCAACATCAACAACGTGCTGTTCGTCGTTTGCAGCCGTTCCGAATTCCTCTCCGCCGGTCGTCGTTGCCTGATAGTCTTTCAGCATTGACTGAACTTTGAGTTCAAGCATTCTTGCGATTTCGGTTCTGCCTCTGCCCATTGCAGTGGTACGCATCATCGAAACATTTCTTGAACCTGCCGCACTTCCGACACCGCATATCTGCTGAGCTGTACTCGAGCTGCCGAGAACCCATTTCGGAGCACCGTCAAACTCGTTTTTAACTGCATTGTCTGTTTTTTTGTCCGTGCTGCCGCATGCTGCCAAAACCATAAGAAAAATAACAGAAACGATGGAAATCAACGATTTTTTCATAATTTACCTCCTTGTTAAACAAAAACGCATATATTTTATTCAAAACAGGTTAATAGTCAAGTTTCGCTCATTTAATCTCGGATATTTGTTGAAAAAAAACATCGTTTGCTTTAAACTGCGCCGCTTTTGATTTTTGGGAGGCGTTTTTGTCTGAAATTCAGGATGAAGCTCTTGTTTCGCTTTACGGCGAAGCTATTGATTTCGCAGAAAGAATGCAGACGCCTTTGACATCTCTTCATTTTCTTCTCGCCTACTTTTCCGCTCCGAGCGAGGCTGCGGCAATACTTGAGAGTCTTCAGATCTCGTATCAGGCTGTAGCGAAAACCTACAATTCCATGTTGAAAGACGCAAAAATTTCCGGTGTAAGCGTGGAAGAAAAGAAAGGAATGATAAAATTACTGGAAAAAAGCGCCGCTTCATACTGTTCAAATCCCGGTCAGCCTGTAAATCCGACCCATTTTCTCGCAGCTTTGACGAGCATCCGCGAAACCCTCGCCTACAAAATACTCGACACAATGGGGGTTGTTTCCGAAATCCGCACGTCGGCAATGTCGCACATAGACGCCCCGACAAAAAAAGCTACAAACCGCGCAAACGAGATGCAGCAGGAATCGACGAAAGTCTACCCTTCTTTCAAGACCGAAACCAGAAGCGAGCCCGGCACTTCCGTTGACGAAAGCGCAATCTCCCTTTTCGGAAGGAACCTTACGAAGGAAGCGTTTGAAGGAAAAATCGATCCGGTCTTCGGAAGAAGCCGCGAAATCGAAGCGATAATCGACATTCTGGGCAGAAAAAACAGCAACAATCCAATGATCATCGGTCCTGCCGGAAGCGGAAAAACTGCAATTGTCGAGGCTGTCGCACTCCGGCAGAAAGAGGAAGGTCTGCTTCCCGATATCGAAATCTGGGAACTCAGACTCTCTTCGCTCATCGGCGGAACGGAATACCGCGGCTCTCTTGAAAAAAGAATCTCGGAATTGCTTGATTTTGTTGACAAAAACCGCGGCAAAATCATCGTTTTCATTGATGAGATCCACCTGCTTTATTCTTCCGGCAACGACACGCTGGCAAATATGCTCAAACCTGCGCTTTCACGAGGAAACTTCCCTCTCATCGGAGCGACAACTACCGAAGAATTCAACAAATTCATAGCAAAAGATCCCGCAATGGAAAGACGCTTTTCGATCGTGAAAGTCGAAGAACCGAAAAACGAAGAACTTCTTCTTATCGTTTCCAACGCGGCGAAAACTCTCGAAAATTATCACGGCGTAACTTTCGGCGATGAAAATTTCATAAAAGCGGCGATAACTCTGAGCGACCGCTACATTTCGGGCAAAAGTCAGCCTGACAAAGTACTCTCTCTGCTCGACACTTTGGGAAGCATCCTGAAACGGGAAAGAAGAACTGAAGCCAATAAAGACGATCTCATATCTCTGGTTTCGAACCAGACCGGAATCCCTCAGGGAAATCTTCTGATTGACACGGCAAAAATCGTGAACACGCTCCCTGAAGTCCTAGACCGATCAATAGTCGGTCAGAAAAGCGCAAAAGAGCGTATCTCGAGGATTTTTGCGAGAAAATTCAGCAACAAACCTGTCGGAAAGCCGCTTGCATCGATGATTTTTGCAGGTCCTACCGGCACCGGAAAAACCGAAACAGCGAAAAAACTGGCTTCATTCCTTTTCGGAAGCCCCGACAGAATGGTCGTTTTCGACATGAGCGAATTTCAGGAATCGCATTCCGTTTCGAAACTTATCGGCGCGCCTCCCGGATACTCAGGTTATGACGAAGGCGGCAAACTCACCGAGGCTTTCAGGAGAGAACCTTACCAGCTTCTCCTGCTTGACGAGATAGAAAAAGCAGATCCGAAAGTTCTCACCGTTCTGCTGCAGATTCTGGAAGAAGGAAGAATCACCGACACGCGCGGATTCACCGCCGACATGAGCGAATCGATAGTCATAATGACAACCAATTTGGGAGCGGAACTTTTTTCAGCCGGCAGAGTCGGTTTCGGCGAAGCTGACACCAGCGCGAAATCAGCAGAAATAGTCAATAAAATCGAAGGTTTCCTTTCGCCGGAACTTGTAAACCGCGTTGATGATATCGTCCTTTTCAAACCTTTTACACAGGAAGATTTCGTGAAACTTGCAGGTGCCGCATTCAACGAAACTCTAAAAAAAGTCAACGCCATGGAAAACTGCTCGCTCTCGATCGAAGATCCGAAATCGGCCCAGGAACTCATCATTTCAAAGATGACGGCGCGCGACAAACTCATGGGTGCAAGAGCCGTCAAAAGGATTGTCGGCAAATTTTTCGAAGGGGCATTCCTCGAAGAATACTACAAAAATTCTGGCAAACAGAGCGATTTCCTCTGCTGCGTCCGTGACAACGAGTTCGTTTTTGAAAGAAAATAGCGGTTATTCCTTGGTTTTCAGAAGGTTTTCAAAGTAGGCAATCATATCTTTCGCGCGGAGTTTCTGCTTCCTGACAATATTGAGTTCAGCCTCGTCCTGCGGAGTAAAAACCTTTTTTGACGAGAGTTCGCCTGATTTTTCGTTCAGTTTCGCATGTTCTTCCTTAAGCTGCGCCAACTTTGCAAGAATTTCTTCACGCGAAAAATTATCCTGACCCATTTTTGCCTCCTGAAGTTCGCCTTCAACATAAAAATTGCCGTTACTGTCAAGATTTGCCGGTAAAATCACATGGTTAACAATGTAAGGTTCAGCCGTTATGTCGACTTTTTTCGTGTCGGGAAGCGCATCGAAGCGGCCTCTCTCGAAATAAAAACCGTCGAAACGCACTTTTCTGACGGAAAAAATCTTCTCAAGTTCGGGGATTATCTCGCTTCCGCACTCTATCGGCGCAGCGATTTCGGCATTTTTTCCCGCAAAACCCTTAAAAAAAGAAGAAATATTATCATAAGGCGGCTTTATGAAGATGTCGCCGCGCAGGATTTTGTTGTTTTTATCGAGAACCGCCGCGAAATATTCCCCTTTGTTGAAGGGAATGAGAACAATCCTCACATCCTCGCTGCACGGCTCGAAAAGAGCAGAAATGAAAGAAAACGAGCTAACCGTTTCGACTGTTTTGACACCGAGCGAATAAACGTAGGCGAGAAAAAACGCCGTTCCCGTCTTTATTCCGGTGAAAGCACCCGGCCCGTTGCCGATAACAACGCGCGGAAGTTCCGTCAGATCAAGATTTCCGACAGTTTTTTCAAACTCTTCCGGCAGATAGCGGCTGAGTTTCGACTTTTCAAAGTTCCCAGCCTTGAAAACCGATCCCTTTCCGTCGGCACCGCCGAAAAAAATGTTTGAAGAAGAAGCGTCGAAAACAAGAATATTTTTGAAATTTTCAGCCAAATCGCACCTTTAAACATCAACAAAACGCCTAATTATGCTGTTGACGCGTTTTAAATCAAGAAAAATCGGAACACGCCCGGTGCAACATATATGCGATAACTGTCGTTTAACGTGCGGCCAAAAAAATTTTCACTACGACGCTATATGTCGTAGCGGACTCTTATAATCCGTTTCAGGTCGGGCGGAAATGCTCTGGCTTGAAAAATAGTTTAAAAATGGAGGCTAACATGACGATTTTGGACGAAAAACTAAGAATTATGAAGGATTTCGACACTTTCGTGAAAAAATACAATGATGCTGTTGAAATTTACAACAGCAAGCTCGGAACAATCATTAGCGGCGACAATGCTATTCAACTCGGAGATGAGGAAAAACCGCTTATCGAAGGAACATACTCTTTCAATGAAGACGGAACTATCGATATCGACGGCGATTTCACAATGCATGAAATATACGATCTCGATGTTGATACGAAAACTTGTAAAGAGGATCCCGTTTTTGTGATCGACGACTTCCCCTTCAAATTCAACCGCGTCTCAGGCGATTTTGAGATCTTTTCAACGAGCATAAAGGATCTGGATATGTTTCCCAGACTGGTCGAGGGAGTAGTTTCTATTTGCAGCAACTATGATCTTAGATCGGTCAAAGGAGTCGCCGGAAGCATCGTTAAAGGAGAATGTGTGATCGAAACCAAGGCTGAAACGATATATTTCCCCGATTCCGTAGGCAAAGATCTGTGTATCAGCGACAGGGCTTGGAAAGTTATTTGTCTTAATAAGATCGTGCATGTAGGCGGCCGCTTCTCATTCTTCAAGATCTGCAGCACTGACCCGCAAACACTTGAAATCAAAGAAAAAGTCAGGGCCAAAGAGTATAATTTTAACGAGGATTTAGGTGAAAATGTCTATTGAGCGTGAAGAAATTCAGGCAGTTTTACTCTAAAACAGATCCGAATGAGTTCCAGTTCTGGACAAAAACAGAATCAAATCATTGTTGTTGATGCGATAGATCAGCAGCCAGTCAGGCTAAATGTGACATTCCCAGAAACCTTTGTAAATTCCGGCAAGTTCGTGATCGCGGTTTTTAGCTTCAAGAGGCTGCATATTCGAGAGTTTTGTCACGACTTCGTCAAGCAGAGCAAGGTCGTAGCCGCGTTTTTTTGCTGTCTTCAAGTCTTTCTTGAACTGATTGGAAAGAATAATATCAAGCATCTTCCGCTAAAACCTCGTCGAGTGCGCTTTTGAAAGAGGAATATCTCTTGTACTTTTCGGGATGAAGAAGCATTTCCTGATATTCGCCTAATGCGGCAAGTGTTTCCTCGTTGGGAACTTTCGTTACAGGGAAAGGAAGGCTCTGCGTCCTGACAGCCTGCTTCAGAAAGATCGTGACGGCTGTCGTGAGATCCATTCCCAAATCGGCGAAAAGCAGCTGTGCACTCCTTTTCAAATCGCTGTCCAAATTGATGTTTGTGCTCACTCTGGTCATTTTGTTTGCCTCCAAAACGTAAAAAAACGGTAATATTATGCCTGTTATATGCATTTTGTCAACATGTTAAATGCGAAAAACGCACATATTTATCAAAAAAATGCGGTTTCGAGCTTGGTCGTTGCAAAAAACCAAAAAAATTTTTCACTACGACGCTATATGTCGTAGCGGACTCTTATAATCCGTTTCAGGTCGGGCGGAAATGCCCGTGGTTGAAGAAAAACGACTTGAAAACGGAGGGAATCATGGCAATTTTGGATGAAAAAATGGCAAAAGAACTCTCCCTTCCCTTCTTAGCCATTCCACAACTTAGCTAAAATTTTTAAAATATTGGCTGAATTTTTTAAAATAAAAGTTATTGGAAATAGTTTTTTGTGTAATATAATGCCGTGTTTTTTTGAGAAGGAGGAGAAACATGAATGAAGAAGAGAAAAAATTGTACGAAGAATTTCAAGATAAATTTCCAATAGACAAGTTAGACGAGATGACTTTGGAAACATATACTGCTATTTCCAAAGAAGGATTTTCGTTTTGGATTCTCGACGATATATTTGGCACCACCAATTACAAAACATATAAAATAAATTTAGGAATTTACAAATATGAGAAAAATCCCAAATTTGGAAACACAAAAAACACTCCACACGGTTTTGATGATACTTATGCTTGGCAATATGATACCAACAGAGACAGAGCCTTTCG
>JAFYIZ010000008.1 GCA_017538365.1 bacterium | reverse complement strand
CACTTCAAAAATGCAAATCTTGCACTTCTCGCCCCATTTTATTATCAGGTTAGATATCCTTCTTTTACTTAATATCAAAAACTTGATTTCGTATTCTAATTATTTAAATATACCATTGCGATTTTGATTTATTGAGATTAAGATCTGATTTTAAGGTCAAAAGTATTGACAAAATAGGATAAATCCTATAAAATAGTTTTTGGAGCGGTTCAGTGACAAATTTTGAAGTCGAGTTTTATGAAAAAGAGAACGGCAGTCAGCCGGCAAAAGAATTTCTTTTGTCGCTTGATGTAAAAATGAGGGCTAAAATGGCGGACATGATTTCGATACTGCAGGATAACGGCTGCGACTTACGGGAGCCTTATTCGAAATATCTGTCTGACGGGATTTTTGAATTGAGAGCCCGCGCCGAAACAAATATAATGCGTGTTTTCTATTTCTTTTATGTTGACAGGCGGATCGTGCTGACTCACGGTTTTATCAAGAAAACGCAGAAAACTCCTGTCGCAGAAATAGAAAAAGCAAAGAAATACAGAGCTGATTATTTGCGTGGAAACGGAGATAAAAATGGGCGAAAAATTTAATGATTTTCTCAAAGAACAGCTGAAAAATCCCGAGTTTAAGGCTGAATACGAGCTACTTCAGCCGGAACACGCCGTGATTCAGGCAATCATTGATGCCCGCAAGCAGTCAGGGCTTACACAAAAAGAACTTTCGGAGCGCACCGGAATCGCGCAGGGCGACATAAGCAAAATCGAAAAAGGAAATGCGAATCCGTCCCTTAGAACTTTGCAGCGTCTGGCTCTCGGAATGGGGATGAAACTTAAAATAGAATTCCTTCCGCAAAACAGCTGATACTTTTTTCAAAATCGCAAAATTTGGGATAATCCAAAGTCGCGCTTAATATTATCCCATAAATTTGAGATGTCAACAGTGTTTTTTACTCTGCTCATTTTACACCTTCCATCTGGATCAAGGTCGAAAAATTCGACCACGATAATTAAGCAAAACTGGCTTAATTTATTGGGAAATGTGTTTGAGGTAACAATTTTTGACCTTGAAAATCGAAACACGAACCAGTTTTGTGGTCGAAATTTTCGACCGCAAAAACATAAGGATATAGAGATACAACTAAATTCAATGCCGTAACGATCTTACGATTTTTCTGGAACTTTCCCGATATATTCCTAAAATAGCGCGTTTTGATTGAGGTCTTTCTTTGAGGAGATATTTTTGGAACTTATAACTTCTTTTCTGCGCAGGATCGAAAAGCCGGGGCGTTATTTCGCTCCGTTCATCGAGACTGTGAAAGTTAAAACTGATCCTAATAAGCCGAAAATACTGATACTTTTCCCTGACCTTTTCGAGATGGCGCAGAGCCACACTGGTGTAAAAATTCTCTATTCGCTTTTCCACAGGCGTGGTTTTCTGGTTGATTTCGGCTTCTCTCCGCAGAAGGATATATTTGAAATTGCTGCGAAAAGCGGCGGTCTCACTTCGATGATGCACGGGGTGAACTATCGTGATTTCGATATCATCGCGGTGTCGTTCCAGTATCAGCTGCAATACCCTGATTTTCTTAAGATCCTGGAGATCGCAGGAATTCCGATCCACTCAAAAGAAAGAGTAAATTCAGCGAGTTATCCGATAATCTGGTCGGGCGGTCCTGTCATGTGCAATCCAGAACCGATGGCTGATTTTATCGATATGGTGACGATAGGTGAGTTTGAGCCTTACGCCGAAGAATTTATGAATATCCTTGAAAATATTAAGGAAAAACATGAACGCATCGAGGCTTTTTCCAAAATCCCGTCAATTTATATTCCGTCGAGACATGACGAAAACGCCCTTAAGATCAATCCCGACGGCTCGCTTTCGGGATTTGAGGCGAGAAGAGGTGTGCTCAAAGATCTCAACTACGACCCCGAATCGCTTTTTGACGCCCCGATATTTGCGATGAGGACGATCCACGACCGTTTTACTATCGAGATCATGCGCGGCTGCACTCGCGGATGCAGATTCTGCATGGCGGGGATGTTCTACCGCCCGCACAGAGAGAAAAGTGCCCGGAATGTCTGCGAAATTCTTGACAAAGTCGTCTGTTCTTCAGGCTACGACGAGGCGGGATTTCTTTCGCTTTCGGCAGCCGACCACAGCGAGATCGAGGATATTTTAGTCCGCTCATACAGCCGCTACAGCCGAAGAATTTCTGTTTCTCTGCCGAGCCTCAGAACTGAAACGCTCACTCCCAAGATAGCGCAGGTCATAAGAAAAGGGCGCAAAGTGGGCTTCACGCTGGCAGTCGAATCGGGAAGCGACCGGCTCAGAAAAATGATAAACAAGGGCAACAGCGTGGAAGATCTGCTGAACGCCCTCAACACGATATTTTCAAACGGCTGGCAGGCGGTCAAACTCTACTTCATGCTGGGGCTTCCGAATGAAGAGGAGGCCGATCTCCTTGAAACGGTAGACCTCGTCAAAAAAATGTGCAACTATGTGAAAAGATTCGGCAAAAAGGCGATGATAAGCGCAAGTTTCTCGACTTTTGTGCCGCAGCCTTTCACCCCTTTCCAGTGGGAAAAAATGTCGAGCCCGGCGGAGATCAAGGCTAAGCAGAAAATAATAATCGAAAACCTCCGCGGCATCAGAAATCTGAAACTTTCCTGGCATGATCAGGAGATAAGCACAGTCGAAGGATATTTGAGCAGAGCAGGGCGCGAATACGGCAAAGTTATTGAATTTGTTGCAAAAAACATGAAAGGCCTCCAAACTGAAGACGAGAGTTTTGACCCCGCTCTCTGGGATCAGGGAATGGACGAGGCCGGAATCGATAGAGAGAGCACATGCCTGCCGAAATCATTGGAGAAACCGCTTCCCTACGAGCACATAGATCTCAGGATCGACAGAAAATTTCTGCTGAAAGAGCGCGAAAAGGCCTACAATTTTCTGGAAACTTCCGACTGCGCGAAAACAGGTATCTGCAACAAGTGCGGCGCGTGCGATTTCAAAGAGATCAAACCCATGATCAGAACAGACGAGCCGCTTGATGAGAACGAGACTTTTGAAATTCCAGAAAAGAATAATAAAAACAACTCTTTTCCTTACGTTTTTTCTCTTTCCAAACACGGAAATTCGATAAGTATCGGTCACTTGGATCTTGTCTCGTTTCTTTTCAAAGCGCTTACTCTGAGCGACCTTAAAATTCTTTATTCCGACGGTTTTCACCCGATGCCCCGATTCAATTTAGCGTTTCCCTCTCCGGTAGGCGTCGAAGTTGACGAGGAATTCGGCACAGTCTGGCTCACCGAAGAAGTCAACGAGGCCGAAACTTTGGAGAAACTAAACTCTATTTTGGAAAATTCAGGAATAAAATTCCTTACTTTTTCCCTTTGCGACCGCGAAAAGATCAAAAAAGTGGAAAAGATCCTCCGCACTCTTCCGACAAGCACCTATCGCGTGAAATTCTTTGAAAAAAATGACTTTGAAGCGGCAAAAGAAATTCTGGAAGTCATTGATTTTAATGACGAAACTCTTGAAATGACGATCCGCCATCATACCGAACTGGGCAGCGTTATGAAAAAATTCGACTCGTTCACGGGCGAATACCACATAATCAAAAACGGCTACCGCAAAGAGCTCGTTGAATACGACTCGGAAAATCTGCTGAAAGAACTCAAAATTCTTCCCTGAGATATGTAAATTCGGCAAAATTTCTTTTTTCTTGTTTATAAAATGTAAGTAATTATACTGCTGTGGTTGTGTTTGTTGTTGTAATATGCCTGATAGCGTTTAGGGAGTTCAGGTGTGAAAAAAATACTTTTTCTTTCCAATACAGCGAATTTTTCTAAGTTCAATATACCTTATATGCGCTGGTTCAAAGAACAAGGGTGGCAGGTTGACTATTGTTCGCCGGGAGAGGAAACGGTGCCTGATTGTGATAACCAGTATTCGATAAGTATTGCAAGATCACCTTTTAGTTTGAAGAATATCAAGGCTTACTTCGAATTAAAAAAAATACTCAGAGACAACGATTATGATATTCTGCATTGCCACACGCCGATGGGAGGAGTTATCGGCAGACTTGCAGCCAGCGATCTTCGTAAAAAACACAAGATCAAGGTCATTTATACTGCACACGGTTTTCATTTTTACAAAGGTGCACCTCTTTTTAACTGGTTGTTCTACTATCCTGTAGAACGCCTGTTAGCTCATAAAACCGATGTCCTGATAACCATCAACAAAGAAGATTATGAGAGAGCAAAAAATTTCAAGGCCGGCGAAGTCGTTTATGTCCCTGGAGTTGGAATTGATATAAGCAAGTTGGAAACTCAACTATTTGACAGTAAAATGAAACAAAATGACAGTGTCGTCAAAACAACTCAAGAACAGAAACTTAAAAATGAGTTGGGAATTCCATTGGATGCGCCAGTTCTTTTATCTGTAGGCGAAATTAATAAAAACAAGAATCATAAAATTATTATTGAGGCCTTGCCTGATATGCCGGATTTTTGGTATGTTATTTGCGGTCGTGGTTTCCTTGCTGAAAAATATAGAAAACTTGCTGAAAATTTAGGCGTAGGCAACCGCTTAGTTATAGCTGGTTACAGAAATGACATCTCTGCTTTCTATAATATGGCAGACATTTTTGTTTTTCCTTCTTTAAGAGAAGGCTTGCCTGTTGCACTAATGGAAGCGATGGTCTACGGTTTACCGATTGTATGCTCAGGCATCAGAGGCAATATTGATCTGATAGAAAACGGAAAGACTGGTGAAATGGTAGAAAACAGTCCTTCAGAATTCACTGCGGCTATTTTGAAACTGAAAAATGATCCGAAACTCCGTGATTTTTATACAAAAAACGCTGCTGAAGCCGTAAAACATTTTGATCTGGCTTCGGTCGAATTGGAAATGAGAAAGATATATCTACGCGAAATGACATCTGGATAAAGAACATGGAAAACGAAATTAAAGTCAGCATAGTATGTAACGCATATAATCACGAAAAATATATAAAGAAAGCTCTTGACGGTTTTTTGATGCAGAAAACGTCATTTAAATACGAAGTGTTGGTGCATGACGATGCTTCAACTGATGGAACAGCCGATATAATCCGCGAATATCAGCAAAAATATCCTGATATTATAAAACCGATTCTTCAGAAGGAAAACCAATATTCTCAAAAAATAAGAATAAGTTATAAATACCAGTTCCCTCGGGCTGTCGGCAAGTATATCGCAATCTGCGAAGGCGATGATTTCTGGACAGATGAAAATAAGCTCCAGAAGCAGTTTGACATTATGGAGCAGCATGGGGAAGTTGATATGTGTGCTCACGCGGCACAGTGCATTGATGCTGAAACAGGCGAGTCTGGCAAAATGGTCAGGCCGAAAAAAAACGACATGATTTTGAGAACTGACGAAGTTATCACCGGAGGAGGTGACTATCTCGCTACGAATTCTCTTTTTTTCAGGAAGTCTCTTTTAGACAATACTCCTGAATATGTAAAAGTTTCGGCATTAGATTATATGCTTCAAATTTATGGTTCATGCCGCGGCGGAATATACTATCTGGATGAAGTCATGTCTGTTTATCGGGTCAATGTGAAAAATTCCTGGACTACAGTGATGAGAGCAAACACTGACAAAAAAATATCTTTCAAAAAGAAGTTGATCGGATACTTTAAACTTTTTAATCGCGAAACCGGTTACAAATACAAAACCAGCGTCTTCAGAGTCATTTTGTGGCACTATGCAACAATTGTTATCCTCAAATTTAAGATATTGTTGGCAAAATTTTCGAAATAATCACGTAACTTATACTTTTAGTCATTTTGTATCTACTCTTTGGGTAGTAAATTTCTGTCTGAAATAAATTCTCGCACTTTCTTAAATTTTTCTGTCGAAATTTTTGAATTTTTGAGTATAATTGTGCGTTTTTTGGTTTTGTTGTTTTAATGTGAGGTGGAAAATGTTCGATATTTCAGGAAAAATCGCGTGTGTAACCGGAGCAAGTTCTGGCATTGGTGCGGCTACTGCCGAAGCGCTTGCGGAAGCGGGCTGCAACCTTGTCCTTTCGGCAAGAAGAGAAGAAAAGGTCAAAGAATTCGCGCAGTATTTAACTGACAAATACGAAGTCAAATGTTTCGCCGGAGTTCTCGATGTAAGAGAAGAGAAGGCTGTTGAAAAATTCTTTGCGGAACTTCCGGAAGAGTTCAAAAATATTGAAATTCTTGTCAACAACGCCGGCCTTGCGAAAGACATGACGCCTCTTTATGACAACAAAATTTCGGACTGGGAGCAGATGATCGACACAAATGTCAAAGGTTTGCTTTACGTCACGAAAGCGGTTCTTCCCGTTATGATCGGGCGCGACAAAGGTCACATCGTCAACATCGGTTCGACTGCCGGACGCGGAACTTACCCGGGCGGAACAGTTTACTGTGCGACAAAACACGCTGTCAATGCGATAACGAACGGGCTCAGAAAGGATCTTCTCAAAACTTCTCTCAGGGTTACTACGATTGATCCCGGTGCGGTTGAAACCGAGTTCAGCATGGTTCGCTTTGAAGGCGACAAGGCGCGCGCCGACAAGGTTTATGAAGGTTACGAGCCGCTTCACGCCGAAGATATCGCAGACGCGGTTCTTTATGTCGTAACGAGACCGCCGCACGTCAATGTTTCCGACATGATAATCTATCCGACGGCTCAGAGAGACTATCATTTGGTAAACAGAAAATCTTAATGTTTTTGCGTATTTAATTGGAGAATACAATGCTTCCCATCACTGGTCACGTCCAGACTTCGCTTGTTGATTTCCCGGAAAAAATTGCGACTCTTTTTTTCTTTTCAGGCTGCAATCTCCGCTGTCCCTACTGCCACAATTCGTCGCTTTTCGAGGTTCCGCCGCGTGAAAAATGGCTTTCAAGGGAATATATAATTTCGGATATTCAGAAAAGGTTGAAATTTATTGACGGCGTTTCGTTTTCGGGCGGAGAGACTTCGCTTTACGACGAACTTATTGACCTGGTGCGCGAAATAAAAGAGCGTTTCAGCCTCGCGGTAAAAATTGATTCAAACGGACTCAAGCCTGAATTTATCGAGAAAATTCTTCCAGATCTTTCGTATATTGCTATCGACATCAAGACAACGCCCGATCTTTACAGCGAGCTCGGCTGCAAACTGCCGAAAAAGGAAGTCGAAGAAAAGCTGCTTGCGACTAAAAAACTTCTGGAAAATCAGAGCAATGCGAAAGTTGAATACCGCACGACTATGTATCCGAAACTTGTCGAAAGTTACGAGCGTCTTTGTAAAATGGCTGATTTTATTCCTGAAAATGCAATTTATTACCTTCAGAAATTTATATGCGACAACGCTTATACCGATGAGGCGAAAGGATCTGAAAGCTATTCGATGGAGCAGCTTGAGCGGATGGCGGTCGAAATGAGGCGCATCACGAAACGTGACAAAATATTCGTCAGGACTTACCTGTAACGGAGGCTTAAGTGGAGCTTAAAAGGATCAAAAGAATCAAGGAAATCATTGCCGTTCTCAATAAACACGGGCTCGGCAGATACCTTCCGCAGGCGCTTTTCAAAAAGTTCGGAATCAAAAAGCCGACGGAAGAAAACGCTGAAGTGTCGCTTGAAAAAAATATCCGTGAAGCCTTTGAAGAACTCGGCACCACTTTCATAAAACTCGGTCAGATGATGTCGCTTCGAAGCGATATTATCCCTGCTTCGATGGCTGAAGAGTTCAAAAAACTGACCGACAATGTAAAGCCGATAGCGTTCGATCAGATAAAACCGATAATCGAGGGCGAACTCTGCGCCGAAATTGCTGATGTTTTTTCGGAATTTGACGAAAATCCCATCGCGGCGGCATCGATTTCTCAGGTTTACAGTGCAACTTTGAAGGAAACAGGCGAAAAAGTTGTCGTAAAAGTGAGAAAGCCGGGAATCACCGAGACGATCCGCGACGATATGGCGCTTATTTTTACGATCGCGCACTACATCAACAAAACTTCATATTCACAAAATATCGATTTTGAGGCTATCGCGGAAGAGTTTTTCCATACAATGAATATGGAACTCGATCTTATGCTCGAAAAGTCGAATAATGAAAAATTCGTGAAGAATTTCAGCTCTTCTAAGTGGAGCTGGCTCCATTTTCCGAAAATGTTCGGAACGCTTTGCACGAACAAAATCCTGGTTATGGAACGGATTTTCGCGCTAAAACTCGATGACGTAATCAAACCTGAAAACAAGGAAAATTTCGACAGGAAAGTTATTGCCGGCAGAGGAGCCGAAGTTCTGATGAAAATGATTCTGAACGACGGATTTTTCCATGCCGACCTGCACGAAGGTAATATTTTCTTTAAGGAAAACAATGAGATAGCGATAATCGATACGGGAATGTGCGGATATATCGACAAGTTTATGCGCAGCAAACTGGCCGATCTTTTCATCGCTTTCGTTGCAAAAGACTGGGAAAAGACGGCGCGGATATGCCTTGAACTCAGCGAAAATGGCGAAATTGACGACAAAGAACTTTTTGTCCGTGATTTGCGTAATATTTTCGAGGATTTGCCTGACAATCTGGCTGAGATAAATACTGCAGAAGTTGTAGGAAAGATTTCGGGCGTCATCTTCAAATACAAACTCAAAGTGCCGCGTGAACTTACTCAGCTTATAAGAAGTTTCTCAATGATTGAAGGACTTTGCAGAAAACTGGACCCCGAATTCGAGCTTATGACTGTTGCCGGAAAACTCTCGAAAGAGATAATCATGCAGAAGTTTTCGCCCGAAAATATTGCGGCTGAGGCTACGAGCGCGATCGAAAAAATCGTTGACACGGTCCACACGCTGCCGAATACTGTGACGAACATCACCGAAAAGCTCGAAAACGGCACGATCCAGCACAGAATCATGCTCATTCTGAACGATTCTGAGCGGAAATTCGTATCGAAAATGGTGACTAGAATCACGGCTGCATTTCTGATGACGGGAACTTTGATTGCGGGCGGTTTTATGACCGGAAAGCTGTTTACAGCCGATCTTATTGTCTTTTTTGTCTCGCTGGCGTTATTTTTCTCAACTTTTTTGAAAGGTAAAAATGACTGATTTTATTGATATTTTTTGGAGAAGCTCATTTTTTTTGAATTTTTTTCATTTTTTTTCAATAAAAAACGGGCAGAAGTGGAACTAAATACGAGGATTTTGCTGTGGTGAAGGAAGACAGGACATTGGCAAATCTTGACGACAACACTCTTGTCGGCCTTGCACTGCTTGAAAAAAACCAGAAGGCGTGGACGGCGCTTATAACGCGCTACTACGGAAAAGTTGCCTCCACGGTTTACAGAATCATCGGCAAAAGTGCCGAAGCGGAGGATGTTGTGCAGGAAGTTTTTACCGAAATGGCGAAAGCGATAAAAATTTACAAGCGCGATTCGCTTTTTTCGACTTTCCTTTATCGTATAGCGGTAAATACGACCTACAAATACATCCAGAAGAATATGAACCGGATCGAAACTGCGGAAGAACCTGAGTTTTTTCTCCAGATCGGAGACAAATCGTCCGGCAGCGAGGCTTCGATGATAAAGCAGGAAAAAGCACAGATTGTGAACAGTGCGATGAAAAAACTGTCGCCTGAAAAACGCTTTGCCCTGACTCTTTACGAGGTCGAAGGAGTTCCGCTGAAAGAGATCTCCGAAATATTGAAACAGCCGCTCCAGACAGTCTGGTCAAGAATAAACCAGGCGAAGAAGGAGCTTTATGAAATATTGAGTCTTAGTATGTAAGAGGTTTTATGGTATCCGAGAAACACATAACAATCGAAGAGGCAATCGCTCTCGCAGACGGTAGATACGTGCTGCTTCCCGAGACGGAAAAACACGTCGCTGAGTGCAAGGAGTGCTCTTCAATGATAAACTGCTTCTGCGGCGCGAAAGAGATTTTCGCCGAGGCGAAGGAGTTTGTTCCTGCTGTTGACGAAGCGAAAGTTGCCGACATCGCCGCAAAATCGTTTGTAGTCCTTCCTTTTGAAGAAGAAACCGAGCCTGAAAACGAAAAAGGCTTCAGTTTTTCCGCGCTTTTTGCTTCATGGTTAAAACCGGCACTCGCACTTTCGCTTGCAGTTGCAATAGTAATCGCAGTCGCACTTTTCAACAAAGAAAAACCGGCTGAAAACACTGTAGAAGTCGCAACAACAGGCTCGGCGGAAACTGTCGTCGAAACAAAAGAAGACTACGCATCGGGCGAAAGGGAAACCGGTGCTGAAATTCAGCTTGCAAAAGCAAAAATAAACGTAATTTCAAAAACTTATCTTGAGAACATCACCGATACCGACATTTCGATGAAACGCGGAAAGGCAAAGTTCGATGTCGTTACCGGCAACGATTTCAGAATCGATGTTGATGGAAAATTCTTAGTCAGAGTTCTCGGAACTTCGTTTACGCTCGACTATTCAGACGGCAGACTTACAGCCGAGGTTTTCAGCGGTCTCGTTGAAATAGTTGATAAGGCAAACGGCGCTGCAACGCAGCTTTCAAAAGACATGAATAAGACTTTTGAGTATAAAGACCATCAGAAAGAGCAACAAATTGCCATAACGACCCCTGGAAAAAAGACGAAAAACAATCCTAAAAAACAAGACTTTGCGCTGACTCCGGGCAAATCTTTCCTGTTCCAGGGAAGAGAAGCTCTCTCGGCGGGAAAAACCGGAGCGGCGCAGCAGCTTTTCACGATGGAGATCGAGAAAGGTCAGGAACCAGACAAGGCGTTGTTCGAACTTATTTCGATAAACGAAGCTAAAAAAGATTATGCGGAAATTGCAAATCTGGTTAAAAAATATGACAGAGTTATGCGCGAAAGCCGCGTATATAAAGAAGAAATCATGATAAAAGGCTGCCTGTCGCAGAAGAAATCAGGTAGCATTGATCTGCCGCTCTGCCACGATTACCTCAGAGAATATCCGAGAAGTTTCCGCAGCAGGGAAATCAAGAGGATAATTGATGAAAAGTAGATTTTTCTTAGTTGTTTCAATTGTTTTATTCGTTGTTTCGTGCAGTCAGTTCGTAAATTTGGGCGATAAATCCTCCGGTGCAGACAATACGGAAGGTCTTCCTGACGAGATTTACGAAAGCGATAATACAGACACGGCAAGTTCCGGAAACTACGACGATTGGAACGAAGATAATGCCGACAGTGACTATTACGATGAGAACGAGCAGGATAAGTATGAAGAAAATGATGAACAAAACGCTCCTTATCCCGATGAAGATTCTGCGGATATTATTGATACTGATTCCGATTCCTATACTGATACTGATATTGATACCGATTCTGAATCGGATATGAATGATCCGGCAAACCCTGACGATTTTCCTGATGAAGACGCGCCTGTTTACATATTTCCTGAAAGCGATCCGTTTCCTGAAGGATTCTCAAATGTTGAATGCGGATGCGGCAATACTCCGGACTATTTCCCTGTATGCTGCGACGGCAAAATATTGGTGTTTAACCCGTGTTTCGTAAACTGCTACGCTATCAATTCAGGCGGTAAAATCTGTTCAGTTTCAGAACCAGGGCTTTGCGACGAAGCTGGAATTACCAGAGATTTGACCGAAGGTGATGGTGACGACGATGCTGACCCGTCGGTCGGCGAAGATGACGACGCTGATGAAACTGATGACGATACGGAACTTCCCGACGAAGACGGCGATTCAGATGAAATTCCTAACGAATGCGGCTGTTATCCTGAAGATGAGGCTTCGATATTCAGTTGCGGTGAATCACATTATTTTATAACGGAATGCCTTGCGTCGTGTCACTGCGACAATCCTCAGAAAATTTTTTAAAAAGTCAGCCGTTACGGCACAAAAATCTTTAAGAATAAAGTTTGATTTTTTTCTCTTTTCCGCGGATTTCAGATTCCGCGATGAATGTAAGCGTTACGTCGTCAGGGAGAAGTTCTTTCGTCTGTTCGGAAATGAGCAGATCGGTCTTGTATGTTTTGCAAAGGCTCTCGATACGGCTTGCAGTGTTTACGGTGTCACCGATGACGGTGTATTCAAGCCTGTTCGCTGTTCCGATGTTTCCGGCAAGAACCTTGCCTGAACACAGGCCTATTCCGAAGCGGATCTCATTACGTCCTTCTTTTTTAATCTCCTCGTTAAAGGCTGCAAGCTCCGCCCTCATTCCCTGAGCGGCTTTCCATGCATCATAGGCATGTGTTTTTGACTGCAGCGGAACTCCGAAAACAGCCATTATAGCGTCACCGATATACTTGTTTATGATGCCGCCGTTTTCGACGATCGGTTTTTCAAGACGGGTGAAATAGCGGTTCAGCATCGAAACTATCTCCTTGGGTTCGAGCCTTTCCGATATGGTGGTGAAACCGCGGATATCGCAGAACATAACGGTTACATCGATGTCCTGACCGCCGAGATCGGGGTTGTCGGAAAGCAGGAAGTCCCTGACCTGCGGCGAAACAACTTTTCCGAAAGTGCTGTTTATCTGTGCAATTTTCTCAGCCGAACTGACGATTTTATCAACGTAACCCATCGTGTCTTCGGTCATCTTTGTGAAAGCCTTATAGAGATTTTCAACCTCGTCCCCGGTATGGATGTCAAGGCGTTTGATTTTCTCGACGTTATCGCCGAGCGCGTTGTTGCCGCTGTATGCAAACTCGCTTGTCCTCATTGTCATTGAGTTAATCGGGAAAACGACGTTGTAATCGACAAACCATACAACAATCGCGATAATCAGAATTACGAAGCCCATAAAGAGGAATACCATCTGAGTCAGGAAGTTAAGTTCCTTTCCGACAATCATGGCCATCGGGATGTCGGCGCCGATGTAGCTGACAGTCTTTCCTGCGGAATTTTTTATAGGAGTGTAGACCGAAAGGAGCTGTCCGAAGTCGCTGTCGGAAATGACAGGTTCAATCTCTCCGCCCTCTAAAAGTGTCGGAAGATAGGGCTCGAAAGCGGGGCCGAACTTTACCAGTCTGCCGGGAACCGAATCTGCCCCGTTGCTGGAATGAAGGTCGAAGACAACGTGACCGCCGTCCTCTTCAATCTTGTAGATGTAGATAAATTTTACGGTAGGAGCGGTTGTTTTTATACCTTCGAGTTTGTGCATGACTTCAAGATATGCCGGATCTGCACCTTTGCTTGAGATGTATTCGTCGATTTTTTCGTGATCTAAAACCTCGGATACCGCAACAGTCACCTCGCGGGCGAATTCGGAATATTCAGTGATAAGCGCGTTCCGGTAGAGTATGAAACTGATTGTTGACGCCGTTATGGCCAGAGTGACAAGTGCTGCCGCAAGAATAAAAATTATTTTCGATCTCAAAAAAACGGAACGGCACTTAATCGTTTTTCTGATTTCTTCCAGATCGTTTTTTGTAAGAGGTGTCTGTTTCCAGCCGTTGAAACGGAGCGTCTCTCTGGTTGCAGGCGGGATAGCTCTGACAATCGCGACGACTATGATTATGGTGATGGTTTTATCTATCAGATCCCACAGAAGATCAGTCAGAAAACCGGCAGTCGGGAGAGAGTGGATAATACTCGGAAGAATTCCGCCGATCACGCCGCCGATGAAAGCCATGATGAGTATGAAAAACGGAATCTTCCACTTTTTCGTTAAGAATCCGTGGTTTGCCAGAAGAGCTGAAGTCGCGGCGATAAGGACGTTCATGGCAGAGTAGTATATCGAGGCGAAATCCATAAAACCTTTCATGAAATTGGTGACTAAACCGACAAAAATGCCGGGAAGGTAGCCGCCCAGTGCTGCGGCGAGAATGGTTCCGATAGTGTCAAACCAGAGCTGCATGCCGAAATGCTGGGATAAAAACTGTGCCAGACGCGCAAAAATGATATTTATCAGAACGGAAGCAATACAGAGAATAATAACATTCCGATGGTTCTTACGAATCTCACTCCTGTAATCATCAACCATGTCACATCTCCCGCACAATGCTAAAAAACTCAAACAAGCTACATATATTATCACTATTTAATCATATTGAAAGGAAAATGTGCACCATGCCCAAAATTTGACATTTCGCCTTTCAATCGTAATATTGGCGGTTTTTTCAATGTTCTTGGAGTTTTAATGAAATTCGTAATTGCAGGCGCGGGTGCCGTCGGCTACGATATTGCCAGACACCTCATCAAAGAGGGAAAAGACGTTGTTATAATCGAGCGTGATCCGATCCGCGCGAAATTTCTCGAAAGCAACCTCGACTGCATGGTTATCAACAAAGAGATAAACCGCAGCCAGACAATGCAGGAAATCGATCTCGCGGACGGCGACTACTTTATCGCGGCGACGAACAAGGACGAAACCAACCTCATTGCGTGTTCGATTGCGGCTTCCTCTTCTCCCGACGGCTCGATGCTGAAACTCAGAAAAATCGCGCGCGTCAGCAATCTCGACTATTCGCATGCCGAGTTTCAGGGCAGTCCGTTTTTAGGCGCCGACTACATCATTTCGCCGGAAATGGCGGCGGCAAACCACATAACCGAAATCGTAAAACAGGGCGCTTTGAGCGATGTTCTCGCGTTTGAAGGAAGCAACATCACCGTCAGAAACGAAATCGTCGACAAAAATTCTTCGTTCAGGAACAAAAATCTCATAAAAATCAGAAAAGAGATAAACAAATCTTTCCTCATAGCTTTGATCAAACGCGGCGAATCGGTGCTTATTCCTTCCGGAAACACGGTTGTCCGCGAAGGTGACGAGATTTATATCGTTGCAGACGAAAAAACGATGGACTACATCTTTGCCAGAACAGGCAAAAAGATGAAAAAAATCGAGACGGCGCTGATTGTCGGCACGACGAAAATCGCTAAAAGCCTTGTCCGGACCCTTTCTGCAATGCCGATCCAGCTGAAACTTCTTGCGGAAGATTACGAAGAAGCGAAGGATATGTCGAGAAGATATCCCAATATTCTCGTAATCAACGGTGATGTCAGAAACGAGTCGATTTTCGATGAGGAACGTCTGAACGAAGTCGACCTCATCATCACAGTCACCGAAAATCAGGAACTCAACGTTCTTTCGGCGCTTTATGCAAAAAGCATCGGAGTTGAAAGGGCTATCGCTTCGGTCAGCAAGGAAAGCTACATTTCTATTGCTCAGAAACTGGGTGTTGACGCCACGGTAAGCCCGAAACGAAGCACTGTCGACGCAATTCTGAAATACATCAGACGCGGCAGAATCATCACGCTTCACACTCTTTTCGACGGAGAGGCGGAAGCGGTCGAAATCCTCGTTTCGCCCGAATGCAATGTCTGCGGCAAAAAGATAAAAGAGCTCAATATGCCTGAAAACTCGATCATCGCGGCAATAACTCGCAACAAAGAAATTTCGATTCCGAACGGCGATTTCGAAATGAGGGCGGGCGACAGTGTCATCATAATTATGAAAAAGCAGAATGTTCCCAAAGTAGAAGCGATATTCTCTGACCTATGAACTTTAGCACAATACTCAAACCACTGATTATAATACTCTTTTTCGTTGCAGTATGCATGGCGTTTCCACTTTTGGTTGCTTTGTACTATGACGAACCTGCTGCTGTAAAATCATTCTTCAGCGTCATGATTTCCGTAGCGACTGTCAGTGCTTTAATTTTTTATTTTTTAAGAAATCTTCCTATACACAGAATCGCGATCAGGGAGAGTTTTGTTCTGGTCGCTCTCTGCTGGTTTTCGATTTCGTTCATTTCGGCGCTTCCTTTCTATATTTCAGGGGCAATCCCGAACTTTTCTGAGGCTTTTTTCGAAACTGTTTCAGGTTTTTCGACGACCGGTGCCACGATTCTGACCGATATCGAAGCTCTGCCGAAATCGATGCTCTTCTGGCGCAGTCTCACTCACTGGCTGGGCGGTATGGGAATCATCGTTCTCGCGGTAGCCGTCCTTCCGCTGTTGGGTGTCGGAGGTCTGCAGCTGCTTAAAGCCGAAGCACCGGGACCGACCGTTGACAAAGTTTCGCCCAGAATCAGTGAAACGGCGAAAATTCTTTGGGGAATCTACATCGGAATGACTGTAGTAGAAGCGATGCTTCTCAATTTTGCCGGAATGTCGTATTTCGATGCTTTCGTTCATGCCTTTTCGACAGTTTCGACCGGTGGTTTTTCATCTAAAGGGGATTCTATAGCAGCATTCAAATCTCCGCTGATAGAGTGGATAGTCATTATTTTCATGATTCTTTCAGGCGCAAGTTTCACCCTGCATTACAAAGTCATAACAGGAAGGGCGCGTCAGATTTTCAAAAGTACGGAATTGAAAGTTTACCTTGTCATTATTTTAATAGTTTCCTCTTTGGTTTCTCTCAATCTTTATTCGAAAAATATCTATTCTTTCTCCAACTCTGTCAGATATGCTTTTTTTCAGGTTTCATCTATTCTCACGACAACTGGTTTTGCAACAGCCGACTACGAAATGTGGCCCAATTTCGCGCAGTTTCTCCTGTTTATGCTGATGTTTTTGGGAGGATGCAGCGGATCGACAAGCGGCGGCATAAAGATTATCAGAATAATCACGCTCATGAAACTCGCAATAAACGAGCTGAAATATCTTGTTCATCCCAAAGCCATTATGACGATATTCATTGACGGCAATGTTATCAAAAAAGACATGATATATTCGATTTCGGCGTTTGTTTTCCTTTATATGTGCATGGTGCTTTTTACAACTTTTGTATGCGCGGTTTCAGGTGAAGATCTTCTGACTTCGTTTACGACCGCAATGACAACGGTGGGAAACGTAGGCCCGGGATTCGGAAAAATAGGTCCGACTGAAAACTTTCACTTCTTTGCCGGCTGGGTAAAGTGGTTTTTGTCTGCATCAATGATAATCGGCCGGCTTGAAGTCTTCACCGTCATGGTGATTTTCACAAGAGCTTTCTGGAAAAAATAATTTGATTATTCGCCGCAGCCGCCCTGAGGAGCAGGTTTGTCGCCGGCTTTGATTGCTTTGTCAGCTGCACAGCCTTTAAGATCTTTGTTGTGAGCGCAGATCTGTCTCTGGATGTCGTTTGCAGCAACGCCGCCGCCCTGGAATTTGTTGTTGAAAATCCATGTCGGGCTGCCGCCGATTCCCATTTTGTTTCCGATTTTGATGTTTTCGCTGTGAAGTTTTACACCTTCGCCGCCGTTGAAGCATTTTTCGATGACATCAGCTTTGATTTTGCCGGTAGCGCATTTCTGCCAGTCGGTTCCTCTGATGTTCTCGTTGCGGCACCAGATGTAGTCCATATAATCTTTCGGATAGTGTTTGATCGCGCAGAGTTCACGGATGTTCTCGTCAACTTCGCCCTGTCCGTGAAGAGCATTGAATTTGCCGGGTTCGGTCTCGTTTGCGATGTAGTTTACGTGGAAGTCAAGCTTGTCGTCTTTGAAAGCTTCGAAAACTTCTTTCATTGCGTTGAGCGCCATAACACCGTAGGGGCACTGGCTCATAACGAAAAGGTCAACTCTTCCCGGGATCTCTTTTCTGCAGAGCATTTCTTCTTTGCAGTCGTCATCGGCACAGTCAACTTTGCCGTTGCCCGTATCGTCCATTCCGTTGTCGCAGATCTCTTTGGTCGGGTCGAATTTGGCGCCGACTCTGAGAAGGATCGCTCCTCCTGCTTTTACAGCCCAACGTGCGATTTTCTGGTATTCTTCCTCTTTTTCGACTGATTCTTCAAAAGCTATGATAGGAAGGGTTTTGAAGCCTGCTTCTGCAAACTTTTTGTACTGTTCCTGAGCTTTTTCATCAGAGTAATCAATGGTTTCCGGTATAAGTCCGGGGAACATGTTTTTAAGCTGACCGATCAAAGCTTCAGGTCTGCAGTCTTTGCATCTTTTGTCGGAAATGACGGTAACTTTTACTTTTGCAGGTTCAGGAATCGAGCTGCAAACTTCCGGTTTCGCGGTTTTGTATTCGTTGCAGATCGCTCTCAGGAAATCGTTGGAAGTTCTTCCGCCTCTGTAGGGCTGATCCTGAAGATAGATCGTGGGCGAACCGTTTGCGCCTTTCGATTTTGAAAATTTGTAGCTTTCAAGAAGAATCTGCTCACCTTCGTCGCCGTCTTTGCAGGCATTGACTTTTGCAACATTGAGGTTGAGTTCTTTTGCGCAGCTTTCAAAGTTTTCGGGAATCTTTCTCGATTCTTTGTTCATGCAGACGATAAGATTCATGTAATCTTTCGGGAGATGTTTTTTAGCGCAGAGGAAGATTTTGTCGCCGTTGCGCTCTGTTTCTCCGTGCATAGGCATCCAACCGCCTTCTTTTTCGTAACCGATGTAATTAAGCTCGAAATCAACAGCGTTTCCGAGTTTGTCGAGTGTCGGTTTGATTGCGTTCATAACCTGAACGCCGTAAGGACATTTACTCATAACATGGAAAGAAAGTTTAACTTTCTCTTTTGCTTCGGGTTCTTTTTTTTCGCCGCATGAAACGATCATGCTGATGCAGAGAGCCAAAACCGAAGCTGCAATCAATAATTTTTTCAAGAAATCCTCCTTTAAGTAGGTTATCAAAAAAACAATAAACAAAAAAACGCGGGATTATATAGTTTTTATAACAAAAAAGCAAATAATTACGGCAGGCGTCGGTTTTTGACCGTAGCGCCCCTTTTCAACAGCTTGGATTTAAAAATTATTCCAATTTTTTAAAATCCTGCTAAAATACCGCGTTTTTTGTGGTGCCGTACTGGGTGATACGAAAAAATGACAGCTGAGAAAGATTATTTTGTTCATGAAACCGCTATCGTTGATGACGGCGTAACTATTGGAAAAGGCACGAAAATCTGGTGTTTTTCGCATATTCTCGGGAACACGAGGATCGGTGAAAGGTGCGTTGTCGGGCAAAACTGCGTAATCGGTGCGAACGTAAATATCGGCAACGGCGTGAAAATTCAGAACAACATTTCAGTTTATGACGGTGTTGAAGTCGAAGATGACGTTTTTTTGGGGCCGTCAATGGTTTTCACGAATGTCATCAATCCGCGCGCTTTCATTGAAAGGAAGCACGAATTCAAAAAAACTTTGATGAAAAAAGGTTGTTCCGTAGGTGCCAACGCAACAATTGTCTGTGGCACAACAATCGGAAAATATTCGTTAATCGGTGCGGGCAGCGTTGTCAGTAAGGATGTTCCCGATTTTGCGCTTGTCTACGGAGTTCCGGCTAAAATACGCGGCTGGGTTTCGAAAAACGGCTACAAACTTGAATTTAACGGAAACGGCGAGGCTCATGACTGCTCGGACGGCAGCAGATACCTTCTGAGCGGCGGAAAAGTCTCTATGATTTCCGAAAATACGGAGGAAAAATGAGTTTTTTTGATGTTTTAAAAAGTATTTTACCGCATGAAAAAATTTACCCGGTCGAACTTTCGAACGAAACTTTCTATCCTTCACTGAAAAATTCCACGGTTCCGGTAATCGTTGATTTTTATGTTGAAAAATCGCAGCCCTGCAACATGGTATATTCGACTTTGACCAAGTTTGCTACCGATTTCAAAGGGCGCGCAAGAGTAGGTGCGTTCAATGTCGCGCAGGATACTGACGGCAAAATCATTGTTCCGTGCAAGATAAAGGCTGTTCCCACAATCGGGATTTTTATTAAAGATGAGCCGGTAGAACTGCTCGAAGGTGTTGCCGGATATCTGAAAATTCAGGAAGCGTTTGAAAAGGCTGAAGAAAAGATAAATAAAAAGAAAAATTCCAAATAACAAATAATTTCAGGAGGTTATTATGAGAAAATTTTTGGTTTTGACGATTTGTGCAGCGCTCTTTTTTGCAGTAAGCTGCGGCGGATCAGGCGAAAGCAAGAAAGTTGTTGAAGAAAAATCACAGACAATTACCGCTTCGGAAGGCGGAGAAATCGAAGTTGCCGGCGGCGAAGCAAAGATAAAAATTCCTGCCGGAGCACTCGACAAAGACACCGAAATTTCGGTAACACTTTACACAACAGACGGATTTAAAAACAAAAAAGCTCTTGCTTCCAATGTCGTTGAATTCGGTCCTTCAGGTACAAAATTCAAAAAACCTGTTGTCATCACGATCAATGCCGGAAAGGCTGTAAAAGGCAAAACTGTTGCGGCTGCCGTTATGAAAAGTGACGGAACGTGGAGCTACAGTGAAAAAGGAGCTTATGCACTGTTCGGCGGATATGACGAAGCAGGCGATCCTATCATGACGACTGCTGCAGGCGATCCCATTATGATCAGCAACGGAAATCTTACGACTGCTGCCGGTGATCCTATCATGAATGCTGCTGCAGGCGATCCCATAATGCTTGCTTCGGCGGGCGATCCGATTATGACCAATGCTGCAGGTGATCCTATCATGAATGCTGCTGCGGGCGATCCGATCATGATGACGACCGGTCACTTCTCCGACTATACATTCATTGTTGTTGACGAAGTTGAAGAAGAAAATTCCGGTAGTAACGGCGGCGGCTCGTCAGGCAAGGTTACATGCAAGAGCGTGAAAGAGTGGGATACTCTCTACGGAGACTCAGAGGATGCTGACTATGAAGACAAAGAAGACAGCTCAATCTACTGTCAGAAAACAGGTGAGATGCTTGTTTACTGCATCAGCGGAGCTTTCACAGGTTCAACTTCACAGATTAACTCGATAAAAGTCGGTGACAAGGAATTCAAATGCAGCGGCAATAATTCCGACTGTTTCTTTGAAATGGAACAATACTGCGAATCGCTTGACGGTGAATACGAAGACGGTCACTACTGCGAAAATCAGGGAGAATGCAAAAAAACCGGCGAAATGGTACAAACCTGCGTTGAGACACAAGATTACGAGAAGGTTTACTATCAGGTCGGAGACAAAAAATTCGAGTGCACCAGGGACAACATTGAAGATTGCTACACTGAAGTTTACGAATACTGCGAAGCAATTGATGAAATAGGTGATCCAGACGAAAAAATTGATGAAAATGTTCCTGAAGAATGTGAATATTACATGTTCTGTGAAAGCGGCGGTTTTGTTATTTACCGCTGCACTCCTGAAGGCGAAGATATTTATCTTTATATAAGTGACATAAACGGTTATTCGCAAATATGCTCAGACCCTGAGCCTGATAAGGAAAGATGCGATTCTGAACTTGAGAATTTTGCTGAATCCTGCAGTTATTAATAATTTTTTGGGAGAAAATGATTATGAAAGCTTACATCGCTGAATTTATCGGAACACTTACGCTTGTAACTTTGGGCTGCGGCACGGCAATGCTTGTCGGCTGTGACGCTGCTTCCGGCTGCGGTTATCTTCTTACCGCATTTGCATTCGGTCTTACGATCGTCGGAATGGCTTACTGCGTAGGCAACATCTCCGGCTGCCATATCAATCCGGCTGTTTCACTCGGCGTTCTCATGACCGGCGGAATGAGCGTCAAAGACTTTATCGGCTACATCATCGCTCAGTGCTTAGGTGCACTTGCAGGCTCGGGACTTCTTGCCGCAATATTCAGCCTCGGCGGAATCGCTGACAAAACAGGCGGATTCGGATCGAACGGTCTTGCAGGTGTCAACGGAAGCGTTGCGGCTGGTCTTATCGTTGAGATAGTTCTTACGTTCTTCTTCGTTCTCACTATTCTCGGTGTAACCTCGAAGAAAGGCAACCACGGCTCTTTTGCAGGCGTAGTCATCGGCTTTACGCTTGTTCTTGTCCACATTCTCGGTATCGGTCTTACCGGAACGTCTGTCAACCCGGCAAGAAGCTTCGGTCCTGCTCTTGTTGCTGCAATCAGCGGCAATGCAGCTCCGATCGCGGCTCTCTGGGTCTTCATCGTTGCTCCGCTTATCGGTGCGGCACTTGCAGCCGTAATTTGGAACTTCCTTTCGAAAGAAAACTAAATTCTTATATAAGCAGAATCACCTTTAAATTTTTTCTTTTACGCTTGACATAGGATTTTAGTATGATATTTTCCTGCGCCGTTGACTGTGTCCGGCCGCCGTTGACCTTGTCCGGCCGTTTTAATAACTTAACATTTGGAGGATCAAATGACCAGAAAGAAAGTTCTCATCATGGGTGCTGCCGGTAGAGATTTCCACAACTTCAACACCTATTTCAGACACAACAAGGAGTACGAAGTAGTTGCTTTCACCGCGACTCAGATTCCTGACATCGACGGAAGAAAGTATCCGAAAGAACTCGCAGGCGAAGACCTTTACCCGAACGGTATTCCGATTTATGACGAAACCGAACTTCCGAGACTCGTTAAAGAACTCGGCGTTGAAATCTGCGTATTTGCTTACAGCGACATTTACTATCCGATAGTTATGAGCAAGGGCGCTCTCGTCAACTCGCTCGGCGCTGACTTCGTTCTTATGGGCTATGACAAGACGAAAATCAAATCGACGAAACCGATCATTTCGATCTGCGCTGTAAGAACCGGCTGCGGCAAAAGCCAGACCACAAGATTCATCTATGATATTTTCAAGAAAATGGGCAAAAAGGTCGTTGCAGTACGTCACCCGATGCCTTACGATCCTGACCTCAACAAACAGGCTGTTCAGCGCTTCGCTAAGATCGAAGACCTTAAAGCTAACAACTGCACCATCGAAGAAATGGAAGAGTATGAGCCGCACATTGCTGCAGGCAACGTAATTTATGCAGGCGTTGACTACGAAGCTATCCTTCGTCAGGCTGAAAAAGATATCGACGGCGAACCCGATGTCATCCTCTGGGACGGTGGAAACAACGATTTCCCGTTCTATGAATCAGACCTCAAGATCGTTGTCGTAGATCCTCTCCGTCCGGGCCACGAATGCCTTTACTATCCGGGCGAAGTCAATGTTCTTATGGCTGACGTTATCGTCATCAACAAGATGGACAGCGCGAAACCGGAAGACATCGAAACAGTTAAAGCTAACTGCAAGAGACTCGCTCCGAACGCAGTCATTATCGAAGCTGACTCTGAACTTACCGTTGACGGCGACATCAAAGGCAAGAGAGTCCTCGTTGTTGAAGACGGCCCGACACTCACCCACGGCGGCATGAAGATCGGTGCTGCAAGCGTAGCAGCTAAGAGATTCGGCGTTAAGGAAATGGTTGACCCGAGACCGGCAGCTGTCGGCAAAATCGCTTTCACCTACAAAAAATATCCGAACATCGGCGAAGGCATCCTTCCGGCTATGGGATACGGCGAAGAGCAGACCAGAGACCTTGAGAAGACGATCAACGCTATCGACGCTGACATCGTTCTCAGCGGTACCCCGATCGACCTCGGCAGAGTTGTAAAAGTCAACAAACCGATCGTACGCGTCGGCTACGAACTTGCTCCGAGAGGAAACGGTGCAGAACTGCTTAAAGAAGCTGTTGAAAAGCTTTTCAAATGCAAAGGCTGCTGCAAATAGTTTTTTGTAACTGATTTTTCCAAAGAGGGGGCGCTTGTCCCCTCTTTCTTTTTTTGATGGAGTTTTTATGAAAATAGTGATCGCGCTCGGCGGCAATGCCTTGATAAAACCGGGAGACAAAGGAACTGTCGAAGATCAGGAAAGAAATATCCGCGCTTCAATGGACGGCATCGTCCAGCTGATAAAAGAAGGACATCAGGTTGTAATCACTCACGGAAACGGTCCTCAGGCGGGAGCGAGACTCATCCGCAACGAAATGGCCGAAACCGAAGTTTATCCCGATCCGCTCGTCGTTTGCGTTGCAGATACGCAGGGCAGCATGGGATATATGATTGAGCAGGGGCTTATGAACTGCCTCAGCAAAGCGGGTTCGCGTGCAAAAGTAGCGACTCTGGTCACTCAGATCGAAGTCAATCCGCTTGATCCGGCCTTCAAAAAGCCTACAAAGCCGGTTGGACCTTTCTACAATCAGCAGAAAGCTCTGATGAAGATGAAAAACGGCTGGAAAATGGTGGAAGACAGCGGCCGCGGCTACCGCAGAGTCGTTCCTTCGCCCATGCCTCTCAGGGTTCTCAATCCGGAAGCCATGAACACCCTTATTGATGCAGGTTTCACCGTCATAACTGGCGGCGGCGGCGGAATTCCGGTTTACAGAAGCAGGGATAAATCGGGTTATCAGGGGATTGACGCCGTTATCGACAAAGATCTGGCGAGCGTAATGATCGCGCAGACAATCGATGCCGATATGGTTGTAATTCTCACGGGCGTTGAAAAAGTCGCGGTAAACTTCAAGTCCGACAAACCGACTTGGCTCGACCAGATGACTTCAGCAGAAGCCGAAAAATATCTGGCTCAGGGCGAATTTCCGGCTGGAAGCATGGGACCGAAGATAAAAGCGGCGATAGATTTCGTCAAAAACGACCGCAAAAAAGTCGTCATCATCACTTCCGAAGACAAACTCACCGAGGCAATGGAAGGCAAAACGGGAACGAGAATAGTTCACTGAGGTCAAATGAAAAAAGCCATTATTACTGTAATAATTATCGCGGCGGCAATCGCAATATTCGCTGTTGTTGCCGGTCAAACCGATTCTCTAAGTTCTGTCCAGTCTGAAAAACCTGCTGTCGAAAAGAAAATTGAATCTAAAGAACTGAAAAAAAATATCAAAGTGCCGCTGAAAACGCTGAAAATGCAGAAATTGAACATCGACAAGCTTAAACTTAAAAACAATATCCAAAAATCTAAAGAAAAATCCGATTTCAATAAAGATCAGAAAAAGTGCGGCGAGTAGTTGCCTCACATTCCGCTAACCATCAGAATTGCCTGTGATTTTAAAAATCTGACAGCGTCGTCCGAAATGTCGGCAATGTTTACCCAAAGTTCCCTTTTTCCGCCGTTGCGGATCATTTTTTTGTGCGAAATGAACTCGGAGTAACCGATATGATTCTTAAGAAAAATATTTATGTCGGGCCATGCGTAATTGTTTCTGTTTTCCGATCTGAAGCGTGAAACGAATATCGAAGTCGAAGCCGACAGATATGACGGAGCCTCTTCGGAATCGCTGTATGCAAAAGGATGAAGGAGAATTTCCAGTTTAGGGAAGACTTTTTCAAGGACTTCTTTCATAATGATGTCCGAAACAACGATCCCCTTTAATTTTTCAGCCTCGGCGATATCATCAAAATCCTTTTCTACAAGATTTCCCGCGATATAAATGTAATCGGAAAAACCTTTCGGAATATTGCGGTTGTAGATAAAAACGTAACGTTCGACATTTTTGCTTTTGAAAACTGCAAATTTTTTGATGTCGTCGGAAATCAGAGTGATTTTCGCCCTTTCCGAGTATTTTCTGAAAGTTTTCTTCTTTTCCGGAACATTTTCCTCTTTTACAGGTGTCGGAACCACTTCCTGAAACGGCAGGGTGTAGATGTGGTGACGTGCTTTTTTTAGGAAGTCCTTTTCCTCTTCAGTATATCTGCAGATCATCAGAACGGATTTGTAACTGCCTGAAATTTCAGCGCAAAGTTTGGTGTCATCAACTTTTCTCACATTTTTGGCATCAATCCATTTCCCTTTGTAGAAAGCGCCCGAATAGCCGTAAAACCCAAGAAGGTCTTTGTCGAACATAGCCGAAGAGGTTTTGTCGAGAAGGAAAGAGTATGTTTTGCTGTCCTTTGTTTTTCCGGGTTTAAGTATCTCTGCTCCGACCGGATAACGGTAGTTCCATGATTTTTCTAAGATTTTGTCTCTTGCGCAGATTATTTTTACTTCAGGAAAGAAAGTTTTTTCCGAAAAAAGGAGAAAAGGCGCATCGTCCGGAGCGTTGAGATCTGGCTTCATCGAGACAGGAAATTCGAGTCCCGGTTTCGTCGTACTTTTCTCGCGGCACCGGTTGTCGCAGTTGAAGCAGTGCTGCGGAACGCTTTTTCTCGAAAGGCAAAGTCCGAATTCTGCAACACATGCCTTGTCTGAAACGAAATAGACCGGTTCCAGACCATTGTCCTGTGCGAATTTGAAATCAGCTTTTCCGCTGACAACCGGCAATACGCCGAAATCTTTAAAAAAATCTGGAAACGAAATCGTCCTGAAATTCGAGAAAAGTGCGATTTTTCCGGTAAATCCCGCTTTGCGCAAAGGTTTTACAATTGATGAATCGGTCAGAAAAACGTAATCGAAAAGGGCGCAGTTCTGTAAAAAAAGGTCAAACGGATAAGAACTTTTTTCGTAAAATACGGCTGTTACCGATTTTTTGCGTTTTAATGATGCAATTATCCGATTGAAAGTTTCGAAATCTTCAAAAAACGGAAGTACAGGAATTCCCTCGGAAATATTCTGCCGAAGATTGAATATCTGTTCGGGAAACCGGATAAAATAGAAGTGTTCCAAAATTCAGAAACTTATTTCTTTTTGCCGGCTGCTCTTT
>JAFYIZ010000049.1 GCA_017538365.1 bacterium | reverse complement strand
TTCGACAGGGAGGCTGGATTTTCCGGCTGCATGCCGAGGCGCCGCTGGCCTCGTAAAAAGCGGCAAAACAAGAAACGCAAATAATAATTTTGCATTGGCAGCTTAAGCCTGCCCGTCCTACTGCGGCTTGTCCGCGGCTGTAGCAAGGGCGCCAAACAGCGGAATAGCGACCCGAGCCTTTTCGCAGGGCGAGGGAAGCGAAATCAATTGCGAAAAAGTGCGAGGGATCCTGCTGCTGGGAGCTTGAACACTAATTAAAACAGACAGCTACGCACGTAGACGCCCGACTTTCCCCCTTTTTGGACGCGGGTTCGATTCCCGCCATCTCCACCAGAATTTCTTTAAAATTTTTTTTGATTTTGGCGCCGCCTATTTTACCGGATTACGTAATTACGGTATCACGTGATCACGATGCGGCGCAAAAAACGAAAAGAATCTCGGACGGCGCTAAAATTCGATATCTTTGATTTTACTTGAAATTTCCTGCGCTGCAGTTTCGTCGAAAGAGGAAAGGTTGTCTTTTATGACGCCTTTCTTTTCGAGGAAGAAAAGCATTTCGTAGATTTCGTCAGCCGTGGCTGAGGGCACTTCAGCAGAGATTTTGGGAAGAAGACGCTGGACTATCGTCGTGTGGCGCAGATTTTTTTCCGCAAAAAGGTTGAGTTTCGTGATAAGTTCCAGAATTTTGCCCAAAATGGTGAATTTGTCGGCAAAAAAGCGCTTGAGCATCGTCTTGAACCAGTCTGGAAGGGTGCTAACGTCGATTTTGTATTCGGAATTGAGTGATTCGTAGTAGCCCATGATGATGTTTTCAAGAAATTCGCTCGCGAAAGAGTAGAGTTCCGTTTCTCTGTAAAGCTCGCAGAAAAACGGTGCGAAGGCGAAAGCAGCAGAATTTTTGTAGAAAGAAAATTCGGGAATTGAATTTTTCGATATCGTAAATTCCTGATTTTCTTCGTGATGACGTTTGTTCTTTTGGATCAGATCTCCTTTTTTGAGCAGGATTCCGACGAGCTTCGAGCAGTTTACGTCAAGATTGTTCAAAGCGTAGGCTGTTTCGATGTAGGGCAAGGTGTGGAGAATTTCGACGGTCTGCTCCATCCTTTCGATGAGGTCTTTGATTGAAAGATTCTCGAATGCCATGAAAACTGCTGAAAATACAGCAGAAAAACTGATGACAGTGGATTTTTCCTGAACTTCTGCGATTCTGAGTGCCGTCTCTTCGGTAAATTTCGTGTTGAGATATATCGGCTGCGAAAATCTGATGTAAACCGGACCGTAATCCGCCCTGAAAAGAGTGAAGACTTTTTTGAGAAAGTGCTCCGATTCGGGCTGTTTTACACCTTGCTTTTCCCTGCTGTAATCTTCGATTTCCTTGAGTTTTTCATAAGTTATCGAAACAGGCACAATGTAGAGTTTTCTGTTTGTCGCCTTCGTGATTTCGGCAAGCATTTTCAGCATTCCGGTTCGCGGAGAGCGCACCATGCCGCTTCTCGATCTGCCTCCTTCGATGAAAAATTCCATGTTGTAACCGGCGGTAACTATCTGTTCGAGGTATGTCGTGAGGATTTTTTTGTAAAATTCGTCGTCTTTGATTTTGCGCCTGATGAAAAAGGCTCCCATTTTTCTCAAAACCGGCGAAAGCGGGAAAAAATCGAGGTTGTCGCCCGCTGCAACAAGCGGAACCGTCACTTTTTCGCGGTAAAGAATGTAGTTTAAAATCAGATAGTCGAAGTAGCTTTTATGTGTCGGAACGAAAACAGTGTTTGTTTCCGGAAGTGCGCACAGTTTGCATAAGTCATTGATTTCATTTGTCGAATAAACAAATCTTGAAAAACGGGCGTTCAATATTTTTCCGAGGAAATATGAGAGGATTTCGGCGTAAAGCGGGCTGTACTGAGAAGACATCGAGTTCATCGTTTTTATCGCCGAACGCTTTTCCTCTTTTGAGTCGAGCTCCATTTTGAAGAGGGTTTCGTTTTTGAGGTCGAGCCAGTTTTTAAGTGCCGCGCCGACGACGTTTCTTTTTGATGTGTCCATCAGGTCGCACAGTTTATGAACGAAAATTTCTTCCGAATCTTCAAGTTTTGCCGACGACGAAATGCCGATTCTTAAAGTCAGTTTTCTTCGTTTCAGCATGAACATGAGAAGTTCCCACGATGTCGACCAGAAGTTGTAGCGGCCGATCAGCTGGTTTATCCACTCCCAGCGGTTTTTTTTGTCTAAATTCTTATCCCACAGCGTAATTACCGGGATTAAAGTCGCCTCCTGATGTTTAAGTTTGCGGTAAACTTCTGCAAAAACGGGGTCTATGCTCAGTTCTTCGGGCGAATCGACCGGAATATAGAGCGATTCGATGAACTTTTCTTTGATTATCGACTGCTTGAAAAGGGAGAAAAATAATATCCATAGTTCGCCTAGAGGCCTGAAAAAACGGGTTTTCGGCCCGAAAGAGTGGGTCGGAGGAACTATTCCGTTTTCGATCATGAAGCCGTTTAAAAGGAACTGTTCGATTTTGCTGTTACGCCCGGAAATGTAGATTATAAGGCGTTTTTTATCGTTTTCCTCTTTTGTTTTCAGTGCTTCGAATCCGGCAGGATCGGGAATCTCCACATCGAATTTTCTGAAAAAATAGTGATATATCCGCCTGTGTAGTCCGTGTGCGAACGAATTAACGAAATTGCGTGAGTAGAAAAATCTGCCGTTTCCCATAAAACCTTAGAATCTGTGGATATATTCAGGCATTCCTACGACTATTTCGCCGTTTTTGTTGTTGAAAACGGCATTGCCGAAGCCGCCTTCAGGTGATTCGGGCTGGAATTTGCACGCTTCGGGTTCCGATATCGTTTTGTTGCTGATTGTCGCGCAGTAAGTCATTCCACCGTTTCCGAAATTTTTGCCGCCGATGACAATGAGATCGGTATCGGACGAAAGTTTTATCGTGTCGAAATCGGAAATGTTTCCTTCTTCCGCGAATGCTGACGGGAACGAAAAACGCCCTCTTGCAGCGAAGTCTTCAGCGGGATCGTAGAAGTTGACTGTTCCGTAATTCTTATCTTTTGTTGCTAATACTGCGAGATATTTTTTGCCGCCGATTTCTATGGTTTTCAGCGCGCTGCCAAACTGCGAACCAGCTTCACCGAAAATTTTGTGAGTTGCTCCATGCTGCCAGTCGGTGCCGCCTGAATAAATATAGGCTCCGCCTGAATTAGCCGAAGATTTATCGCTTTTCAAACCCCAGCCTGAAATGACGAGGTCGGGCAATGAATCGCCGTCAAGATCTTCGATGAGCATTGAACTACCGAAATACTGTGCTTTTTCTTCGACTTCGGGAAGAAGCACCCAGCTTTCATTCTCGGAAAGACCAGCGGCTCTTCCTTTGAAAAATGCAACCATTCCCTGACTTCCGCCGCCCGAAAGTTCAGGGCCTGCATTTTGTCCGCCTGCAAAAATGTCGGCAAAACCGTCGCCGTCGTAGTCAACGCAGGCAAGAGACTGGCTCATGCTGTCGGCTTTCTGGATATATGCAGAAGAAAGGCGTGAAATCGAATAAGTTTCTTCGTTCCAGCCGTCTGGACTGCCGTAAAAAACGACGATCTCTCCGGCAGCATAAAGGTCTCCGAATGCCGCAAGATGCGAAGAAACGGCTAAATCGGCAAACCCGTCGCCGTTTATGTCGCACGGAGCCGCCGCAGTATATCCGAAACCGACATTAAGTGATTTATCCGGGTGATTCAGGACGAAAGCGGCGTCATCAAGCGATTCGACGTGTTTGTTTTTCTCGAAAATATAGAGCCTGCCGGTAGCATTGTCCCAGTCGAAAGCGGGGATAGACTCGTGTATTGCGCTTACTGCCCAGTATTTTTTGCCGAGAGAGAAAATCGAAAAACCCAAAAATCCGCCGTTACCTAAAATGTTTCTTGATTTTGCGCTACCCGATTCATCGAAATCGGAAAAAATGTAGATTCCGCCTGTCTGAAGTTCTTCAAAATCGGCATCTCCATCAGTCGTTTCGTCGTCATTTTCCACTTTGTCTTCATCGGAAAGAGCGGTGTCGGCGTCATTATCCCTTTCTTCATCGGTTTTTTCGGTCGATGTGTCTGTATCTGATTGATCGGCATCGTTATCCGGTGTTACAGCGTCGGAATCTTCCGCCGGTGTGTTTTCATCGGGCGTTTCGTTGTTTTCGTCCGGCGAGCTGCCGCATGCGAACATGAAAACGCAAAGCAGAATCGAGAAAATTTTTAATATTGAGGACATGATTTTCTCCATTAAAAAACATTAAAACGGGCGATTATATATACAATTAAAAAATTTGACAGTAATATTTATTTCCATAAAAGTGCGAGACTTTTTTCGTTGGAGTGTATTTTGAGCGAAATTCCTGAAAATATCGTCATTGAAATGATGAAACTGGCGGTCGGACTTTCCAAAAAGGCGACGGTGAAAACCTATCCCAATCCGAAAGTCGGGGCTGTTATTTTTGACGATTCAGGGAAAATAATTTCGGAAGGCTGGACTCAGGAATACGGCTCGGATCACGCCGAAGCAGATGCTCTCAGAAAAATCGGTTTCAAAGCTCAGGACCTCAACATGGCTGTAACACTTGAGCCGTGCAACCACTACGGAAAAACTCCGCCATGCTCGAAAGCTATATTTGAAGCGGGTATCAGGAGAGTTTTCGTTGCAAAAGAAGAAGAAAACAAAAAGGCTTCGGGCGGGATAGCTTTTTTAAGACAAAACGGCGTTGAAACCTTTGTTGTAAAAGGCTTTGCAGATGATATCGAAGAGATTAACCGCTTCTTTTTCAAAGGTGTGAGGACAAATCTTCCGTGGGTCACGGCGAAAGTTGCACTCAGCAGCGACGGATTTATCACAGACAAACCAGGCGAAAGGTGCATCATTACCGGGTTTGAGGCACAAAAACATGTCCATCAACTGAGAAGTGAACACTCGGCTATCGCAGTCGGCGCAAACACGGTGAATATCGACGATCCCCTGCTTACAGTCAGGCTGATTGAAGGTTTTGATCCGCAGCCGGTGATCTTCAGCCGCAATTTTTCAGTCGATCTGAATGCACAGATAATGAAACGCTCTCCGATAATCATCACAAGCTCTCAAAAGGTGCATGAAATCAAGGCGCAAGGCATAAAACCCATCATTCTGGAAAACGGTTTTTCACTGAAAGAGGCGCTGACTCAACTTTTCACGGGACACAAAATAAATTCTATCCTTCTCGAAGGCGGCGCAAACCTCGTGAAAGCCTTTTTGAAAGAGGGCTTGATAGATGAAATGCAGCTCATAATTTCTGAAAAAACTTTCGGCTGCGGACTTCCTCTTTTCAATGAAGAAACCAAAAAGATTTTTGAAAACTCTTTTCACCTGACTCATTCTGAAAAACTGGGTGAAGATACGCTGAAAATATACAGGTTAAAATGAAAAAAATATCGCTATACGCATTCAGAAATTTTCTTGAAAAGGCAAAACTCAAAGAGGGAACTTTCCTCATTTTTGCAGCGGTACTTATCGGAATCCTGGCGGGTTGCGCGTTTTTGTGCTTCAACTGGCTGATTGACGCTCTTTCAAGGCTTTTTATCGGCGCTCCGACTATGGCGGCAGTCGAAAGGTTCAAGGAACTTCCGCTTTGGTACAAGTTCATTCTTCCGCTTGCCGGCGTTTTCATAAGCGGTTTCATAATCCGTTACATCTGCAGGGAAAGCGGCGGCGCGGGCTTCGGATTTCTGCTCAAAACTTTGAAAAAAAATAACGGGATAATGCCGCCCAGACTCTCGATTTTCAAAATGATAACTTCGGCGCTTTCGATTTCTACTGGTCTTCCGCTTGGAAACGAAGGTCCGATAGTTGTAATCGGTTCGACTCTGGGTTCGACGATCGGTCAGTTTTTGAGTATGCCGATCTCGCGTATCAAACTTTTTGTAGGCTGCGGTGCCGCTGCAGGTTTAGCTGTTGCATTTGATGCACCTATTGCCGGAACGATTTTTGCGGTCGAAACGATTTTGGGCAGCTATGCTATCGGCACTCTGACTCCCATCGTCGTTTCGGCTGCAACTGCAAGTTTCTTCGGTTCCTATTTTCTGCCGGGACACACCGCTCTTCCTGCAGCTGCACTCGGTTTCAGCGCGGAAATAAGTTCTGGAACGGAGATCTTTCTTTTCACCACATTCGGCCTAATCAACGCGCTTTTAGGAGTCGGTCTCATCAAACTGACTTACTTCAATTCCAACATTTTCGACAGGGTCAAAGCGAAACTTCCCGAATACATCCACACTCCGCTGCTGCTTCTACCTTTTGCACTGACCGTGCCGTTCGTGCCTGAAATTTTCGGCCTCGGCAAAGACGTCATGCTGATGGGAAACGGCTTTACTCCAGCCTTTTTGATAGGAATTGCGCTGCTTAAACTTCTTTTCCTTTCGATCGCATTTGCAAGCGGCGCTTCGGGCGGAATTTTCCTTCCGATCCTTTTTGTGGGCTACATTTTCGGTCTCGGTTTCGGAAAAATAATTCCGATGCTTTATCCCGGACTCGATCCGTCGATAGGTTTAAGTTTCGCGTCTGTCGGTATCGGTGCACTTCTTGGTGCGGCTACTCAGGAGCCGATCTCATCGCTTCTTCTCGTTTTCGAAATAACCCGCGACTACAACATGCTGCCTTCGCTCATGCTTTCTACCGTCGTTGCGACGATGATTTCGAAGCGGATGACCGATTTTTCGATCTACAACTACCAGCTTTTCAAAGAGGGAATTCCGATCGACGACAGCGAAGAGGCTTCCGTCATGAACGAAAACCATGTCCAGCTCTGTCTCAGGAAAGAGTGCGTTATCGTCCACAAAGACGAAGAACTGCCGCAGATTTTGGATAAAATGAGGGATAAGGAGCGCTTCGAATCTTATGTTGTTGACGATTCCGGCAAATATTTAGGTGCTATAAACGGTGTTTTCAGTTCGAGCAACAAAGTCGATTACGACGCGATCGGAAGTATGGTGCTTGCAAGCGACCTTCTGGATACGACTTTCCCGACCGTAAAACTTGATACCCCGCTCTCGCAGGCTATGAAATTCATGATAAAGCGCGAAGTCATCGAACTTCCCGTACTTTCCGATGACGGCAAAGTGCTCGGCTGCATCCACGAACACGACCTCATCGACTTCTATCACCGGGAAATCCTTTCAAAGGCGAGCATGCTCAAAACTGTTCAGCACGCTGAAGGGCGTGAAGCCTGCAGCATCGAATTCGAGGATGAATACTGCATCGAAGCTGTTCCCACCAACAAAAAAATGTGGGGTCACAACCTGATTGACCTCAAACTCCGTGAAAATTTCAATATCCTTGTTCTTGCCGTCCGTGAAAAATCAACTGGCAAAGGGACAATGTCACCCACCAAAACGCTGGAAATCGGAGATGTCCTTATCGCAGCCGGGACAAAAGAGGATCTGGATCGGATGAAAGCGGAGTTTAAATAAAAATTTCCAAAATCGGTGCTTTGCCTTGACTGGAGCTGCTTTGCGTTGTAAAAAACTGCGGTTTTTCACCAAAAATCCCTCTCCACAGTGGAGAGGGGAAAGGGTGAGGTTTTCCGGAGGTCTTATGAAAAGGTTTTTTGCTTTAATTTCACTTGTTTTTTTGTTTGTTTCATGTCAGCAGCTTGACAAATTTTTGGGTATTGAAACCAAAATCAAAAAGGAAAAACCTGTTGACAAAATAGTCAATGTCGAAGCAACGGTGCTTTCTCAGGCGGAGAAAGAGTCGGGGAATCTCCTCAGCTGGCTTCGTTATCCGGCGATTTCCCCGGACGGCAGCGAGATTGCTTTTGCATTCATGGGAGATGTCTACATCGTGCCGGTCGAAGGCGGTTTTGCACGGGCTTTGACAACGGCGCCTTCCTTTGAATCGATGCCGGTATGGTCGAATGACGGCAAAAAACTCGCTTTTGTCAGCAGCCGCTACGGAAACCACGATATTTACGTTATTTCGCGCAACGGCGGTGCGGCTGAAAGGGTGACTTTCCATTCGGCAAACGACATTCCGATGGCTTTTTCGCCGGATGATTCAAGAATTTACTTCTATTCGCCGAGAATCGGCACGAAAGAAAGCTCGCTTTTCCCGTCGAGAGCAATGCCGCAGCTTTACTCTGTTCCGGTTGAAGGCGGCGCGGAAACGCTCGAACTTCCGTTCCCTGTCATGGATCTTAAAATCAGTGCCGACGGCTCGAAATTCATCTATCACGACAAAAAAGGCTACGAAGACAACTGGCGCAAGCACCACGTTTCAAGCAATGCCCGTGATATCTGGGAATACGACACGAAAGTTAAAAAATTCGACAAACTCAGCGATTTTGCTGGTGAAGACAGAAATCCGGTATTCGGCGAGAACGGCGAAATCTACTATTTGAGCGAGGAAAGCGGCTCTTTCAACATCTGGAAACGTTCTGCGGCAGGTGCGAAAACGCAGATTACCAAGTTCGATACGCATCCGGTAAGATTTTTGACGAGAAGCAAAAACGGAACTCTCTGCTTCTCTTACGACGGTCAGATCTACACTTTGAAAGAAGGTGCGGAACCTGTAAAACTCGAAATATTCTCGACAGTTGAAAGAAAAGGAACGGAACTCCGCTCGATGCTTTCGGCGGCTGACGAAGTTGCTCCCAACAGCGACGGAAGCGAGGTTGCTCTTGTTCTTCGCGGCGAAATTTATGTCGTAAACACAGAAACGGGAACGACAAAAAGAATTACCGATACGCCGAATGAAGAAAGATGGGTCAACTTCCATCCGAAAAACAGAAAACTGCTCTATTCTTCGTTCAGAGACGGCTCCTGGAAAGTCTATGAAACGACTCTCGAAGACGAAAACGAACCTTATTTTGCAACTTCGACCAAAATCAGCGAAAAAGTTGTGATTTCGGGCGATTTCAACGCTTTTCAGGCTTACTATTCGCCCGACGGAAAGAAAATCGCATACCTCAAAAACAGAACTGAACTCGTTGTTTTCGACACCGAAAAAAATACCCACACGACTGTTCTTCCGGGCGAAAAAAATGTCTCCTACATTGACGGAGACCAGCAGTATTCGTGGTCGCCCGACAGTTCGCGCCTTGCAGTTATCTTCAACGACAGGGACCGCTGGAGCGGCGAAGTCGGAATCGTTGGCGCAAAAGGCGGTGAGGTCGTAAACATCACCAATTCCGGTGCATTTGACGCACTTCCGAAGTGGAGCGGAAACGGCGAATTTATTTCGTGGATAAGTGATCACGAGCTTTACGCATTCTTCCTCAACAAAAAAGGTTTCGATAATTTCCAGAAAACCAAAGAGGAGCTCTCAGACGAGAAAAAAGCTGAAGCCGACAAGAAGGCTGCGGCGGCGAAAACTCCCGCTCCTGCTGCTCCGAAACCGGCACAAACTGCAGCAGAAGAGAAAAAGGAAGCTATTGAATTCGACACGAAAGATATCGAGGAAAGAATCGTAAAAACTTCGCTCAATCCTGCAAATTATGTCGAAAACGCGGTTTCCAAAGACGGCGAAACGCTTTACTACATGACTTTCGATCCGGCTGAGTTCCGTGTTTTTGCTCTTGATCTCCGCGAAAAGAAAGAGAAAGTTCTCACGTCGATTCCGCATCCGAGAAATCTTTCCTTCTGGGATGACCCCCGTTTCGCGCTCAATATGGATGCGAACGGAACATCGCTTTTCGTTTTAGCTATGAGAAAAGCGAGCAAAATCGGTGCTGCCGACGGAAAAGTAAAACCGATCGCACCGAATGCCGAATTTTCGGTCGACAAATCTTCTGAATATGCGTATCTCTTTGAATTTGTCTGGAAAACCATGAACGACAAGTTCTATGACACCGGGCTTCACGGCGTTGACTGGGCGAAATACAGAGATGAATATGCGAAGTACATTCCGTTTATCAACAACAACTATGATTTCAGCGAGCTTCTTTCTGAAATGCTGGGCGAACTCAACGTCTCCCACACAGGAAGCGGCTACATGCCGTACATGGCGATGGGCGATGCGTCGGGAAGACTCGGAATTTTCTACTCATTCGATAAAAACGGTGTAAAAATCGAAGAAATCATGAAAGGAAGCCCGCTGGATAAGGCTGAAAGCAAAGTCAAAGCAGGCAATATCATTGAAAAAATCAACGGAATGAATGTAACTGCCGAAAGTTTCGACAAACTGCTCAACCGCACAGCCGACAAAAAAGTTCGTATTTCATTCTGGAACACGGAAACTTCGGAGCATTGGGAAGAAGTCGTCAAACCGATCGGTTACAGAGCCGAATTCGAGCTTCTCTACAACCGCTGGGTTAAAAAGAACCGCGAAGCAGTCGAAAAACTTTCGGGCGGGAAACTTGGTTATGTCCACATCCGCGGCATGGACGGCGGCAGCTTCAAAACGATATTCGACGAGATCATGGGCAGGTACAACAACGCTGAAGGAATCGTCATCGACACGCGCTTCAACGGTGGCGGATGGCTTCACGACGATCTTGCAGTGCTTTTCAGCGGAAAAAAATACACGCAGTACAGCCACCGCGGAGTAAAGAATTTCGGCGGAGATCCGCAGGACCGCTGGACGAAAAAGACAGTTCTTCTCGTCAACGAAGGCAACTACAGCGATGCGCACCTCTTCCCTTACACTTACCGCGAACTGAAGCTCGGAAAGATCGTCGGAATGCCCGTTGCGGGAACGGCGACGGCTGTCTGGTGGCCGCTTCTTCTCGATGAATCGCTTTATTTCGGCATTCCGCAGATAGGAATAATCGCAAACGACGGAAAATATCTCGAAAACAACGAGCTTGTTCCCGATTTTGTAGTTCCGATGCTTCCGAACAACGTTATCGAAGGGCGCGATCCGCAGCTGGAAAAGGCCGTTCAGGTTTTACTCGAGGAGAAATAAATGGATCTGGAAAGACTGAAAAAACTCCGCAGAACTCTGCACGAATCGCCGGAACCTTCGTTCAACGAGTTCAAAACGGCGGAGATCATTCTTGATTTCTTTAGCGAAGTGACAAAAGGAACGCCTCTTTTTAAAGTTCACAGACCGTTTCTGACCTCAATCGTGATCGACTATCACAACGGAGGAAATGCGCCTTACAAACTTTTCCGCGCCGATATGGACGCGATCAAAGTAGATGAGAGTCCTGACCACGAGATCGTTTCGAAAAATCCCGGCGTCATGCACGCCTGCGGCCACGACATCCACATGACAGTTTTATGCGGAATTCTGGCTGAAGTTGCAGAAAAGCTGCCAGAAAAAAATATTCTTTTTGTTTTCCAGCCAGGGGAGGAAGGTGCAGGCGGTGCCAGAAAGATGATCGAAAGCGGCGTTTTCGACAAATACAATATCGAAGCGGCGCATGCGATCCACGTAAATGACGATTTTATGGTCGGCGAGATCGCTTCGAACGACAATGTTCTCTTTGCCATTCCGCGTGAAGTCGATGTAGTTTTTGAAGGAAAAACTGCTCATGCAGCATTTCCCGAGCGCGGTCACGACGCTTTGGCGGCAGCTGCCGAATTTCTGACTGTGATAGAGCACAACATCCGCAAAAATATAAATCCGACCGAAACTTTCCACGCTCACTTCGGCAAACTCGTTTCGGGAACGGCTCGCAATGTCGTTTCGGGTTACTCCAAAATTGAAGGAACTTTGCGCTCATTCACTTCCGAAATGATGGCCGTAGGAACAAAGATAGTTGAAGAAACGGCTCAAAGATGCGCCGAAGCTTACGGCTGCACATCAAAACTCACGATTCTGGGCGAATACATCGAAGTCCGCAACACGCCTGAATTATTTGCAAAACTCAAAAACGCTGCAGAAAAAAACGGAGTAAAGTGCATCTGCAAAAAAGGCGATTTAGTTGGAGAAGATTTCGGATATTTCACCAGAAAATGGAGCGGGGTCATGTTCTGGGTCGGCTGCCGCAAAGACCCGAAAGCAGAATCGGTTTCACTTCACTCAAATCTTTTCTTTCCCGATTTCGGCGCAGTCGAAGTCGCTCTCAAACTTATGCTGGAAATGCTGTATAGCTAATCAGAAAACACGATCGCGCCTGAAACTTCTTCTTTCTCTTTTTTTATCGCGTAAAAATAGTGCCTGAACTGCGGATTTATGAGGTTGTATAAGTGCGAAGGGCTTGAAACGAGCATTTTCCACGCTTCGGCTTCGCTTTTTGCGGCGAAAAGGTTTTCTCCGAGGATTTTTTTGTGGATTCCGGTGTGCCTGATGCCGCCCTCTTTTGAAGAGTAGTGCTTCAAACCTTCATTCTGGATTTTTGCAAGAGATTTTTCAGCTGCTTCTTCAAGTTTTCTATCTATTGAAATTACAGGTTTTTTGCATGATTTTCTTAATGATTTAAGTGAATTATCGAAATTTGCGGAAAACGGCGGGAGTTTTTCTTCTTTGAATTTTCTGCTCCAGAGGATTTCGGGGCCGCTGACACCTGTGCCGGTTATCTGAAGACGCGAGATGTTTGCAGCTTTTTCTTCGAGAACTATCTCGCGTTTTGTGATCTGCACTTTGTGGACATTGCAGGAAGTCTGGATGTAGAGAAAGTATGAAATGTAGGCTTGATCGGGCGAAAGAGTCAGATGAATTGAATCATTGACTATCTTTGCCTCGATTTCTAATTTTCCGCTTTTTTTTACGAGATAGTTTTTAGCGTTATGTTTTACGCAGAGAGAATTTTTGTCGGCTTTACACTCCGTTACTTCAGAAATTTCTGCGTTTTTATAGAAAAATCCGTCGTTTTCAGCCTTTTCAAGAATAGAATCTTTCTCAAAAAGATAAGAAAAGAGAGCCAACCAAAAAAACGACATTCAAAATCCAATATATTGAAAAAATAAAGATGGTGCAGAAGGGGGGACTCGAACCCCCACACCAACAATAGGCATAAGATCCTTAGTCTTACGTGTCTACCAATTCCACCACTCCTGCACCGGAGGGAAAAAACTCAAATAAAAAGGAACAAATCGGCTTCTGCCGAAGCTGCCAGCTGTGTTATTCAGCTGGAGCTTCTTTCTGCTCTTCAGCAGGTTTCTGTTCTTCGACAGGAGCTTCTTCTTTCTGCTCGTTTTTCTGCTCAACCGCTTCTTCCGGTTTCTTTTCTTCCGCGGGCTGTGCCGCAACCGGAGCCGGAGTCGTCTTTTCAGCCTGCTGTTCGATTTTTACAACCGATTTGTCGCTGCTGGAAATGTAGGACATCCAAACTGAATTGAGCATGAAGAGGATCGCAAGAACGGAAGTGATCTTGGTGAGAATGTTTCCGGCACCTCTTGCACCGAAAACAGAACTACTCGAACCGCCGAAAATAGCTCCCATTCCTTTTTTACCTTCCTGAAGAAGGATAATTACGACAAGCAGTATGCAGATAACTATCTGAACGACTGCAAAAGCCTCAAACATTGCGAACCTCATAATCAAAAAAACGTCAGCGGCGGGATTTATAGTCAGGAAAATTTTAAAGTCAACTTTTTTTTCATTTTTCGGTGAAAAATTTTTTGTGTCTGAAATATTGCATGGAAATCAATATCTTATAAAATAATGCGCTTTCGGTTTTTTTACTTTGGGAGTTTAAATGAGGTCTTTCAGGATTTTTTTTATAGTTTTAGTCAATATTTTGTTAATTTTGGGTTGTTCCAGGGAGGAAAACATGCTTAGCGGAAAGAAAATTCTCATGATTATGGCCCATGAAAATTTCAGGGATGAAGAGTTCAATGTTCCTTACAAACAGTTCGCGGGTGAAGGTATCGACGTCACGGTCGCAAGCACCGAAAAAGGAAAAGCGACGGGAATGTTCGGCACGACTTTTGATGTTAAATATTCGGTCAACGAAGTTAATGAAGCCGATTTTGACGGCGTCGTTTTTGTCGGCGGAATGGGAACTCCTTCTGTCAGAGCAAACGACAGAGCTGTCGAGATTGCGAAAAATTCGGCAGGTAAAAAGGTTCTTTCGGCAATCTGCTGGGCTCCGACGATTCTCGCAAAAGCCGATGTCGTCAAAGGCAAAAAAGTTACTGTCTGGTTGGGTGATGATCCCGAATACGGCATGAAAACAAGCAAAGTCATGGAAAACGCGGGCGCCACTTTCGTAAATAAAGAGGTTGTCACCGACGGCAACATCGTCACGGGCAACGGTCCGAACGCAGCCGAAAAATTTGCAGACGCAGTTATGGAAAAACTTTCTGATTAGGTGGAAATATGCACTACTTCGTTTTTTTGAATTTTGAAGTCCTCTCAGCCTCGAATTACGACAAGGATTTTATCTACAACGAGATGGAAGAGCTCGGTCTTTACTCGAAACTCAAGCTCGGAAATGGTCTGCAGCCGCTTCCCGAGGGAACTTTCATCGGCGAATACAAGTTCGAAGATAAGGAAGAGCTGAAAAACACGATCTACACCGAAGTATCGGAGCTTTTCAACAAAAACGGAATCAACGCAAGGCTTTTTATCGCCGTTTCCGAGAAAGCTACGATCGGAGTCGAGGATATAACAGCCAGAAAATCTTAACGGTCGCAAATTGAACAACTTTTCCGGAATCTACTTTCACATCCCGTTCTGCCCGAAAAAATGTCTTTACTGCGATTTTTTCAGCGTTACCGGATGTCCGCGCGGCACTTTGAAAAGATACGGCAAATCGCTTTTTGACGAGGCTGGAAGAAGGCTTGAGGAACTTTCGGGAACAAAAACCGTCTCGGTTTATTTCGGCGGCGGAAGCCCCACTTCGATGGATGAAGATTTCTTCCGGAATTTTGCAGGATTCGCCGAAAAATTCGGGATAAACCTTGGAGATTGCGAAGTCACGGTCGAAGTCAATCCCGCCGACAGAAGCGAAAACTGGATAAAAAATTTGAAAGATTGCGGCGTAAACCGCGTGAGCATCGGTATTCAGGCGTTTGACGATCATGTTCTTGCCGAAATGGGGCGGCGTACGACAGTTGCCGATATGGAAAAAAACATCCCTCTTTTTGCAAACTATTTTGACAATGTTTCCTGCGATATTATCTACGGTCTTGGCAAAAATCGCGAAATAAATCGGGAACTTAATAAAATTTTCGAGTTGGCGCCCTTCAAGCATGTTTCGGCTTACCGTTACGCACGCCCCGAACGTGTTAATGCGCCGCAGCTTCTTGATGAAGATGAAGCTCTGCGGCAGGAAGATGAAATCAGAGATTTCCTGCAAAAGCGCGGCTTTTCGCGCTACGAAATCAGCAATTATTCGCTTAAGGGCTTTGAATCAAGGCACAATATGCTTTACTGGACTTACGGTTCATGGCTCGGGATCGGTGCCGGAGCAGCCTCGTTCATTGCCAAAACGGGCGTTTCATCGCGTTATGCCGACGATATCGACGCTTTTATCGAAGGAGAGGGCTTAAGCTCTGTTGAACTTAATTTGCAGGAGAGAATAGAAGAATTCCTGCTCATGGGGCTTCGTGTAAAAATCGGAATAGATCTGAATAATTTTAAAGAGTTGTTCGGCAAAGAGTTTTTTGAGCTGATTTCTGAAAAAGCTGTTTCTGACCTTGTTTCGGAAGGTTTGCTTGAATTTGGCGAAAACAGAAAAATCATAAAATGCACGGAGAAGGGGAGCGACTTTTTAAACGCGGTGCTTCTGAAACTTTTTGATGCAATAAGGTGTTAGAATGATTGGTGATATTGATAAAATTTATATGGATCAGGGTTTCTGCGTGATCGGTGCAGATGAAGCGGGGAGAGGCCCTTTGTGCGGCCCCGTTGTCACTGCGGCAGTATCGCTTTTTTGCGAAATTCCAGGGATAAACGATTCAAAGAAACTTTCCGAAAAAAAGAGGCTTGAGCTTGTTCCCCTCATTGTAAAAAACAGTTTTTGGGCTGTTTATTCGGTTCTTCCGAAAGTTATCGACGAAATGAACATCCTTCACGCTTCACTTTTCGGCATGAGTCTTTGTGCAAAGAGAGTGATGCGGAAAACTGAACAAAACTGCATGGTTTTGATTGACGGCAACAAAAAAACCGGACAGTTTGAAAATGAAATCGCCGTTGTCAAAGGCGACGCAAAAAGCATAAATATTGCCGCAGCCTCGATTTTAGCAAAGACTTACCGCGACAGGATCATGGACAAATGGGACAAAATCTATCCCGAATACCACCTCTCGTCGCACAAAGGCTATCCGACGGCGGAACATTACGAAATCCTGAAAAAAATCGGCCCCTGCGAAATTTACAGAAAAAGTTTCAAACTCGTTAAAGAAGAAGAACCTGAACAGATGAGCTTGTTTTAAAGGCAGTTATTTCTGAAAAATCAAGCCATTGTTTTGTGAAACCATCTGGGAGTGCTGGCGGTGCAGGTGTTATTAATCTTTTTTATCTTTTTCTTCATCCGTAATTTGCTTTTCCGGCTGTTTTCCTTCCAATGTGAAAAACGTGCTGGCATTCAGCGGAGTCACAACACTTTTTCCGGTCTTTGATTCAAGTTCTTTTCTGGCAACAGCAGCAACATTGCCGCCTTCCTGCGCACATTTTGCATTTTCGGCCAGTGTTTGCGGATTTTTTGCCTTAGTTATGCTCGTTGTCGAAAGTTCCGCCAGCATATTTAAAATCAGCTCCTCATTTGTCATGTTGTCGCGCAGGTTTTCTTTTGTCAATCCTTTGAATTCTTTGTATTCTTTCGCGCTTTTCCCTGCCCAAGCCCGATAGATTATGTCCGTAAGCGTAGCATAATGAACCCCTTCGCTGATATTGTGTGCTTTCCACTGATCCATCAGATCTTTGCGGATTTCGATTGATTTTAGGCGTTGATTTATCCATTTGTCGGAATACCCCAGGCGTTTGTAGTCAATCAATGCCTGTTTGATTGAAAGTTCGGGATCCTGCATCTGTTCAATTCTTTCCGCTCCGACTTGTGCCAGCCACTGTTTGAAAGGCTCCGCTTTCTTTGACGGAATTGACTGAATTATGCGGAGTATGCCTTTTGTGTCGGCAGATTGAATCTCTCTCCGTTTTCCATCTCGTCCGATCATTTGAAGGGGGGTACAAATTGTACCCCAGTTGAAATTCAGTTCTGTGTCACGCATACGCATCTTTTTTATGTATTGCTTGGGATCAGTACTGTCTGTCAGTATTTCCACAACATCTACGATCGAGAAAAACCATTCTTCTTTTTCATCATCCCACACCGAACGGACAAGTTTGTCTCCGAAAAGTTTTAAAGAATTTGTCTTTGCCATTCACGTTTCTCCATTATATAAATTTATTTTTCAAAAATCATCAACACAAAATTTTAGAAAATATATTTAAAAAGTCAAATAAATTTTATGTTTTTATTTCATTGACTTTTGTGGTAACGCTGGCGGCTCGCCCGGAACGCCTTGCTACCTACAAAACAGACGGAGCCACTAATGAGGTTGCACTTGCGAGGTATATCTACAACATAGAATTGTCCAAAAGTTTCTATCCGATCATAAATATTTTCGAAGTAACTCTGCGAAATTCAGTCGGTTGAAAATATTTGATTTTATGTATAATTGCCCGGTTTTTGTCGGAGTGAAGTATGAAAAAACTCTTTTTTGCCTCAATTTTGCTTGTGTTTTCGGCTGTTTTTGCCGAAGAAGCCGTTTTTGTGCAGCTTAAAGACGAAACGCGCAAGTTTTTGAAAAGCGATTTTAAGGATTGCGGGATCAGCTATTTTTACAAAATCAAGCGGAGCAGTTTTTATGCAGTCCATGCTGATGATAAAGATAAGTTGTTGAATTGTTTGGGCAGATCGGCTTTGGTAAAAAAGGCTTTTCCTGATAAAAAAATGAATATCGAGTACAAAAGCAACGACCCGTTTTTTGCGAATCAGTGGCATCTTCTGAACACGGGGCAGCGCGGAATAGAGGGGAACGACGCTAAAGTCGCGGCGGCTTGGGATTATCTTGAAAGCCTTGGAATAAAGCCGGGATTCGGGGTGAAAATCGGAATAATCGACGACGCTTTTGACCTGCATCACCCCGATATGAAAGGGAAGTATCTCAAAGGGCTCGACCTTGTTGACGGCGACGATTATCCTTATGCCGATGAAAACGAGCCGCACGGAACCTGTGTCACAGGCGTGATCGCTGCGGTGAAAGACAATAATCTCGGTGTTGCAGGTGCGTGCCCAGAGTGCAAGATCGTTCCGGTCCGCTCCGGTGATATGCTCGGCGAAGGTGAAAACATGGCGACCGCCTTCAACTTCGTTCTGGATCATGGAGTTCAGATAATTTCGAACAGCTGGGGGCCGGCAGATAACGGCGGCGGCGAAGATATGCCCGAAGTTATCAAGGAAATCGTGAAATACGCCCGCGAAAAGGAGAGAAACGGTCTCGGTGTAGTCATATTTTTCGCGGCGGGAAACGGAAACGAGGACATCAGCGCGGAAGAGACTTTCGACGGTTATGCCGCAAACGAAAACGTGATTGCGGTCGGCGCGATGAATGCCTACGGACAAAGGTCGAATTACAGCGATTTCGGCAAGGATCTGGATATTATGGCGCCTTCTTCCGATATTGACGGTGACTATGTGTGGAATCCGTTTGCGTTCGATATGATAAAGGACGGAATCTGGACGATTGATGCGCGAAGCTGGTACGGCTATTCGCAGAGCGACTACACCGGCTATTTCGGCGGAACAAGCAGCGCATCCCCTCTTGCTGCCGCAGTTGCAGGGCTTCTGATTTCGGCTTATCCGGAATTAAGTCGGGATGAGCTTTACGAAATAATCACAAAAACCGCCGACAAAGTTTCTCTGGGTGACGCGGACTACGATGAAAACGGTTTCAGCGAAAAGTACGGCTACGGCAGAATCAACGCTCTTGCCGCGCTGCAGCTGCTTTGTGAAAGGCACGAATGCAATGGCGGTTTGCCGGAAATCGAAGAAGAAACCTACGAGCCCGAAGATCTCGATATGGGAAGCGACATTGACGAATTTCCAGATGATTCGATGCTTCCGATAAAAACTACCGAAAAAGGGTGCTCTCTGATTGTTCTGTGATTAATTGTTTTAATGAAATTTATTTGAGCATTTCGTCGCCCGAGAAGTCGCGGTAGAGCGTGAGCTGATCGAGGATGAAGTCGTATTCGTGCGAGTTGTCGACGATGATCTCCGACAAGATTTTGCCGAGACCGCTGCCGATCATGTAGCCCTGTCCGCACATACCGGTAGCTAAGAACATATTGCTGATCTCTTTCGTTCTGCCGACGATCGGGAAGCCGTCCGGAGTCATCGGGTAGAGACCTCTCCACGTTCTTCTGATGCGGATATTGCGGAGTCTCGGATAGAGCGAAAGCATTCTTCCGACTACCTGCGGCATGAAGTTGCTCGTGTTGTCGATATCTGTTCCTTTGATCGAAGGTTTCGGGGTGATGCAGAAAACGAACTGACCTTCGTAGTTCTGGTAGAAGTAGTAGTTGAGCGAGATTGCATCGGGTCTGATGTCAACGACCATGGGTCTCAGGAAATATTCGACGGGCTCTGTGATTCCGCCTTCGTGGCAGTCCGGATAAACGGGGATGTCTACTCCGCACATTGCTCCGATCTCACGGCTGAAGGGACCTGCAGCGTTGATGATGAGGTCAGCGCAGTAGGTGTCTTTGTCTGTTTTTACCGAAACGATTTTTCCGCCTTTTACTTCCATTGAAACGACTTTTTCGTGGAAGTTGAATTCAGCGCCGCACTCCCTCGCAAGTTTGTAGAAAGCGCCTGTCGTCTTGAGCGGGGAAGCGCTTCCGTCGTTGGGCGAGAAGGTTCCGCCGCGGAGACCTTCGGGGCGTATTCCGGGAACTCTTTCCTTGATCTCGTCAGCAGAGACCCAGTCGATGTTGAGTCCCATGCTCTTCTGGAGTTTGAGGAGTTCTTTGAGATTTTTTTCGGTCTGCTCTTCGAAGATCGGGTAGATGTATCCGCCTTCGACCCAGTCAACGTCGATGCCGTGGTTTTCTTTCATGTGGCTGATCTCGTTGATCGAAACTGCGCAGATCTTGATTTTGGCGGGATCGCTGAATGTCGCTCTGAGTCCGCCGATGGCAGCTCTGTTCTGGCCTCTTCCGGTGGATGCGTTCATTTCGATGACGCACACTTTTTTACCTTTTTTTGCAAGGTTGTATGCAAGCGGTGTACCGATGCTGCCTGCGCCGATTATGAGAATGTCATAACTTTTCATTTAATTTTCCTCCTCGTTTACGATTGCGTACATTGGAGTTTCGACGGTGAGAGGTCTCTTCCTTCCCGGAGTGACTTCCTTCCAGTCTACGCCCGCCATTCTGAAGATCATCGGCATGAGAACGCTGCATGTCTTGCTGCCGCAAGCGCCCATTCCGACTCTGATCTGCTTGAGCTGGTTGACGTCTCTGACTTTGTTTTCCTTGATGAAATCGACTATCTGTTTGACCGTGACTCTCTCGCATCTGCAGACTATGCTGTTTTCGGGAGCGTAGGTGAAATCAGGCTTCGGGAGCGGTTTCGTGATCTCTTCTTTCTGGTATCTGATACCTGCGATATCCGCGGCGTTTGCAGCCGAAACGCTGAGTGTGACGAGTGTCGTTTTGTACTTTTTGTTGTAAACGGTCTTGATGACTGTTCCTTCTTCAATGAATTTTCCATCGATATCGGTAAGCGGAAGTTTGTCGCCCTCTTTGAATTCGCAGTTGAATTCATACGGAAGAACGATCTCTGCTTTCGCGTCATCGACTTTCTTAACGAGTGCTACAGCAAGGCCGGGGCATGCAGCAACGCACATTCCGCAGCCGACACATTCGCCGTCAAAGCAAGGCGTATCCATGATGGTTCCGGTCTCGCCTTTGAGTTTGATCGCTTTTTTAGCGCAGACTGTGGTGCACGGGTTGCACGGGATCTCCTGAAGGCAGGAGAATTTCGGTCTGAATGCTGCCGTGATGACCGGTTTTTCCATCTCTTTCGTGTTTCCCGGTCTCGATTTGAGAACAGCCGCCTTTTTGAGCCAGCTTTCATCGATCGCAGCATCGGTTTTCCCAAGAGCCGCAGCCATTTTTCTGCCTGTGATCTTACCGCCGAACATAGCCGAAGAAGCCTCAGCGATCTCATCGCAGTCGCCTGTTTTCATTACGTTGAATCCGTACTGGTCTGCAAGCGTGTAAAGCTCGTCAGCGGAGCTCAAACCTACTGCGACAAGAAGTGTGTCGACTTCGTAAGTGCGGGCCGTTTCGAGTATCGGGTTCCACTTTTCGTCAACTTCTGCAACTGTGACTCTTTCTACTTTGCCGTTTCCTTCAGCTGCGATGACCGTCGTGCTGAGGTATATCGGAACGCCCATTCTCTTTATTTTGTCAGCGTGGACTTTGTAACCGTTGATCTTCGGAGCGATCTCGACTATCGCAGCAACTTCGATACCTGCCTGGAGAGCGTGGTAAGCGCCGATGAGACCGACGTTTCCGCTGCCGATGATGAGTATCTTCTTGGCAGCTTTGACGAGGTCGCGGTTTACAAGTGTCTGGAATGCGCCTGCGCCGTAAACGCCCGGAAGATCGTTGCCTTTGAAAAGAACTGATTTTTCGCGAGCGCCGCTTGAAAGGATGAGCCCTTTGAAATCGACTACGACATAGTGTTTGTTCTCAACAAAAAGACCAGCCTTTTTGTCTTTGAAAACGCCGATAACGCTCGTTTCGGTGTATATTTTGACGTTTTTGAAACTTCTGACTTTCTCTTCGAGGATGTGTGCGATGTCAACACCGCGCGTTCCTGCAAAGCAGTCTTCCTCGCTGCCGAAGAATTTGTGTGTCTGAAGAAGAAGTTTTCCGCCGAGGCGCGCTTTGTCGTCGACTAAAATGACGTTGAAGCCGAGCTGTGCAAGTTCTATCGTCGCATTGAGACCGCTCGGGCCGCCGCCGACAACGAGGACATCGCAACTTTCGTTGCGTCTTTCGGTGTGTTCTACCGGTCTGTCGTCTTCAGCAAGCTTCGGAACGCCGTTGAGAGTCTCGATCTTCATTCCCGCTTTGAGGGGAGTGATGCACGATTTCTGCGGCAGTCCGTCAATGATTACCGTGCACTGGCTGCACTGGCCGTTCGCGCAGAAGATTCCCTGCGGAGCCTTGCCGTTTCTGTGAATGGAAAACTGTCTTACGCCGTTTGCGAAAAGAGCCGAACTGACGGCTTCCCCTTCGTAACCGGTCATTTTTTTGCCGTCGAAAGTGAATTCGACGACTTTTTGGCCCTGAGGAACTTCAAGGACGGGATGTTTTTCAATTCTTGTCATAATACCACCATTATTCCGTGATTAAAGAAACAAAATAATGCGGCAAAATAATTCTGTAGGTTTTAAATGTCAAGTGCGGCGCAAATCTTTCCGATATTACGTGATTCCGTAATACCGTAATCCCGAAGCGCCGCTCCTTAAGGACCTTAAGCCGCCGCCACTAAGGTCCCTAGGGTCCTTAAGGTCCTTAAAGTCCCTAGGGAGTGCGGCGGCATAGAAACATAGTTTGTTTACTCTCGATAAAATCTGGTTATAATGTCAGGCTTTTGTTTTGCGGAGGTAAAAATGAGCAAAGTTGCAGTATGTATCCCGACTTACAACGAAAAAGAGAATATCGAGGCTATAATCAAGGCAGTCCACGCGCAGCTTCCCGAAGCCGACGTTTTCATCGTTGACGACAATTCGCCCGACGGAACGGCTGATCTCGTCAGAGATCTGATGAAAGAAAACTCTTTTATTCTTCTGAAAGTGCGCCAAAGCAAGGAAGGGCTCGGCGCGGCGTATCTCGACGGATTCAGGACTTTGATCGAAAAAGGCTATGAAAAGATAATACAGATGGATGCCGATTTTTCGCACAAACCCGAATATCTTCCCGAAATGGTGAAAAAATCGGATGAAGGCTACACTGTAGTCGTCGGTTCACGCTACACAAAAGGAGGCGGAACTGAAAACTGGGGTTTAGGCCGCCGCATCATTTCAAGGGGAGGCAGCTTCTACGCAAGCACGATACTTGGGTTAGGTGTCAACGATGTCACTGCCGGATTCAAGTGCTGGAATTCTAAACTTCTCGAAAAAGTTATCTCGACTCCGCTCGTCCTTTCGGGTTTCGGTTTCCAGATAGAAATGGCTTTCAGAACGAAGATCTGCGGCGGAAAAGTGTTCGAACTTCCGATAGTTTTCCCCGACAGGACTGAAGGTGTGAGCAAAATGAGCGGAAAAATCTTCAAAGAGGCGCTTTTCGGCGTGTGGAAACTAAGATTTATGGGCAAAAAAATAATGGAGCAGTAATGGACGCATACGAGATCATAAAACTCATCAGCGGATCGAAGAAAAAAACTCCTTGCCGCGCGCTTTTTAAAGGCGATATCGGAAAATGCGACTTTACAACGCTTGCTGAAACTTACAAAGGTGTTGATTTTGTTGAAGTTTATGACGAATTTGATAGTGTCCGCGACTTTGCCGCAGCGCATCCAGAAGTCAAGATGACTCGCTTTGAAAACGACCGCAGAAATTCGGCGATACCTCTTGCCGACCTCACAAAGATCAACGCGAGGATCGAGCCGGGTGCAGTCATCCGCGAAATGACTGAGATCGGTGACAAATGCGTCATAATGATGGGTGCAGTCATCAACATCGGCGCAGTTATCGGCGAAGGAACGATGATCGACATGAATTCCGTCATCGGCGGACGCGCCATAGTCGGCAAAAACTGCCACATCGGCGCCGGAACAGTCCTTGCCGGAGTAATAGAGCCTCCGAGCGCAAATCCAGTCGTCATCAGCGACAGAGTCATGATCGGAGCCAATGCCGTCATTCTAGAAGGCGTTCATGTCGGTGAAGATTCGGTAGTCGCAGCAGGCTCGGTAGTCACGAAAGATGTGCCGCCGCGCTGCGTCGTAGCAGGAGTTCCCGCAAAAGTCATCAAACAAGTCGATGACGTCACAAAATCAAAAACCGAGCTCGTTGACGCTCTCAGAAATCTTTAAGTCTTAAGCTGCAAGCCGTTCCGGCGAAATTGATTTTTCTATGTTAAAAAAAGTTGATTTATTCATAATTTATCCTTGACTTTTGTAAATTGTTCCATAAAATTTCTCCTTGTAAGCCACGGTATCCTTTCTCCTGCTTTGCAGTGCCAGGGACCGTGGCAGTCGCTTTTTTTATCCCAAACAGTTTTTTTAGTTATTGCGAACACAAGCTATTATTCTGTTTGCAAAGAACAAAAGAAACGTCAAACATTATAGTAAAAATTTTCACAATTAAAAGTAAAAATATTTGGGAAATAATGTTGCAGTAATTTTTAATTTTTTATAGTTTAGTTAAAATGATGGTGCGACAATATTTTATGTAGATTATTTTTGACTGTCCAGACATTCAAAGAATGTACGGACGATCTTAAGTGCGCTTTCAATATCTGTCCGGGATCTCTTTTTTATGAGCGAAGTCCACTCCCGAAGCATGAGATTGTCCTCTTCCGACGCTCTGCCGCTCACAAGATAGTCAACAGAAACATGAAATTCGTTTGCCAAAGTTGAGATTATATCCATTCCGGGGTTTCGTTTGTCGGCTTCTATCAAAGCGATGTAGCTTTCGCTGATATTCACCCGGCATGCGAGATCGAGCTGTGTTATTCCGGCTTTGCGCCTTAATTCTCTCACTCTTTTGCCAAGTGTCGAGCCTTTCATACTAAAACCACCTCCTTTTTCAATATAGCACATACAGAAAAATAATATTTTACTTGTAGTAAAGTTGTTATTGACTAATAGTAAATAAAATATTACAACATTACCGGATTTATGTGGTTCTATTTGATATATTTGGAGAAAAAAATGAAAAGATTTTTACTATTTTCTTTTCTGCTTGTTTTCTGCTTTTTTTACTCTTTTGCGGCTAGCGGCAAAGCACCTAAAGAAGCGAAAAACAAACCGAAAACAGTTGTTGCGAAATCCTACAGTTTCGCGGAAGAACTGATTGAAGTTCCGATCAAGCCTTTTGTTGTGGAAAAAATTTCGGAACAGGATCTTTTGAGCATGAATCCGCAGCTGCTGAAACTTTATGAAGCGGCAGTTAATGCGGAGAAGCAGAAAAATGCTTTTCAAAATGCACATTCGATCGTCAAAGCGTGGATGGAAATCGCAAAAATCAAGCAGCAGAATCCGTTTTTGTATATTGCGACGGCAAGACTTAACGAATGGACAACCTGCATTGAGATTTTCAACAAACATCAGGAAAGTTTGAAAAAAATAAAAATGCTGCTTGAAAGCACTCTCCTTTCCGAGGAACAGAAAACGAACATCATTTTGCAGCATCTTGATGAATTCGGTCTTTCTTTCGGAACACAGGAAGTTATTGATTTAATTGGCAAAACCAATATTGAGAATAATGCCGCTTTTCAGGCTAAGATCAAAGAAACCAAACAGAAACGCTGCGAGCACAATTCAGGAAAAGACTGTTATGAATGCGGCATGAATTTCGTGACCGTGGAATATGAAAAACTGATGCTTTTCACAAAATCGTGTGATCTTAAATTCCAGCCTGGATGCGACGAAGCCAACAAAATTAAGGCGGCGCAGAATGCCGAAAAAGCAAAACTCGCGGCTGAAGAAAAACGCAAAGCTGATGAATTTGCAAGAAGGTCATTTTCTTTTCAGGATGATCCGCTCAATCTGATTAAGCCTTTTGTTCTGGGGCAAGTCAGCGAACAGGATATTCTGAGCACCGATCCGAAACTGCTCAAAATGTTTGAAGCCACCGTGAACAAGGAAAAGCAGCCTGAAATCATAAAAACTCCTGGCGCAATGATCGTCGCTTGGGAAGAGATAACGAAAATCACAGAGAAAAATCCTTTTCTGCAAGTTGCTACTCAAAGGCTTGCGGAATGGAAAGCGGCTCTTGAAAAGTTGGAAAAACATGAGGCTAAGTCGGCTGAAATGCAGAAAATCGAAGCCGACAACGCTCTTCCGGTAAATTACAGAACCGCTTTTGCGGTAAATTATCTTAATGAATTCGGAGTAAACTTCGGCACGACCGAAGTTGTCAAAGCGACCGTCTACAACAACGAAATAGCATACAGCGAATCGCTTACGGCCAAAATCAAAGAGGTGAGAAAACAACGCTGCGACCTCAATTCCGCTATCGACTGCCAGACTTACGGTCTGAAACATTCCGCAAACGAAGAGGAGAAAGCGGCTTATCTCAAAAAGGCGTGCGATCTCGGACGCAAAGCGGCATGTTCAAGTGATCCTCAACCAGAAAAAGCAGTCGCCCCTGCACCGGCTGAAACTCAACCCAAAGCTGCGGAGCAGCCGAAAGAAGTTAAAAAAGAAGTGCCCGAAGAAGATAAATTCAAAGAAGAACTCAATCAGGCCGGGCGCAAAAAACGTCTCACAATCGCAACTTCCACTCTTGTTGCAGGTGTGGTTGTCGGCGCACTCGGCGGAGTCTCATTCTACGGCATGAGCGAAGCAAAAAAAGACCGCGACAAATATCTTGATTCTTACAGGCAAAGCACAACTCAGGAAGATATGGATTACTTCCGCAAGAAGACAAACGATGCAGACAGCAAGCGCAAAGCCTACATGATTTTAGGCGGAGTCGGCATCGGTGTCGGTGTTGCACTCATCGCGACCGGAATCACATTCTACAGCATCGAATTTAAAGACGAAAAAGAGGTTAAGAAAAAATACAACGTCTCTTTCGGCGCAAACCCGATGGACGGAACATTTAATTTCGCGTTGAACTGGTAGGAGGTCATTATGAAATTCAAATCTTTGATTTTATTGGTCGTTTCGGTGTTCGTCCTGTTTTCCTGCGACGACGGAATTAAATTCGATAATCCGTATGACATCAATTCGGACGCATACAATCCAAGCGACACGGATACACAAACAAATGATGATGACAGCGACAAAACTGACACGATGTCAGAATACGACGACGAAAAAACTGACACAGTGTCAACTAATGACGATGACGAACCGGTTTCGGATGATTCGGATTCAGACTCAACACCAGATGACGCAGATTCTATCGATGATTCAGGCAATTCCGAGCTAGATGAAAACAATTCGGATGATGATTCGGATTCTGCACCGGAGAATGATGACGACTCAACAGATATCGAACCTGATGAGAGCGATTCAACTCCGGATGAAGATACTGACACGGATTCAGGTGATTCAACACCGGATGAAGATGCTGACGAGCCGGACGAAGAACCGACAACAAGAACCGCAACATGCAGCGGCATTACGAACTCAACAGGTTCTTGCGCCGTCAGCGGAACAAGTTATTCCTGCGGCTGCAACAGCGGATATTTCTGGAATGACGGAAAGTGCAAAAGAATCACTCTCGGTAATATCTGCACAGGACAGACCAGATGCTACAACGAAAGTGAAGAAATCCCATGCCCGACTTCCAAAACAGCAGATTTTTACGGTCAGGATGCGCAGTATACAAGTAGATGCACAGCGCAGAGTTTTACTTTGGGAACTGGATCGCAGGCAGGGACAGTCATTGATAACAAAACAGGTCTTATTTGGGAACAGTCGCCGTCTGAAAACACATACTCTTGGGAAGATGCACCGAACCACTGCACAGAATTGAACAGCTCGAATTACGGTGGAAAGAGCAACTGGCGTGTACCGAATCCGCTAGAGCTTTTGACTATTGTTGACGGCAACAAATACGGTCCAGCAACGAACTCAAATTTCACAAATATACCAATAGGTCGAGATGATTTTTTGTGGACAAGCAAAGATTATGGAGCAAGTTTAGCTCGAGCTTTTAGGTCGTATTACGGCGTGTATCTGTATGGAGAATCTAAAACTAAAACCTACAAAGTTCTGTGTGTTTCAGGTAACCAACTTGTTGCTGCAACATCGAGTGATTTTACGATCCAGAATATAAACGATGAAGTTGTTGTCAAAGATGCTACGACAGGTCTCATGTGGCAGAAAGGGTATGCAACAGGCAAAAAAACTTGGCAGCAGGCACTGAAACACTGCGAAGATTTGACTTATGCAGGATATTCTGACTGGAGATTGCCTAATAAAAACGAGCTTGCATCGCTCTTGGATCCAGGTAAATATGGAGCTCCATATTCGAACTTCCCTGATATGCCGAGCAATTATTTTTGGTCTTCCTCTACTGCATCATCTGATATAGATCTCGCATGGCGTATGGACGTCATTTATGGGTATGTATGGTACAGCGATAAATCGAACACTGAATCCGTTCGCTGCGTTAGAAACGCTGATTAGCGCACGGTTTCAATTCTCTTCTGATTTACCAAGCATTTTTCTCATTTCAGACAAATCAGGAAGAACTTTTCGATATTTTTCAGGCATTTCGTCAAGAGTTTTGTAGGTTGCGACACCAATCGGTTTTGTGTAGTCTCTTACCGCATATTCGACGAAATCCTTTTTAGCATCCTGACAAAGTATAATTCCTATGGACTGGTTCTCGTGAGGCTTTTTAACCGTATCGTCAAGCACTTGCAGATAACCGTTTAGCTGACCGAGATATGCTGTCTTGAATTTTCCCATTTTCAGTTCAACTGCAACAAGACAGTTCAGCTCACGGTTAAAGAAAAGCAGGTCGATGAATTCCTCCTCACCGCAGACTTCTATCCTGTATTGATTGGAAATAAAGCTAAAATCTTTTCCGAACGTAAGGAAAAACTTGCGGATGTTGGCCACTATTTCATTTTCAACGACCCGCTCGTTCACATCGCTGAAACGCGCCGTCAAATCCTCTGTATTCATAAAATCAAGCAGATATTCGTCCTTAAACATGCTTATAGCCTTTATGCTTTGGGCATCATCCGAAATAGTATTGTCAAAATTGTTGGGCATTGTGTGCCGGTTGCTGAAAACATTGTTTTTGATCTTTATTTTCAGAGTCCTTG
>JAFYIZ010000007.1 GCA_017538365.1 bacterium | reverse complement strand
TGGCGAATCTTTTCAAAATGTTCGGAGACCCTTCAAGAATGAGGCTTCTGCATGCGCTTTCGATGCATGAGATGTGCGTCTGTGACCTTGCGGTTTTGCTCGGTGTCACGAAATCGGCGGTCTCACATCAGCTGAAATCGCTGCGCCTTTTAAACCTCGTGAAATACAGGAAGGAAGGGCAGGTCGCCTTCTACTCGCTTGCCGATGACCACGTTGAAGCGATAATAAAAATAGGTTTTGAACATATTCGTGAATAATTTTAATGGAGAGAAAAATGAAAAAGAGATTCAGATGTGATGTCGACTGCGCGAACTGTGCGGCAAAGATCGAAGATGCTATCCGCGGTATCGACGGAGTTCAGGATGTAACGCTCAATTTTATCGCTCAGAAACTGACGATAGTTGCCGATGACGACAGATTTGACGAAGTTTTGAAGGCGGCTGTCGCGAAAGCGAGGAAAATAGAGCCCGACGCAACGATCTTTGTGGATTAGCCATGAACGCGAAGCAAAAAAGAACGGTCATCGAGATCGTTACCACAATTCTGCTTTTCGCGGCTGTTTTTGTCTGCGATAATCTCGGTTTATTCAGTGACTATCGCGTAAAACTCGCTCTTTACCTTGTTCCCTACATAGTTATCGGCCACAGCGTGCTGAAAAAGGCGCTAGTCAACATTGTCCGAGGGAACGCTTTCGACGAGAGTTTTCTCATGATGGTGGCGACTGTGGCGGCGTTTGCGATAGGCGAATATTCCGAGGCGACGGCGGTCATGCTTTTCTACCAGATCGGTGAATTTTTCCAGAGCTATGCTGTCGGAAAATCAAGGGCGTCGATCGCCGAAATGATGAGCATCGCCCCTGAATACGCGAATCTTGAGACGCCTGACGGGATAGAAGAAGTCGATCCCGAAGATGTAAATATCGGAGACATCATCGTGATAAGAGCGGGAGAGAAGATACCGCTTGACGGAGTCGTCACCGAAGGAGAATCCTTCATCGATACGGCGGCGCTTACCGGAGAATCGGTGCCGCGCAGGGTTGCTGCCGGAGATGAAGTGATAAGCGGATGCGTCAACGGGGAAGGGACCTTAAAAGTAAAAGTCGCAAAAAAATACGAGGATTCTACCGTTGCGAAGATCCTTGAACTTGTCGAAAACGCAAGCTCCAAAAAGGCGAGGCTCGAAAATTTCATCACCCGTTTCGCGAGAGTCTACACCCCGATAGTCACTGTCAGCGCGCTTCTTCTTGCTGTGATTCCTCCGCTTTTATTCGGTTACAGCTTTTCCGACTGGATCGAGCGCGCCTGCATTTTTCTTATCGTGTCGTGCCCGTGCGCCCTTGTGATCTCGGTTCCGCTCGGATTTTTCGGCGGGATCGGTGCCGCTTCAAAGATCGGCGTGCTCATAAAAGGAAGCAGCTATTTGGAAGCGGTGTCGGAAGTAAAAACTGTTGTTTTCGATAAAACGGGAACACTCACAAAAGGTGAATTCAAAGTGAGCAGAGTCCTTCCGAATGCGGCGGCAGGCTTTTCCGACGAAGAGCTCCTCCGGCTTGCGGCTCACGCTGAAAGCTTATCCAACCACCCGATAGCGAGATCCATCGCAAACGCTTACGGAGGCAGGATAGAAACTGATAAAGTTTCGATAGCCAAAGAAACTGCGGGGCGCGGCGTTGCTGTGAATTATGACGGTAAAAACATCGCTGCCGGAAACTGCCTTCTTCTGGATGAGCTTGGTATCGAATACACTCCTAACGAAGATGCCGGAACAATCGTTCATGTCGCATGCGACGGAACTTATGCAGGGAGCATCGTGATATCCGACGAGATCAAAAACGGGACCAAAGAGGCTCTCTCTGAGATGCGTTCGGCAGGTGTCAGAAAAACGGTCATGCTTTCCGGGGACCGCATTAAAGCGGCTGAAACAGTTGCCGAAACTCTCGGGATCGACGAATTCCGCGCAGAGCTTCTTCCTGCCGGCAAAGTACGTGAGATCGAAAAACTGATCTCGGAAGAAAAGAACGGGAAAGTCGCATTCGTAGGCGACGGGATCAACGATGCGCCGGTCTTAATGCGGGCCGATATCGGTATCGCGATGGGAAGTTTAGGTTCCGATGCGGCGATCGAAGCGGCCGATGTAGTGCTTATGGATGACGATATCAGAAAAATTTCTTCTGTCATACGCATTTCAAAAAAAACAATGGCCATCGTTCGTGAAAACATAACTTTCGCCCTTGCAGTCAAGTTCCTCGTGCTCATTCTGGGTGCCTTAGGAGTCGCAAACATGTGGGAAGCTGTTTTCGGAGATGTCGGAGTTACAGTGCTTGCAGTATTTAATTCGATGCGCGCGATGAGTCGAAAAAACTAGTGAAATTTTCCAAAATTTTTATTTTGACACGGTGTCAATTATCTTCTTTATCCCTTTTGCAGTGCGTCCTATCGTATCGGTGAAGTGATTGCCGCAATTAAGTTCGAAAATCGTTTCGATTCCGCGGGATTTGTATAAACCGGCAATAAACTCTGTGTTTTTCTGAACTGGAGCTAGGTTTTTGTCGCGTGTTTTAGCTTCGGTATCTCCCAGGGAAAGGTAGATACAATCAGGAGTTTTTACAAAATCATGCGACTGCGCGAATTCGGTAAAACCCGGAAACCAGAGAGAGCCCGAAACGCTTGCAACGCGGCTGAAAACATCAGTTCTGTATGTTGCGTAAAGAGCAAAAAGTCCGGCAAGTGAATACCCTGCGATCGCCGTAAATTCAGGCTTCCCCGGCAGTTTCGAGAGGATTTCCGGCATGATTTGAGTCGTAAGCTGCGAAATGTATTCGTCTGCTCCGCCGAAACTGTATCTGTTGTTTCTTATATCGGGAGTTTCCCACGGTGAAAGATCGTGGTTCCAGTTGAGTCCGCCGATTGCGGCAAGAGTGAAGTTTTTGCAGCCGAGTTCAAGGCATTTTTCAAATATTTTTGCACCTTCTCCCTGGATCGTGTTCAGAATGACGAGCGGTGCAATGCCTTCTGCACTTGAAAAAATATCAACTGTTCTGCCTGAAATTGAAAACTGCATTTTAACTCTTGTCCGACCACTCCGAAATCCGTTTTTTCATTCCTTCGATATCCAAAATACCGAAAGCGAAGCCTTTTCTGATAAGTTCAACTGGCACAAATTCGTCGTATTTTTCGAAAACCGGGTTTTCTTTCGGATAGATAAGTTCCATCGGATCAATACCTTTTGCCGCTTCTTCGGATACTATTTTGTAGAAAGTTTCGGGATCGGCTTTCATCGTGAACTGCATGAAGTAGGGGCGCGATGAAGAAAGTCCTTTGAGGCCGAGGCGGGAACCGCAGCGTATTTTCAAAAAGCGCTCCAGTGCCAGAAATGCATAACTTCCGAGCCACGGAAAAAGAGCCCACATGTTGCCGCCCAAGTGAATGAGCGGATTTTGCGACATTCCCGCTTTTTGGGAAGTCTCTCTTGCTTCGCTTAGTCTGCACACTGCATGACGCATGAGATAGGGATAGCTTTTTTCTTCGTTCAGAACGCCGCGCATCCGCTCTAAAATCCGGGTGTGGACATCTCCCGCGACATCGCCGAAATATGCCGGAATATTCCCTTTGACAAGGGTGCAGTAGACAACTTTTTTCTGGTGGTCTACTTCGTCAACGACCCAGACTCTTCCTGCGATCGCGATCTTTTCTCCTGCTGGCGGCGGTTTTACGATGGTTCCCAGCTCAACTGAGTCTGCTTTGACCGAATATTCGATATTTTCCTGAAAAACGGCGTAGAATTTGAAGTTGCTGACGATTCTCTCTCCTGCAAGTCCGACGATTAGTCCGCCGTTTTCCGTGCGGCTGATGTGGCCGGTATTTATCAGGTGTCTGAGAAGGATCTTGTAGTCGTCAGCAGTTATCCTTTTGAAGCAGTTGAGGGTCAGAACTCTCGAAGCAAGCTCTGCAGGTGTCATTTCTCCGCACGAAGCGAGAGTGCTCATCGTCTGGTGGTAGAGAAGGCTGAAAGGAAGCCTGTCAGTCTTCGGCGGCTCGACAAAACGCTCTTCGATGTAAAGCTGCACGAGCGCTATCCCCTGCACAAGATACCACGGAATGAGGGCGGGAAGCATTGCCCTTTCTTCCGGATGGTCTTCACGCATGACAAAATGCATTTCCGAGGGATCACCGCGTCTGCCTGTTCTGCCCATCCGCTGCAGAAAACCTGAAACTGTGAAAGGTGCATCGATCTGAAAGGCGCGTTCAAGTTTTCCGATATCGATCCCGAGCTCAAGCGTCGCCGTGGCGCAGACAGACATCAGCGAAGAATCGTCTTTCATCTCTTCTTCGGCGCTTTCGCGGTACGATGCCGAAAGATTGCCGTGGTGAATCAGAAAGCGGTCGGGTTCGTGCTTTATTTCGCAGTATTGCCGCAGATTCTGGCAGACCGATTCGCACTCTTCGCGCGAATTTGTGAAGATCAGGCACTTCCTGCCTCTTGTATGCTCGAAAATGTAGGCTAAGCCCGGATCAGCCTTGTCAGGCGCGGTATCGGTCTTCTCTTCATCTTCTGTCGCTTCGCTTGGAATATCGGGAGAATCTGCCTGCGGATCGGTGTTGTAGAAATGTTCCATAGAAAGCCGCCAGACTTCCTTTCCGCCGTCAAAACGCGGTATCACAGTCTTTCTTCCGCTTCCCGCCGAAAGGAAAGCTCCCGCCGCTTCGGGATCTCCGATAGTTGCCGAAAGTCCTATCCTTCTCGGGTCACAGCCTGCAACTTTGCACAGCCGCTCGATGAGGCAGAATGTCTGCATTCCGCGGTCGCCGCGCAAAAGAGAGTGGATCTCATCAATCACGATGAAGCGCAGATCACAGAAAAGAGATGGGATCTCCATGTGTTTGTTTATCATCAGCGATTCTAGCGATTCGGGCGTTATCTGAAGTATTCCCGACGGTTTTTTGATGAGTTTCCGTTTCTGTGTCTGCGGAACATCTCCGTGCCAGCGGTAAATGGGAATGCTGGCTTCTTCACAGAGCTCGTTCAACCTTCCGAACTGGTCGTTGATGAGCGCTTTGAGCGGCGCGATATACAAAATTCCGACACTTGCTGACGGTTTTTCATCAAGCAGGGTAAGTATCGGGAAAAATGCCGCCTCGGTCTTTCCTGATGCGGTCGAAGCTGCAAGAAGAACATTGTCGTCAGTTCCAAAGATCGCATCACCTGCTGCATTCTGCACGGCGCGAAGCATTTTCCAGCCGCTTTTGTAGATGTGATCCTGAATAAAAGGAGCGTATCTGGCAAATACGTTCATATCGTGAACTCCGCGAAGTTGTCTTCGGCTTCGTCGGAGACCGCTTCCGATTTTGTGTAAGTGAAATCGTCCGACTGAAGCAGCGTTGCCATATCCATATTTGGATGCTGATACATGAGATCCATGAGTTCGATGAAATCTCGGATGACTTCGCGCGGCGTGATGTTCTGGTCTGCCCCGATCCTGCCGTATTCGAGCTTGATGAAGGCAGTGAGGTCGTCAACGCCGACTTTTCTTTGATATCCGTAAAGTCCTGCATGCATATCGGCCAACTTTTCGCATAAAACGAGCATCTCTTCTGCTGTCAGAGGCTCAAGTCTTATCACCGGAGCAAGCAGGTCTCGCGCACCTTCCTTAGAAAATTTTCCTTCGGCAAGGCGTGAACGGAGCGCTTCGTAGCTGTAGACTCCGCGTCTTTTGTCATCGACCGCCTGCGGTGTTCCCCCCATGATGATGCCTAAATAACGAGCCTTTCCCTGCAATGTGTCGTTATACATTGTGAGCATTTTTTCGTAGTTATACTGGCGTGTTATCGAGTTGGGAATCTTGTAGATGTTCACAAGTTCATCGATCATTATCATCATTCCGGCGTATCCTGCGAGCCTGAAAAAAAGGGCGAAAAGTTTGAGATAGTCGTACCAGTCGTCGTCTGTGATTATGATGTTCACGCCGAGTTCTTCCTTCGCCTCGCGTTTTGTCGCGTATTCGGCGCGGAACCAGCGGATGACCTTCATTTTTGTTTCATCGTTTCCTTCCGAATATGCGCGGTAATAGAGCGAAAGAAGACGTGCGAACTCGAATCCGTGAACTAATTCACTCACTGCGCTTGTCACGGCGTAGATTTTTTTGTCCACAGCCGCCGCCAAAGCCGGATCGTCGGGCGAAAGTCCGCTTTCCTGCATCGTTTCAGACTGCACTGTGTTTATCCAGCGGTCAAGTACGAGCGTCAGTGCGCCGCCTTCGGGCTTGGTTTTGGTCGAAAGATTGCCGATAAGCTCTCTGTAAGTCGCAAGCCCCTGCCCGTGAGTTCCCTGAAGCCTTCTTTCGGGCGAAAGGTCTGCATCGGCAACGATGAAACCTTTGTCCATCACGTAATTGCGTATCGTCTGAATGAGAAAACTCTTTCCCGAGCCGTATCTACCGACGATAAAACGGAACGACGCACCCCCTTCCGCAATGATCTCGACATCGTGCAGCAGTGCCTCGATCTCGCTTTTCCTACCTACCGCGATGTAGGGCAGCCCGATCCTCGGAACAACGCCGCCTTTCAGTGAATTTATGACGGTCTGGGCTATGCGCTTGGGAACGATCCTTTTTTCTTCAGCCATTTATTTCTCCAGCAGTTTTTCAACCTCTTCAACATAATCTTCAACGATCTTAAGAGTTTTTCCGTCACATTCAAGGATATTGTCGCCGATCTCGTCAAATAGGGCGGAATTTATGGTGTCGGCAACGACTGAGGGCATGAGGTGAGCCGCTTTTATGTATTCGTCGGCTGAGCCGTTTTTGAGGAGTGTGCGCAGGATCTCGGTGTGGACTGCATCGAGAAGGGTGTTTTCTTCATTTTCTTTGGTTGCTTCGACTTCAGTTTCAGTTTCGTCTTCGGTAAGAAGGCTTTCCCGCGTGACGGCCGCATCGCGCCTGATCTTGTCGAGTCCAGACAAATCGATGTTTATTTTCGGTCTTTTTGCTTCTGCTTCGGCTTTTTTATCGGCTTCCACCACTGCTTCGGCATAGTGCGTCGCCCAGGTCTCATCAGGTTTCTGCCGCAGAGTTTTTCCCGCTTTCAAGTATTTGCGGAAAACTCTTTCCGCTTCGTGCAGAAGTGCATTAAATCTAATTTTGTCGAACTGAATTCTGCTGAAACACTCTTCATACCAGATTCCGCCGCGGCAGAAGTATTTTCTGCATCCGTTAAGGACGCATTCTTTGTCGGAATCGTTGCCGTCATCACGGAAAAGGGCGTTGAAAAGGGGGTACCATTTTGAAGTTTGTGCATCTCCGAAACACGCCGTGAAAAAGTCGGTATCACCTTCATTGTATCTAGCTGAAACGCATTTCCAAAGTGTTGCGAAAAGGTGTTTTCCTCTGCTTCCTCCTTCAGAAACAACAGGTGTAGTGAAGAGATCTTTTTCGGCAAAAAAACTGAGCGCCAAAAATATCTCGTTATCATTTTTTGACGCGGGATCTTTGAGGATCGAAAGATATGTGTCGTGCGCTAACATCTGCGGATCGGCATGCTGCATGACAGTTTCGGGCTGCATTCCGCGGGTCACGGCGTATTCGAACATCCAGTTTTTAAGGTGCATTTTCAGAAGCGTATCGGTAAAACCGGCATTGACGAAGCCAGTTTCAAAATCGGCCATTTTTTTCAGAGCCTCTTCAGGTGTTTCAGCACCGATACCGCACAGCAGCTCGCTGATATAGAGGTATGCAAAAGGGGATTCTATAGGTGAAAAATTCCCTTTTCTCGCCGCTGTTCTCCAAGTGAAATATTTTCTCAGCTGTGTAAGGGTAAGATCGTGGTAAGCCGGCGAAAAGTATGTGCATTTGCCGCTCCAGCCGTCGTAGCTGTCCTCAAAATCCTTCATAAATATCACCTGATGCTCATGGATATTCCGGAGTGTAAAGGTATCGACGGCGCACTCCTTGGCATCAAAGCAGACCGGGATACCCTGCACTGCCCCTATATAGTCCACCGTGCTCTTCTGGTCAAAATAG
>JAFYIZ010000048.1 GCA_017538365.1 bacterium | reverse complement strand
GTAACGATCTTGAGGTCTTTGATGTCTTTGCCGAGCATTTCAGCGGCTCTGTTGGAAACGAAGAAGTGGCTCGATCCGTGGAAGCCGTATCTGCGGACTCTGTATTTTTCGTAGTATTTGTAGTCTATCGGATACATGTAAGCGTAATCCGGCATCGTGTGATGGAAAGCGGTGTCGAAAGTTCCCGACATGAAAGTATCCGGGAAAAGTTTCTGGCAGGTCCTGATTCCGATGATGTTAGCCGGAATGTGAAGCGGTGCGAGGTCGTTGCATTCCTGAATTCTGAAGACGACGTCGTCGGTAACTTCAACGCTGCCGTGGTAGTATTCGCCGGCATGAACGAGTCTGTGAGCGATCGCCGTGATCTCCGATTTGTCTTTGATAACGCCGTTTTCGGTCATCATATCCATGATTTTGTTCAGAGCGACCGAGTGGTCAGCAAGAGGAAGATTGACTTCGATCTTGTTTTTCGGGTTCGTGATCTTAAGTTCGATGTGGCCTTCGGGGTTTCCGATCTTCTCGGCAAGACCTTTAGCGATGACGGTCTCGTCAGTCATGTCGAAAAGCTGGTACTTGATTGAAGAACTTCCGCAGTTGAGAACAAAAATTTTCATGAGAGCCTCCTAAAAAATTGTTAAAAGAATCCAAAGACGCGCGATAGTAGCCTATCGGATTTTCATTTTCAAGAAAAAATCTTTCAGAGCAGCCTTTCGAAATTGGCAAAATGAGTCTTGGCGATCTTGTCAAAAATATCACGACCGTAAGAAGCCGAAATCTCTGCAAGAAGTTTGTCGGATTCTGCTCCGCTTCCCGGAATGAGGCTGAATTTGTTTTCAAGAACTGTTTCACTTATCTGACGCAGCGACAAAAGGTACCCTGCCCTCGCTATGACTGATGCTATCGCTACCGCCGGGTCCTGTTCGGCTCTCACCTGAAAATCGACCGGGATCTTTCCCGCAGCAGCCGTTATTCTTGCATTTGCCGAATATGACGGGGTGAATTTATCGACTAAAACACGTTTGACATCGTTTCTTTTCGCAATAACATTCGATATCGCCTTCGAATGCGCCCAGGCAAGAAGATCGGTGAGGTTTTTACCCTGCTCGGAAAGATTCTGATAGAAAGAATTGTATCTTTCCGGCATGATGCGCACCATCGAGAAAGAATCTCTGAAATCGGCATTTATCTTTTCATAACTATCCAATATCTCTTCATTTTTCATTCTTTTGCTGTCTTTTGCGCCGAGTTTTAAGAGCACTTCTTCCTTTTCACCAAGAAGAAAAGAACATACGACTAAAGGACCGAAAATATCCCCCTTTCCCGCTTCGTCGCTGCCAAGAGTCCCGACATTCGTGATAAGCGAAAGAAGGAGCGATTTTATCTCAGGATCGCTTGTTACGACTGAAAATCCTTTTTTCTCGGTGTGGTATACCGCCGCCGAAACAAGTTTTTCATCGCTTTTTCCCGTTTTCAGCGTCACTCCGTAAGGGATCTCCTTAATATTTTCGCTGTTTACAGTGTATCCCGCTTCAAGCAGCCTGATGTATGCCTTTTCGACAAAATCTGAAAGCGCCTTATCCGATGAAAACAAGTTCAAAACGACCTCTTTTACAAATAAAATTGAATAGTTTCCAATATTTTGTCGTAATCGACAGGCTTGATAAAAATGTCATCAAAACCGATAGCCTTGAAATTTTCCTTCTCTTCGCCGAAAGCGTAAGCCGTCATCGCAAAAATCGGAATAGAAATTCCCGTCGACTCCTCTTTCTGCCTCATTTTGCGCATCATTTCAGTTCCGTCCATGCCTGGGAGCTGGATGTCGGTTATCACGGCGGACAAATTGTCGGCACTATCGTATATTTTCAAGGCTTCGTAGGCATCCGTCGCAGCGAGGACTTCGACATTTCTGCGCTCCAGACTTTTGACAGAAACGATCAGATTCGCCGGATCGTCTTCCACTATAAGGATTTTCAGTCTTTCAGCCATTTTCATCTCCAAAACCGCCTGATATTAAGCCTATCCCGATTTTTTTCAACGAAAAAGAGTTGTTATTTGCAAAATTCCCCTTTTTGTGGAATCATCATCCGTATGTGTTTGAAATTTGGAGGAACTCATGAAAAAGTATTTGATTTTACTGGTTCTTTTTTATTCGCTTACTGTTTATGCCGACATTTACAAAGACGAGGCGAAAAAGATAGCGTCAGATAAAAAACGGGTCGAAGAGATCGAAAAGAAGCTCTCAAAAGATGAGAAGGCATGCAATAATCCGTCTGATAACGACCTTTCGCGCAATGTAGTCAGTGAACTCAAAATCTACTGCGAAGCGAAGGAATCGGCAAAATCGCGTATTCCCGACCTCAAAAATCTGCTCAATGAATACGAATCTCTTCTGAAAAACTATCTTGAAGAGTGCAAAACTGTCGACACCGACGACAAATATTCAAAATGCGAAGCACTTGACAGAGAGGTCGCGACCGCCGCTGAAAAGCTGAATGACGAAAAGGAGAATTTCAACAGCGACATCGATACGATGGAAAACGCCGCAGAACGCGCTAAAGACTACAACGCAAGAAGTAACGACGAAGGTAAAAAGGATTTTATAAAAGCGATTTCTGCCAATCTGAATGCGAAAAAAGAACTCGTTCAGGCGATGCAGAAAGGGCTTGACGAGGACAAAAAAGTTTTCGACAAATCAAAAGCCTCGCTCAATCAGTCGCTTAAAGGCGCTTCCGCAGATTCGGCAAAGATCGGCAAAGAGTTCTTGGGCAAGCTCAACAGCGTCCTGCTGCAGAACGGTGCTCTACGCCAGACCTGCACTTCGATGCTCAGAACGATAAACGAGGCAAAAAGCGTCTGCGTCACGAAACTCAACATGGAAAAGTGCAAGGCGTCGGAAACCAAAATGGAGAACCTTTTCAACGACGGCAACTCGAAGCTTGCAGCCTACAAAGATGAAAAAGTGAACCTCGTCGCGATTGAAAACGACTACCACAAAGCGGGAATGGGAAATATCCTTGCAAAGACCGAGAACGCGCAGAATACGATAACGAACTATCTGCAGGGACTCAGAGAGCAGAACGCATATCTGAACCAGCAGATAGGAATGAGTGACAACAATACCGAAGTCGTAAAAAGCAGAAACAATAAAAAACTGCTCGACACCTATCTCAAACTTGTCTCAACAATGAAGGAACTTGAAAAAGAGAGTGCGGAGTTTATTAAATTTTACGAAGAATATCTCAATAAAATCAACAATTTCAATGCTTCTTGCGTAAGCGGAAAATCTGAATTTACAGCCGAGTGCAAGATAGAAGGCGACAAGATCGTAGAAGAGATCAATTCAAACGAACCCAAAATTATGAAATACGGCGAAAATTTCAACAAGTTCAATAAAGATTTGGGCGATTTTTTCAAGAAATTCAAATAATTAAAGAGTCAGCACAGAACAGCCGCCTTTTTCATCATCAGATTTATCGTTTTCAGAAGTGTCACTTGAATCTGACGTATCAGTGGAATCCGAGCTGTCGGACGAGTCAGAAGTATCGGTAGGATCTGACTGATCTGATGTGTCAGAAGAATCGCTTGAATCGGATGTATCAGTCGTGTCGGTTGAATCTGAAGTGTCTGTCGGATCATTTGAATCAGACGAGTCAGAAGTATCGCTCGAGTCAGCACCATCTGCAGTGTCTTCGTCCTGAGTTTCATTTTCAGAGTCCGACGTATCTTCATCTGTACTTTCGTTTTCAGTGTTTGCCGAATCTTCGTCCTGAGTTTCATCGTTTGAATCTGCCGTATCGTCGTCGGAATCATCATCCGGCGTTTCAACTCCGCTGTCAGACGGATCATCATCAGTTTCTGGAGTTATTTCAAACTCATCGAGAACATATTGCACAAGATTGATTTTATTGTCTTTATCCAGAATCGTCTCAAACGGAAATCCCATTACGAAAACTTTCTTTTCATCGTTTTTTGTTAAAATTCCGGCTCCAAGCGTCATAGCATCATCATAAAACAGAACGGTTCTTCCCGATCTTGTATAAGGTGACAAAACATCGGCATATTCAGCCTGATAGATGTAAGTTCCGTCATCAAATGCACCTGACACATCCGTGAAATCATCTGTTCCGTAAAAAGTGTAGAGCTTCGATTCATCCTTTATATAATTGACATTTAAAATCTCATTAAAAAACTGTTTGTCATCATCATCGCCCTTTGCCTGAAGATCCCAGCCTATTTCCGCGCCGCTTACAAAAAGAGCACCGCCGTTTTCGATATATTCCGTGATTTTTGTCTGCTCATCATGGTTGAAAGTCTCGTCTTCAGTGCTCTGTTCACCCAAAAACCACAAAATCATGTCATAATTTGACAAATCCATACCTGTTACATTGGTTCTCTGCGTGAAATCGAGCGAGTATCCAAGCTCGGAAATGAGCGGAGCATAGTATTTTGCATAGTCGAAACTGTTTATGTACTCCAAAATGTAACGGTGATTTGCACTTGTTCCTTCATTAAAGCGCGGAAGTGCGTTGTCAATACGCTCAAAACCGTCGACAAGAAGGATTTGAGAAGCGTGTTTTGCCGGAACAGCTGCGGCAACTCCGCTCGGAAATGAAACTCCGCCTGCATTGTATGCGACAACTCTGAAGTAAACCGGCTTACCCTGTTCAAAATTCCTGGTGAACTGAAGCACGTTTCCGACATCGACACCGTCATCGAAAGCATTTCCGTCGGTAGAAGTCTGCACATAATAACCTGTAGCAGGATGACCTTTGTAATAATTCGGAGAATCGCTTTCGGGAGCATCCCAGAAAAGCGTTACCGAGCCGTTATCATTTACTTTTGTCCTTAAATTGCGTGGACTTCCGGGTAAAAACACCGCTTCAGTACCGTCTTTATCAGCGAAATACTGAACGATTCCCTGATACGCCCCGCGCATCGCGATATCGCGGTATTTCGGGTTTTTCAGCATTGCAGAATCGGTCGGGGAAGTATGATATGCAAGTTCAATCAGACACGATGGCATTTCGTTATTGTTGCTCGGATTTATCTCGCCGAAATAAGCACTGTAGCGTCCTCGCTCCTTATAATTTGAATTGAGCAATACCCTGACAGAATTCAAAATTCTTTGGCGTACAAGATCGGCTAAACCTTCACTTCCGTTAACCGCATAACCGCTTACAAAACCTACTCCGCCACCTTGACCAGGACTGTAAATATATGATGAAATGCCTTCAGCACTAGTATTGCTGTGTGCATCAGAATGAATCGCGATATAAAGCGAATCATCCTCTTCTTCGTTTTCCCATGCTGCCCAGCGGCTTCTCGCCGCGACATCGTCGTCCCTGTCGTTGTATGCTGTATTGTAACGGTGGTAAACTTTTCCGCTTCCACTCGGGGCTCCTATAAACTGAATGTTGTGAACAGCCGATTCCTCCCAACGCGGTTTGCCTGAAACTTTTGGAGTCACTCCGGATTCTCCGCGCTTTACAAGCCCTTTTCCACCGCCGAAACGGACTGCATCTGCAATAATTATGTCGCTTGCTCCTGAAAGCGTAACAGAACCGTTTTCACGCGACAAACCGGCATGGAAATAGAACTTTCCGAGATCGATCCAAGTATTTCCGTGATGCCGCTGGTTTACCGTGACTTGAGTCAAGCCGCCGGCGTGTTTGACAGTGTAAACAGCGGAATCGGTTCTATTTGTGCCGGCTCTGTAACTAACATAAACATGATAAAATCCATCTTCAGGAATATTTGCCGTCCAGCGCGCCCATGCACCGCTTTCTGCATTTGCGTAACGGTAGGATCCGCTTGTAAGCGGGTTTATATCAATTGCAATCGGATAAGCCGTTCTTCCGTAACCCGCTGAACCTGAATCCGTCCATTCCCCATTTTCTTCATAAATTCCGTCCTGAGCTTCATAGGCTGTGCCGTCACCGTCGTCAATTATAACCATGTTTTCCTGACGGTCTCTTTCACGCGCCGAGAAAACCATACCTCCCGCATTCTGGAGATACGGAATCAGAAAATAACTTACCATTTCGGCGTTTGAATCATCTTCACGCATTCCCTGACTTACATCGCGCTGTGTTTCCCAATACTGACTTTTCAGTTCATAAACAGGATCATTCTCTGTTCCGTTATTGACATAATTGAGGTTGTAAGCCCAGCCGTGACCGGCACTGACAAAAAGGGTTTTTCCCGAAAGCGCACCAGTAATATTCCCGTGTTTGACGTGAGGTGAAAGCGATTTTTTTGCAGGTTTTGAAGCTCCACCTTCATATCCTTCTTCTTTTTTGGGAACTGGCGGTTCTTTCGGCAGAAATTCGGTAACATATTTATATTCTCCGTCTTTTCCGGTTCTCAACATAATGTTGAGATGCATGAAATTTATGTTTAGTGAAATCAAAGAGTTAAGATATAATCTGCTCAACTCTTCAAGTTTGATGTCGTTGAAACCGACCAGATATTTATCTGTTACAGTAATGAAAAAAGTGACTTTCTTAGCTTCGCTTTCAAGCGTTATTTTGTCGACAGAAACGCCGCTCACCTCAAAATTTTTGAGCGGAATATCAAGATCGAGCGCAAAAACGGACGAAAACAATAAAATAAAAACAAGAATGAAAAATCCTTTTTTCATCACTGCCTCCATGTAAAAAGCCATATTCTAAACATAAAAAAATCCGTACAACACACAAACGTGCATTGTACGGATAAAGTGAAAAGAATCAATCAGTCGGACTATTTCTCTTTAAGGAATGCATAGCCGTAGTCGAGCGGAGAAACAAGGCTCTCTTTGATCGCTCTCTGGCTTGTCCATCTGAGAAGGTTGACGCTGCTGCCCGCTTTGTCGTTCGTTCCGCTGCCTCTTGCACCGCCGAAGGGCTGCTGACCGACAACTGCACCTGTAGGTTTGTCGTTGATGTAGAAGTTGCCTGCGCAGTGTCTGAGTGCGTCCTCAGCCATAGCGACAGCCTTTCTGTCGTTTGCGAAGATCGAACCGGTAAGTGCGTACGGAGAAGTCTTGTCGCAGAGATCCATCGTCTCAACGAATTTCTTGTCGTCATAGACATAAACCGTGAGAACGGGTGCGAAGATCTCTTCTTCCATCGTTACGAAGTGCGGATCGAGCGCTTCGATGACGGTCGGCTGAATGAAGTATCCTTTTTTCTTGTCGCCTGTTCCGCCGATGAGGATCTTAGCGTCTTTCGATTTCTTCGCGATGTTGATGTAGTTCATCGTGTTGTCGAAGCTGTTCTCATCGATTACTGCGCCCATGTAGTTTCTGAAATCGGTAACGTCGCCGACTTTGATCGTGTTGATCATGTCGCACATTCTCGATTTGATTTTCGGCCAGAGCGACTTCGGAACATACATTCTCGAAGCTGCCGAGCATTTCTGGCCCTGATATTCGAAAGAACCACGAACTGCCGCAACTGCGACTTCATCAACGTTTGCAGAGCTGTGGACGAATATGAAGTCCTTGCCGCCTGTTTCGCCAACTATTCTCGGATATGAGCGGTATTTGTCGATGTTGTTCGCCGATCTCTTCCAGATCGATTTGAAGACTGAGGTCGAACCGGTGAAGTGGAGACCTGCGAATTCCGGAGAATCAACAGCCGGATCGCCGATGCTGCCGCCGCGGCCCGGAAGGAAGTTGATTACGCCGTCGGGAAGACCGGCTTCCTGGAAAATCTTCATAAGGTAGTAGTTGGAAAGAAGAGCCGTTGAAGCCGGTTTCCAGAGAACTACGTTGCCCATAAGAGCCGGAGACATCGGAAGGTTTCCTGCGATAGAGGTGAAGTTGAAAGGAGTTACAGCGAGAACGAAGCCTTCAAGAGCTCTGAACTCTACTCTGTTCCATGTTCCTTTATCGTTGTGAAGATCCTGTCTGCGGTAGATTTCCTGCATATAGTGCGAATTGAAACGGCAGAAGTCGATGAGCTCGCAAGTCGAGTCGATCTCAGCCTGGTGGCAGGTCTTGCTCTGGTTGAGCATCGTTGCTGCGTTCATTTTGTAGCGGTATCTCTGCGAAATAAGTTCGCCGGCCTTCATGAAAATGGCTGCTCTCTGGTGCCAGTCCATGTTCTCCCACTCTCTTTTTGCTGCAAGAGCGCATTTGATAGCCTGTTTGACTTCTTTTTCGCCGCCAAGGTGGCATACGCCGAGAACGTGTTTGTGATCGTGCGGAGCAACGACTTTCATCGTTTTGCCGGTTTTGATCTCTTTGCCGCCGATAACAAGCGGAATTTCGATTTCTTCCTTGAGCTGTTTTGCAAGTTCGTCTTTCAGAAGTTTCTTTTCAGCAGAACCCGGAGCATAAGCGTAAACGGGTTCATTCTGCGGACGCGGAATCGAATAGATAGCGTTTGTCATTTTCTTCTCCTATTAAAAGTTAGATTTTGAAATCAATGCCCTGTGCCAACGGAAGCGTTTTGCCCCAGTTGATCGTGTTGGTCTGACGGCGCATGTAGACTTTCCAAGCGTCGCTGCCAGATTCTCTGCCGCCGCCCGTCTCTTTTTCACCGCCGAATGCGCCGCCGATCTCTGCGCCGCTCGTTCCGATGTTGACGTTAGCGATACCGCAGTCGGAACCTGCGTGTGAAAGCCAGAGTTCGGTGTTGGGAAGCGATGTCGAGAAGAGTGCCGAGCTGAGTCCCTGCGGAACTTCGTTGTTGTAAGCAATAGCGTCTTCAATCTTGTCGTATTCGATTATGTAAAGAAGAGGTGCGAACGTTTCGTGCATAACGATCGGAAGGTCATGTTTTACTTCAGCAATCGTCGGCTCAACATAGAAACCGCCTTCGCAGCCTTTAACGGTGACTTTCTTGCCGCCGTAAAGGATTTTGCCGCCCTGAGCCTTTACCTGTTTGATTGATTCCATAAGGTCTTCGACAGTCTTTTCGTCTACAACCGGCCCCATGATGTTGCTTTCGTCAAGCGGGTTGCCGATTTTTACCTGTTTGTATGCGTTGATGAGTGATTTTACGAATTTCGCCTTTACCGACTTCTGGATGATGACTCTTCTTGTCGTGGTGCATCTCTGACCAGCCGTGCCGACAGAACCGAAAACGACAGCTCTGAGAGCCATGTCGAGGTCAGCCGTTTCGTCGATAACGACTGCGTTGTTGCCGCCGAGTTCGAGAAGCGATCTTCCGAATCTCTTTGCAACTGCTTCGCCGATCTGACGACCCATCTTCGTGCTTCCCGTCATGCTGATAAGCGGGATCCTGGTGTCGTTTACGAGGGTATCACCGACATCGCTGCCTTTACCGATAACGAGCGAGAAAATGCCGTCGATATCGTATTTGTCAACGATCGGAGCGATGATGTTCTGAACTGCGATTGCGGTAAGAGGAGTTTTTGAACTCGGTTTCCAGATTACTGCGTCGCCGCATACTGCTGCAAGAAGAGAGTTCCATGACCAAACTGCTACCGGGAAGTTGTAAGCTGTGATAACGCCGACAACACCGAGCGGATGATACTGGTCGTACATTCTGTGGTTTTCTCTTTCGCTGTGCATCGTGTAGCCGTAAAGCTGGCGGCTGAGGCCCAGTGCGAAATCGGAAACATCGATCATTTCCTGAACTTCGCCTCTTCCTTCAACAGCGATCTTTCCCATTTCGAGAGTTACGAGAGCACCGAGGTCGCTTTTGTACTTTCTCAGAGCGTCACCGATCTCGCGAACGATGAGTCCGCGTTTCGGAGCGGGCATCATTTTGAATTTTTCGAAAGCAGCCTTAGCTTTTGCAGCAACTTTTTCATAATCTTTTTTCGTTGCCTGAATTACAGTTGCAATCACTTTGCCGTCGATCGGGGAAATGCTTTCAAGCTCTTTTCCCGTCGTCTTGAGCCAACCCTTTGAAGAACCGGTCGTAGCACCGTAGTTCGTCTTCTTGATTCCAAGCCTTTTCAAAAGTTCCTGAACATTAACTGATTTCATGTTTCCCCCTTGCGAAAACGCAAAAAATTGTCATTAAAAACACAAAAAAACGGTGTTGAGTAACACAAAATGAAAGAAAAGTAAAATTGTTAGAGGTTATTAAACAGATTTTTTAGAACTTTTTAGAAGATTTTTTTCTGAGAAGTGCCAAACCGAGCATTGCAGCCGCCGAAAGAACCGCCGCAAGAACGATTATAGCAGAGTTGTCGGACTCGACTTCGAGAACCGCACATCCGCCGTTTTTCTTTTTCTCAGTTTCGCAGGTGCTGTCACCTTCCGGACAAGCATATGTGAAAACTTTAGAGTTGAGAGGAAGTTCATACACGCTTGCCGCAGTTTCTTTAAGCATGATACCGCCCTTCGGAACAATGATTTTGCCGTACATTGCAGGATCGGCTTTAATCATATTGAAATCGACTTTGACAACAATATATTTTTCTTCGTCTGCATTGTATGTCAACGGTTGTGAGAAGTCGGATTCCTCGAACGTGATAGCCGATGATTCGCCTGCTGCGAAGCTTGTTTTTTCGGCAATTTTGATATCTCCCGCTCCGTCGTTGTTCGTGTCAAGCCAGAGTGAAATACCGGTGATACCGTTCTTTTCGCCGAATTTTACAGAGCCGCCCGAAACTTTGACTTTGAATTTAGTAATCGTATTTGCCATACCCAACGACTTCGTTTTGATCTGCATAACCGGAATATTGCTGTTCATATCGGCAATCGCAGGAACAGCCGGATCGTGCGAACCGCTTGTAACGATGAAGAAATTTCCCGTCGGCTCAAGATAGAATGTCGCGAACTCGAAACCTTCGTTTCCGGTCGTAATCTCGGCTTTTCCGCTGCTGCTTACTTTGACAGCACTTTCTTCAAGGTAGAAATTAAACGCCGTATTTGTCGGAATCTCAGCATCCTTGTAGTTTACTTTCGCGCGGATAATGAAGTAGTTGAGCGATTTGCCGACAAACTTCTTTGCATCCGGTTTAAGCGCCATGTAAATGTAATTCGGGTTTACAGTCGTAGAATCGGGATTGCTTACAATTTTATCCTCACCCTCGTCATAGACACCGTTTCCGTTGACATCGTAAATAATTTCATAATCGGAGAACTCTATCTTGGAATTGTTTCTTTTGTTGAAGTGGACACGGATATTTTCGAAATTGAACACTTTTTCTTCATCGCAGCCCGTTGCCTGGAGCGTGAACTGACCGAGAACGAGAGGCTGGCCGCCGTTGTCTTTCGGGATGATTATCGTATTTTCCGACTGAGGAGTATTTTTGCCGAGAGCAAGCGTTAACTCTGCATCACTGCACATCATATTCGGATCATCCTTGCATTTGAAATTCTCGCAGATATAGCCCGTTGTGCACTCCGGCAGGCCTTCATCTCCGCACTCTTTGTCGTCTTTTACACCGCCGCACATTTCAGCAGTCGGAGAATCGCATTCAGCGACACAGTTTCCCGGTTTAAGTTTAAGAGGATACGAAGTATTGGTTTTGTACGGAGTTTCACTCTTTTCATCTTTGATAAGAGCTATGTTTGAGAAAACGTAGTTCTTTGCAATTCCTGCCTTCGGACGAACTTTGTATCTTACAAGAATTTTGTTAGGGCATGAATTTTTGTCACACGGCATCATTTTGTCGGCAAGTTTGAAACCGCTGCCTGAAAGCGGGAACTTGTTGCCGTCTTTATCCGGAATTACCATCCAGTTGGTTCCGTCGCCTTTGTCGTTGAACTTGGTGGCATATTCAGTTGTTCCCGGAACGTAGTCAAGCTGTGCATCGAGTTCATCGGAAATCGTAACAGCTTTGGTTTCGTCCTTGCCCCAGTTCTGAACTTTTACCAGGTAGTAGAACTCTTTGCTTTTGTTTACATAAGGACAGTAGTAATCTTTCGCGTTCGGATCGGAAGCGGGACATGCGCAGAAATACTTTTCATCTTCGTCAGGAATATCGAAATCGGAACCTTTGATGTCAACCGAAAGAACCATGTAATTCGTGAAAATAGCATCCTGGTTAACCGAAAGTTTGATATTCATCGAAGTATTTCCTTTCTCGAGATGCTCCTGAAGGTTGATCTCTTTTTCGCTGTCGAGACGGAAGGTGTCGACGTCAATACCGTAATTGTATTTTGTGCCTGTTCCGGTATCTTCCTGTCCGCCTTCGATACACTGTATCTGATTGTCTTTATCAGCATCCGGATCCCAGTTTACAATTGAAGATTTTGAATTGTAAACTTCGACATAAGTGCTGGTTATGGGATTACATTTGTTGTTGAGCTTATAGTTGCTGGTCGCATTCTGACCGCGGAGGAAAATACCTTCAAGCGTCTCAACATTCGGATCGGTAAGACTCGGGTCGCCTTCGGCAATCATTGTCGTAAGACGGACAGCCGGATTGAGCGGAAGTTCGAAACCGCTTACTTCGATATCAGATGCTTTACCGTAAACATATGCAAGACCGTTGTAGAAATAGATCTTTTTCGGTCTGATATTTTTCGATCTGTAGATGAAGAAAAGCGACCATGCGCTTACCATCGTGGTTTTGCAGAGGTAAGCATCGTGATCAGTGCAGTCAAGATCACTGAATGTGTAGGTTCCGTAATATTCACCCGTGCCTTCCTGATGTCCTGCATTCTTGTTGATTTCGTAAATTTCATTAAAGAAATCAGTAACATCGACACGGTATGTGAAGTATCCGATTTCCATCTCGGTGTTTTCAATCTGGTCTTTTGTACAGCCGAGTGTGACATCCTGTTTAAATCTGATTCCCTCGAAATCGAAACTCGGAGCAGTGTTGAGTTTTTTACCTTTTCCTTCTTCGCCGGAAAGAATATCATTGGCATATTCGACATTCGGATCTTTCGTCTGCTTGAAAGCGAGATGAACCTTGTTGTCGGTCGGATCATTCAGTTTGGTCGGATCAACAGCTCCCATCCAGACAAGGTAAGCCTTTTCGATAATGGCATCTTCCGGAATATGGAAATTGTTCAGCGTGAAAGAGCTTGAGTCAAGGCAAGTATCACCCTGCGGGTTGCTTTGTTCATCATCGGAAAGTTTGATTTTGTCGTCAAGGTTCGAATTGAACATAACGAAGAAATCCTGACCGCCGTCTTCCCAGCTCATTGCCGGTTTTCCGCCGATCATCTGACCTTCGCCGTTGCTGACACCGGGATCATCATCGCCTGGCGTATCCTGATCTGTAGTTTCAGAATCCTGATCTGCAACTTCCTGATCCGGAACTTCCTGATCTGAATCTTCCTGGGTCACGCTGTCAGGATCAGGGGTTTCAGAATCCGGTTCTTCCTGAGCGAAAACCGTCCAAGAAACAAAAATGATTAAAAAAAGCACTAATAATTTTGTGTTTTTCATAATTCCTCCAAATTTAAAAAAATCAACATACCGAAATCACTTCGATCAAAATTGGAGTATTTTATGTAAAAACGATTAAAAAGCAATTTTATTGCGCGCCCAATCCCGACGGCGCGCCAGAATCTTTCCGTTTTTCCCGTCGCGCCTGATTTTGCCGGAATAACGGTATTCCGTGATTACGTGATCACGATGGCGCGATAACGGGATAAGGGTAAAAGGTGGATTTTTTCTGAAAAAGACTATAATTACCGGCAATTTTTGATTTTCGGAGGTTTTCCATGAAAAAGTTCCTGATTTTTCTTGTTCTGGTTTTCCCTTTCATTTTCTTTGTTTCGTGCGGCAGCTTTACTTCATGCGGAGGCAATGATGAAAACGACAATACCGATTCAGACATAACCGGTGACAGCGATTCCGGCGAAATTTCCGACGAAGACATCCCTGATACCGGCACTGGCGATGCAGACTCAGGCGACACGGAAACTCCCGACGGAAACGGAGACACAGCTCCCGACACAGACGACACCGACACGGTTCCCGACAGCGGCGAACCTGAGAAAAATGCTGAAGGATGCTACATTTTCGCAGTAGATGAAAGCACTTTCGGCAGTGTTTACAGAAACACCTACTACGGCGACATAAAAGACAACATTTTAGGCGACAAAACAGAACGTGACGTCTTCGGCATCGACCTCTTTCAGACGCTTGATGGCACTGCAGTCGCTGGAAGCTACGATCTGGCTGAAGGGAGCAATAAAAGCTATCTCGACTGCACGGAATGCGTCAGAGTCTGGCAGGATCACGACAATAAAGATAAGGTTAAAATCTTCTTTCAGGAGAGCGGAACTCTTGTTATCTCCGAAGTTGACAAAAACAATCAGATAAAAGGAACCCTTTCGGCAAAACTCGTTGAAGTTACAGTCGATCCGGACACGAGAGAGGCAACTCCAGTCGAAGGCGGAGAGTGCATCACGATCGAAAACTGGGTTTTTGACAGCGACAACTGCGTTCCCGAATGCAACGGCAAAATCTGCGGAGACAACGGATGCGGCGGAATCTGCGGAGACGGCTGCAGCAAAGACGAATACTGCAATGAAGAGCAGACGCAGTGCCTTCCGTTTGAGTGTGAAACACTTTCGTTAGGTCAAGTCGAAATAAAGCCGACTGATGACGGCGGAAACTATTATGAAGCTCTGGCTGCAGACAACAGCGCAGGCAGCACCGATCTCAAGGACATTCTTATGCTTCATTTCTACGATGAGGATATGAATTATGCCGAACTCCATTCCGGTATTGTGGATTTGGGCTCGGAAATTAACAGCGACTACACAACCTGTACTGAATGCATCCGGTTCTACGAAGACGTCGATGAAGAAGATGAGTATCAGAAACTTTACTTCCAGCAGAGCGGCAAACTCGTTTTTGAAGAGGTTAAGGAAGGAACTTTTGAATCAAAAGGACACGGCAGCTTCAGACTTATAGAAGTTGATGAATTTGATGATTTTGCTCCAGTCTACGGCGGAAACTGCTACGAAGTGAAAAACCTTCAGTGGAATACAATCCAGCCTTAGTTTCCGGCATCGAATGCATTAAAAAAACTTTCTTTAGATAAATTTTTTACTATAATTTTTCGTTTTGTTTATTTACAACTTGGAGGCTTTTATGAAAAAATTTCTCACTATCACACTTTTGACGCTTGTGATGATGGCTTTCGTCGCATGCGGAGGAAACAGCAGCGGTAAAAAAGACAAAGATCCTACCGATCCGACAAATCCGACCGAACCGACCAACCCGACTGACCCGACAAACCCGACCGATCCGACCGAACCGACTGAAGGTCCGGCTGACAACTGCACAGGTATTTCGGTTGACTGGGAGACATTATCTCAGTATGAATACATCAACCAGTTTGTCGCAACCAATGATGATTACGATCCTGTCGTATTGATATCTTTCTTTCAGGATATGGATACAGGTGCCATCACTGCAGGAACTTATGACCTCGCGGCAGGCGACAACGCAAACTACAAAACCTGCACCGAATGTGTCCTTGTTTATGCAGACTATGATGAAGAAGAAGGTTATGCAAAAACCTATTACCAGAAGAGCGGAACTATAACTGTTGATGCTGTTGATGATTCAAACAACATCAAAGGAACGATCGCTGCAAAACTTATCGAAGTTACCATTGACGAGGATGATTACACTTCCACTCCGGTTGCGGGCGGATCATGCATTGAAATCGAAACCGCCGCATTCGATAGTCGTGAAGAAGAATGCGTTCCGCAGTGCGAAGAAGGATGGGAATGCGGAAATGACGGCTGCGGCGGAGAATGCAACGGAGGCTGCGACGGTCAGGCTTGCAACGAAGACCATCAGTGTGTAGCATGGGAATGCGATACACTTGAAATCGGCGAAGCATTTATTTCGGGATACAGTTATTATGCACCGGTTATTGACAATGCTGCCGGAGACACATCGCTCGCAGACATGCTCGAACTTGAATTCACTTATTATTACCCTGCTGAAGGAACTTTCGATCTCAGTCTCAGTTATGATGACGCTTATTATGCAATGTTCCTCCTTGAGGATTTGGTTGAAGATGAAGATGGATACCTTTCTGCAACAAAACTTTACTTCCAGGAGAGCGGAGAACTCGAATTCACCGAAGTTTACAGTTCTTCTTTCGAATCGAAAGGTCACGCTTCCTTCAGAGTTGTCGAAGTTGACGCGGAAACTCTTGAACCCGTTGCTGGCGGAAAATGCTACAACATTGAGAATTTCACATGGGACACCGTCTGCGTTCCACAGTGCGAAGAAGGCTGGGCATGCGGAGATGACGGCTGCGGCGGAACCTGCGGCGACGGCTGCGGTGAACTGGCCTGCGGCGAAAACCATCAGTGTGTTACAAGAGAATGCGAGGAAATAACTCTTGATACCAGCAACATAGAGTTTGATGATTATTATGGAATTTATTCAATGTCCTACACCCCGAACACAGGCGACACTGAAATTGCAGACTTCTTCCAATTGCAGCCCTTCACATACGATGTAGTCGGTACTTTTGACCTTGCAGGAACGAACTATTCCGATGATGAAGGCGTTTTCATTTTCATCAGAGAAGACAATAGAGCAAAAAGCTACTTCCAGTGGAAGGGAACTGTCGTACTCTCGGATTATGATGAAGAGACATCCGGCATTACAGCTCAACTTACCGGAGTCAGTGTTGAAGAGGTTGTAATCGACACATCCACATGGTCGACTGTTCCTGTTGCAGGCGGAAAATGCTACGACATAAAAGACACGACTTTCACCTACACAGCTCCTGCTGAAGATGACTAATAAGTTAAACATCCTCTAATCCCCTTTAAAATCCATAAATAAAACTTTCTTTAATTCACTTTTTCACTAAAATATTGCGCTTTTTGTTTATCAACGTTTTTGGGAGTTTTTTATGAAAAAGTTTCTGACGATCACGTTTGCTGCAGTATTTACGTTAGCTTTATTCGGCGACAACTGCCAGAAGCTCTCTTTTGATGAAGTTTATCTCGAATACGGCTCTTACCTTGCTTATGAAACCAACAATGCAGCAGGCGATACTACGAAACCCGACCTGCTCTGGATCGACTTCTGGGACGGCAGCGGCAACGCTCTCGACAAACTTGAAGTCGGCTCCTACCCTCTCACAGACTACGAAAGCTGCGACACATGCATAACTCTTTACGAGGATATGGACATAAACACTTTTGCCGCGGAAAAGCTCTACTCCCAGACAAACGGAACTTTCAACATCACCAAGGTCAAGGAAGGAACCAAGGAGTCTCAGGGCAACGCTTCGTTCAGACTTGTCGAAGTCGATGACTACTATCAGCCGGTAGACGGCGGGAAATGCTACGATGTCGACGATCTGACATGGGACACCATCTGCATTCCGGATTGCACGGGCAAAGTTTGCGGCTCCGACGGCTGCAGCAGCGTGTGCGGGCAGTGCGGCAAAAACCAGGGATGCTCTCACGACCAGTCGAAGTGTGAGGATCTCGATCTCTCGGACTGCACAGGAATATCGATCGATTTCGGCACACTGAAGAAACACTTCTCCAATTCATTCGAAACAAGCAGCAAAGACGGCAGACCCTATGTTTACATGGTATTTTTCCTCGGTGAGAACGAGTCAAAGATCAAAGCGGGGACTTACGACCTCGGAAGCGACAAAAACCTGAATTACGACACCTGCAGCGAAGCTGTAAAACTTTATGCCGCCTATGACCCGGAATTCGGAGACTACACGAAAATGTATTTTCAGCACGGCGGAACTCTGATCGTGGACTCCGTTGCGGATAAGAACATGATCAAAGGAACGATCTCCGTAAAACTTGTCGAAGCCGACATCGCGGAAGACAACTCCACCACCTTCTTCACTGGAAGCAAGTGCCTTGAAATCGAAACTTCTGCATTTGACGTGGCAAATTCGCACGATCCGACCGATCCCGCTGACGAATGTATGGGACAGAAGGAATGCGACACTAACGCCGACTGCGATCCTGGTTATGCCTGCGACGGCTGCTGGTGCTATATCGAAGATCCGGATGACACAGATACAGATTCGGGTTCCGAAAGTCAGAAAGAATGCAAAAAACATACTGACTGCGATCCTGGATATTACTGCGAAAGAGACGGCAAGTGTTCAGAGTGTTATGAAGGACTCTGGGAATGTCATAGCGACAGCGACTGTGAGTTTGGTACCCGTTGTACCGACGGCTGCTGGTGCTACTTCGACAATCTCGACGATACCGATACGGATAATTCCGGCTCAAACGACTCTTCCGACAGCGGTTCAAACAACTCAGGTTCAAGCGACAACACAGACAGCGACAATTCATCAGAACCCGCTTCAGGCGACACCGCTGATGACAGTTCAACTGATTCAAAAGGCTCCGACGGATGCTCAGTTCTGATGATTTAGCCTTGATTTAACCGTATTTTTCACTAAAATACTGCGATTTTTTGTTTATTAACGTTTTTCGGGAGTTTTTTATGAAAAAGTTTCTGACGATCACTTTTGCGGTCATCGCCGCATTAATGCTTACAGCATGCAGCGGCAAAAGTCTTGACGATCTGATCGAGGTTCCGGATCAAGACAACACCGCTGATTCTTCCGACACATCTGACAAAACCGACACCGATCAGGGCGGCGATACGAACGCAGACACTTCTGATTCAAACGCAGACACAGGTGACACCAATGCCGACACTGCCGATTCAAACACAGAGAGCGGTGATTCAACTGCAGACACCGGCGATACAAACACAGATACCGGCGATACTAACACAGATACCGGCGATACTAACACAGATACCGGCGATACTAACACAGATACCGGCGATACTAACACAGATACCGGCGATTCCGATGATGCCGAAATCTCGGATTCCGATATCTCTGATAATGATGAGAGCGACTCCGACAATGATTCCTCCGATTCCGATAACGACGGCGATCCGGCTGATTCCGGAAATGATGCGGACAGCACCGACAGCGGAAACGACTCCGACAACGATTCTGCCGATTCCGGCAGCGACGGCGATCCGGCTGATTCCGGAAATGATGCGGACAGCACCGACAGCGGAAACGATTCAGACAACGATTCCGCCGATTCCGATAACGACAGCGATCCGGCTGATTCCGGAAATGACAACGATGCTGACAATCCGGAAACTCCTGAGTCGGACTGCGTCGGAATTTCGATCGACTGGAATACTTTTGTCTATGATGCCTACAGAGGCGCTTACTATGCCGATGTAACAGGAAAACCGGACGATACTTTAATGATGGCATTTTCTCACAATGACAACGGCAAAGTAAATATCGGGGAATACCATTTGGATACTGAGGAAAACAAACAATACAGCACCTGCACCGAATGCGTCAGATTTTCGCAGGACTGTGAATACGAAGACGGCTTCTACCCCGTATGCAAAGAGTTCTTCCAGAAAGAAGGAACTTTGACAATTACCGCAAACGACGACAGCACCTACAAGGAAGGCAACATCGAAGGAACAATCTCGGCAACACTCGTTGAAGCATACGAAGACGGAGAAGCGGAAGATTACACGATAATTCCTATTGAAAACGGCGACTGCATTGAAATCCAATCGGGCGGAACATTCAAAAGTACGCTGGACTGCCTTGAAATCACTCTCGACACGGACAAGAAATTGACCTACAACTCAGGCAGAAACAGATATGAAACGAGCTACACTCCACGCACAGGAAGTTGGGGAGATATCTTTGGTGATTCTTCCGCAAAGGACTATTTCACAATGCAGCTCCGCAATTTCAGCAGCGTGGAAAATTATTCTCTCGCAGGAACGAATTACAGCGATTCAACCGGTATTTTCTTTGTTATATACGAAGATTCCGGTGCAAAATACTACTTCCAGAAAAAGGGAACAATCAATTACAACGCTTCCACCAAAAAAGTTCAGCTTACAGGCGTAATGCTGGAGGCAGTCACCATCAACGGCAGCACAAACAAATCGACAAGGATTCCCTACGGCGCATGCCTTAAAGTCACGGACACTACTCTTTCCTACTAAATAATCCCTGCATATTAAAAAGAGACGTATCAGGCTACAAGATCTCTCTAAATTCCATTATTGCCTAATAAGTCCTAGCTAAAAACTTTTCTTAAAAGATAAAGCCGCTAAAATTCACTGTTTTTGTCTCTGTTCGGAGGTTTTTATGAAAATTTTACCAAAATTCGTGTTTTTTTTCGTTTTTGTTCTCATTTTTGTTTCGTGCGGAGAAAAAAAGAGCGTTTACGACGAATACTCCGACCAGATCAACGATGAAGACAACACGTCAACAACGGATCATGACAGTTCAAAAGTCAACGATGACCAAAACGCACCAGTGGAAGATACCGAGTCCGGCGATGATGAGATCACCGATACGGAAACAGTCTTTGACGATGACATTACCCCTGCTCCGGATGAAGACATTCCTACCGATGAAGATAATGCGGCAACAGATAACGACGCAGCAACGGACGACGACACGGACGAGCCGATGAACTGCACAGGTTTTTCACTCGATCCTAACGATGAACTTTCAGGTGACATCCCGTCAACAACATACCACATAAAAATTGCAGACAATATTTTGGGAGACCCGAATCACGAAGATATTTTCGAACTGCGTCTCGACCATAACCGTTTTGAAGGCGATCCTTATGTCGCAGCCGGAACTTACGATCTAGCCTACGGTTATAACGGGCACAATTCAAACAATTGGAGATGCTGGGAATGTGTTTCCGTCACTCAGGATCACAAAACCGATTCGGAAAAATTTTATTTCCAAAAAAGCGGAACTTTGACCATCGAATCGGTTGACGAAGAGTATAATTTCAAAGGAACACTTTCCGCGGTTCTCGTCGAATCCACAATAGAAAACCTTGTCTCATCTCCTGTAGAAAACGGCGACTGCATCGAGATCGAAACATCTTTCGAAGCCAAAACCGTATGCGAACTCGGTTGTGAAGATGTGATATGCGGTCAAAAGAACGCATGCGGAAAAGTATGCGAAACCGGTTGCGTTTCCTTCAAACAGGAATCTCTGATTTCAAAAAAACATTGATTTTTTTAAAAAAACTTTGCTTTAAACGATATTTAACTATAATAGTCCATCTTTTGTTTATTAACTTCTTGGAGTTCTTTTATGAAAAACTTTACGATTTTATTAACAGTCCTTGCATTAACGGCACTTATTTCGTGTTCTGGAACCGAGGAAGCTATGGTGTATGGCGGCTACGATGATGACGCAGACACATCGTCACAAAGCGATACAGACGATTCAACTTCTTCATCCGACACTGATGCCGACAAGACTGACACGGCTGACTCGACCGATCCGGCTGACACCGCAAACACTGAGCCGACCGATACGGCTGACTCGACAGATTCTGAAGATCCTAATACGACTGACACCGGTGCAGATACCACTGACACCGGCGCAGACACAACTGACACCGGTGCAGATACCACTGACACCAGTGCAGACACCACTGACACCGGCGCAGACACAGCCAACACCGGCGCAGACACAGCTGATACCAGTGCAGACACAGCCGACACTGGCGCAGACACAGCCAACACCGGAGCAGATACTGGTGCTGATACTGGTGACACTGAGAGCTGCATTCCGAACTGCGAAGGCAAAGTGTGCGGTAACGACGATGGTTGCGGCGGAAAATGCGATGCATGCGAAGAAGGTAAATTCTGCAACTATGAATACAAGTGCATTCCGACTGAATGTGCTACGGTTACAGAAATCAATCTGAACACCAGTTTGGAACTGGATACTAACACTAGCTATTCGCCTCAATCCGCCAGATTCAAAACGAGCTATACACCCAACACAGGTACGGATGCTAAAGACACTTTCTTTATCAAGTTTTCCAACCTTGACACTTATAAAGGAACATTTTACCTGGAAAATAAAAATTTCGGTGATCCGAGCGGATTTTTCCTTTATGTTGAGGAAGACGGCGGTTTCAAAAAATACTTCCAGAAAGATGGAACTGTAACAACAGATTACAACGACGAAGACGACGGATGGTGGAAGACGGAAACGATCTCCGCAAAACTTACAGGCGTAATCCTTGAAGAAGTTAATATCGACGAAAACAACCACTCGACACCTGCTACAGGCGGTGCATGCCTTAAAGTCAAGAATACGACACTTGAATTCGAATCGGACAGCAACGGCTGGGTACTTGAATTGCTGGAAGCCATTGCAGATTTGTTTGGTGACGGCTGGTACTAAAATCTACTTCTAACCACGTTTTTTATCTTGTTAGGAGAAAAGAATGAAAAACTTTACGATTCTGTTCGTAGCGCTCTTATTTGCGACACTTGCTTCCTGCTCAAAATTGACGGAAGAAGAGTTGTATGGCGAGTATCCTGACAACACTGATTCAACAAGCGACATCGACGCTTCTGACACAACAGACTCAGGCACAGAAGAACCGACAGACACCGCGAACACCGATTCGACTGACACAGCTACGGAAGATCCGTCCGAATCAACCGACCCTGCTGAGCCCGCTGACTCAACTGAAGAGCCTACGACTGAGCCGACTGATGAACCGATTGATCCGACAACGGAGCCGACCGAACCTACAGAGCCGACTGACGGTAATGAACCCGACAATGATACGGAATCCGGTGATGATAATGAATCCGATGACGACTCTGAACCGAATGACGGTAACGAACCCGACAACGATACGGAATCCGGAGACGATAATGAACCTGATGGCGACTCTGAACCGACCGACGGTAACGAACCGGACAATGATACGGAATCTGGAGACGATAATGAACCTGATGACGACTCTGAACCGAATGACGGTAACGAACCCGACAACGATACTGAGCCTACTGAACCTGCCTGCGTTCCAAGCTGCAAAACAGTTGACGGTGAAAACAAAGTCTGCGGATACGATGGTTGCGACGGAATATGCGGTTCCGGTTGTGCCGCAAACGAAGCCTGCAACAAAGAACAGACCGATTGCGTTCCGTACGAATGCAAAAAAATAACGGTTACAAGATTAAGCGGCTACAAGAGCGGTTCCAATTTCACTTATAACGGAAACTACAAAGATTCAGACGACAATACGAATAACGACCTTAAACTTTTGATAAAACACCCTGCAAATCTCTCTAATCCTGTAGATCTTTCCGATTTCAAATACAGCGACTGCAGCAAAGAAAACGGAGCTATCTGCCTTTACATCCAGAATTCCGGCACACTCTATTTTCAGCAGAACGGAACTATCGATATCAACTCGCTCAACACCTCTAATGCCGGTATTTCGGCTCCTATAAGCAACGTAAGACTTGTCGAAACAGGTTTTGTTTCCTACAACACTTCAACGTATGAAATCCCTGGAGGCAGTTGCATCGAGATTTTGAACCAGTCACTTGATTATTTCGCATATTAACTCCTTAAATTTTTTATTTTTTCAGGAGATTTTCATGAAAAAAATCTTTATTATTTTATCTCTGATTTTCGCAATATTCACTTTCGTTTCATGCGTCAGCGATGATGACGAAGAAGAAATTTCAGGCGATACCGATTCATCTTCAGACACATCGGCAGACAACGGAAACGAAGGAGATACCGATTCGGCAACCGATACAAGCTCGGAAAATCCCACAGATCCGACTAATGACACGGCTACCGAGCCCACAACTAATCCAACAACAGAACCGACCTCAGAACCGACTAATCCAACCGAACCTACAAATCCCACAGATCCGACAACCGATCCGACTACTGACCCGACAGATCCGACAACAACACCGGTTCCCGATCCTACTCCGAACCCTGATCCTAATGCAGATCCTAACTGCGAGTTGAACTGCGAGGACAAATTCTGTGGTTCTGACGGTTGCGGCGGAACTTGCGGCGATTGCGGTCCTTACGGCAGATGCAACCTCGACCAGCAGGGATGTTCCACTTGTTCTTGTGCAGGCAAAATTTGTGGAAGCGACAGCTGCGGCGGACTTTGCGGGACAGGTGACGGCAAGTGCCCTGAGGGACAAAGATGCACATCAGAAGGTCAATGCGAAGTATGCTCATGCGAAGGCAAAAAATGCGGCAACGACGGCTGCGGTCACCCATGCACAATAGAGTGTAATGCCGATGAAATGTGCAGCGCAGACCAGACACAGTGCGTAAAGTGCAACGGAATCACCCTCGGCACTCTCACTCAAACATATTTATCAGGTAATGAAAATTCATTCTTCGATTACACTGCTGAATACTCGCCAAACGGAAGCGACAGCAAAAACCATTTTTCACTGACACTCTACAACTCAATAACCTACATTGATTTTTCAAGACAGACTTTTGACACATGCACTCTCGACAAGCCTACAAACGCTGACGGCGTCTGCGCTTTCATAAAGGAATATAACGGCAACATCTTATCGAAACTTTACTTCCCTCAGAGAGGCGTAATCCATATATCGCAATTAAACAGCGACGGTTCATTCAAGCAGGCCGCAATAGTAGGTAAAGCACCGATATTTGTTGAAATTGACAAAATTACCGGTGAGCCGGTTCCGAACGGTCAATGCTACCAAATCAAGAATGCATCCATCGATGCGAACGGAAAATAACGGCAGCACAGCAAAAAACTTTCTTAAAAACACCTTTTAACTATAATTTCTTGCTTTATTTTTTTTAACTTTGGAGGCTGTTTTTATGAAAAAGTTTATCACTTGTACGCTTGCTGTTTTTGCCTTGATATTCATCATTTCATGCGGTGATGAAGGTAAAACAATCTATCACGGCGATACTGAACAAGAAGACGATTCCGATGTTGCAGACACCGGCGCTCAGGATTCTGATGTTTCCGATTCCGAAACACCGGATAACGATTCTTCCGATTCAGATGTTTCTGGCGGCGACAAACCCGACACTGAAGACGATTCTGACACAATGGAAGACACAGACACAACGGATGATACCGACTTCGAACCGGTTGATCCGGCATGCCAGCCAATCGTTTTCGATGAGATTGCATCAACTCTTGATGACGGCATATATGCTTATGTAGAAGACCCTGAACATCCTGGAAACGCTTTATTCTGGCTCGATATAATATTTTATGAATATGATCCTGAATACAATGGGCTTGTTTACAGAACCGATCTCTCGCCGTTAAAAGGAAAAATGATCGTTCTCGGCAAGGATGCGAATGCAAATTATGCGACAGCAACCGAACAAGTCACCCTCTACAAAAATATTTATGATGAGGAAGGCGATTATGTGATGACAAAATACTATTTTGCAAAATCGGGAGGACTAAAAATCGAAGATGTCATCGCAGGAACAAACTACTCAAAAGGAAAAGGCGCTTTCTCGCTTTACGAAGTTACACTCGATGAAGAAAATAATGAGACTTCGACCTATGTTGAAAACGGAGAGTGCTTTGCCGTTTCCGATTTCGCATGGGACAATGTTATCGCTAATCCGCCGGAATGCATGGAAGACAGCGACTGCAGCGAAGGTAAATTGTGCGATGAAGGGATCTGCGAGTCTCCAGAAGACTTCTACGAATGTATAGAAGATAAGGACTGCGGCGGATATGGTGTCTGCCTTGACAATTCATGCGCACAATACCGTTGAAATAATTTCGGATCAATCAAAAAATTCCAAGTTTGAATTATTTTTTTTAAAGAAAACTATCTTACGCAGCGGACGTAGTATTTTCCCGTTTTGATTCCGTTGCTGGTAAAACCGGCGTGCATACTGACTCGCCACGCATTGAGCCCGCCGTCGCATTCGGAAGACGACCAGAACCAGTCATCAAGTTTGTTTATGCCGCAGACATCCTTGATTTTATATATCACGATCATTTCTTCCATTGTCGGAACACGCCAGTCACGATATCCGCCTTTCATTACGGTCTGTGAATAAATCATCGCGTCTTTCCACGCAAGAAGAAAACCGAAACAGTTTTTTTCGATCATTCTGATATTTTCTATCGGTTTTACCAATTCGATATAGTCGCCTCTGTCCCTGAAATTTTCAGGAGAAAACAGTTTGTTTGCCTCGGCACCGTTCAGCGTTGCATTGCGGTTTACGAAAAAAGAAGGTTCGTTGCCGTCATCATCGTCATCGTCGTCATCTTTCCATTCCATGCCGCGGAGCTTATTTGCTGCAGCCTTTCTCTCTTCAAGCTTTTTCTGAACCTCGTTTTTCTCTTCTTCCTGCTTTTTTTTAACCTTTTCGAGCTGCTCATTCATCCATTCGCCAAGCTCTTCGTTAGCCTCTTTATTTTCAGCCATAAATTTAAATATATTCCACTTCAAATCTTTACTCCATCAGTTCTAGATGAAAAAGTAAAACGGTGCAATCTACTTAAAAAAAGATGTTTTTCAATAAAAAAACATTTTTTTCCAAAAAAGTCATGTTATCCCCTACTTTCAAGCCTTGGGCAGGATTTTTTTCATTTTTTCTCTTGACAATTAGTCTTTGCTAATAATGATTAGTCACTACTAATTTAAAGTTCTTTTATTTAAGTTTTTAGTGAAGGCATAAAATGACAACATTGCGCGAAATAAAGGCGGGAAAGACCGTAAGAGTCGCAAAACTCGGCGGAAACGGCGAGCTCCGCCAGCATTTTCTGGATATGGGGATAATTCCGGGTGCAGAGATCACTTTCGTGAAATATGCGCCTTTGGGCGATCCGATGGAATTCAGGCTGCACGGATATGAGCTGACTTTGCGCGTGGCGGATGCGCAGCAGATCGAAGTTACCGAGGTTGGAAAAGCAGATACGGCACTTCGGCAAAACTCTGGTATCGCAGATTCGATCACGGAACACCCCGGACTCGGCGAAAGCGGAAAATTCCACGATAAAAAAAGCGAAAATCCGCTTCCTGACGGCACAGTTCTAACATTCGCGCTCGTCGGGAACCAGAACTGCGGAAAAACAACACTTTTCAACCGTCTCACCGGATCGAATCAGCATGTCGGGAACTTTCCCGGCGTTACGGTCGACAGAAAATCGGGGGCAATCAAAGGTTATCCCGAGACTCTGATCACCGATCTGCCCGGCATTTACTCGATGTCGCCCTACTCTGCCGAAGAGCTCATCTCGCGTGATTTTGTTCTCAACGAAAAACCGCACGCGATAATAAACATCGTTGATGCGACAAATATCGAACGCAACCTCTACCTGACAATGCAACTTTTAGAGCTCAATATCCCGCTCGTCATCGCGCTCAACATGATGGATGAAGTCACGGCAAACGGCGGTTCAGTCGATGTGAACAAAATGGAGTCATTGCTCGGCGTTCCGGTCGTTCCGATCTCGGCAAAAAAAGGTCAGGGAGTCGAAGAGCTTGTATCACATGCCGTTCACGTTGCAAAATTTCAGGAAAGTCCGCTGCGACAGGATTTCTGCGGCAAAGACGACAACGGCGGAGCTGTCCACCGCGCGCTCCACGGAACGATACATCTGATCGAAGACCATGCCGAAAAAGCGGGTGTTCCCGTGCGGTTTGCCGCAACAAAACTCTTGGAGAATGACCATCAGATCCTGCAGAAACTCGACCTCGATGTGAACGAAACAGAGATGCTGGAGCACATTATAGTGCAGATGGAAAGCGAGAGGAATCTCGATCGGAGCGCGGCGATCGCAGACATGCGTTTTTCTTTCATTTACAGGCTCTGCTCAGCCACCGTCAAAAAGCCGCATGAAAGCAAAGAGAGCGCGAGAAGCCGGGAAATCGATAAAATCCTGACTGGAAAATGGACGGCGATCCCCTGTTTTATCGCGATCATGGCAGCAATTTTCTACCTGACTTTCAATGTGATCGGCGCATGGCTGCAGGAACTTCTGGAACTTGGGATAGACTGGCTTACGAAAGTTACTGACGCCGGTTTAGCTGCGGCAGGAGTGAACGAAGTGCTTCACGGACTTATCATTGACGGTATTTTCGCGGGTGTCGGAAGCGTCCTTTCCTTCCTGCCCATCATCGTGACGCTCTTTTTCTTCCTTTCAATGCTCGAAGATTCAGGCTACATCGCGCGAGTTGCCTTTTTTATGGATAAACTTTTGCGCAAGATCGGTTTGTCGGGCCGAAGCATCGTTCCGCTTCTTGTGGGTTTCGGCTGCTCCGTTCCCGCCGTCATGTCTACACGCACTCTTCCGAGTGAACGAGACAGAAAAATGACGATCCTGCTCACTCCTTTCATGAGCTGCACGGCAAAACTCCCGATCTACGCATTTTTCGTAAGCGCATTTTTCCCGAAACACGGCGGTCTCATCATGACAGGACTCTATTTATTGGGAATTTTTGTCGGAATACTCATCGCGCTTTTATACAAAGGGACGCTTTTCAAAGGCGAAGCGGTGCCTTTCGTAATGGAGCTTCCGAACTACCGCATGCCGGGTGTAAGAAACACAGCGCAGCTTTTGTGGGAAAAGGCGAAAGACTTCCTGCAGAGAGCCTTCACGGTCATTTTCGTGGCAACGATTGTCGTGTGGTTTTTGCAGAGCTTCAACTGGAAACTGCAGTTAGTCGAAAATGCCGAAATGAGCATGCTTGCTTCAGTCGCACAGCTGATTTCCCCAGTCATGAGACCGATAGGTTTAGGCGACTGGCAGATCGTCGTTGCACTCGTCTGCGGCTTTATGGCAAAGGAAAGCGTAGTCTCAACTCTGGAAATTTTGTTTGCGGGCGGCGTTGAAACGATGATGACGAGCCTTACCGCTGCAAGCCTTCTTGTCTTCAGCCTGCTCTACACTCCGTGCGTTGCGGCTATCGCCTCAGTAAAACGCGAACTCGGCACAAAATGGGCAGCCGGAGTCGTAATCTGGCAGTGTGTGATCGCATGGCTGTGCTCACTTGCCGTATATCTCATCGGTAAAGCGATCGGAATGTAGGAGGCAAAAATGGCGGCAACAATAATTATCGCAGTTCTGCTTGTTGCAATGTTTGTATTTGCCTTGCTAACCATCATCAGAAAACGGATACGCGGCGACTGCGGATGCGGAATGGGTTCTGATTGCTCCAGCTGCTCCGCATGCAAAAATAAGAAAAATTCGGACCGCTAATCTGCACATTTCAAACATGAATCTGCATATAAAATGCAAAAAAATATGCAGAAAACCTGATGTTATATGCAGAAAAAAACTCTTTCGAAATTGCGATTTCTCTCGAAATTTCTGAAAATTGAGTATAATCACGCGTTAATTTGCTGAAAACAGTTCATTTTCGTAATTTTTATTAAAGGAGACTACTATGACCAAAAAAGTGCTTTTCATCATCGGTTCTTTGAGAAAGAACTCGTTCAACAGGCAGCTTGCCGCAAAGTGCAGAGAGATCCTTATGCAGAAAGGGGCTGAAATTTCAGAACTAGAATACAGCGGCATCCCATTCATGAATCAGGATTCGGAAAAGCCAGTTCCTGAATCGATAAGCCGCATCCGTGCCGAAGTTGCGGCAGCTGACGGCATCTGGATCTTCACACCGGAATACAATTTCGCGGTTCCCGGAGTGCTCAAAAACCTGCTCGACTGGCTTTCTCGCCCGCTCGTTCCAGGTGATTTCACAAGCGGAACAGCCATTGCCGGCAAAAAAGTGACAATTAGCGGTGTCGGCGGCAAAAACGCGACCAAAAATGTCCGCGCAGACCTCAAAAAACTGCTCGATTTCATAAAAACGGAAGTCATCTGCGGCGAAGGAAACGGCTTCGCGGCTGACGGAACCGCCTTTCAAACAGATCTTCTCACGCTGAACGAAAACGATATCGCGGTTTTGAAAAAACAGGCTGACGAATTCTTGAAAGCGATCTGAGGAAATTAAAAAACAAGTTCTTGATTTTCACCAATTCCATTTCTTTGAAACAAGTACAAGAAAGGGATTTACTCCGGCACTGAAAATATAATCAAAAAAATCAATTTCACCGAGAAGCTGAAAAGCCGATTCATCCAGCCATTTTATGCATTCGGCCAACTGCGCATGCTGCGATTCCAAGTCCTTCCAATGAAGGATCCGCTCGTAATGGGAAACCCTGTTGCGAAGAATGCGGATTCTCTCAAATATTTTTTGCAGATTCTTAATACTTCGCAACTGCACCGGACACTTTTTCAAACAGGTTTTTATAAGATAACTTTGAAAAGCCTGTTCTGAGTATTTTGCTGTAATCAGCGAAGTCCAGAATCCGAGCGACAATTCAGGAATAACGCGGTCGTGAGTAGGATTTTTTTTCTTTTTCTCCAATTTGCCTTTGGCCTCGGAAACTTTCTTTCTGCTGTGATCATCCAACGGAAGAGTTTCATACCAATTTTCACCGGCAAAAGAAGAAAGAGCCTTGTCAAAAGTATTCCTCAACGAAACCTCAAAAATGTTCAAAGTCACATAAAGCGAGCGGCAAAGCTCAATGTTGAAAAGATACCGTGCCAATGCCGTGGATTCATCGGTTCCGTCCTGCCGATACACCGAAAGCCGTGCCGATGTGAAGATTGTTTCCAGATTTTCGTAAAAATCTTTATTCATTCTTTGCCTCATTTTTACTTGATTATAGAAAATTTTTACCTATAATACCCAGCGTGTGCCGCAGAGATCCTTCTCCTGCTATGCAGTGCCAGGGCCTGCGGACTTCTTTTTTTATTCCAGCTCATCTATTTTTAAAGAACGATTTTGAAAGTTGAAGTTTTATTGTTTCCAAATTTCAAAATACCACAACAACAAAATTCGAATTTTAATATTGATATATTTGAAAAAATCAAGTTTTTAATTGATTATTTTTTTGAAAAATCACAAAAGTATGCCAAGGCAATCATTGGAAAATTATAAAAAACAGATGCAATAAAAAAGAGACGCCATGGTATGACGTCTCTACATTTTTGATTGATTTTATTGAATTATTTGATCGTTTTTGCGAGTTCTCTTCCGATCTTTACCGCTTCCATGTTGAAGTCTTCGGTTCCTTTCGGAGCAGCCTGAAGGACTGCTTTTTCAAGGGAGTCTTCCGAAACGAGTTTCGTTACTTCGACAAATGCGGAAAGAGAAACGATATTGAGGGCGATGAGTTTGCCCTGTTTTTCGTAGGTAGTTGAAGAGATCGGAAGTTTTACGACTGTGTATTTGTCGTTTTCGGGAACATCGACATAGTCGCTGTCAATGAGGACAAGGCCGCCTTCCTTGAGGTCGGGAAGATATTTGTCGGCAGCTTTCTGCGTGAGGCAGAGCATGAAGTCGATGTTTCTCGCTTTCGGGTATTTTACCGGTTCGTCGCTGATGATGACGTCAGCTTTCGACGCACCGCCGCGTGCTTCCGGGCCATATGACTGGCTCTGGACTGCGTGTTTGTTTTCATAAAGTGCAGCCGCCGTTCCCAAAATTACGGATGCAAGGATGACACCCTGACCGCCGCTGCCTGAAAATCTTATCTCTTTTCTCATTTTGCTCCTCCGTTGAAGGAATCAATAAGTTTCTGATATTGTTCGGTAAATTCAGGTTTTTCGACATTGTGGAGAACTCCGGTGATAATTTTATCCTGAAGTTCTTCCTCGCTCATTCCTGCTGCCTTTTCGACTGAAACAGCGTGATCTCTCTGCCATTTGAGCATGTCGAGGTTGCTGGGACCGTATTTTTTGCGGTTCTTTCTGCCGTGGGTCGTGAAGCATGCTTCAGCCGCTTCGATAACGGAGAAACCTTTGTGCATAAGGCCCTGGTAGATGAAGTTGTCAAGCTGCGGAACACCGTAGCTCGTGCCTCTTGCTACGAATGTTGCGCCTGCGCCTTTTGCAAGTTCTGCAACGTTGAAGTGCGGTTCGACGTTTCCGAAAGGAGATGTCGCCGTTTTGTCGCCGCTTGCCGTGGTCGGAGAGTACTGACCGCCGGTCATGCCGTAGATTCCGTTGTTGAAACAGATGAGCGTGATGTCGATGTTTCTTCTGCAAGCGTGGATGAAGTGGTTTCCGCCGATAGCGAGAGAGTCGCCGTCGCCCGAAACTACGATGACGTGCATTTCGGGTTTCGCGAGCTTGATGCCCGTTGCGAAAGCGAGAGCGCGGCCGTGAGCCGTGTGGAGCGTGTTGAAATCAACATATCCCGGAAGTCTCGATGCACAGCCGATACCGCTGACAAGAACGATCTCGTCTTTGTTCCAGCCTGCTTTTGCAACTGCTCTGATGAGCGACTTCAAAACTATTCCGTGGCCGCAGCCGGGGCACCAGATGTGCGGAAGTTTTTCGTTTCTTAAATATTGCGAATAATCAAACATTTTCTACCCCCTAAATATTAAGGTGATTAACGGCGGAAAGTATCGTGTCGGGTCCAAGCGGCTCGCCGTTTACAAGGTTGATGGGAACGATCTTCGTGCGTTTCGTGAATCTTTCGGCAACTGTTTTGAGCTGACCTAAGTTCATTTCCGGAACGACGATGTAGTCTGCGTTTGCGGCATACTTCGCGAACTCTTCTTTCGGGAAAGGCCACAGTGTGATCGGTCTGAAAAGGCCAGCTTTGACGCCTCTTTCACGAAGGACCGTGACAGCTTCTTCAGCAGCACGCGCCGCACTTCCTACAGCGAGGAAAAGGACTTTCGCGTCTTCGCATTTGATAGCTTCGAACTTGTCGATCATGCTTCTCTGATGGTAGATCTTCGACGAGATTCTCTCGTTTTCACGCGCAACGATCATCGGATCCATCGTCGGGAAACCTGTGTCGTCGTGGTTGAGACCGGTTACGTGGATCCTGCTCTTTCCGAAGTTCGGAAGACATACAGGCTTGTTGTGATCCGATGCATACGGATTTTTGCAGACGCCGTCGTTGTTCGGAAGGCTTCTGTTTATAACTTCAAGTTCTCCCGGTTCGGGTATTCTGATTTTTTCTCTCATGTGGCCAATGATCTCGTCACCGAGGATGATGACGGGAGTTCTGAAGAATTCGGCAAGGTTGAAAGCTCTGACAGTCTCGGTGAACATCTCTTCTACCGAATTGGGAACGATCGTGATCGTCGGATGGTCGCCGTGGGTTCCCCATTTTGCCTGAAGAAGGTCGGACTGAGCCGGAGAAGTGGGAAGACCTGTCGAGGGGCCGCCTCTCATTACGTCAACAACGACTATCGGAACTTCGGCGATGCATGCATATCCTAGAAGCTCCTGCATAAGCGAGAAACCGGGGCCGCTCGTAGCCGTCATAGCTTTTGCGCCGGTGAGTGACGCGCCGATGATCGAGCCGATTGAAGCGATCTCGTCTTCCATCTGAATGAATTTTCCGCCGTGCTGAGGCTGGTATTCCGACATGAATTCGGCTATTTCGGTCGACGGAGTGATCGGGTATCCGCCGAAAAACTTACAGCCCGCGTAAGCCGCGCCTTTTGCACAGGCAAGGTTTCCCTGAATAAATTCGTACTTTGGATTTGCCATAGTTCTCTCCTACTTTTTCTCAATGTAAATCGCGAAATCGGGACATCTCAGCTCGCACATTCCGCAAGCTATGCAGTTTTCGATGTGGTCTGCAACTACGACCTGCTGTTTTCTTTCGAGCGAAAGAACTTTTTTCGGACAGAATTCGATGCAGACTTCGCAGCCTTTGCAAAGCGCCGGTCTGACCGTAAGCACGCACTTTTCGCCTTCGTACTTGGTTTCCTGAAATTCTTTTTTACCCATGTTCAAACCTCACAAATTAAAAAAATATGCCACCATTTGGATCTACTGATATAACGATCGGAAAATCCGATGTTTCAACTTTGTAAACAGCCTCAGGGCCGAACTCGGGAAAAAGCAGAAGTTCCATCGACTTCACTTTGCTTCCGTAATTCGCTCCAGTTCCGCCGAAAGCCTGGAAATAAGCGGCTTTTCCTGCAACTATCGCATCGACCGCATCTTTCGGAAGAGCCCCTTTGCCGATAAAATATCTGACTCCGTGCTTGATCAGCGTAGGAATGAAAACCGCCATCCTCGAACTCGTCGTAGGCCCGATGCTCATCCTTCCTGCCTCAAATCCGGGAGTCGGAGCGGCAAAGAACACGGCAGAATCTTCAAGCTCGAGCCCTGTATTTTCGCCGTTTTCAAGCATTTTGGCGAGCTTTTTCGCCGAAGCGTCGCGCAGAGTGAACATCGCTCCGTTCAAAGAAACGATGTTTCCCGCTTTTATTTCCTTATCTGCCGCTATCATCACAACTCTACCTTTCCAGTTCTGAAACTATGGCAGTTGAGTGCCACCGCAGCCGGCATCATGGCGATATGTGTCGGAGCCTTTTTCACAAAAACCTTTTTCACAGGGCACTTACCCGGAAAACCGAGAACGCCGAAAGAGAGATCTTTCACTTTTCCGTTGATCATTTCAAGCAGTTCATCATCTTCGCAGACCTGCTCGAGAAGTGCTTTTTTGGCCAAGGTTGCGACCGAATCGAATGTTCCGCCGACACCTACTCCCACAAAATATGGAGGACAACCTTTGCCGCCAGCGTTTTTCAGAGTTTCGAAAACAAATTCCGCAACTCCCTCGCGGCCGACCGCCGGAACGAGCATCTTCTGCGCACTCACGTTTTCGCTGCCGCCGCCTTTTGCTACTGCGTAGATCTCAAAAGTGTCGCCGTCGCAAAGCTCGTAGTGAATGAAAGCCGGAAGGTTTTTCCCTTCGTTTTTACGCTCAAACGGGTCAGTGACAGTCGATTTTCTGAGAAGTCCTTCAACGTATGCCTCCTCTACCCCTTTGTTTATGAGGATCTCTAAGCTCGGAGCATCGCTGAAAGTGACGTTTTTTCCCATTTTAACAAAGACCTGCGCGACACCGCAATCCTGACAGAGCGGGCGCATTTCAGTTTTTGCTTTTCGGCAATTTTCATCAATAATTTCAGCAAGTTGATATTCAAAAGGCTCCATCGCAGGTTCTGCAAAAACGACATCTTTCAAAGAATCAGGCGAATAGTTGAGCTTTATAAAAAGCTCTTTTACAGCATCTTTTATGCGAAGACCTTCGATAATTCTCATTGCAACTCCAAAAAACCGCTGAATTATTAGTCTTGAAGTTATAAAGTCAAATAAAAAGCAACCTTAAATTTAAATTTATATGCTTCCGGCAGTTTTGTTCAAACCGACATTTTTTGAGGATTTTTTAATTTAGCCAAACAGCAGCGGACAGCCGTCCTATTCCTTGAAATTTTTATGTCTGAACAGGATTTCTTCCGTGTTCGCGGATTTATTGATTTTCTTTTTAAAAAGCAGAGTCCATCTCGTTTGTCCGACCGAATAATCTTTTTTGTCTTTCGGGAAAAATGAGCGGCAGAAAAAATTGTCATCCGGATATTTTGCAAGAAAAGTGTAAAGAGTCTGCCTGTTCAATGTGTTTTCAATGAGATAATCGGCATCTATCAGAGAAAAACAGTTCCTTTCCTTATTGTATTTGAAAATTGTCTCGTTGCTGTCCAACAAAAGCGGCAATAATGATAACGCAGCAACTCTTCCCTCGATATCTTTATAAAATCGTGATTTTTGAATATCCTCGATTTTTATCTGCTGATTGAGGATTTTTTTAAAAATTTCCTTCTTGTTTCTTCTCAAGTGCGCAATATCTTCAAGATGCTGCAATCCGGCGAGGTGATAAAAATTTGTATCGTGAAAAATCAGATGAATTGTTGCCTTGACATTCTTTCTGCCAAGAACAAAGACATACTCTACATCGAGCAGTTCTTTAAAAACAGAAGCCGCGTTATATAAATCATCCATTTCAACTCCAAAAAAAAATGCTTGCGAGAAGCAAGCATTTTAATGACATTTTAGTTGCTGGCTTGTGGCTGAATGCCGAACCCTCTAGAGCTCCCCGAAGAACTGGATGCCAGCCCAGAACTTCGGATCAACGCAAAGCAAGCACACAAGTTACTTGCGGCATTTATTCTATTCAACTTTTCTTTATTGTCAAGACTAAAAAATTAAAAATTTTAATTAAAGCAAAAGAAATTTGTTTTATAAAAAAGATTTCTTAGCCAAACAGCATCGAACAGCCGTCGTATTTACCTGAAAAGCCATGCCTAATCTTTCTGGAACAAAGCCTCTTCTTCCCAATTCACTGGAAACCCCATGGAAGGAAGCTGAGTTTTTCTTGCCATCTTCATTAAATCTTTCAGTTTTTTTCTGAAATCAAATTCGGGAGCGCAGATATCGAGAAAATGCGTGATGATGCAGATAGAAATATAAATCCTGTCCTGTGCCGGAATTACAGAGACCCATCTTTTTGGTTTGGTAGTAGGAATCATCGGGCGGACAATGAAGCTCCGGCTGAACAGTCTTGAATAATGGGCACATATATTCCTTACAAGGTTAAGGTGCTGCAACCAGCTTACAAGCACTTTGACAGAGGCTTTTTTAAAACCGAAATATTCGGCTATTCTGATTTTTGCCGGAATGTTGTTGCTTCCAAAGATAAAGGCGGCTTATTATACGTTTTCTTGCTCATGCCGATTATCCTGAATGTCTGGGAATAAAAAAGAGAGAGAACCCCGCTAGGTGCGCATTGTTAAGAGGCGTGCAGGGTTTTCTTGAGCGCAATTTAAAGTTTAACATCACAAATGTCAATATATTTTTTTCTTTGGCAACACTATTTCGCTTTTCATTTCAAACCACAAAGAAAATTTTCACAAAACACAAAACAACAACTATGATAAAAAATCAAGTTTTATTTTAAGTTATAAAAAGAAATTTTTATAAGATGCTATAAAGAATTGGGTTCAGATGGACAGCCGCCGGCAACTGTTGCAAAATCTGCAACAGTTCGATTTTTGTATAAATCTCACTCTTCAAACGGACAAACATTATTTTCCTTGCAGTAGCAGTCCCAGTCCCGCATGGTATATGACACTTCATCTTTATATAGCTGCCACTTCCCTGAAAATGTCGGGAAAGCCATATCTTCTGTTGGCCAGTCATGTTTGATGGGACAGTAAAGTTTGTTTTTGTCAAAACGGTAGAAACACCCGACAAGGTTGCTTGGTTCATCAGGCGGAATAGATGTCACCATCATCAGATTGCCCTCTATTTTATTAGGTCTTGCCAAAGTTCCGACAACGATTTCTTTGTAAACAGGTTCTTTTCCGTCTTCAAACTTGACATCAACGAGAACTCCTTCTGTTCTAGTGTAGCTGTAAAAAACAAGTCTGTTTTTGTCATTTTCATCAATTCTTGGGCTGTGACCGAGTTCATATCCGCTATCAAGTTTTCTCGTCACTTTCGTGCACTCTTTTATGCTTGAGGGATATTTGCTGAGGTCGCAGTAATATATCTGCCTTTCCGCAATACCATCATGAATGATGAAAGAAAGTCGGTCGTCAACGATGTTTCCTTCCTGAACTTTACCGATATTCAGGCTGTGCCATTCCCAGTTGTCGGCTTTTGCGTATTTGACATCGCACCTGCCGTCCTTACCTTCACATACCTGAATTAAAGCCCAGTCTTTGCCGACAAATGGCGGGCGGGAGAAAAATGCATTATGGTTTTCATTGTCATAAATAAATTCGTAGAAATATTCATCTCCTTTTTTCAAGATAGAAATAACATAAGTTTGGTGGCCTGAATCGTTCCACGCTCTAGTGTTGGAAACGAGAACCACATATCTTCCGCGATTGAAAATATGGGGAGCGAAGTTCGCTCCTAAGGTTGTATATTCATCTTTTTCAGGATCATATTCAACAGTCCTGCCTGCATGATAGCTATACTCCATTTCCATTCCCACAAGCCCTTCGCTCATGCCATGAGTCCAAATAGACCCCATGTCTGCCCTATACCCGTGAACTGTGATGTTTCTGTCACAAACGCTTCTTAAGCCAGAATCGGTGTCCGATTGCATATCAGGCAATTTGCACGGCCACGGATAGCATTCCCGCTTTGGGTATTGTCCCGGATTTTCCTTTTCCGCTTTCAGATAAACTTGATACTCTTCCCAGTTGTCCCATTCCCAAATATTTCGGACGCACTGCGGATCGTTTTCAGTCGGCGTGTCGCAGCCTGGGCGGCAGAAAGTGGGCTTGCCGTTTGCATCCTTGAATGGGAAAGGAGTTTTGATCGTGTTTTCGTTGTAGCGCAGATCAAGACATTCGACTTTTTCAGATGTGTCAGAATCAGCATCCTGATCCGGCGTTTCGTCATAATCATCAACGATTTCAGAATTTTGAGAGTCTGAATCATCATCGACTGTTTCGATGTCATCAGAATTGGAATCACCATCAGGAATGATATCGGTGTCGTTTGAAGAGTTGGAGGATGAGCAGGAAACGAAGAGAGCAAACGCTAAAAAGATAAATATTGCTGAATGCTTTTTCATTGAATAAGGAATTGGTCGAAAAATTCCGCAACTGTTACGATTTCCACATCTTCAAAGTGCTTCAACGCAAGCAAATCGTTATCGCCGCTGACAATATAAAGACATTTCGCCTCTACTGCGCATTCCAAAAACTTGTTGTCGTCACGGTCGCGGCAGATATCAATTTTTCGTGACGGGCGAACAACAAAGCATTTTGAAAGGAAATCGTTTATGGAAAACAATTCCTTTTTCCCTGAATATTTGTCAGTGATTCTTTTAATAAGTTCGTTATATTCTTTAACGATTTCTTTTGAAACAAAGACATCGATGGCACCTGTAATTGCGTGACGAAGAAGCTCCTGAGGTTTTCCGCCGAAAAACAACGCCGAAACAACGACATTCGTATCTATTACGATTTTCATTCGGCAACTCTCTGATTATTTGCCGATCTGACCTCTTTCAGAGCATACAAAATATCCTGCTCGCTGAGTCCTGTCTCTTTCGCCCACGCCTGAGCTTTTGCGCACTCATCATCGAAACGCTCTGCCGCCGTTTTCTGCTTTTCATAGCGGTACATAACATAACTGATGTAGTTTGAAATCTCGTTAAGACACTCTTCCGGCGCAGCTTTTATCTGTTCCAACAGTGCTTCGTAACTCATAATTTGCCTCCTTCTCAAGTCAAACCGCAAAATTATAGTGAAAAACAGACTAAAAACAAGTGGTTATATCGATTGAAATTTGAGAAAGATTCGATTTTAGCCAAACAGTATCGAACAACCGTCGCATTTGCTTGCATTGCTTAATTCTTAGATTTTCTCCACACCGGAACTTTGGGATTATCTGGATTAGGCGTGTAATCGCTGTAAGGACATCTGTCGGGATGATAGTCGCAGTAACACTCCATATCTCTCAGAACATAGTCGAAATAATGCTGATAAACCAAGTATCTGCCGTAACCCGGCATATAGGAGTAGTCTTTTCGAATTTCCATATCGTCATCGCTGTCCAGACAGAAAGATTTTTTATCACTGAATCTGTAGTAGCAAAGCATCGATATCGGATGATCATTGGAAGTTCTTCCTTTTTCTATCATGTAAAGTATGAAATCATTGTTTAAATCCAGTATTCCTGAGATTTTATTGTCATTAACCAAAACAGTTCTGCTTTTTATAGTTCCGTCTTTATTCAATTCCACTTGAATTATGTTACGTGATTCTGAGCTTTGCTCATCATAACTGATTGAAAAATAAATAATTTTTCTGTCGCCTATCATTTTTGGCCAATATGCATTTTCGTTTTCATCGGAAACTTTGACACAGCTGTCATCTCCTTTTTCAAGATCACAGAAAATTGCAGCAACATTATAGTTCAAAAAAACAACCTGACTGCCATAAAAATTAGGATAAATCGCTGCTGCCCAATCTTGCCCGTTATCTGTAAATTTCTTCAGTTCCTTCCAATTTTTCCAGTCACCTATTTTGGTATAGACAACTTTCATTTCCCCGTAATCATCAGGTTTTGTCTGATAACTCATCATGGCATAAGTGTCACCTAATCCCATGTAGTTGATTCCGTAGAACTTTTCTCCATACCATGCATAGCCGTATTTATGTTTTTCTATGTCGTAATAAATTATTTCCTGAACAGGCATCTGGTAGTTGGGAAGATCCGGAGAATCGTCATTTATAGATTTGTTGTAAGTAGACATCAGAACCATTGTTCCGTTAAAATCCAAATTTGCGGCATTGGCAGCGATTTTTATAAGTTGTCTTGTAGGGATATCAAACACAAAAGTACCGGGCATAAACGCATAAGAAGAACCCATTGTAAAAACTGCTTTGCCGTTTTTAGCAAAATATCTGGGATCACGTCCGTAAATCCAATCATTCTGCCAGCGTGGTTCTGGTGTCATCAAGCCGTCGCATTTGTTTTTAAGAATGTTTTCATTTTTTACTACCGTGTCATCCTGATTAGGATAATCTTCAATCAATATAGGCTCAAACGGATAGTTGTCGGCACATGCTTCGTAAGGATGAATGTCATATTTTGAACACTGATTATAGATTCTGCATCCATTATAGCTGCTAAAATGATATTTCCACAAAGTAGCCCTGACTTGTTCCGGATCATCGGCGATTACATCATAATCGCCGTAATATTTATAGAGAAAATTCTCCCTGTCGGCGTAAGGGTCATCGTCTGTCAGCCAAAGTTTCTCGTAATCCTGATCTCCTTCAACAATCGGACAGCCGGAATCGTTGTCAGGTTCTTCCTGAGAAGGAACACTACTTTCGGAATCCGAATCATCGGATTGGTCTTTATCATCAATGATATCAGTATCTTGAGAATCAAAATCATCATCAATGGTTTCAGAATCCTGAGTGTTGATGTCTGAATCCGGCAGAATGTCGGAATCGTTTGAAGAGTTGGAGGAGGAGCAGGAAAAAAGGAAAAACAAGCAAAAAAACACCAGAAATAAACTTAAATGTTTCCGCATATCAGCCTCCGTTTCGCAAATGAACGAATTATGATAAGGAAAATGAGGAAAAAAGAAACTTTTAGATAAACAGCATTGAACAACTGGCAACTGTTGCAGAATCTGCAACAGTTCGATTTTTGTCAAGTTCCACTTCATCAAACCTTATCTTTGCATGTCACGATCTTATAGATTTTCAACATCAGTTTTTCATATAACGCCGAAAACCTGTCTTTTCCGAAAATATAGACCGTCAAGCCTGCAAAAACGGCACCGCCGATGAAGATGAAATAGAGGTTTTTATAAAATTCAAAGCGGTGGAACAGAAGCGATTTCAACAAAAAGAACTGCATTATGTAGGGAATCATTGAATTTTTTCCGATTTCAGAAGCAAAAAATCTTTTCTGCGGAGTCAGAACAATAAGGGAAACAATGCACAGAAAACCCCATGCAAGATTTATAAATCTGTACAGCATCCCTTCTTCCCAAGTCATTTTGAGAGCTTTGTAGCTGTAGGAATTCAGGTACAAGCCGTAGTGCAGTTTCACTTCCGACACATAAACAAAGGCTCCGGCCAGAACAAGAACAGATAAAACCGCATAAACCGGAAAAAATCTGCCGCTTTTTATTTTTTCCACGATCCCCTTTTCCTTGAATATGTTTCCAAGCACGAAAAACGGAAACAGAACCACCGTTCTTGAAACCGAAAGCGGATAGCCTATCGAGCTGACCATACCGGCAACAAGCGCAAGAATCACGCTGATCAGAAGAAGAAAGCGTATTTTATAAAGCAGCTGGAACGATATTCTCCAAAACGCGAGACTTAACAGATACCACAGAATCCAGTACGGAGCCAGATCCAAAGTTTTGCCTGAAAATTCATGGAAAATAATCCAGTGATAAACCTCGAAGACCAACTGGAAAAAGAAAAGCGGAATTATTTGATTTAAAAGCACTTTTTCAAAGATTTTCCCGTCGCCTTTCCGCGTGAAATACCCTGAAACAAAAACGAATCCCGGCATGTGGAAGAGATATATGAACTGCCACGCTATTCTTGTCGGTTCGCTGGCATAAATGCTCTGAAAATTTTCAATGAAATGAGCGTAGACAACCAGAAAAATCAAGAGACATTTCAGATTGTCGAATAGAGTGTTTCGCTTTTCTTTTCCGTTTTCCAAGACTATTTCTCCGGGAAGGTCTATTTTGACACAGTGTCAGTTTTTAAAACTCGAATGTCACTTCGTAATTATGTTCTTTGTAGGAAACTTTTATTCCTTTAATTGCCGCAATCTCTTCTTCCGATTTTCCTTCGTAAACCATCGGCATTACATGGCAGCATCCGGCACACTTGGCTGTAACATTGGGATCTTTATCATGCTGCTTGATCGTTACTTCTAGAACGTTGTCTTTCACTCCGCCTACTTCATAGCCGAATTCCCAGTCGCCGCCGCACGGGAAATTGCCGTACCACTCAAAATTGAGAACTTTTCCTTCTCTTTTAGTAACTTCAAGATAATCGTGACAAAGCGGATTTGCCTGAGTTTCCGGATAGATTTTGTCTTTCATTACAATCGCAGGGTTTTCTGCCGGATCTTCGTAAATACACTTCCCAAGATCAACTGGATCAAAATCCGCGCCGCTGCCGCAGCCTAAAATCATAAAAACGACTGAAAGTGAAAGCAGAAGAAAAAACTTTTCCATGATTTCCTCCATAAAGTTAAAAAAACAAACCAAACATATATTTAGTATCACAAAATCCGATTTTTATTGAGAAAATTTTACCCCCCCCGAAAAATTCGGCAACCATTTGATTTTATTGAGAAATTTTTACGCAAATTTTTAAGGTTTTTTGCCAGTTTTCTGTCAAAAAATAAAAAAATTGACGTAACGCTTGACATTTCGAAGTTTCAGACGACAATGTGTTTTGTCAGTTTATCTGAAAATTGACACAACGCTACAAGAATTGGAGGTGCTTATGACGGCAGATGATGTGCTTTCAAAACTTTCCGAAAAAGAGATCTACCACAGGGAAGATCTGTTCCGCCTTTTCTGTGCTGAGAAGGGCGCGGCAAATGATGCGGGGTTCCGCTGGTCTCTTTATAATTTCTTGAGAGAGGGGAAACTTTTTCATGTCGATTACGATTCTTATTCGATTTTAAGACCTTCATTTTCAGAATATCATCCGGTTTATTCCGAAAAAAGTCTTGCAATAATGAAGATGCTTGAAAATAAATGCAGTGATCTGCAGTTCGTGGTTTTTGAAAGCGTTCTGCTGAATGAGTTTTTGAATCATTTGATCGCGCAGAATACGATATTCGTTCAGGTCGAAAAGGAGTTGAGTTCAACAGTTTTTTCTATTCTTCAGAATGAATTTCCAGGAACAGTCCTCTACAATCCGACCAGGCAGGAATTCGCCAAATACTGGACAAAAGAGTGCATTGTTGTGCTCGATTTGATAAGTCAGTCTCCGATTTCTTCTGAAACGCCGCATGAGATCACGGCTGAAAAAATGCTCGTGGATATTGTCGCTGAAAAAACTATCGCTTCAGTGTTCAGCCTTTCCGAAATCCCTTCCATTTTTGAAAGTATGCTCGGAAAATACCGGATCGACAGGCGCAAAATAAACCGTTACGCCGGGCGGAGAGGAAAAGCCGAGATCATAAAACAGTATTTGGGAGAAAAAGATGCTTGATAAAACGATATACACCGGTGAATATATAAAAAAACTGCACAGTGAGACGGGTAACGATCCTTCGCTGCTCGAAAGAGTCATTTACGCTTTCGGACTTCTGGAAGCGATTAAAAAAGTAGGTTTGCCCTTTTGTTTTAAGGGCGGTACGGCATTGCTGCTGCTTTTGGATCATCCGAAAAGACTCAGCACCGATATCGACATAATTGTAGAACCCGGAACCGATATAGACGAATATATCCGCATAGCCGGTGAAATATTTCCGTTCAACAAAGTTGAAGAAAATGTCCGCGTTTCAAAAAACAACATCACAAAAAGACATTTCCGTTTCAGCTACAATTCGCCGGGAAGCGGCCGCGATGTCGTAATACTTCTGGATGTCCTTTTCGAGAAAGTTCACTATGGAAAAACTATCCTCAAACCGATAAGAAACGAACTTCTGATGAATGAAGGTGAAGATCTGTTTGTCACGATGCCCGATGTAAACGGAATACTCGGCGACAAACTGACCGCTTTCGCGCCTCACACGACCGGAATTCCTTTCGGTGTGAACAAGGAACTGGAAATAATCAAGCAGATGTTCGACTGCGCTTCGCTGTTTGACGCAATGAGCGATTTCAAAGAGGTGAAAACCGTTTATGAATCCTGCGTGAAAAACGAGGCGAAATACCGCGGGCTTGCCGTTTCATCCGTTGATGTCCTGAAAGACACGATAAACGCTTGTTTTTGCATAGCGAGCCGCGGAATCTGTGAAAACAACGATTACACCTATTTCAAAGACGGTATTTACAAAATCCGCAACCACATTTTAGGTGCTAATTTCAACGGGGAAACAGCAGGAAGTTATGCGGCAAAGGTCATGTATCTCGCAGCTTCAATTTTGAGTGGACAAGAGACTTTGACAAAAATCGAAGACGCCGTCTATGCCGGAGAAAAAATCGAACTTCCGAAGCCTAAACGCTTTTCCTATATGCGAATAGTCGATCCGTTGTCTTATGCTTATTTCGTAGAATCTGTAAAAATGCTGAAAAGTTTCGGAGTGATTTTTTCACTTTAGACAAACAGCATCGGACAGCCGTCAGATCTGCTTTTATGTTAAAATTTTGCAAATAAAACTCTTTTGACTATCTTTTGCGGGCTTTGAAAACGGAGGTCTCATGTTTGAAAAGATAAAACGAAGAAAACTCTTGAAAAAACTGGCGATCCAGGGCAACAGGCTTGAATGGATAAAGAAAAAACGGAAAAGTCTGCCTGAGCAGGTAGAAAAAAAACTGGATGAAAACATCAAAAAAATTTCAGATATTTTTGATGAAAAAATCTGCGCAAAAAACAGCGATGGTCCCTTTTCCGAAGAAAAATACCCGAAACTTTCGCTTGAATATATAAAAAAAGCGCTCGGCGAGACGAACTACAACATGGAGCACTACTTCAAAAAGTATAAACAGAACGCTCTGTGGGAGCTTTTTGACGAGCTCTGGCTTGTCGTTTTAGTCGCACTCATCCTCAAATTCTTCGTCATCGGCTCGTTCCGCGTCCCGACGGGAAGCATGGTCGACACGATAGAGATCGGTGACAACCTCTTTGTTTCGATGTTCTACTACGGTCTCACTCTGCCTTTTGCAGAGAGTCAGTTCGTCGAATTTGCTGATCCGAAACGCGGCGACATCATCACTTTCACAGAGCCGGGACCGGACAAAAAAGCTCTTGTAAAAAGAGTCATCGGCATTCCTGGAGACACAATATACATTACAGGAAAAAGTATCTATGTTAACAACCGCAAGCTGGAAAGAGAGGAAATCGGAAAAGTCGGCTACTACTCGTCACGCGGCAGAATCGAAGAGACGACGCAGTACACCGAAACTGACGAAAACGGCAACAACTATAAAGTAATATACAACGACAGCTTTACCGATGATATCCGCGAACAGATTAACACGCGCTGCCCGTACTGCAACCGCTCGTTCACGGTACCTGACAGGAATTACTTTGTCATGGGCGACAACCGCGACGACAGCCTTGACAGCAGATACTGGGGTTTCGTTCCGCGCGGAAACATTCAGGGAAAACCGCTTTTCGTATGGTTTTCAGTACAGTTCGGCAACTCGATTTTCGACATCAAAGAGCTCCGTTTGAACAGAATCGGTCACGTTTTCAAGTAATTTTTCTTCCAACCACAAAATTTAGTATCTTTTAAGCATAAAAAATCACTTTTCACCCAAAATAATGTATCTTTTCATGCAAAAAAAACTTTTTTTTAAAATTTTTTCTCTGTGTTTTCAAGTATTTATCAAAAAACTCAAGATATTGTGCATTTTTTTGTTGACAACCACAATCGCTTGTGCAATACTGCCGGGCTTTTTGTGTTTTATAACTTTTAACCCGAAGGAGAAAAACAAATGTTCAAAATCAGAAAAAGAAACAACGCTTTGGCGGATTTCGACCTTACCAAAATCAAGGAAGCTATCAAAAAGGCATTCGTCGCCGCTGATATGCTTTTTAACGACGATATTTTAGACATTCTGTCGCTCAGAGTTACGGCAGATTTCCAGAGCAAGATCCACGACAACGTCATCGAGATCGAAGATGTTCAGGACAGCGTTGAAAACACTCTTGAAAAGAGCGGCTACACCACCGTTGCAAAGGCTTACATCCTTTACAGAAAGCAGCGCGAAAAACTCCGTGAAATGAAGTCCACGATCCTTGACTACAAAGAGACGATCAACAGCTACGTCAACAACGAAGACTGGAGAGTCAAGGAAAATTCGACTGTTACCTACAGCATCGGCGGACTTATCCTTCACAACAGCGGAAAAATCACGGCTAACTACTGGCTTAGCGAGATCTACGACGAAGAGATCGCAAACTGCCACAGAAACGGCGACTTCCACCTTCACGACCTTTCGATGCTCACCGCTTACTGTGCAGGCTGGTCGCTCAAACAGCTCATTCAGGAAGGTCTCGGCGGCGTTCCCGGCAAACTTACCTCTGCTCCGGCAAACCACCTTTACACAATTGCGAACCAGATGGTCAACTTCCTCGGCATCATGCAGAACGAATGGGCAGGCGCTCAGGCTTTCTCGAGCTTCGACACCTACCTTGCTCCGTTTGCAAGAGTCGATCAGCTTGACTACAAAGGTGTAAAACAGGCGATTCAGGCTTTCGTTTTCGGCGTAAACACTCCGTCAAGATGGGGCACGCAGTCTCCTTTCAGCAACATCACGCTTGACTGGGTATGCCCGGACGACCTCAAGAACGTTCCAGCGATTGTCGGCGGCAAAGAGATGGATTTCACCTACGGCGACTGCCAGAAGGAAATGGACATGATCAACAAGGCGTTCATCGAAATCATGCTTGAAGGCGACGCGGTAGGACGCGGTTTCCAGTACCCGATCCCGACCTACAACATCACGAAAGATTTCAACTGGGAAGGCGAAAACGTCGAGCTTCTTTTCGAAATGACGGCGAAATACGGCACTCCTTACTTCCAGAATTTCATTAACAGCGACATGAACCCGAGCGACGTAAGAAGTATGTGCTGCAGACTCCAGCTTGACAAAAGGGAACTCCGCAAGAAAACAGGCGGTCTCTTCGGCAGCGGCGAAAAAACCGGCAGCATCGGCGTAGTCACGATCAACCTTCCGAGGATCGCTTACAACTCCAAAAACGAACAGGAGTTCTATGCAAAACTTTCGAGACTCATGGATATCGCAAGAAGAAGCCTTGAGATCAAAAGAAAAGTCTGCACGAAGCTCCTCAACGAAAACTTCTACCCCTACACCAAAAGATACCTCGGCAACTTCGACTCCCACTTCTCGACTATCGGCCTTGTCGGCATGAACGAAATGTGCCTCAACGCATGCTGGATCAAAGAGAACATCGCAGGTCACAAAGGACTTAAGTTCTCTCAGGAAGTTCTTGATTTCATGCGCGAAAAACTCAAAAATTACCAGGAAGAGACGGGCGACCTCTACAACCTTGAAGCTACTCCGGCTGAATCGACCGCATACAGACTTGCTAAAATGGATAAGGCAAGATGGGACGACATCGTTACAGCTGCTGCAAACGACTCGGAGAAACCTTTCTACACCAACAGCTGCCACCTTCCGGTAAACTACACGACCGATCCTTTCGAAGCTCTCGAGATCCAGGACAAACTTCAGACCAAGTTCACGGGCGGAACAGTTTTCCACACCTTCCTCGGCGAAAAACTTCCTTCATGGCAGTCGGCTGCGGCGCTTGTCAAAAAGATCGCGTACACCTTCAAACTCCCCTACTTCACAATTTCTCCGACATACACGATCTGCCCGAAATGCGGCTACAGCGCAGGCGAACACGACTCCTGCCCGACATGCGGCGGCAAAGTCGAAGTCTACAGCAGAATCACCGGCTACTACAGACCGATCGAACACTGGAACGACGGCAAAAAACAGGAATTTGAAAAGAGAACCGAATATCAGGTTTCCGAGAAAATCGTCGAAGAAACTTTCGGCGGCAGCGACTCCGGAAACGGCGGCTCAATCGGCACAGGCTTTAACTCAAAAATAGCTCCCGAATCCTTCGTTCAGCCGGCAGCTTCGATGTCAGCAGCATCCTGCAGCGACAAACAGGTTTACCTTTTCACTCAGAAGACCTGCCCCAACTGCCCGAAAGCAAAGGAAGAAATGGAAGGAACGCCTTACCTTCAGGTTCTTGACGCGGCAGACCACATGGACCTTGCAAGAAAATTCGGAATCAGAAGCGTTCCGACAGTCGTTGTCTGCGAAAACAACGCATACAAAACCTATTCCGGCCTTTCCGACATCATCAGCTTCAAAAAGAATCTTAAGTAATCAGTTCTCACTTATCGGATCAACGTCATAAGTTACCGTTATTCCTGATTTTTTCTCGATTTTCCAAAGACAGTTCTTAATTGCGGCTGCAACCTTCGCATTTTTAGGAAAAGTTATTGAAATATTTTTTCTGAAACGGTTCTGAACTTTTGAAAGCATCGGTTCCGCCGGAGGATAGACCTGAACATCTCCAAAAGAGTTACTTTCTATAAAATCGCTAATAATTTCAAAGCAATCTTGCGCGAATTTATCTGTTTTTTCCTCGTCGGTTCCCGAAATTCTTACAGTTATCATCCTCGTAAAGGGTGGAAATCCGAGCTGCTCGCGCCAAGAAAGCTCTTCACTCATAAAACCTTCGTAGTCATTGTTTTTGATATAGTTCCAGATGTAGTGATCGGGATATATAGTTTCTGCAAAAACGCGCCCTTCCACTCCGAATCTTCCGGCGCGCCCTGCAACCTGAGTTATCTGCTGGAAACACTTTTCTGAAGCTCTGGGGTCACGGAAACCGAGAAGATAATCTGCGAATTTTATTACTACATTTCTTAATTTCGGGAAATTGTGACCTTTTGAGATCATGACTGTTCCGACGATAATCTGGAACTTTTCTTCGGAAATCTCCTTCACCGCCTTGTCGAAAAGAGCGGCTGTACCGAGAGTGTCCTTGTCAAACGAAAGAGCCTTTGCGCCGGGAAAATAACTTTCGATCGCCTCGAACAGTTTTTCAACGCCGATCCCCTCGAAAACGAGCTTGCCTCCGCACTTCCCGCACTTTTTCGGACTTACGCCGTATCCGCAGTGGTGGCAGACAAGTTTTTCTTTTTTCTTGTGGTAGATAAGAGCCGTCTTGCAGTTTGGACACATGACGACTTCATTGCAGTCGGAACACCGCGCGATCGTCGCAAAGCCACGTCTGTTGAGGAAAAAAAGGCTCTGCTCGCCGTTTTTGAGAGAATCTGAGACTATGTCAACCAGATCCGACGGAATGTACAAATCGCCTTTATATGCAAAAGTTTCGATTTTCGGCAAAGGTTTATTGTTCGCCCTTTCTTTAATAATTTCAAGATGATATTTGCCGTTGGCCGCGTTAAGCCACGAATCGCCCGAAGGTGTAGCACTTCCCATAACAACAGGGATTTTCATTGCCGCAGCCTTCATCACAGCGACATCTCTGGCGTGGTAGTAAGGCGGCTCAAAATTTTTGTAGCTGCCGTCGTGCTCTTCATCAATAACGATGAGACCTATGTCGAAAAAAGGATAAAGGACGGCAGAGCGCGTTCCGACGATGATGGCGGCATGTTTGTGAATAGCGCAGTAAAGCGCAGAAAACCTCTTTTTTTTGGTGAACGAACTGTGGAGAATGACTCCGGATGCCCCGATTCTGCCGACAAGATGCTGCAGAGTTTTCGTCGTAAGCCCGATTTCAGGCACAAGATAAAGTATCTGCTTCCCTTTTTTTATCACGTCGCGGCAGAGTTCGGCAAAAATTTCGCTTTTTCCGCTGCCGGTAACTCCGTAAAGCAGAACAGGTTTGTAATCACGCTTTTCCCATCGTGAAATGATCGAATCAACGACGCGCTTCTGAGCCTGATTCAACTCGGTTTCGGGAAGTTTTTCGGATTTGCAGAGTGCGCTCAGATGTTTTTCGGGAGCACTGTCTCCTATCAGCGCATTGTCGGAACCTATGAGCGGAAGAAATATCTGCTTTAAAAGTTTGTGGAACGGAAACATGTAGTAATCGGCGGCCCATTTTAAGAAATCGGTCTCTTTTCTCTCTGCGAAAACCGGGCTCGGACAGATTCTGCCGAGGATCGGCTTCACCTTCTGTTCATCGAGTTCTTGGGGCAATTCATCGCAAAAATCGGAAATGATCCCCCATATTTTTATATTTTTGAGTTCAATTTCGACACAGTCGCCTTGTCTACAGTTCAAAAAAGCGGGATTTTTGTAAAAAAGCAACGAAATTCCAGGTCTGGGAACCGCTATAACGGCGAATTTTCGAGAATCGGCGCTCACTTCTGCTTATATTCGTCTCTTAAAAAAATCCACTCGCCCTGCAAAGCGCCGTTTTTGAAAAACTTTATATTTCCGGGAAATGCAAGCGGCATCTGACTTCTGTGATAATCCGAAAAGACATAGGTTTCGTCCCCGGTTTTGAGTATCACCGGGCGCATCGACTCTTTTGAAAGTTCAAGAACATTGGCTTCGGTAAAGCGTTTTTCCTTTCCTATAGCCAAAACCGCGCTACCGTCGTATTCAGAAACACTGACTGTCGCAACTTCGGTGTTTATTCCGGCTGCATGAAGAGCTCCGGCAATTGATTTTACCGAAACTGAAATCGATTCGGGATTGGTTTTATCGGCTGTAAAGAAGAAAAGTTTGAGAAAAAGAGGCATATCGGCAAATTTAATCTCCGACTTTTCCCCTTTTTCTGTCTTTATCAAAACCTTTTTTTCTTTGTCGAATTCAAGTCGGACAGGATTGTTTTCGTGGTCAACACCCTGAAGAGCTATCTTATGATCGGGAAGATAAAGAGTGTCGGTCATGTTCGTTATAATTTCGGAAGGAGAAATCATCGACAGAAATAATAATGCAAGAATAAATTTCAAAGCTCTACCTCACGGAACTATCTTGAAAAACGCTCGCGTTCTTCGCGCTCTTCGGCTTCTTTCTTGCACTCGATGCAAAGCGAAGCGACCGGACGCAGTTTGAGACGCTCGAAAGAGATGTCGCAGCCGCATGATTCGCAGATACCGTATTCACCCATATCGATCTTGTGCAGCGTTTCGCGTATTTTGTTGATAAGCTTTCTGTCTCTGTCCCTCATGCGAAGCTGTCTGTTGCGCTCCTCCATGAAATTCGCCTGATCCGCCTCGTCGCCGTGGAATGTTTCGGAATCGTTGCGCATGGACTCCATTTCGCCAACTTTTTCGCGGTTCCGCTCCTCGATCTCTGCAAGTTCCTTGTTAAGCAGATCTCTAATGTAGTTCAACTGTTCGGATGTCAGCATGGTTCCTCCTACTTTTCTTTTAGAAAAATCTTATTTTCAAGAATGTTCTTTCCGATCGAACCGGGCTCAATTTCGTCCAATTCGAGCGAAGATTCGAACAAAATCTCGTCTTTGTCGGTTATACCGTAAACATAAAGCGTGTATTTGTGTTTCGTTATCTCGTAAAGGTAAAAATCGGAAAATTTATTGTCGCACGTCTGTTCGTCAGAAACAGTGTATTCTTCATCTGAAACGAGTTCCGCTCTGACTTTGGTGATTCCCGCCGTTTCGCATGAATCAATACTCTTGCTGTCGAATTCCCACGAAACTTTCATGTCTGAAACAAGAACTTCTCTGAAATCGTTGATGTTGACTTTTTTATTCTGACCGTGTCCTGACACGAATTCTGGAATCTCATAAACAACGCGGCTTTCGTTTTGTACAGACTTCCTATAACCACGGATCGCTGCGGTATAAGTCGGATCAGGAGAAATATTTATCACTTCGAGCCGAGCTGCACTGCATGGGATGGCAAAGTTTTCAAGTTTGACTTCTTCACCCCAGATCACCGCAGTAACGGGCTCGCCTTCAGAAAACATATCGAGAGTCATCAGCGAAAGATTGTATTTGCTGCAGTCAGAAGGTTCCCACTCGAAGATCATTCCACCCTGATAAGCCTCCATCGCTACGTTTATTTCCGTGTCGCCGCTCACTTCAGCCTTTGCCGCACCGTAACTCTGCCACCAGTTGTCTTTGTTGAGCAAAACTACAGAAACATAGTAAGAATCTTTTTCAACGACAAGCTTCATCCCTTCCTCTTCGCTGTCGCACATGATTTTCTTTTCGCTGATTTTTCTCTGCGAAGAATCGTAGACCGTAACCAGAAAATGGTCTGCGAGGTAAGTCTGACAAGTTCTGCCCTCTTCAAGCGAATAAGAAATTTTCAACTCGGCAGTATCGTGCTTTGAATCGGAACAGCCGAAAACGAGCGCCGCAAGCAGCATGAGAAAGAATATCTTCATTGTGACCTCCTAAAAAAACTGCGATATTATACGGAAAGAGCGCATTATTTCAATAAAAACATTAATAAATAATTTGTTGAGTAAAAAATCTAAAAAACACTTCCTGGAGCTCTGTTTTTTTTGACTTCACGGAACTATTTTGATAACTTCCCGCGGTTTTTAGTTTATCAATTTTCTCAGGAGGAAACAATGGTAAAGGCAATTCAAGTGGTTCTTGCGGTTTTGGTTATTTACGTCGGCTGGTGCGTAGCACAACCTTTCATCCTTAAGTATAAGGTTACGAAAGCTGTCGACAGCATCGCTCAGTATGCAACAATTCATTCGGAAGACGAGAGTATCAAAGAATTCGACAACAGACTCAAACAGGATTTGGGCGGCAAAGTCGACACGACCAGAACGATGAAAGACGGTACGCGCGGCGGTCTTCACATTGAAAAAGATGACGACACCAAACAGGTACAGGCTACTTTCGTTTACTTCGACGAAATGAAGATTTTCGGACAGAAAGTCAAAGATTTTGAATTCAAAATTTATAAAGAAGCTGCCCAGGTTGATAAAATGTTTTAATGGAGACAGGTTTTGAAAAGAGAAAGCATAAACGTTAAAAAAGTTCTTCTCAACGAAACCGAAATGTCGAAAATCATTGACAGAATGGTTTATGAAATGATTGAGCACCTCAGTCTGCTGAAGAACGTCGCAATCGTCGGAATCCGCACGAGAGGCGTAATTCTAGCTGAAAGACTCATCAAAAAAATAGAAGAAAAAGAGAATGTCAAACTTGCTACAGGTACGATAGACATCGCGCTTTACAGAGACGATTTCTGCAAAGGTCTTTCCTCGCCGAAGACAGGTCCGTCAGTGCTCAACTTCGACCCTGAAGAATACCACATCATCTTAGTTGACGACGTAATGTACACCGGCAGAACGGTCAGAGCGGCAATCGAAGCTGTCATGGACTACGGCAGACCGAAATCTATAAAGTTCGTTTCGCTCATTGACAGGGGTTTGAGAGAGCTTCCGATCCATCCCGATATCGTCGGCAAAGTCATCGAGACATCGCCGGAAGACAAGGTCGCGGTTTTCTTTAAGGAAACCGACGGTGAAGACAAAGTTGTTCTTGGATAAACCGGAGAAAAACTATGAAACATCTTCTTGGAATCGAAAATCTTAATAAAGATCAGATTATGAACATCCTCGAAACGGCTGTAAGTTTCGCGGAAATCAACCAGAGACAGATTAAAAAAGTGCCGACTCTGAAAGGCAAAACGATCATCAACTTCTTCGCGGAGCCTTCGACCAGAACGAGAACTTCGTTTGAAGTCGCGGAAAAACGTCTCAGCGCCGACACCTACAACATCGCAGTTTCTGGAAGCGCAATTCAGAAAGGCGAAACCCTTGCCGACACAGCACTCAACCTTCAGGCAATGGGTCCCGACGCTATGGTCATCAGGCACTCCGTTTCGGGAACGCCGCAGCTGCTAACCGAAATCATGGACTGCTCGATAATCAATGCGGGCGACGGCTTCCACGAACATCCGACACAGGATCTGCTTGACGCCTACACGATCTGGCAGAGAAAGGGCGGATTCGAAGGGCTCAAAGTCGCGCTTCTGGGTGATATTTACCACAGCAGAGTCG
>JAFYIZ010000006.1 GCA_017538365.1 bacterium | reverse complement strand
TTTATGTTTTTTGATAAATTTTTAAAATTTGGAGTTCTTGTTATGAAAAAATGTAGTATTTTATCAATTATATTTTTATTTATTATTGTGATTGCTTTCCCTGACATTATTTTTGCGGCGGCCGATACGAGCGGGATTAAGTCAAAATTTCAAGAGATGGCCGACACTGTTTTCGATGTCGCAAGGTACATCGGAATTTACGGCGGTCTCGGCGGGGCGATAGTTTCGCTTCTTTTCAGGTATATCAACAAAGATCAGAACATCTGGTCGGATGCGCTGAAAATTCTGGGTGCCGGTGCGGGACTTGCCGCCTTTTCGACGATACTCAGCATTATCGCGGGCTGGATATGAAAGTTTTTTCCATTCTCGGAACAAAGCAGACATTTGTCGATAAAGGCCAGCTGTCTGCCATGACGCTCTTTTTCTTTTTCGGCGCGCTTTTGAAAGACATTCTTCTGCTTCTTGTAATCCCAGCCGTGATTTTTGCCGTGACTTTCTTTATCCGCGAAAAAGTTTTTTCGGGCAAATCGGAGTGGTGGATCTTCGTTATCAGGATGTTTGAGGGCGGAAAAGTTTTCTACTGCCGCCAGGAGAGAGACTTTATCGGAGTAAACAATGAAAAGCATTTTTGAAATGCTCAAAATAGCCGCCGTTGAAGACGATTTTATCTTCAATTCTTCAATGCAGCGCTTTTCCGTCTGGGAAACCAAAGGCGCCGACTGCTACTTTTTCTCTCCCGATCTTCAGAGGGCGAACTCGTTTTTTATGCGTGAAGCCCGCGAGGGAACGACTGTCGAATTTTTTGCTGTTATACGCGGAAAAGACGAACTTGTCGAAGAACGCTGCTCTTCCGAAAGCGAACCTGTGATAAGGCAGCGCCTCGGTTTTCTGCACAGAAAAGGTGTCAAAAAAAGCCGTTATTTTTTCGCGGTTTCAAGTGATCTGCCGAAAAGTGAAATTCCAATCGATTCTCCCGATACCGCATACCACAAAAACTTGGTGGAGAGTTTTGAAATGAGTGCGCGCCGCTTAGATACTGCGGAAATCAGGGAACTTCTCTATGAACTCATATCTTTTGACGGAGAAATGAAAATCCACCCTGAAATGAGCGTCCGCGAAGAACTTATTCAAAAGCAGTGTTCGGCAACTCCTGAATATTTCAAAGTAGGGAATACTTTCTGCAAAGTTCTTTCGCTTAAATTCATGCCGAAAGAGACTTTCCCGTTCATGATTTCGCGTATTATCGACTCATTTTCGGGAAACTTCACTTATTCTGTTTCATTCACGGTGCTTCCTCAGTCTAAAGAACTTCTTTCTCTCGAAGCGAAAGAGCGTTTTTACATTGCTACAAGCGGCAGAGGGGCTGCAAAAAACGCGAAGGAAACGGATGAGCTGATGAATCTGCTTAGCGTTTCAAAGCACAAAATCGGATTTCTTTCTGCAAAGATAGTCGTTTCTGAAAGCGATGCTGCACTTCTTGAAAAAGAGGCTGAAGAAATATCTGTTTTCATGAAAAACGGCGGATTCTTTTTTGAAGAAGAGACTTGGGGGCACGATCTCGAGTTTTTCAGGTCGCTTCCGACTTTAATGAGTCTTTCGGGGCGTCAGATCAGGGTGCTGAGCGCCAATTTTATCGACATGATTCCTGCGGCGAAACACGGTCACGGTGATTCCGAGGGCAGATTCCCGCTGTTTTTAAGAAACCGTTTCGGCGAAATTTACGGCTTCGACGCCGGAGCGCCTAAGCGCAACAACAAAAACGGCTCTGTTTTCGGCTGTTCTGGAAGCGGAAAATCGGTGACGGTGAACACTTTGATCGCCCATACTTTTTTTCCCAACATAAAATCGGACAAAAACTTTCCTGGGCGTATTTTCATAGTCGATTTTGCCGGTGCTGAAAACTCAAGTTACCTCAAAATGGTGAAACTTTACGGCGGTGTTTTCATTCCGATAGATCCGACTGGTAAAATCGTGATAAATCCTTTTCCGAAGCGCGATATTGTCCTGGTTAACGGCAAGTGGAACAGTTCTGTGCTCAATTTCCTGAACACTGTTCTCGATATCCTTCTTGAAATCCGCGAAAAAAACATGAACGCCGACCTTTTCAGAAACATCGTTTCAAAGGCGGTGCGCAGTATGTATGAGGTGAAAAGCGAACCTGTTCTTGAAGATCTCATCGATTTTATCAAAGATGAAGACACAACAAAGGCCGAAGTTATCCGCAGACTTCTCCGCGGTTTTCTGGATGATCCGGTATCAAAGATAATCAACGGAAAATCGACTGTCGATTACGGCGGAGATCCTTTTGTGATCTATGACCTGCAGGGAATTTCGGGGCTGAATGAAAAGCTGAAGGAACTCCTGACTTTCATCGTGATTCAGGAGGCGAAGCGGAGCGCTTTCGAAATAACGAACAGCTTCATCGTTTTTGACGAAGCGGCACAGCTCATCAAAGATCCTCGTCTTGCCGACCTTATCGAAGAGCTTTTTGCCACGGCGAGAAAGTACAACACGGGCGTTTGGACGGTAACGCAGAATTTCTTAAGTTTCAAAGAGGTTTCCCTCTCTTCAAAAATAAAGATCAACACGACAACAACGATATTTTTGAGCCACGCGAATGATGAAGAGGCAAAGCGTGTGATTGCTGAAGATTTCGGTCTCAGTGCTGCGGAAAAAGAGGCTTTCGAGAGTCTGAAAACTGTGAAAGGGGAGTATTCAACTGCTCTTTTCAGGACGCAGACCGGTGAAAAAACTGAATCAGAAGTCGTAAAAATAGAGCTTTCGCCCTTTGATTACGCCGTGGCTACAAGCGATAAAGAGGAAAACAGGCTTCTTGCAAAATTTGCTGAAATCAGAGGGCTCAACCTTGTAGACGCCTGTGCTGAAGCGGCAATGCTCGCATATAAGAAGGATATTTTCGTAATGGAAGCTGTGAAAGAATTTTTAAGGGATAAAATATGAATTTCAATATCTGCTACAATCCCAAGACTCTGCTCGAATCAGCCGGGGTCGGCTGGCTCTGGAGTGTTGTCTTTATCGTGATTTCCGCGGGACTCGCCATAAGTTTTGTTACCGAAATTTTCAAAATACAGAAATCTGAAAAACCAGATTTTGCGGGAGTTGCGTGGAAGGCGGCTCTCACGGTTTTACTCTATCTGTATCTTCCTGATTTTATCGAGAAAATAATGCTTGTCACATATCAGTTCCCGATAGTTGAAGAGCTTGACGAAGAGTTTTTCAAGGCGTTTTCGCTCTATTCGTCGAATCTTATGATGATTCAAGGCTTTTCAGAAAGCACTGCAGCAGCGTGCCCGCAGTTTTCCGATCCGCTTTTAGGCGAAGCCGGAACCGCGCTTATCACATCTTTTTATTTCCAGTATTTCTGCAAATTAACCGTTTTTCTCCTCATGCTTTTTGTGTGGACTGCAAAAGAGGTGATTTTTTCATACGGCTGGGGAACTCTGATGTCGCTCAACATGGTGGGATTATGCTTTGCGCTGGTTTTTCCGGCCTTTCCCAATCAGGGTTTTGCCTCGATCGGTGGATTTTTCCGTTCAACCGCTGTTTTTGCCCTCTGGCCTGTGCTTTACGCCGTTTTCATTTTCATTACGGGTAAGGCGCAGGTCGAAATCATGAAGCTCGCTTCGGAAATATGCTCATGTCCTTATAGTTTTAGAATTGACAGAGACACTGTTTCGGTAATTTCAGGTCTTTTATTCACCGGGCTTTCTATTGCCCTGATTCCAGTTCTTGCTTCAAAAGTCGCAGGCTCGGAACAGCTTAAAAGCGCAGCCGCAAATATAAAAACAATAGCCGTGTCTCAAATAGACCGTTACAGGGTGAGATGATGAAAAAAGATGACGCTTCAAAATTTTTCGATGCGATAAAGTATCGCGATATTGAAAAAATGAGGAAATTTTTCCGGCTGCTTGCTTTTGTTTTCTGTGTCATGATGTTTTTTATAACTCTTGCGGCACTTTTTTTCGCGTGGTCGGTATCGCTGAAACCCGCACCGGTAATAGCTTTCGACAAAGATGGAAGGAGGATCGTTTTTTCCGGAAACGAGACTCTTGAGACTTCAACCAATTTGGTGAGAATCCACCGCTTTATTGCAGATTTTATCGGAAAGTTCGACGGAGTGAGCCCCAATATCGATGAAGATTTAAAGGAAGCCTATAACATGCTTACCCCAAAATTCAGGCAGATCCTGCTTGATAAGTCAGTTCACAACGAAAAGATAGAAACTTGGAAAAACAAAAATTTCGAAACGAAGTTCTTTTTGACAAAGCTAAAAGTCGTAAAAGGTGCATTGAATGTAGGTTCCACGCTTACTATCGAAGGTCTTGGAGAAATGACTTTCGGAAACGCCGTCGATTATTCTGGAGAAAACGAAAAAAAGAAGACTTTAGTCTGGTTTTCTGCGCTGCTTCTTGTAGTTCCGGTATCGCTAGAACTCTCTCCCGACGGGCTTCTTGTCGATTTTTACACCGGAAAAAGTTTTGAGGATTTCAGGGAACTTCGTGCCTATCTCACTGAAAACGGAAAAGAATATCTTCTTGAAGAGGAAAAAGAGCAGTCTGAATGAAAAAACTTCTGATTTTATTAGCTTTATTTGCTGCATTAAGTGCGCGCGGCAGGGATTTCGACAGCATTGAAGAAAAGGCGAAATTCATTCCCATTACTGAAAAAGTGGCAGTCATTACGATTAGTAACAGTGATACCGTGATTTACAGGACGGTAAATATCGCTTTGGGTGAAGTTTTCGTCTTTGAATTTCCTGAAAATATCTCTCTTACCGAAACTCCGACAGTGGGAGACGCCGGACTTCTCAAAATAGAAGTCGAAACTGAACCTTTGAAAATGAAAGTGTGGGGACTCATGTTCAGCGAAGCGCCCGAAGAGGCTTTGATGTACGGACTGAGCTCCAATGTGCAGTTCAAAATAAATTCTGGTCAGGCTTTCATCTTCAATTTCGTCATACGTCCGTCTGAAGAGGCGAGCAACAGGATAATTTTTTCCTATCCGGAATGGGAAAATTCGAACAAGGCAGTCAATAAACATCTGGAAATGTTGAGAAAAGAGCTCGAAGGAAAGTACGAAAAGCGGATGAAGGAAATAAAAAAAGAGATAGATAAAAGCATGATAGGGATGATGGCAAAATCTTTCAGCGAATTTTTCCAGTGCAGCAGCTATTCGGCGCGTACCGAGGAAAATCTCGTGTTTTTAAGAAGCGACCGCATCTGCAAAATCGGGAAGGACGCACTTGTAACGGTAAATTTTTCAGTCAAAAACCGCTATCGTCAGCGCTTTCACATAGAATCAGTGAAAATCTATTCGACAAAAGGCGGGAAGGTCGAGATCGACAATGCTCAATATCATATTGACAAATTTTCCATGCAGTTCGACGAGATTGTAAGCGGCGGTATTGCCTTTAAAATAAGCGACGAAGACTATTCCAGAGAATACATAATCGAAGTGAACGAAAGCGCCGGAAAAAAGCGGAAACTTGAACTGAAGGTGTCGTTTTAATGGAAAAAAAGGAAAAATCGCCTCTTGAAATTTTAGCCGAAAATGAAAAAAGCGCGGAAACAGCATCACTCCGGCATGAAGAAAACCCTGATAAATACTCGGTTCTGCGAAGAAAAGTCACGTTTGCAGCAATTCTATCGATTCTATTTTTTGTTCTCTCGATTTTTACGATCGCTCTTTTCAAAGGGGAAAACAAAAGCGGAAAAAATGAAAATACAGAGACAAAATTCACCGATTTCAGCGAGCTTGCACGCGGCAGGGTAGTGGGCGATATAAAGTCTGCGATGAATGCAAAACATAAGAAAAATTTTGAGACTGCAGCTGAAGAAAACCGCGCTGAAGTTCCTGTGAAAGCGGCTGCACCGAAGAAAAGGAATAAAAATGAAGAAAAAGACAGGGAGATTCTTGAGGCCTACGCAAAAATGAGTGATGCGGCAGCTTCAGGCGGCACTCAGGCAGTAAGAAAAAGGCGCTTTGTTCCCGGCGGGGAAAATTCAGGCGGAGGGGTTTTCGTAAAAGGGAGAAAAAATGAGGCTAAAAAAGAAAACCTCTTTGCTCTGCACGATGTCAAAGTAAAAGTAAAACTCGATTTTTCGATACGCTCTACTGCCCAATCCACCGTTGTCGCAACTGTTCTGGAAGAAACGGGCGAAATACCGAAAGGGGCGAAATTCTACGGATCGGCAAAAAGTTTCGTAAACAAACGTACCCAGCTCGCCTTTTCAAAACTCATCATCGGTACTGACGAATTTTCGGTCAAAGGGTTTGCCGTTTCGGGCAAAGACCCCGGAATTGAATCGGAAGTGACCGACATCGCGGATGAAAACATAAAATCGGAAGTGAAGCAGGGAATTACCAAAACTGCGGGAACGATTTTAACGGGACTTGCGGGAAGTGTCGGAAGCACAGCGGGGGCAACGGCTGCAAACACTGTAAATCCTGCAGCGGCGGAGCTTTCAAAGCAGGAAGAAGCCAACAAAATGAAGCAGGAATACAGGGTTCCTGCCGGAACATCGTTTTTTGTTTATCTGGAATAATATGAAAAAATTTATTTTTCTGATGATTATCATTTTTTCTTTCGCGCTTTCTGCTGAAGAAGGGGAGATTCAGATAAATATCGGAGGAGGCGGATTTTTTCCGTTTTCGCTTAAAACTGACGACAAGACAACTGTCGTATATGCAAGCTGGAATGCGGGTTTGAATCTCTTTTTCGGTCTTACCGACAATTTCGATATCGGTTTGCAGCCTTCGTTTACGAGGGTGGGAGATACTTCCAGAAAATCTGAATTTCAGGATGTCAGAGGAAAGGAATATTTTGATTACTGGCGTGTTCAGACGCTTGTTCTTGCAAGATACAATCTCTTTCCCGGCACTTTTTTCTCCCCGCATATCATCGCAGGCGGCGGGTTCAAAGTCGAGACGTTCTCAGATATCGAATTTATTGATGAAGCGGGAAGAAGTATTACCTCTTACAAAAAAGAGGATTACGCGAAAGTAAACGGCGTTGTTGCGGCAGGACTCGATTTTCAGTTCAGAGTGTGGAAGTGGATAATGCTTTCTGCTCAAGTGCTATACAAGTGGTCGCCGCACGATCACTCGCTTGATCTTTTCGGTTTTTTCGGCGCGACATTCTTTGTGAACTACTATAATTGGGGGAAAGTATGAAAAAGATTTTTTATTTTTTCTTGAGTCTCGTTCTTTTTTCACTTGCTGTTTCCTGCGACGGAAAAAGACCCGACAACGGCGTACTGGAGTTTGATCTGACAATTAAGGCTGTTCAGAAAAACGCTTCGGTTGAAGTTCTTGACGGAAAAACGGTGATATTGTCGGGCAAAACCGATGAAACGGGTCTCGCCCGCTTTGAATCAATGCAGAATATCGGAGAACTCAAAGTTAAAGTGTGCGGCGGCGCAGTCGATTTAGTCTCATCAAACGAGGCTGTCGCGTGGAACGGATGTTGTGAAAAAAACATTAAAGCCTCTGATGAAAAAAATATTGTGGTTGTGGTCGATTTTCTCTCTTCGTTTATTGAAAAATACAGGTCGGAAACTTCTCAAACGGAATGGTTTGAATATCTCGATATTAGCGGTGATGTTTTTCCTGAACTTCAGAATTCCCTTACAGATTCTGCAAAACGGTGGCTCTGGCAGCAGGCTTTTGCGAAAATCGCTGAAACTGTTTCTATTGCGAACGGTACTCAGGCCGAGACTCAGTTTTCAACCGAAAATCTGCTCAATATGCTTTACGATGATCTCACCGACGACAACATTATCAACGGTTCCACTTATGCCAAATTCGGAAGTGCAACAGTCGGCGCAGCCTTTATGAAAGGGCTTGTCGCAGATTCATTGAGCGAGGTCAGCGACAAATTCTCGGTTGCCGAATTAAAAGAGTGGAGTGAAAAGATAAGAAATTCGCAAGCCAAGTTTTTAGGCGGCGAAGAGGCCGAAAAAAGCGGGATCTCGATAGAAATTTCAGTTTATCCGGAAGGAAACAAAGGGGCTGAAGTTGAATATTTCAGCGGTGCCGTGGAAGTAGAAGCGAAGGCGGAACCTGAAAACATGATAGTTACGCTCAACTGTTCCGCTGACGGGGGAAAACTCGCCGACAAAGATGAAGAAGCCGCGTTTTTTCACGGAAGTTTCACGACTGAAAATATTGAAGATGAAAAAGAGGTGCTTATCTTCTGTGAAGCAAGCAACGGCGTAAATGTAGAAAGTGCGGAAAAGACGATAGTCGTCAACAACGGAGCTCCTCTTTTTAATGCCGGTTTTTTCAGGCACGGGACTCTCGATCCGACTGCAACAGAGGATGACCCGGCAAGGAACAGCATTGATATAAAAGTCGAAGCGGCTCATAAAAGGTATGCGGTCGAAGATCTTGCATGTTCTGTTGAAGGGTATCCGATGGAAAACCAGAGCAGCGCTAACGATCAATATAAAGCGGTTGTCGATACCGAAAAACTGCCGGACGGAAAAAATATTCTTGAGTGTACTGCTTCAGTAAATAAACAGGAATACAAAGTCTCATTTCCGTTTTATACGAAAAACACGGTTTCGATAAGAGTTAAACCTTTTGTGACGAACCCGCTGGAAGGTTTCGAAAGTGTTTCCGTCTCATGCGGAAGCGGTTCTGAAAGCAGAAAAAATGATGATATTTCCTCATCTGCAGGCGAAATAAAAGTAAAACTCGGAGAGATTTGCATAGTGAGTGTTTCGGGCGGTACTTACGAGCCTGTAGTTTCGGAAAATGCCGAAGCAAGGCGTTTGAACGGTACTTTATCTGCGGTATTTATGCCTGTAACTGATGAAGATGTCGTCGTTACGCCGCTTACGACTGTCGGAACTTATATTTTTACGAGCCGCATGGATTTTGGTAATGTTTCAGATGAAGAACTCTATAACCTTGTTTCGACGCACCTTTCGCAGCATTTGAGTCACGCTTTCGAGTGGAGTGAAGTTCCTTCGAATACAAACGCCGCAGACAGCAGAACGAAGTATTACGTTCTTTTGGCAGGGCTGGAATATCTTGCATACTTTATGGAGACCGATATCGGTTCGGAACACGGGATTTACGATGTTTCCAATGTCCTGCAGCTTTTGCATGAGGATTACAAAGACACGGTTTTTAACGGAAAAAACGGCGAAACACAGCTCTTTTTCGGTGATGATGCTAAAAAAACGGCTCTTGATGCCAACTTTTTCAGATACTACTACGCCCTTTCGATAAAAAGATTTCTTACAAGTTCTTTCAATGATACTGTTTTTTCGCAGTTGGGCACTATTGTCGGGAATATCGCCTCAAATTCCGATCAGTTTCTCTTTCCTGCCGAAAGTGTGCCTGTTCCGGTCGATTCATCGGGGCCGAAAATAGAAATTCTTGGTTTTAACGATCTTTTTGAGACAGAAGATGAAGAAAATGCCGATCTGGCAGGCGATTTAGGCGTTTACACAAAAGGAGAATTCGTTCAGTATGATTTTCAGAGCGGCGCAATACCGCATTTTGCAAAGGCTTTTCTCCTCAAATTCAGAGTGATTCCTGAAGACGGGAGTATTGCCGATCTCAACTCGGTAACTTTGAAAAGCAAATCCCCCGATTTTGTTTTCAGAGTGAAAAGAATCGAGCCGCAGAGTATCGAAAACAGCGGGTTTTCAGGCGGAAGCAGTGAATTTGTCATGCTTGCGGAATATTCCGAAGATGAAATTGTTCCTATGGAAAAACAGCTCGAATTTTCTGTTTCGGCGCAGGATATAGCCTACAATACTTCCGAAAAAGACGTGACAGTTTTTCTCGACAACAAAAAACCTTCTTTAAGTCTGAATTATCCCGAAGTAACCGTCAGGACTGAAGATGCCGATATTTCGTGGAGTGTTTCCGACAGCCGGATCGAAAATATAAAACTCACTCTTTCCAAGTGGGAGGAAGAGGATACGGTCGTTTTTGAAAAAGAGTCTGAAAGCTGTTCTGCAGGCGAATGTTTTCTCTCGTCTGAAATGTTTGCAACGGCTCTGATTGATGCCGGTCTTGTCGGAAGTGCGGCTGACGGGCTTTACAAAATAACTCTTTTTGCAGTTGATCATGCCGGAAACCATGCGACTCTCTACGGTTCATTCAAGGTTGATACGACCCCGCCGGAAGTGCCTCTTGTCAGATTGGAATCGGACGGCAGACTGCTTTTCGAAAACAGTGTCATAAATAAAAATTATTTTACCGCATCCCTTATCGATCCGGACAAAGATGTCGTCAAATGGGCTCTCAAGGTTTCCTGCGGCGTTTCCAACGGCTCTTCTTCTCAGGATAAAACCGGAGGCTATGCCGCTGCGCACGAAAGTCTCGATTTTTTCAATCTGCTTATGCCGGCGGGAGACAGCGTATTCGTGGAATGTAGAGGTTTTATCTCTGTTTGCGATGAAGTCGGCAACTGTACGAATGAGAATTTCAGTGATTCTTCAGGTTCTGTTTTTATAGATAACCGTCCGCCTGTTTTTATTTCTTACGATACGGAAAAATCTGTTTTTACTGAATGTATAGATCAGAATTCATCCTTTGCTTTCAATCGTTGCGTGAATTCGCCGAACTGCATCAGCGGAGGAAGTATGGTTATCGGACCAAGAAAACCTCAGATTCTGTTTTCATACAGTGATAATCTTTCATCTCCTGAAAATATGCGCATTTTTATACAGTCTTCGGAAGTCGGTTGGATAAAAAGTTGTTCGTATGTGCCGAATGCAAACGGTATTATAGAGGGAAGCTGCAATAAATTTTACTGTAATCTGGAAGGAAGCGTCAACGGTATAAACAACTTTAAGATCATAGCCTACGATGAAGTCGGCAACAGGTCGGAACATTCCCTGACAATACCTATGGATTTTACAGCCGTAGAGCCTCTGAAAGTAAATCTGACTGAAAGTTTTTTCACGAGTAACGGTAAATCGAATCTCTGGTGGAATACAAAAAGCGGCGTTGATTACAAGTGTACGATAACGAAAAAGGGGGATTCCGTTTTTTCGGCAAATTGCTCGAACAATAGTGATATTCTGCCTTCAATGCTTTCCGGAAGCGGATACTACACTGTTTCAGTCGAAAGCAAGTCTGCTACGACTCAAAGAACAGATGTCGCCGAATTCAAATTTTTCGACATATCCGATCTTACTCTTTCTCTGGAGCCGCAAAAAGGACAGTTCCTTTATCAGGGAGATACTTTCAAAGTCAGAGTCACGGCTGATTCCGGGAACATGGCTGAAATTTCAAAGATAGAGCTTTATCTTTACGGCAGATATGTCAACGGCGTGCTTCAGGACAGCAGCCAAAAACTTGTTATAAGCAGAAATTATCAGATGCCGTTATCTTCTTTAAACAGCATATTGTCTTCCGTATTGTCCACAGACAGTGCCGGTCAGTTCAGAAACATGAAAGTTGATATAACCTTTGCGGATGCTACCCACTATGTCAAAAAGTTTACGCAGTCTTCTGCCAACTCCTTTCTCTACTGTCTTCTTTCTTCCGATGAAAAGGCTGACCGAGCCGCTTTAAGCTTTGCTGACAAGGCGCTCAACATCTATTTCGACAAGCCGTCCTGTGTTTCCGAAAATGACTATACTTTTACTTTGAATGCCGAAATACCTTCTGTCTGCGAAGGGAAAAATACTCTCTCTTCTTCAGTTTCTGCTGTCAAAAATTATCAGAACAACTTTACGGTAAAGGGTGATTTTGTGTTTTTCAAAGATGAACACCACAGCCACACATTTGATTGCGGTGCCCTTAACGTTTGTTCCAATGTGGATCATTCGTGTGCCGTTGAGACGCACAACTTTGCATCCGACACAAAGCTTAAAATAGCCTACGGCTGTGGAAAGACATTCACGATTTTACCCGATTCAAGTGTACAGAGTGAACGTTCTGAAACAGAGGTGGTTTTTTATGATGAAGAGGGCGATTACGATGAATATGACAACAGAAACTGCAAAAAATGCACCAATAAATTGAGCACTTTCTCAAGCTGTTTCGGAGGAAAATACAAAACTGTAGACCTGCGGTAAGTATTCATAAAATTCCGATATGTTGCAGTTTTCCACCGATTTATTATAAATGGCTGTTTTTTGGCTTGAGGGACTGCAATGGTCGGCAAAACTAAAATTTTCGGATTTTTTAAGAAATTTCTTCCTCGTTTCGACCTTTTCCAGATACTTTCGGTCGTTTTTTTCACGGTGCTCAACATCGTTTTTCTGGTTGTTGCATCGCAGAAAAACGGTTTTTCAATAAGTGATCCCGACATTTTATTTCATTTTACGATAAAACTTCTGTTTGATGCGGCGTTTTTCCTCTTTTTCATGCTGATTTTAAAGGCGGTTTTCCGGATTGCTTTTATTCCGGCGCTTTACGTCACGGCAAACACGACTCTCGCAGTTGCAGATATCCTGCTTTACTACTTCGGCAACACGCTTGTGGAACGCAGTCACTTCGCTCTGATCACTCCTTACAGCGTCACTTCTTTTGTTCCGTGGTACGGTTTTGTTGCGATTTTTGCATTTCTGGCGGTTGTTTTTGCAGTCTCTTTTTTATGCATAAGAAAAATTCCGAAAGAGGATATTTTCAAGAAGTCGTTTTTCTGGCTTGTTATTTGCATCATGCTGAATTTGCTGAATATTTCGGCATCAAATCTGCTTGATAAAGACGACAGGTTCGACCGCGTCATAACCGGTTTCAGAAACGCGCAGATATATTACGTCACGCAGAATCAGTGGATCGATTTTATGACTGACGTGATTTTTCCGGCTTTGGGAGAAACATTTAAAGTGCTTACTCCGGTCACTGAAAAATTTGTCGGAGATTACCGCCTTTTTTCTGAAGATTTTACCGTTACGAACGACTTTTCACCATACAGAGACACAATTGACACTCTTGGAGTAAACCTTGGCAAAAAAGACGAAAAACCGCTCAATACCGGCGAATATTCAAGAGTAATCTACATTTTCACGGAATCTCTTTCGCTTGATGCACTTCCCTGCTATAACGACAAAATCAAAGGCGGTTTCGCAAACCGGTTTTTCTGCCGCAGCGATATCATGGAACACACTTTTACCAATCTGACTACGAGCGGAACGCCTACTCTGCAGGGGCTTACTGTCACGTTTGATTCGCATCCGAACTACAACATTCAGGAACCGACAGGACACAGGAATTCTCTGCCGAAAATATTGAAAAAACATGGGTATAAGCCGGTTTTCATAAGAAGCGCTTCAAAATTTTTCGCTAACGAGAACCTTGTTTTCCAGAATATGGGATTTTATGAAATTATCGGCCGCGAAGACTTCTTTGAAGATGAAAATCTGAAAAAATATATTTACGGATGGGGGCTTGAGGACAGGATCCTTTATGAGCAGGTTGTTGATTACATTAAGAAAAATCGTGACGACAAATTGTTTGTTTCAATTCTTGGAACCGATACGCATCCGCCTGCCGGACAGATGAGATATCTTCATTTGAACTATCCGTCTGCACCTAAAATCGACAATATAAAGGATAGGGCGACGAAACTGTGGCTCACTTCGGTCGACAGGATGGATTTCGATATAGCCGGTTTTATCGAAAACCTTGATAAAGAGGGGCTTTTCGACGAGTCGATGCTCATCATAGTTTCAGCCGACCACTCGTGCCCGCTAAACAACGTCACTGCGAAAATTCCTGGACATCCGAGAAACAATCTGGCGAAGATGCCGCTCATTTTTCTCTCAAAGCGTGCTCTTCCGGAAGCTGATTTTTCTACTCGGGCGAATCAGACCGACATAGCACCGACGATAGCGCACCTTCTTGGAATCGAAAAACCGGTTGGATGGTGGGGACGCAGCCTTTTTGCAGCGGAGAGAAAGGGAAATTTGATAGGTTTCGACAAAAAATTTCTCTATTTTTCGGATGAAAAATCAACGAAAACCATAAATACGGAAAAACCGGCAGATACTTCGGAAAAAGAAATCCTGAATCTTTTCAATACTGTATTTACGGAAAGAAGACCTTAGGCTACAAAGAGAACGCCATCTTCACACCAAGTGTAGAGGATGTCGAGGACATCGACTTTCTTGAATTTTTTCTTCAGTTCGGCAAATGTCGCCGTTCCTTTGGAGCGGATATAATCGAATACCATGAATTCATCATTTGTAATGACTTTTGCAAAAACCGAGCCGTCGATGCGGTAGACAACGCCGTAAAGCTCCTCTTTGTCGACTTCCGAAGCATACTTTTTGAGGTCGATGTAGCCGGTATCGATCAAATCTTCGATGTCATAGGAAAATTTGTCGAAAAACGCCGAATCGTTGATTCCGAAAACCGTTGAATCGCAGATGGACTCAAGCTGGTAGGGAAGAGCGATTTTGTCTTCGCTTTCGACCATAAGCGAAGTCGTGTAGAAGTGGTTGTGTTTCAGCAGATCTGATGCGACGGGCCACAGTTTTTTCTTCTGGAAACGGTCGAAAATGTATGAGAAGAACTCATGAATATAGCCGAAAAGACGTGAATATTCAATCGAATCTATATCTGCCTCGACTATATCGGGCGCCTGTTTCCTTATCCACTTGTTCCAGCGCATTATGATTTCGTGGCACGGCATTTCGAGCCCTTTTGCGAGCATTGTGATTATCGAAACCATGCGGCCTTTGTTGTAAAGCAGATCGATTCCGTCGGAAAGTTCGTCAGCCTTTTCCATATCCTTTTTGGTGAACTGCGCGCTTTCCACAGCGTTGTACGGATATGAATTTTCGATAGTGTAGCCGAACTCGCGCATCCGGTTGTAGATTTTCGTGCCCGGATAGACTGAAAGATGCTTGAGGTTTATAGATATCGGCCAAAGGTTGAAAACGACTTCAAGATCGTTTAGAAAGTCTTCGTATGACATTCTGGGAAGACCAGCAATCACATCGATTCCGAACATCAGAGTAGGAAAGTTTGCCATATATCTGATGTTGGAAAGAGCTTTGTCGACATTGAACGATGTAAGAAGATTTTCGTGAACTTTCTGGTTTGTCGTCTGAAGCCCGATGTTGAGGAAACCATTCATGTCGGCGAGAGTTTCGATATCGCTTTTCGAAAGAAGATCCGCTCTGACCGGAATGTCGAAAATCGCATTCGGAAGATACTCGTTTATCATTGAAAGTATCTTGCTGAAGTGCTGATGGCTCAAGTTTGCGATAGGGCAGCCGATAGATATTTGCGTAACCCCTTTTTCGGCAAAAAACTTCAACTCTTTTTCAAGGTAGGCGAAACTGTGGTAGCGCAGATTGCCGGAGTGCGAAAAATCGATGCAGAAGTCGCATTTGAAAAGGCAGCCTCGTGCTATTTCCCAATAAACAGAAGTCGTTTCGCTGACCGGTATCATCCCGTTGAGATAAGGCGACGGAATGGTGTCCAGATCGGCAAGGACTCTGTTTTCGCCGTAAACGAAAGAGTGACCTTTCTTGTCCTTGAAAACTATACCTGCAGCTTTTCCTATGCTTTCTCCGTTACGTTTCAGCATCGCCATTTCGTAAAGCGAGAGTTCCGGCTCGTCCTGAATGATGAAATCGAAATCGAACTCCTTTTTGAAGTATTCTTCAGGACTTGCGAAAGTGTCATATCCCCAGAGTCCTTTTAGAAACTTCATGTTTTTGCATGATTTCGCCAGTTTCAGGATGTAGCCCGCATTCCAGTAAAGCACTCTGAAAACGACGATTTCGGCCTGCTGGTTTTCTATTATTCCGGCAGAAGTCGACATGTCGTCAGTCATGTAGATGTTGACTATTTCGGCGCTTATTTCGTTCCACGATCTCGCTTCAACAAAGGCTTTGGCGGTAAAAACATGGTATTCCGTGTTTTTTATCACTCTTGACTTATTGACATTGACGATGGCTATCTTCATTTGAAAACCTCAAATGTGAGAATGAACGGATTTTATATGCGGGAAAAATTATTTTATAGAGCTGAGGTAGCTGGATATTGCCTTGAATTCCTTCATAGCTGCAGCGTATTCGACTTTGTCGCCTTCAGCCTTGAGAACTTCGTCAAGAATAGGAGCAAAGCCTTTGTCTTCCGTTTTGAGAAGAGCAACCGACATAGCTTCACGGACATAAGGTTCAGCGTGTTTCATAACAGGTTTAAGCTGTTCTTTGTAGTCGCCGAGTTTGCCGGAGTAACCGAGCATGTAAACCGCTTTTTCAACAACAGCCGGGTTGCTGTCTGTAAGTTTTCCGACATAGCAGGATGTGTCAGCCTTGCACTCTTTTGCGACGTTTGCTCTGTCAACGAATCTCTTGAACATTTCGACTGTCTTGTTGGTCGAATCGTAGTTTACATCAAGTCTCGATTCGGTCTTGACTTTCTTGTCCATATCTTCAGCGGTGATTTCCTGTCCTACCGGAAGTTCCTTTTTAACTTTTTCGGTCGATTTCTTTTCAACGTTAGCAACGTATTTTTCGCCTTCTTCGATAACGCCTTTTGCGATTCCGATGAATTTGTCAGCCATTTCAGGATCGGAAACCATTCTTGTAAGAGCGTCTGCAGCCCAAACGGTAGCTTCGTAGAAAATGATCTTTTCGTTCATTTCATTGTATTCGGAAACCGGTTTCTGCTTGATGACTTCTTCAAGGTAAGGAAGAGCTTTCGGGTCGCCGAGGATTGCAAGAGCTTCAGCGCCTTTCATCATGATCGAAATTTCCTGACCTCTGTCTGCAAGTTTAGCCTGAGCTTTTTCTTCTTTGGAAAGTTGACCTTTGGATTTTTTGTCGTTGGTCGTGTCTTTCGTGAACTTCTTGCTGACCATTTTAAGAAGCGTGTCGGTAGCTCTGAAGTCACCGAATTTTGCAAGCTGAACTGCAAGGTGTTCAGCAAGGAAGGGCTGTTTTTTATCGGTTGCGAGCTGAGTTTCGAGCTCTTTTATAACCATGTCAACTGCCTGTTTTGAACGGATGTCGGCAAGAACGATCGAAGTTTTGAGCTTGGTCGTCGTTTCGATCGAAGCGATTGTTGCCATGTATTCGTCGTCTTTCGGGCATTCGCCTTTCTTCTTAGCTTCTTCGTTGCCGAGATATTCGGGGCAGAACTGTTTCGTAGCTCTTTCCTTGTTTGCGTTCTGAATTTCGTTTACTTTCGGGTTTTCGCCGTTGTAAGCCTTGATAAGCTCATCTTCAGCCATTTTGCCGAGTTTGATAAGCGATTTTCTTGCTTCCGGGAAAAGGCTGAAACCCTGCTCTTCGTAGAAAAGAGCGGTTACGAGCGGACGAACCGTCGAAGGATCACGCCATTCGCCGAGAAGACCTGCGGTGGTGTATTTCGTACCGAAATCTTCGATTTTCGAATCGAAAACCTTAAGGATTTCAGGAATGAGGTGCTTACTTTCGTTCGGCATCTTCGAAAGAGCTTCGATCGCAGCACGTTTTGCAACAGATTCTGCTTTTTCACGCATTCCGGGAGCGAGAACTTCAGGAGTCTGAAGCGTGAAATACTTCGCAAGTGTCGGAACTGATGACGGCTGTTCGAGAAGACCGAAAGCCATTGCCGCACTTTCAAGTGTTTTAAGGTTTCTTACGTTTGTCGTTGCAAGGCATTCGTCAACGATCTGGCTGATTCTGTCAACTGACTGCGTACAGCCGATCTCACCTGCGGTAAGAACAGCCAAACCTGCTTCGGGAGTTTTGTCGAGCTTGAGGAGCTTCGAGCAGGCTTTGTCCATATTGACGATCTCGCCTTTCATCTTTTTGAGACCCTGGATAGCGTAGTTTCTCGTGTCTTTCGAGTAAAGTTTTCCAAGATACTCGTCTTCCGGATTACATGAAACAAGCATCATTGCAACCGGAATCAAAACCAAAAGCATTAAACTTTTCAATTTCATAACAACCTCTTAAAAAATAATGGAATTTAAAGCAACAAAAAACTCATCGGGGCGCACATTAGCAAAAAAAAAGAAAAATATCAAAAAATTTTACCTTATTTTCCAAAGAAATACTCAATCGCCTTTGTCATGTAGTAATGATCGGCGGTTCCGGCAGTTTCTCTGATCGAGTGCATAGCCCACATCGCGTTGCCGACGTCTACTGCTTTTATGCCGAGAGCGGCTGATGACATCGGTCCGATAGTGCTTCCCGAAGGAACGTCAGAGCGGTTTGCTATCTTCTGGCACGGAACGCCTGCACCGGCGCAGAGCTGCTCGAAATATGAACTCGTTGCAGCAGTAGTCGCGTATCTGAAACTCGAGCTGAACTTGATGACCGGACCTTTGTTCATGTTCGGAGCATAAGCCGGATCGTGTTTTTCAGGGAAGTTCGGGTGCTGCGTGTGAGCGCCGTCTGCACTGATGAGGAAACTCTTCGAAAATGCGACGAATCTGTCGTCAGCCCCTTTCGAAGTGAGCGCCACGATTCTTTCGAGAATTGTTCTCGTGAAGGATGAATCAGCACCCATCGGAGTTCTCGAACCGATTTCTTCGTTGTCGTAGAAAGCTGCAACTGTTGTAGCTTTTCCCGGTTTTGCGGCAAGGAAAGCGGTCAGGATCGAGTGGCACATCTGCAGGTTGTCGAGTCGTCCGGATGAAATCATCTCGTCGTCGATTCCGCAGAAAGTTCCGCCCTGAAGATCGTAGACGAAAAGGTCGGTCTGACCGATATTCTCTGGTTTTTCGCCGATTTCTTTCGCAACAAGCGTTTTGAGGACGTTTTTCGCTTCGCCGTCCGAAGTGAGAACGACCTGAAGATGGTTCTGCGGGTTGAATTCAAACCCTTTGTTTGCCTCGCGGTTCATGTGGATCGCAAGAGAGGGAACTATTGCAACGGGTCTGTTGATGTTGACGAGTTTTTCAACTTCGCCTTTTTTGGTTTTTACCATTACGCGGCCTGCGATTCCCAAGTTTCTGTCAAGCCAGGTGTAGACAAGCGGTCCACCATAGATTTCGGTCGTTACGCGGATGCAGTTTGCCGACTTGTTTTCGCCGCTTTCCTTGATTTTAAGAAGCGGGCTGTCGGTATGCGCGCCTGCGATTTTGAAGCCTGTGTTTACCGGAGTATCGGTTCCGAGCCTGAAAGCAATGACCGAAGAGAGATTTCTTCTTACAAAATAGCCTTTGCCTTTCTCAAGTTTCCAAGGTTTAGCCTCGTCGAGTTCGGTAAATCCTTTTTTCGCAAGAGTGTTGGCAATATTCTGCGCAGCGTGGAATGCCGTCGGAGATTTGTTAATAAAATCAATGAGTTCTTGACCTAATTGTTTGATTTCCCTTTTCATTTGAAAACTCCCCTGTAATTTGTAATACACCAAAAAAACGCAATATTTTAGGAAATTAAACATATATTGCAAATTTGTCGCATGCTCAAAGTTTGACATGGCGGAGTTATTCCTTAAAATATCCCGTTTTACTGATTTTTAGAGGAAAACAGGGAAAAATGAAAGTTTTGGTAGTCGGAAAAGGGGGGCGCGAACACGCTCTTGCATGGAAAATCGCCCAGAGTTTTTATGTTGACAAACTCTTTTGCTTTCCGGGAAACGCAGGCATTGCTGAAGTTGCCGAAATACCCGATATCGCTGATGATTCAGTTGAATCTCTGCTTGATTTCGCAATTAAGGAATCGATAGATCTTACGGTCGTCGGCCCCGAAGATTATCTTGCAAAAGGGATCGTTGACGCTTTTGAAGCGAAAGGGCTCCGCATTTTCGGCGTAAACAAAGATGCGGCGCGTCTTGAATCGAGCAAGGCTTTTGCAAAAGAAGTTATGAAAGCGGCGAAAATTCCGACTGCGGCATATTCGACAGTCACCGATTTCGAAAGCGGCGACAAAATTCTGAAAACCTCGAAATATCCGGTAGTTTTAAAGGCTGACGGTCTGGCTGCCGGAAAAGGCGTAATAATCTGCGTAACTTATGAAGAGGCAAGTTCCGAACTTTCCCAGATGCTCGGAGGCAAATTCAAAGCAGCAGGCGCAAAAGTCGTAATCGAAGAGTTTTTGAAGGGGGAAGAGCTTTCACTTCTGCTTCTCACCGACGGAACAAACGTTAAAAGACTCATGTTTTCGCAGGATCACAAGGCGCTCAACGACGGCGACACCGGTTTAAATACTGGTGGAATGGGCGCGTACACGCCGGTAAAATCGGGAACTGACGAACTTTATGAAAAAGTCGATAAAACAATCACGCAGCCTCTTCTTAACGAACTTAAAAAACGCGGCATAAACTACCGCGGAATCCTTTATATCGGGCTTATGATAGTTGACGGTGAGCCTTTTGTTCTCGAATACAACGTCCGCTTCGGTGACCCCGAAACAGAGCCTCTGATGTTCATGCTCATAAGCGACATTGTTCCGTATTTCTGGGCTGTTGCCGGAAAAGAAGGCTCTCAGGCCGATAAAAACGGTTCGCTTCCTCTCTGCACTACGCTTGAAGCACTGCCGGAACTCGTCTGGAGAAGCGGTTACGGAATGTGCGTCGTACTTGCGAGCGGCGGATATCCCGAAGGTTATGAAAAAGGAAAAGTGATATTCGGACTTGATTCGGTTGATGAAAACTGCGTCGTATTCCACGCCGGAACCAAGTTCGATGCTTCTGGAAAAATAGTGACTGACGGCGGCAGAGTCCTCATGGTAACTTCGGCAGGCAGAAACATAGCCGAAGCGGTTGCAAACACTTACAAAAATGTTGAAAAAATAACTTTCGACAAGGTTTATTTCAGACACGATATCGCCCACCGGGAAATGGAAAGGAACTAATGCTGATAAAGAAGGCTGAATTTGTAAAAAGCGCGTCGTCAATGAGCGGTTTGCCGGAAGACGGCAGGCCCGAATTCGCTTTCATCGGGCGTTCCAACGTCGGAAAGTCAAGTTTGATGAACATGCTGCTCGGGCGCAAAAATCTGGTAAAAACTTCGAAAAAACCGGGAAAAACAGTCCTTCTCAACTATTTCAGCGTGAATGATTCCTTCTATTTCGTAGATCTTCCTGGTTACGGCTTCGCGTCGCGCTCCAAATCGGAGCAGGATCTCTGGCGAGTCGTAATCGAAAAGTACCTTCGAACGAGAAAAAGCCTCGCAGACATTTTTCTTCTCATTGATTCGCGTCACGGAATCCTGCCGAATGACGAGCAGATGATAGAGTTTCTCGATCATTACCAGATCGGTTACACTCCGGTTTTTACGAAGACAGACAAACTTACGAAAACAGAACTTTCAGCGGCGAAACAGAAAAATCCCGACTCTTTTTTCGCAAGTGCGATGAACGGAACAGGAAAAGACGAGCTGCTTGATTATGTCGAAAAAATTCTCAATGGCGTAGAAGAGGGAAAATGATTTTCGCAATACTTTCGTTCATGTTTTTTTCGCAGGCTGTTCCGCTTGAAACAGTCGTCGCCAGCATGAACAACCGCGCGATAACATATTCCGAAATTCTTCAGGAGGGAGAACTTCTCAACATCGAAAACAACTTCCCGCCCGAAACACCGCTTTCCGACGAAATGAAGCAGACGATACTCGAACTGATATTTTTCAGGATAATCGCATTCGAAGAGGCGCGCGAACACGAAGTCACAGTCGATGAAAAACTTGTCAGGCAGAAAGTCGAGACCTACAAAAAAAACGTAAACATGAAGGCTTTTATCGAAAAGTACGAACTTACCGATTTTGAGTTTAAAACAATAATAAAAATGCGTCTCATAACCGACAAAATGACGAACCGCTTTCTTGAGCAGAAATTCCCGAAAGAAAAGCGGATTTCGGAAGAGGAAAAACGAAAAGCCGTGGAAGACTGGAAAAAAAATCTTCTTAAACGGCAGAAACTTATGATTTATCCAATGCCTTAACGGAGATAAAAATGGGAAAAATCATTTCCGTAATCAATCAGAAAGGCGGTGTCGGCAAAACCACGACCGCAGTAAACCTGGCGGCATCGCTCAGCGCTCTTGAGAAAAAAGTGCTGCTCATCGACATGGATCCGCAGGGAAACGCAACTTCGATGAGTTCAATCAAAGAAGAAAACTTCAATACGATCTACGACATGATGGCCGATCCGAACATCAAAGCGGTCTATCCGACGAAACTTCCTTCCATGAAGATAATTCCGTGTAATTCGGACTTGACGGGTGCCGAGATTGAGCTTCTCGAAGTCGAAAACCGCGAATTCGTTCTGAAAGAGACCCTTGGCAAGCTGAAAGACAAGTTCGATTTCATAATCATCGATTCACCGCCGACGCTCAACATTCTCACGGTAAACAACATGATTGCTTCAGACGGCATAATCATCCCTATCCAGTGCGAATATTTTGCGCTCGAAGGTTTGAGCCGGATAATGGAAACTATGAAAGGGATACAGAAACTTAATCCTGCGGTCGAAATTTACGGAATACTTCTCACGATGTACGACAAACGTGTCAAACTCACTTACGAAGTAGAAAACGACGTCCGTGAGCACTTCGGCGACCTTGTTTTTGAGACGGTAATCCCGCGTAACGTCAAACTGAGCGAATCTCCTAGTTTCGGAATGCCGATACTTCTTTACGACGTCGCCTCGATCGGCGCAAAAAAATATCTCGAACTTGCTGAAGAATTCCTCAAAAGAATCAAATAATCGCAGAATCAGGGCAAAAAAAAGCGGTCACACGAAGATCGCATGACCGCCATCCTGAAAAGGATTTAAAAAACGGAGATTAGAGTTCCTTCTTGAAAACAGGTGTCGGTTTGAAAGAAACAGTCTTCGTTGCCGGGATTTTGATTTCCTGACGGGTCTTCGGGTTGATACCCTTGCGAGCCTTTCTTTCGTTTACTTTGAAAGTTCCAACGCCGTTAAGGCTGAGTCTTTTCTCAGAAATAACAGTATCCTTAAGGATAGCTGTGAAAACATCGTAAAGCTCCTTAGCCTGATCGTTCGTAAGAGCAACTGATTTAACCGTTTCTTTCATCTTTTTAACGAAATCGGTTTTCGTGGTTGCTACGAGGTACTCTCTTTTTTTCTTTGCTGCTTTTGCCATAAGACTCTCCATAAAAAGGTTAACAAACAACGCGCCATTTTAAGAGAGTCACAGCGCTTGTCAAATATTTTTCAGTAAAATTAAGACGTTTTTTTCACTTTTTTTGTTGTTTTTTTATATCTTGAGGCACTTTTTTGCATTTTTTGCCGTTTTTATGACAAAAAAATGAAAGAAGTCACCTTTTAAACAACACTTTGATTGAAATCTGTCTGCGGAAAAAATCAGAGAAGAATGTCTATCTTGCTTTCACTGCGTTTCTTTTTTAACCAGGTCTGAAACATTTTTTCGACGTTGCGCTGATAGTAGATGTTCCGCAGCATTTCGTATGATTCGTTGTAGGTCGGCGGATCATGCTTTTCAACTTTGTCAAGTTTTACAATGTGCCAGCCGTAGCGGGTTCTGAAAGGTTCGCTTATTTCGCCTTCCTTCATTACAGCAAGTCTTTCCGAAAATTCGGGCACCATGTCGCGCGCCGAAAAAGTTCCCAAAGCTCCGCCGTTTGCTGCCGAACCGTCCTGAGAATAGGATTTGGCAGCTTCTGCAAAAGTCGTTTTCCCTTCAGTAACCTCTTTATATATAGCGGTTACGGCATCTTTGATTTCGGCGTCGTTGCTTTCGTTCGCCTGCATTATGATGTGGGATGCGGTGAAGTAAAGCTCAGGCTCGCTGCTGAATTCTTTTTCATAGATCTCGCGCAGGGCCCTTTCATCGACATCCATCGTGACGATTATCCGCTTTTTCAGTTTGAGGAGCAGAAGCTGTTCTCTCAGAACTTCGTTGCGGTAAGTCTCAAACGACATATTGCTTTTGGAAAGTTCCTGCTCGAACTGCTCGCGCGTCATTCTGTTCTGCGTCAAAACCGAATCTACCGCGGCATCGAGTTCGTCATCCGGAACTTTGATGTCGAGCGCTTCAGCTTCCTGTTTTGAAATGGCGTTGTTGATGAGCTGGTCAATGAGCTTGTCCTTTCTCTCAAGCACGGCCTGAGTCTGCACACTTGCCGGATCGTCGAAACGCAGCAGTTTTTTGCAGTCGTAAATCGTGTAAACCTTGCCGTTCACGCGGACAACCATCTTGTTTACGAGTTGTTCTGCTGCAAAAACAGATGAAAATAAGATGAAAATAAAAAAGAGAACGAGACCTTTTTTCATAAGGCTATTGTTTTTTTATCGGTTTGCCGAGTTTGATTTTTACATTCTGGTTCTGCTCTGCCGGTTCACCGCCGTTCTTTTGGATTTCTTCCTGCTGCTTTTTCAACTGCTCAAGCTGTTCTTTTGTGAAGAGCGGTTTCTGCAGTTTTGCCCTCTGCTGCTGCTGTTTGTCGAAGTTCTCGGAAGCATTTTTAGCGTTCTCGGAAACAGAAATTTCGATTGCAAGAGCCGCCTCTTTGTCGAATTTGAAACCGAGTTCCTTTTTGTAGTTTTCGATCATATCGTTGTAAGCCGTTTTTCTCTTTTCGGTTTTGAGAGTGTTTTCGATGTTCGCCTTGACATCTTCGAAGGTCTTTTCGATTTTGTCTTTTTTGCCGGTCAGTTTGATAACGTGGAAACCGAACTGTGATTCAACCGGTTTGCTGATGTCACCGACATTCTGAAGTGCGAAAGCGCCGTCGCTGAACTCCTGAACCATTTTGCCGCCTTCTTCGGTTCTTTCGAAATAACCGAGATCGCCGCCTCTTTTCTTGGAACCTTCGTCTTCGCTGTATTTTTCGGCGAGTTTTGCGAAACTTCCCATATCTTTAGCGCTTTTTTCAGCTTCTTCGGCAACTTTTTCAGCAAGTTTTTTTGCAGCTTCTTTATCTCTCGAATCGGTTATTTTGATGAGGATGTGGCTTGCTTTGACCTTTTCCGGAGTATTGAAAGAGTTTTTGTTTTCTTCATAGTACTTCTTCATCTCGTCTTCGGAAATTTTGAGGCTTTCCTCGATCTGAACTTTCATCTTCGTGCCGCTGTAGTATCTTGCGATCGTGTTTTTAACCTGAGAAAGAAGGATCGGATCGTTAAGTGCGCCGTCTTTTATGGCTTTCATTGCGACAAGTTCACCTTCCGTGATTTTTGTCATGAGTTCTTCTTTTCTTTCCGGCGTATTGTAACGGGCTTTGAGATAATCGTTAAGATTGTCGGCATAAGCTTTCATATATTTCTCGCTGAGTTTTACACCGCCGAACTCGGCAATCGTTTTTCCGCCTTCATTCGGATAAAGCACAACTTTTCCGGAATCGTTGCAGCAACCCGAAAAAGCCGCCAGTAAAGCAACCAAAACAACAACTAACAATTTTTTCATAACAACCTCCTTAAAATACAAAAAACTTTCCGTCAGACACGGAAAAAACGCATTATTAAAGCCAAATCGCGATTTAAGTCAAGAAGCTGCGGAAAAACAGCGTAATCACTTTAAAACTTGACATTCTGACTTTTTTGAATATAGTGCGCCGGTTTTTGGTTCCGTGAGACTTAAATTTATGAATGGAGGATATTTTGGCTCACCACAGATCGGCAAAAAAAAGAATTAGAACAAGTGAAAAAAGAAGACTTTACAACCGTTCTATCAAATCAAGAGTAAAAACTTTCTCGCACTACTTCGAAGTTGCAGCTGAAACTGCTGAAAACAAAGAAGATGCAGTTGCAAAACTTAATACCGCTATAAGCGAGATCCAGAAAGCTGCAAGCAAAGGTGTTCTTCACAAAAACACCGCTGCAAGAAAAGTCGCAAGACTTGCTCGTCAGTTCAACAGATCTTTTTCAAAATAAGATTTGAATTACTCTCTTATACTTCAAAATATTTCTGAAATTTTTACCGCAGAAAATTTGTCTCCCGTTTTAAAAGGTTCGCATCTTCTTATTGCGGCTGACGAAAACGGCAGGATTTCTTTTGTCGGCGAAAGTGCAGATTTCAGAAAAACAGAGCCCGATTTCGAAACAAAATTCAAAGATGTTGTTGTTGATGCCGGAAACAAAGCGGTTTATCCCGGTCTTGTCGACAGCCACACGCACCTTGTTTTTGCAGCGACGAGAGAAGACGAGTTTGCAATGAAATCAAGAGGTGCGACCTACGAAGAAATCGCGGCGGCTGGCGGCGGAATTATCAACAGCACCGTAAAAACGAAGAAAGCGTCACTTGAAGAGATCGTTGAGCAGGCTTCGAAACGTCTTTCCCAGCTTGTTTCCTACGGCGTCACGACTGTTGAGATCAAATCGGGATACGGTCTTGACACCGAAAGCGAGCTCAAACTTCTCACGGCGATCGCTGAACTCAAAAAGCGCTTTCCTGTCGAGATAGTTCCGACTTTCCTCGGTGCACACGCCTATCCGCCCGAATTCAAAAACGACCACGAGGGCTACATCAACCTCATAAACAACGAGATGCTGCCTGAGATAAAGGCAAGAAATCTTGCCGAATTCGCCGATGTTTTCTGCGAAGAAGGCTACTTCTCGCTTAAAGAGACTGAAAAACTGATGGTGAGAGCGAAAGAACTCGGTTTCGGGCTCAAGCTCCACGCCGATGAATTCCACTCTCTCGGCGGAACTGAACTCGCAGCCGAAATGGGAGCCGCATCAGTCGATCACCTTGAGGCGATAAGCGATCCCGGCATAAAAAAACTTGCCGAAAACGGCGTTGTGGCGGGCGTTCTGCCGATAACTTCGGTATTTTCGCGCCTTCCTTTCGCTCCTGCCCGCAAAATGGCTGAAAACGGCGTCACTGTGGCTCTTGCGACCGACATGAACCCCGGAAGCTGCATGTGCGGATTTTTGCCGCTCGCTGCAAGTTTAGGCGCTACTCAGCTCAAACTCAGCGTTGAAGAATCACTCAAAGGGATCACCATAAACGGCGCAAAATCTCTCAGAAGAGATAAAACGAAAGGCTCGATCGAACCCGGCAAAGACGCAGACCTCGTCATCATGGATTCATCAAGCATCGCTTACCCGATATACCACTTCGCTCACAACCACTGCGAAAAAGTTTTCGTCAAAGGAAAACAGATCCTCTAAAATCACCTTTTTACAGTTGGATATGTCGGAAAATCGGCATTTTTCAGCAAAAGATATGTCAAAAAATCGGCATTTTTTAGCAAAAGATATGTCGAAAAATCGGCATTTTTTATAAAAATACTTGATTTTACAGATATTTTTCAGAGGCATGGATAATCATATGTTTTTACGCCGTTTTTGTAATAATCCTTGCTAATCTGTATAAAATACCTATAATTTTGCAATGT
>JAFYIZ010000047.1 GCA_017538365.1 bacterium | reverse complement strand
TTCAGCAAAAAAGATTCCATTGGGCCGGACAATTCACCTCCGACAACTCTCTTAAATTCTTCAAGCATCGCCTCAGGTGTCTCCTCAAACTCCATCAGCTCATTTGCAAAAATCTTACTGAACACCTTGTAAGTATTCATCACATCTGTGGTTAAATCGAACACTTCAGACGAAATCGAAGATATACTTGCGCCATACGTTTCTATCTGCGGATGAGCGATTACCGTCTTACCATCAAGACGCCGGACAATATGAACATTCTTTGCAAAGGTCTCCTGGACTATAACAGGAGAATGAGTGGAAATAAATGCAACAGAACTGAATTGGATGAAAAAATGAAAAAATCCACGCCGAAAGACCCGCCATAAAAATAAAATACTGAATAATTAAAGATAAAAATTGCAAAAAATCAAAAAATCTGCAAAATTCCGCGGTTGCAGTTTCGTTTTGAACGAACTTCTGACTGTTTTTTATTTTTAATAAATTAGGAGATTTTTTATGTGCGGAGTAGTTTCAATCGTCTATGCAGGCGATATCGTAAATCTTGGAACCGAAGCATCCAATCTGCTTAAAAAACTTGAATACCGCGGTTACGATTCAACAGGTGCGGCATTTGTAAAAGAGGACGGTTCGGTCACGCTGAGAAAAAAAGTCGGTGCACCATCGAAAGTCGTCGAACAGCTTGAACTTGCGAAATACGGCGGATTCAAATTCATCGGTCAGGTACGCTGGGCAACTTACGGCGCTGTCACCGACGTCAACGCGCAGCCGCATGAAGTCAACTGCCTTGTGCACATGGTCGGAGCGCACAACGGAAACGTCAGCAATACCGATAAACTCAAGGTTTTCCTTTCTGAAAACGGTCACGATGTCCTTTCCGACAACGACGGTGAAATGGTCGTTCACCTTGTAGAGCACTTCTATGCATCTCTTACAGCAAAGAAAGCTCCGAAAACCAACGATGAAAAAATCGCGGTTATGATAAAAGCGATAAGAAAAGCTCAGAAAATGATTGAAGGAAGCTACGCGGCATGTGTTACCCTTCCCGAACTTCCGGGCGTTTTCGCAATCAAGGCCGGTTCTTCGCTTTATGCCGGCAAAGGCTCTGACGCTTCCGGCAACTTCATCGTTGTTTCGAGCGACCTCACTTCTATACTTTCTAAAACAAGATTCCTCATTCCGATGTCGGAAGGAGAAGGAATCTACTTTGACAGCGAAAACTACAAACTTTTCTCGCTTAAAGAAGACAAAGAATGGGTTCCGAAGCTAAGCAGAAGCAGGCTCAACATCGCCGACATCCAGCTTCAGCCGAAATATCACTTTTTCATGGAACAGGAAATTTACTCTTCCCCGAAGAACATCGAAAATCTGATGCTTTACTACTTTAATTCAAAGGAAGAAAAGGAGCTTTACTCCGTTTTTGAGGAAAACTGCGACACGGCGCGCGAGATCCTCTACTCTCTCCTTGCCCTTTACGACCTTTACGACAAAAAAGAACTTTCGGCTGAATTTGAGAAAATCCGCAATCTTCCGACTTTCCGCGAAATCTGTGACAAAGCACTTGCTTTCGCTCCGAACCAGCGCCATTTCAGCTTCCGTTCAGAAGAAAAAACACTTCTTGAAGAGCTTTACTCGGCTGACGGCGGATTTTTCAAAGAGCTCTGGCTCATCGATTCAATGCTCATCTGGAAGAAAAAGAGAATGATAATCAAATTCCGCGACAAACTCGTCTCCGCTCTCAAAGCCACGAAGAAAAACGGCGGTCGAATTTTCCTCATTGCAAGCGGAACTTCATACCACGCTTCTCTTACCGGCGCATACTTCTTCAACAACATGACCGACATTTCGCTCATCACCTCGAATCCCGGCGCTTTCAGGTCGTGCTACATCAACTCACTTTCCGACAAGGATGTTGTCATCGGCGTCAGTCAGAGCGGTGAAACAAAAGATCTGGTCGACATTTTCAACGAAGTAAGAAAAACGAGTGACAAAATTACGCTCATCACGATCGTCAACAACGAAAACTCGACTCTGCCTCAGGAAAAAAGCGATTTTTACCTTCCGATCATGTGCGGTTCTGAAATCGCAGTCGCTGCGACAAAATCGTTCATAAGCCAGATTGCTCTTTTCTACATCCTTGCTGCTTTAGTCAAGAACAGCGAGGAAAAAGTCATGAACAATCTCGGCAAAATCAAATACTTTATGGATTTCACTCTCAAAAATATCGATGTTCCTGTGGCGGATGTCGCATACAAACTTTTCATGAAACCTTCAATTCACATTCTCGGAACTTCGCTTACCGGCGTTGCAAAAGAAGGTGCTTTGAAAATCAGAGAAGTCGTTCTCAACCACACCGAAGGCTACGATGCAGCCGAGTTCAAGCACGGTCCGAATACGATTCTGGGCAAAAACACGATCTATTCGCTCACCGATATGGAAAAACTTCTCGGGAACCTCATCGAAATGAGCGAAAAAATGTTCTCGAAAGGCTTCTTCTCCGAAAAAGAGGGAAATTCAGAGATCATCCGCAATGTCATCAATATGACGAAAAACCTGAAATTCCGCAGAATGACTGAAGATTTTGTTGAAAAATCGTTCGCTTCGGCTGAAGAACGGGCTCTTACGAAACAGGTTGCAGACCTCTTCAACGACAGCGTAAATATCGAAGAATTTTTCTCGAACTATCCGCTTATTTTTGTCTGCCCGCCTGACGAAAGGGACAAACGCATCACGATCTCGCAGATCCACACCCACAAGATCCGCGGCGCCGACATCGTTCTTATCGCAGAAGATGACGAAGACCTCAAGAACGCGGCTCTCGGTGTTCCGGCAAATGCGGAAAACTACTGGTCGAAATTCATCGAACTTCCGAGAACGGGCGACAAAAACATCTTCGTATTCGAAGCGGCAGTCGTTCTCCAGCTTCTTGCTCTCAAGATGAGTGTTGCCAAAATGAAATATCTCAACCGCTCAGAAATCCAGAACCACGGTGTTCACCCCGACGTTCCGAAAAACGTCAGCAAATCAATCACTGTTGATTAAAAAGCCTGTGTAATCCGATATTATTAGGCGCCGCCACTAAGGTCCCTAGGGTCCTTAGAGTCCTTAAGGTCATTAGGGATGCGGCGCCAAAAAATTTTAGGAAAACGGTGCAAATTTTTCAGGAATTTAAAGGATTAAAAGATTTGGATTTTAATTGATTTTACCAGCTGGAATAACCTGGAACAGCATCTTGATTTACAACATAACCTGTTGAATCATTCCATTTGGGAGTAAGTTCGCATGCATCGCTTGAGGAATCACCGACCCATTTCACCTCTACAACTTTCCAGAAATCATTATTAGTGCTGAAATTGTTGACCTGAGGATCTACACCATAAGTCGCCTTGAGTGTTCCGCCGCAGTAAACATTTATTACAGGACGAGTCACTGTATTATTAGTACTGGTTCCAGGATAATATCTTACTCCGACTCTGAAAACATCGTCCGGATTTGGATTGTCAATATTGATATTTTCAGGAATCGGACCTCTTGCAACGTTGTCAATATCAAGACGCGGATTGTTCATGCTTTCTTTCCAGTTTCCGTCTTTATCATAGTTGGGAGTAGTCGGATATCCCCAATCAGGATTTTTGGTGCTGAAGTAACAAGCACTACTAGACGCCCAATCAGTGGTTTTGCCATTTTTACCCATGTGAAGATCGGCATCAACTTTAGTATTCGTATCCCAGCAGAGCTCAATTCTAAGACCGGCTGATACTACTTTAATTACCCATTCACATTCATAAATTTCGCCGTTTCCACGATCAACTTTAAGGTGTATTTTGTAGTTGCCTGAAAGCCTGAATTTTACTTTAAACTGAGACAAACCGACTCCGTTTACAACTATTCCTTTATCACTATCAGTAAAGTCTCCGCTAAGTTCTTCCTGAGTTTTCGCTCCTTTTACAAAAGAATTTACGTTGCCGAGAACTTCATCGCAGGGACCTTTAGTCAAAGTCCAAGTCCAAGTTACCGTATCGGCATCGTTGAATTTGTGACCGGTATCGTAAATCTTTTTTCCGTTAATAATTTTAGGGGTAAATGGAAGAAAATCGCCGTCTTCAGTGAGATCGTAAGCGCAGTCGATAGGCGGAGCGCAGCAGAGTTTATCATCATCACAGCCGTTACAGTTGTTGTCTGCATTGTCACAAACATCCTGTGTCGGGCTGATGCCGCCGACACATTCACCCCATCTTCCGACAGATCTGGTGCCGCGCATCGTGACTTTGCAAGTCTGAGTACCGTCATGGCAGGTTCCCTTGTTTCTGTAGTTTTTCGGACCAAGGAAACAAGCCTGAGTCTGACCGGGAGAGCATGAACAGCCTTCATCGACTTCGCCGTCGCAGTCATCATCAAGTCCGTTGCAGAGAGCCGAATCGACCTCACCTTCGACTATATTATTCGAAAGACACTCGGCTTTTTCAGGGATACATGTATCCGTGCATACTGTTTCAAGCGCATCAGACGGAATTTGGTAAGCATCGCTGTAATCTCCCGTGTAACCGACATCGATAATGCCGGGGTCGCTTGTTGTGTCGGCATCAGCATCTGAAACCTCATCGTCATGCCAGTAACTGCAAGCGTTGTTTATTCCGTTATCGACCGTTCCATCGCAGTCATCGTCAATACCGTTGGTGCAAAGCTCTTCATTGTTTTCAAGAACAGGCTCTACTGCACCTTCGCATCTTCCCCAATTTCCGTCGTCCTTACAGGTGCTTACACCAGCCTTGCACGGTCCGACATCTTTGGTTTCCTCTGGGCCTTGATATGCGCATTCCTTTGTTTCACCGGGTTTGCAGTTTCCAGCCAGTTCATCATTGTTGCCTGTCTGATCATCGCCGTCATCTGTCGTTTCTCCATCGTTGCCGCCGGAACCGTGTCCGTTTCCACCGTCTGGAAGTTCACCGTCTTCTCCGCTACCATCGTTTGCAGAATTCTTTGAACGACATGTTCCGTTGGAGCATACTTCTCCGGGATTGCAGTCCAACGAGCTTTCACATGCTTTACCGCTGCCGCCTTCGGAGCCGCCGCACGACATAATGAATGCGGCTGCAAAACAGATAAGAATAAAAAAGAGTTTTTTCATAGTTGCCTCCTAAACAACAAAAAATCTCATTATTATACATATAATTAAATTTTTTTAAAGTATTTTTTGTAAGTTCCAATTCATTAGAAATTTCAGGAAATTGAAGGATCGGACTATCAGTTCAAGAAGTTTTACCAGCTGCTATAATTCGGAACATATCCGTCAGCAACACCGAGATTCGGAGTAAGTTCACACTCATCACTCGTGACATCGCCGACCCACTTGATTTCAACGACTTTCCATGAATCATTTTGATCTTTAAAATCATACAAGCGTGTTCCGCTATCGGCAGTACCGTAAGTTGCTTTGAGCGAACCGCCGCAGTAAACATTTACCACAGGATGTGTATAAGTATAAATATACTCATATTCATCGCACCACAACTCCAAAAATCCCCAATCAACACATTCTTCTTCAGGTTCTGTAAAATGATGAACCATAACTCTGAAAATGTCGCCGTCATTCGGATTGTCGAGGTTGATGTTTTCGGGTTTCAACCCTTCAGCTCTGTTGTCAAGATCAAGACGCGGATTCGGCATTGATGTCCAATTTCCGTTCGTATCATAGTTCATCGTAGAGCCGTATCCCCAGCTAGGATTGGTTCCCCTATAAGTTCTGCTTGTGTCACAATTGTACCAGAAACATTCCGACAAGTTGCTGTCTCCTGCTGCCCAATCTTCTACCGAGGTCCATCCAGTCGTCACCCCGTTTTTACCCAGATGCAGATCAACATCAACAGAATTTGCCGTATCCCAGCAGAGCTCGATTCTGAGACCGTTGGAAACAACTCTTAAAATCCATTCACACTCGTAAACTTCGCCGTTTGTACGTGTAACTTTCAGTTTAAGTTTGTAACTTCCCGAAAGGAGAAATTTGACCTTGAACCAGGAAAGACCTGTACCGCTGACAGTAGTCGTTTTTGTACCTTCTCCGGTAAGTCCAGCCTCTGTCGTTGCACCTTTTACAAAGAAATTGGTTGTACCGAGAACCAGGTCGCAGGGGCCTTTCGTCAAAGTCCATGTCCAAGTTGCCGTCGCGGCATCGTTGAACAGGTGGCTGGTATCGTAAATCTGGTTTCCGTCAATTATCTTTTCTGCAAACGGCTGAGCCGTGCCGATATCATAAGAACAATTAATCGGCGGATTGCAGCAGAGACCGTCGTCAATGCAACCGTTGCAGTCGTTGTCGGCAAGGTCACAGACATCTGTATCCTGCGGAAGAATACCGCCGGTACACTCACCCCAACCCCAATTGCCGTAAGCATCAGAAACGCATGACTGAATACCGTCGCGGCAGGTTCCGACATTTCTCTGATTCGGTTTGCCTCCGAAACACGGCTGAGTTTCACCCGGCTTGCAGCCGCAGCCTTCATCGACTTTGCCGTCGCAGTCATTGTCGAGACCGTCACAAAGATAATGACCGTCATAATTTACCGCTTCGCTTGCCATATCAGGAAGACAGCCGTTGTTTTCATCGGTAATGGGATTTATGCATTCGTGCATAACGAACTCACAAACCTCTTCAGGAGTACCAGTGTCTGTCGTATCTGTTGTGTCAGTGTCTGTCGTTGTATCAGTGGTATCACCAGTATCGGCTGTGTCAGTATCTACATCTACCGTGTCGGTTGTATCTGTTGTGTCAGAGGTATCACCTGTATCGACGGTGTCAGAGTCTGTCGTATCTGTTGTGTCGCTCGTGTCAGTTGTATCTGAGGTGTCAGTGGTATCGCTCGTATCGGCAGTGTCAGAGTCTGTCGTATCTGTTGTGTCACTTGTGTCAGTTGTATCTGAGGTGTCTGAAGTATCGCTCATGTCGTTGTCACTTACGCTGTCAGAACCTTCAGTATTTTCGGTGTCGTTGTCGCTAGGATTTTCAGGAGTTTCCGCATCGTTGTCATTCGGAGTTTCGGGAGTGTCCTGACTTTCCGGAGTATCTGTTGACGAAGTGTCCGAATCCGTTTCATCACCGCCTGAAACATTACCGTCCTCGTCCGGAAGTTCGCTACTGCTGCCGTCGTTGTCACCTTTTTCAGATGTGTCTCCTGAAGGATCAACACACATTCCGCCTGAACAAATCTTACCGTCAGGACAGTCAAAAGCGGTTACGCACGATGTACTCTCAGTCGCCGAATCACCGCATGACAAAATGAATGCAGTTAAAAAACACACCATAATAAAAACGATCTTTTTCATAGAAACCTCCGTCTTAAAAGAATGCGACGCGGTATTTTATACAAAATCAGATTTTTTAAAAGATTTTTTGTAAAATTAGGGATAAAAACTATTTGATTGCTTCGTAGCAGCTTTCGCAGATGCCGGTCATCTCTTCGGAGTAGTCGTGAAGCTGTCTCTTTTTCCAGCAGCGCGGGCATTTTTCGCCTTCAGCCGTCGTTACACCGATCCAGAGATCCATATCTTCGACTTTTTCAAGCCCTTCTGCCGTTTGCGCCTTTTCAAAAGCTGAAACTATGAAGATCGATTCGAGATTGCCGAGTTCTGAATCAAGGACAGGATTGTTTTCATAATAAATTCTGACCTTTGCATCGAGCGAGTGACCTATCGTCTTGTCAGCGCGGAGAACTTCGAGCTTTTTCTGAACTGCGTTTTTGGTGTCGAGAACAGTCTGCCAGTTCTCAAGGAATTTCGCGTCTTCGTCATTGAAATCAGATTCTGGGAACTGCTCAAGGAAAACGCTTTCCTTCTTCGCACCTTTCAAATATCCGTAAGCCTCTTCGCAGGTGAAACTGAGGATCGGAGCAAGCGCTTTTACGACATCAGAAAGTATCGAATAAACTACGCTCTGAGTCATTCTGCGTCTCCTGTCGTCAGCACGCATCGTGTAGCGGTCTTTGATGATGTCGAGGTAAATCGCGCTCATCGGGATAGTGAAGAAATCGAGCATTTCGTGGTAAACGCGGTGGAACTCGTAGTTTTCGTAGTATTCGCGGATATCCTTGAGCCTTTCCTGCCAGGTGAGATAAGCCCATCTGTCGAGGGAAGTGAGTTCTTCTTTCTTGAAGCTCATCGTTTCGGGATCGAAATCGTTAACGAAACCGAACATGAATCTGATCGTGTTTCTCATTTTTCTGTATGCCGTAGCGCAGCTTTCGATGATCGAATCACCTATTCTGTTGTCATCGCTGTAGTCTTCGCAGGCAACCCAGAGTCTTAAGATCTCGGCGCCGTATTTGTTGATCTTGACCTGCGGATCGATGAAGTTTCCTTTGCTCTTCGAGATCTTTTCGCCTTTCTCGTCAACGATGAATCCGTGCGTGATGAGGTTTTTGTACGGAGCTTTTCCGTTGATGAGGACGCTCATTTTAAGCGAAGACTGGAACCATCCTCTGTGCTGGTCGCTTCCTTCGAGGTAAAGATCTGCCGGATATTCGAAGCCTTTGGTTCCGTCGAGCACTTTCGCCCAGCTTACGCCGCTGTCGAACCATACGTCGAGGATGTCGTTTTCCTTGCTGATGTGCGTGCCGCCGCATTTCGGGCATTTGAAACCTGCCGGAAGGAACTCCGCAGCAGTCTTATCGTGCCAAACCTGAATTCCCTTCTCGGAAATTTCGTCAGCAACTTTGTGCGCGATAGCTCCGTCGACTATCTTTTCGCCGCAGTCATCGCATGAGAAAGCGATTATCGGAACGCCCCAGCTTCTCTGACGCGAGATGCACCAGTTCGGAGCTTTTTCGAGCATCGGAACGATTCTCTTTCTTCCCCACTCCGGAACCATGCGGACTTTCGCGATCTCGTCAAGGCATTTTTTGCGAAGTCCCGTGTCGTCCATCGAAATGAACCACTGTTCGGTCGCTCTGAAAATGACAGGTTTGTGGCATCTCCAGCAGTGCGGATAGCTGTGGTCGATCATTTCGCCCGGTTTGTTGAGAAGGTATCCTGTGTTGTAAAGGTATTCAGTGATGACGGGGTTTGCCTTGAAAACGTGCATTCCTCCGATAACGGGAATGTTTTCGTCTATGATTCCGCTGCCGTTGACCGGAGCATAAGGCTCAAGGCCGTATTTGAGACCGGTGACGTAGTCGTCTGCACCGTGTCCCGGAGCTGTGTGAACGCAGCCTGTACCTGCATCGGCAGTGACGTAGTCGGCGTAAACGATTATCGATTCGCGGTCGATGAAGGGGTGTTTCGCCTTCATTCCTTCAAATCTCATCGCGTCGAATTCTGCGATGACTTCAGGATTTTCCGCTCGGACAGCCTTTACGAACGAATCTTTGAGAACGCTTGCGACGATGAAAACTTCGCCGTTGTATTTGACTGCCGAGTATTTGAATTCGGGGTTGAGCGCGATCGCAAGGTTAGCCGGAAGAGTCCACGGAGTCGTCGTCCAGATAACGAAGTTCACCTTCTCGCCCTCAAGCTCTTCAAGTTTGTCGATGAGCGGGAATTTGACGTAGATCGAAGGAGACTGATGGTTGTCGTATTCGATCTCGGCTTCAGCAAGCGCAGTTTCGCAGCTCGTGCACCAGTAAACAGGTTTTTTTGCCTTGAAAAGTGCGCCAGATTCAGCAACTTTCGCAAACTGATGAGCGATGCAGCCTTCATACTTCGGATCGAGCGTGACATACGGATGATCCCAGTCTGCAAGGACACCGATGCGTTTGAAGCCTTCGCGCTGGACGTTCACCCAGTTCATTGCGAACTTTTTGCACTCTTCCAGAAACTGGCTTTTCGTCATCTCTTTGCGCTTCGAGCCCAGCTTTTCAGCCGTTTTGAGCTCGATCGGAAGACCGTGGCAGTCCCAGCCCGGAATGAGCGGAGTGTATTTTCCAGTCATATTTTTGAACTTTACGACAAAATCCTTGAGAGTTTTATTGAGAATATGGCCGTTGTGGAGATTTCCGTTTGCATAAGGAGGTCCATCGTGAAGAACGAAAGTCGGTTTTCCGTCGTTCTGCTCCAGAATTTTGGAATAAATCTTGTTTTCCTCCCATTTTTTCAAAATTTCGACCTCTTTTACCGGAAGATTCGCCTTCATCGGGAAATCGGTCTGCGGCAGATTGAGCGTTTTGCTGTAATCCATAATAAAAACTCCATATTAAATAAGCATAAAAAAAACGCGGAATGGTAGTCTTTTTCGCTGCAAAGTCAAGTTGCGGCTTCAGTCGGAGCTAAGAAAAATAGTGCAATTTTAATTTTTTCGGCTAAAATTCCGCGTTTGTTTGATTTATCCGCTATTTTTCAGGAGGAAACCATGACTTTTCTTGTTATTTTCTTGGTAGTTGTCGTAGTTTGCGTGCTTACCCTTTTTGCGATGTACAACAAGCTCATCGGACTCAGGAACATCGTCCGCAACTCGTGGAGCCAGATCGATGTCCAGCTCAAAAGACGTTTTGACCTCATTCCGAACCTCGTCGAGACTGCAAAAGGCTACATGAAGCACGAAAGCGAAACTTTCATCAAAGTTACCGAAGCCCGTGCTCAGGCGATGTCGGCAATAAACAAAGGCGACGTTAAGGAAGTCGGTGCTGCAGCTGCAAACCTCGACAGCGCTCTTGCAAAAATGATGCTCACTTTCGAAAATTATCCCGAGCTCAAGGCAAACCAGAATTTCCTCGCTCTTCAGGAAGAGTTGACTTCGACCGAAAACAAAGTTGCTTTCGCCCGTCAGGCATACAACGACGCCGTTATGGGCTACAACAACGCAGTTGAAATGTTCCCGACCAATATGGTTGCCGCAATGTTCAGCTTCAAACAGTCCGATTTCTTCGAGATCGAAGACAAGGCAGAAAAACAGGCTCCGAAGGTAACATTCTAAAATTTCAGGCTTTTTCATGTGGGAACTTATAAGAATAAACAAGCGTAAATCGCTTTTTGTGCTGATTTTGATGTTTATTCTCATGGTCTCGTTTGCAGGCGCTGTCGGAGCGGGTTTCTACCCGGAAAATTATCTCACAGGAATACTTTGGGGCGCTTTTATCGGAGTCATTCTCTGGGCGGTTCAGGCGGCAGTCGCCTACTTTGCAGGTGATGACATCGTTCTTCACTTCAACATGGCGGTAGTCGTAACTCCCGAAAGTTATCCGCAGCTTTACAACATCGTCGAAGAGATGAAAATCGCGGCGGGTCTTGCCGTCATGCCCGAAATCTACATAATCGAAAGTCCAGGTCTTAACGCTTTTGCGACTGGAATCAGGAGCGAAAAAACGGCAATCTGTGTCACGAGAGGACTGGTAGAAAACCTCAACCGCGACGAAATCCAGGGCGTAATAGCACATGAAATGAGCCACATTTTAAACCGCGACGTTCTTTTCATGACGTTTGCCGGAGTAATGCTGGGCACAATCACGATGCTTTCCCACGTCATGCTCAGAGGCACAGCTTTTACAAATTCAAACAACAGAAGATCGCGCAAAAAAGGCGGACTTCCAGGCGGACATCCGATTGTAATCCTCATCATTCTCCTTTTTGCGATCGTAGCCCCGATTCTGGCGCGGATTTTCTACTTCACGATTTCAAAAAAACGCGAATATCTGGCCGATGCATCAGCTGCAAGGCTCACCCGCTACCCTATCGGACTCGCCTCGGCTTTGGAAAAAATAGCAAAACACTCGTCTGTCGATTTTGTAAGCAAGATCACCGCTCCGATGTTCATCGTCAATCCGCATTTTGCCGGCGTAGACGAAGATTCGCTCTTTTCCGCATCCACACACCCGCCGATTTACAAGCGTATCGCCATTCTGACGCAGCTTCAGCACGGCGGAAAAGTTTCGCTTGAAAATTATCAGAAACTTTATGAAAAAGAGCTTTCGACTTCCGGACTTTTCTCAAAAACGACGCTCGAATCAGACAAATCGGAAGCGGTCAGAGCGGAAAGCACCGAAAAATTCACCGAATCGAGAACCGATGTCGCAGATATTATTCTTGCAAACACAGGTTTCAAAATCGTTACCTGCGAATGCGGCCTTAAAATCAAGCTCCCGCCGAGTGACATACGCATGAAAGTTGTCTGCCCCAGATGCAGAAAAGAAGTTTCAGTCTCAGGACGAAGTGCCGCTGCGGCCGAAAACGACGGAGACGAACTTGTATTCAGAAGGAAAAACAAAAATTCGTGGGAATCATTTCCGTGTCAGTGCGGGAATTTCACATTCCAGCTTTCCCCGCTTTTCCGCGGAACTTACGTTGTATGCAAACGCTGCAAAACGAAAGTCAAAATCGAATATCCGGAGTAGATCACTCCGAAACTTTAGCTTTCAGATAGTATGATTTGAGCATTTTATAGACGATCGGAGCCGCCGTACTGCCTCCGTGAGCGCCGCTTTCGACAACGGCGACGGCGACGACTTCGGGATTTTTGTACGGGAAAAACGCCGCAAAAAGGGCATCATCCTGCATGAGGAACTTTTTTTCATCCTCGGTCTGGTCGACACTTCTTCGTTCAGCATTGGAGACAACCTGGCTCGTTCCAGTCTTTCCGGCTGCATCGGGAATCGTGTGGTCGGCGTGGTGGAAAGCGGTTCCGCCCGGCTCGTTTGTGACAGACCACAGAGCTTTGTTCACATCGTTGAAGTGCTGCTGTTTTATGTCGAGAACGCGGACGATTTCATTTTCAATTTCAGTGGCCGAGCCGTCTTCGTGAATGATTTCGTCAACGATTTTAGGCTTTACGATAATTCCTCCGTTTGCAAAAGCGGCATAGGCGACTGCAATTTGAAGCGGAGTCATCCTGATATCGCCCTGCCCGATCGACATATTCATCAGCATTCCGTTGTTGATTCTCATTCCGGGATAGTTCATCGCAAACCAGCTTCTAGTCGGCAGAATTCCGTTTTCTTCGCCCGGCAGATCAATTCCCGTTGCCGTTCCGACTCCGAAAAGGGAGGCAAAACGGGTCATTTTGTCGATACCGAGTTCCTGCGAAAGGTAGTAGTAATAAATATCGCAGCTCTCTTTCAGCGAATGGTAAAGGTTCATGAATCCGTGCCCGCCTCTGCTCCAGCAGCACTTTGTGTCGCGTCCGAACGAAAGGCAGCCGCTGCACAGATAGGTCGATTTCGGCGTGATCATTTTGTAGTGAAGTCCCGTCACGGCAGGAATTATTTTGAAAGTCGAACCGGGGAAATAAGTCTGTCTGATTACTTTGTTAAGCAGCGGGTGAAGTATGCTCTGGCTGTATTCGCGCCAGATTTTTTCAGGAATACGCTTCCTTGAAAAAAGGTTGGTATCGTAAGACGGACCGGAGTAAAGCGCCAGAATGCGTCCGGTCTTTACCTCCATAACGACTACAGCGCCGCTGAGCTCGCCCAAAGCGGAAGCCGCTGTCTCCTGAAGATATGAAAGCACCGTCGTCCTCAGAGAATCTCCTTTTGACGCGTGTTTCGTCTCCGGGATGGCACCGTCGATGTTTTCGGGAAGTTCGATTTTCCGCCCCAGATAGTCGATGACGTGGAAAGTTTCGCCGTATTCACCGTGGAGTTCGTTTTCATACCACTTTTCGAGTCCTGTTTTGCCGGTTGAATCTTCGGGATCGTAAGTCGTATATGTTTCAAGCTCCGACTGATTTATCTTCGAGACATATCCAGTGATGTGCGCCGTCGTTTCGCCGTAAGGATAGACCCGCCTGTATGAAGAAGAAATGATCGTTCCTGTAAAATTGGTCAAGTATCCGGAATAACTGAGAATTTTCTTTTTAGGAATTTCGTCTTTGACAAGCATCGGAAGATACTTGCATCTGCCGTAGCACCCTTCCAGTTTTGAAAGAAGACGCTTTTTTTCATTTTTTGAAAGCTCTATCAGCGAACTCAGTCTGTCGACCTGCTCTTCCATCTGGTCGCTTTTGGCAAAAAATATGGGAACGACCGATATTTTGAAGGAAGGCTCTGTCGAAGCCATAACCACTCCGTCAGAAAAAAGGATCTCTCCCCGCGCCGGAAAAATTTTCTCGCTCAGAATGAAGTTGTCGCGCGACCTGCCGTAAAATTCATCTCCGTGAATTACCTGAAGAACGAAAACACGGACAAGCAGAGCTAAAAACGAGAAAAATATCACATAAATCAAAGGGCGCGTCTTACGGCATATATTTTTGACTTCATCCGCCTGATTGAGAATCCTCACAGCCAAGTCTCCTTATAAAAAAGAGTGTCGACTTTCGGCTTGAAAACAACGAAAAGAAAAATCAGCAGGAATGCCGAAAAGGCTGACGGAAATATGAATGAAAAAGCGGAAAGTTCGCCGGTAAAAACGTAAGTATAAAGAAGTTTGTCAAAATTTATCATTAAGGAACAAAGTATCGCGTTAAGAAGCGCAGTGAGGGAATAATCGAACGCCGTCGAAGCAAAAAAAGCGACTGTCAGAATATAGATCTGAAGAGCTGCTGTCAGAATAAACAGAAACGGCAGCGGAGTCGCAGCCTGAGAATAGACCAAAGTTGCCAGAATCATGTAAGTTATTCTTTTTCTTGTATTTTTTTCCGTGTACAAAATTGTTGCAACTATCGGAAAGTGCGGAAAAAGGAACTGTGAAATTTCCAGGAAATAAAGAATGAATGAAAACAGCGCGAACGCAAGAAGCAGCTCAAAAACAAATTTGAAAGAGAGAGTTTTCACCAATCACCTGCGAAAAAACCAAACAAAAAAAGTGGCGATCCCAACAGGAGTCGAACCTGTGACCTGTCACTTAGGAGGCGACCGCTCTATCCGTCTGAGCTATGGGACCGTCTGGGGCAAATTCTCCAAAGGATCAACCGGTTCCGATCCTTTTCTTATCTCGAAATGAAGGTGAGGCCCGGTTGCCTTCCCCGTCTGTCCGACCAGGGCGATCTTCTCGCCCTTCTTGACCGGCTTCTGTTCACTTACGAGATTTTTCGAATTGTGCGCATAAATCGTAAAACTGTTGTCGGGATGTAAAATTATGACTGTGAGACCGTATCCGCTTTTTTCACCGGAAAAAACGACCTTTCCGTCAGCCGCGGCGTAAATCGGAGTTCCTTCGGGGCATCCGATGTCGATTCCGCTGTGCTTTTTTCCCCAGCGGGTACCGAATTTTGAAGTGACCACCCCTTTTGCCGGCCAGATATACTGGCTCGGTTTTCCCGGTTTTGCCTTGGATGGAGCGTTGTTTTTCGCCTTCGGAGCAGGTTTGCCGGCCGGTTTATCGTTTTTTACATCCTTATGAACTTCTTTTTTCGCATTTGAAGGAGCAACTGCCGCCTTTCCGTTTGTGTCGAGCGGAGCAGCCACACCCGGAACAAAGATATAATCACCGGGCATGATCTTTTTTGCGTCGGGGATATTATTGTTTTTCTCCAGATTGTCAACACTCGTTCCGTAAAGTTGCGCAATGCTGTAGAGAGTTTCATTCTTTTTAACCTTGTGATAAACCCCGAACGGAGCGGCACACGACAGAAACGCGAACAGCGAAAATAGAACAACAAGAAGCTTTTTCATCTTTCTCCAACAAAAAAACGCGGAATTTTAACGATTTTCACGCTAAATTCAAGAAGAATAGAAAAAAAATAATTCTTTGCTTTGCCAGAAATAACCGCTATAATCCCGCGCGTCGTTTTTTTGGAGGTCAAAATGAAGAGATTCCTTGTTTTATCAGTTTTTACCCTGTTTTTTTCTCTCTCTGCGTTCACCCTTTCGGCTAGTGAACCGGTCCAGGTCGCCATTCTCCACAACGACGGATACACGCTTTATCAGGAGTTCAGACCGAACGACAACACATATAAAAACACAGTCAGAGACATGGAAGTTCTTGCTTCGAAACACAAAAACAAAGTATTTTCTCAGGCCGCAACTTTAGTAAAAACTATACAGAGCAAATGCAAAAGATATTACGACATAAACACTAAACTCATTGAAATGCTTAAACAAAAATGGTCAAAACCGCACTATGCCGATATGGATGAAGAGTGGAAAGAGACAACTTTTGCCAAAGACAGGAAAAAAGTTCAGGATATTCACAGACTTTCGCTCGGAATGCAGCAGGCTTACAACGATTGGAACGAGCTCAGAAACAAAGCATTTGAAAAAAAGGATGTAAAAGAAATCGCAAAAGAGCTTGAAAAAGCGAACAACAATCTGAAGACAACCATTGACGGAGTTTTAGCTGAGGAAAAACCAGCGATGGATGCCATATCGAAAGAATTGGAAATAATGAAAATGTCAAAATAATCAAGGAGTTGAAATGTTATTTAAAGGAAAAGAAGCAGCTGACAAAATAGTTTCAGGACTTCTCGAAGAAAACCTGGAAGGTCTCACTCTCGCGGTTTTTCACCCGCTCAACGACGGTGCCGCCGAAAGTTATCTCAAAACCAAGGAAAAGTGGCTGAAAAAAATAAACGCTAAAATCGAGGTCGTTCCGGTTGATGAAAAAATGACTCACGACACTTTTTTCAGCAGACTTGATCAGCTCAACAAAGACGATTCGATAACGGGAATCATGGTTGAACTTCCTCTTCCGATAAAAATTCCGGAGAAAGAACTTCTGACCGGAATAAACCCGCTCAAAGACGTTGATGCGATAACTTATTTCAATCAGGGAAAGATCTTTACATCCAAGAATGAAGACCTGATTCCCTGTACCTCTGCTGCTTCTATAAAACTGCTTGAGCACTATCGAATCGATTTTGCCGGCAAAAATGTACTTGTTATAGGACGCAGTTACATCGTCGGACTTCCCCTTTTCAAGCTCTTTTTGAACAGAAACGCAACCCCGACAGTCGCTCACAGAGGAACTTCAAACCTTAAAGATTTGATACATAATGCAGATATTATTGCAGTCTGTGCCGGAACCCGCGGAATAGTAAAATCGAGCGAAATAAAAGACGGCGCGAGTGTTGTGGATGTCGGAATCCACGTCACCGAAGAAGGCAAAGTTGTCGGCGATATGATAATCGACCTCGAAAACGAAGAAAACCGCATAAACTACTCTCCTGTTCCCGGCGGAGTCGGCACTGTCACGAACGCGATGATGCTTAACAACCTTGTCCAGTGCAGGAAACTTCAGAAAAAACAGGCGTAAACAGTGATGAAACAAAGGTTTTCCCAGGTAAAATCGCTCAAAACCCTAGTCTCTGATTCTCACAACAACATCTTGATAATACTAATGAATTGGCCGAATATCGTCGGAAAAGGCAATTCAAAGAATATGATGCCTGTAGAGCTGAAACAGAAAACGCTGACTATTGCAGTTCCCAACAATATGGTTCTTACAATCGCTTCAAAATTTGTATCGGTTATCATAAACAAAGCCAATCTCTGCTTCGAAACAGAAAGCGTTTCGAAAGTGAAATTCGAGATGAAACCTGAGTTTTTCAAGAAGGCTAAAGCCGAAAAAAAGAATGCCGCTCCACACGTTCCTGAAATTTCAGAAGAAGAAATTTATCAAAAAAAACAGGAACTTATCGAAAAATTCAACCTTAATGACAATATCGCTGAATGTGCCGCAAAAATAGAACTTTTAAATATAAGAGGAAAAAATGAGCAGTGATCTCATTATGGATTTCAGATCTTTGGCAAAACTCATTTCAAAGATCGAAAACAACCGCAGCGGTTACGAAGACGATCTGATGTCGCTCTACAAAGAAAACTCCGAAACTGTAACAATCGGAATTACCGGCCCTCCCGGAGCCGGAAAAAGTTCTCTTACTGATAGAATCATCAAAGAATACAGGAACTTAGGTAAAACAGTTGGTGTTGTTGCAGTTGATCCGAGCTCACCTTTTTCGGGCGGCGCGATACTTGGAGACAGAATAAGAATGTCGGATCACGCATCCGATCCCGGCGTTTTCATCCGCTCGATGGGAAGCCGCGGAAGTCTTGGCGGTCTTGCTCCGGCGACAATTGACGTCCTTAATTTGATGAAAAGCGTCGGATTTGACGTTCTTATCGTTGAAACGGTAGGAGTCGGACAGAGTGAAATTGACGTCATGAGCATCGCGGACACGGTTCTTCTCGTCCTTGTTCCCGGACTCGGAGACGACATTCAGGCTTTGAAGGCAGGAATTATGGAAATCGCTGATATTTTCGTCGTAAACAAGGCCGACAAAGACGGCAAAGAGAAACTTCTCGCCGAAATAAATATGATAATCAACCTCAACAAACACCGCTTTCTGTGGGTTCCGCCGGTAGTCGAAACTATTGCCACCGAAAATCAGGGAATCGGCAGGCTTATGGATTCGATTTCAGACAGAAATTCATGGCTCAAAGACAACGGTCTGAATGTCAAAAAAGACAAAATCATCAATCAATTCAAGCATAAAGCAATGGACAGGATCGGTTATGAAATTATGAATATGCTCAATTCAAAAGGAATAATCGAAGACTGGACGCAGGGGATCATAGACGGAAGGACAAACCCCTACTCCGCTATGCATGAACTTGATAAAAACCTTGAAATCATTTGGAAAAAATAACAAATGAGAGTAATGATCGTCGAAAAACCCTCCATGAAACGCAAAATGGAGGCGGCACTCGGAAGTGAAGTCAAGGTCGTTTCCAGCGTCGGTCACATAGAATCGCTTCAGGATCTTGAATTTTATCTTCAGGATCATTTTCAAAGCGGGAAAAAACCTTTCTGGAAAGACGTCTTGCAGTTTCTGCCGTTTATTCCCAAAGATTTCAAGCACATGGTAACAAACAAACAGGTTTTCGGAGAAATCGAGCGTGCCTTAAAAAACGCGACTGAAATCATTCTGGGTGCCGACCCTGACCGCGAAGGAGAACTCATTCACCGCAATATACTTGAAATTGCTACGGAAAACGGTTCTGTTTCGACTGACAAAATCACGAGAATCTGGCTTCACAGCGAAACTGCACCCGAAATCAAGAAAGCGTTCGAGGCAAGAAAAAGCTACACCGAATACGAAGGCTACTACAAAGCGGCAAAAACGCGCGAAATCGTCGACTGGCTCATCGGAATCCAGCTCACGATCCTTTACAGCGTGAAATACGGAACTCCCGGAAAACCAGTTAGCATCGGTCGCGTACAAACATGGTTACTTGCTGAAATTATTAAGAGATTTTTTGAAAACCGTGATTTTAAACCGGAGCCTTTCAGAACTTTCACGTTTTTGTCTAAAGAAGGTGTTGCGTTCCAGATGGTCGATGAAGACGACCGAATTTTCAAAACGACGGATCTGGCTGAAGCTGATAAAATAGCCGCATCACTCGAAGGCAAAAACTTAGTAATTACAAGTGTTAAGAAGAAAAAGTTCGTTGAATATGCGCCGAGCCTGTATGACCTCAAAGCACTTCAGAAAGATGCCGCAACCCGTTACGGAATTTCACCTGACGACACTTTGAAATATGCCCAGAATCTTTACGAAAAATATGATTTAATCAGCTATCCCAGAACCGACTGCTCCGTTCTAAGCGAACAGGAAGCAAAAGAGCTGCGTCACGCGATGAACCTGATTTACCGCTTCGACAACTACAAACCGCTCGTTATGGCGGTAAAAGCGCAGAATCCGACGCTCGAACTCAATTCAAAATACATCGGAAAACTCGAAGGTCACTACGCGATAATCCCCGTTCTTTCCTACGACAAAAACACTGTTCCAGCGCTTGCAGGCGGCGAAAAACTGATTTTCGACCTCATCGTAAAGCGCTTCTGCGCGACTCTTCTAAATCCGGCAAAAGGCGACACTACCGAATTCCACGGAAAGATCGACGACTACCTTTTCCTTGCAAAATTCAAGAATTACACCGATTTAGGTTATCTCGAATTTATCAAATCGGATAAAAAGAAAGCAGCTGACGACGCAGAACCAGGTAACGAGAATAAATCCGAGCCTGAGGAAGAAGATAAAATAATTTCAGTCAGTTACAAGAAAAATGATTCGCTCGACGGTCATATTGAAATGAAAGAAGATATGACAAAACCGCCGAAACTTTTCAAGGATGCCTCGCTTCTCACCCTCATGGAAAAAGCGCATCTCCAGATCAAAGATCCTCAGCTTAAAAAGGCACTGAAGGAAGCTGACGGAATCGGCACGGCGGCGACACGGGCATCATTCCCTCCGCTACTCATGAAACGCGGCTACATCATAAAAACCAATGAAGGAAACTACATTCCGACTGACCTCGGCATAAAACTTTACGACATCCTTCCTGAAGAGCTCACGATCCCCGATTTTTCGGCGAATCTTGAGCAGGAACTATCGGGATTTATTAAGAAAAAAGCTCTGAAAAGCGAAACTGAGATCATAGCCGAAACAGAAGTTTTTCTCAAAAAGGTTTTCGAGAAAATCAGGCGCAACAACTATGTTTTCAACACGAACACGACTCCGATAAAAAAGGATTACAACAAACTTTCAGACAAACAGCGCGCCGTAATCGAAAAAAATGCTCCGGCAGAGATCAAAGAAGCACTTCAAAACGGCGATTTCGTGAAATGCAACAAGTGGATCGACGAATTCTTCGAGTCGATGCGGAATAAAAACCAGCCGAAATAACTAACCTTCAGCAATCATTTTTTCAGCGGCAGCTAAGAAATCGGCTGAATCACTCTTGCCCATCATCCTGGCAAGCTCTCTGATTCTTCCATCTTTATCGAGGATCGAGATCTCGGTTTCGACTTCACTTTTCTCCACGCTTTTTCTGACTACGATGTGAGTGTTTGCAAGAGATGCGGTCTGCGGGAAGTGAGTAATTACAACTATTTGATTTTTTTGAGAATTTTTCTTCATTTCAAGGGCTGCATTGCGGGCTGTTTCGCCGCCTATCGAGCTATCGATCTCATCAAAAAGGATGACCTTTCCCTCTTCGTCGTCGATAAGTTTTACGGCAAGAAGCAGGCGCGAAAGTTCGCCGCCAGAAAGCGAAGTTATATCGAACATTTTTTCAGTCCCGATCGTATTTATCTCGAAAACGACTTCATCGAGACCAGTTTCGTTGAGTTCTTCAAGTTTATTAAGTAAAATCGAGAACTTTACTCCTTTCATCCCGAATTTGAGTAGATATTTCAGAATGTTTTCTTCAAGCGGTTTTATCGCTTTGAGGCGCTTTTTACGCAGATCTTCTGCTAACTTCTCCCCTTTTTTGAGCATTGCGGAAAGCTCTTTTTGGGCTTCTTCCGTCTTTCGCGGAATCTTGTTCATTTCAAAAAGTTCTTCATTAAGCGTATCGAGTTTTTTCAGCAGATCTGAGGAAGTCGTGACTCCGTGCTTCATGAAAAGTGAAGAAAGTCTGTCGAATCTTGTCTGAATTTCTTCAATATTGTCAACAGGTTCATCGTATTTTGAAAAAAGTGTAGCCGATGTTTTCGCAATGTCGTCGAGTTCGATCGCGGCTGCGGAAACTCTTGCCGTAATATCGCCGATATCGTCAAGTTCCGCCAGATCAGCCGCAGATGAATCGGCGCTGTTCAAAAAATCAAGCGAAGAATTGAGCGAATTTAAAAGTTCACTGCTGTATTTCACTATTTTCACGCGGTTTTCGGCGAATTTTACTTTTGAAAGAAGCTCCGCCTCCTCATTTTCGTAAGTTTCGATCTTTTCGATCTCTCCAATCTGATATTCGAGATAATCTCTTTTTGAAATGTCGTCTTTTGCCTTAAGCTCTTCTATCGTTTTTCTAAGTGATTGAATTTTATGGAAAATTTCTTTGTAATCAGCAAGAAGAGCAGCATCTTCAGCCTTGAGATCGACAACTTTCATGCGGTAGTCTTTTTTGAAAAGCTCTCTATTCTCGAACTGGCTTCCGATCTCTATCATTTCACCTAAAAGTGAAGCTAAAAACGCCGAACTTACAGGGGTATCGTTCAGATAAATGCTGTTTTTGTCCCCGAAAACGCGCCGGACAAGAAGATGGTCGCTTTCAGGCTCGATGTCATTGCCTGCAAGAAGACTTCTGATCTCGTCATCTCCTGCCTCCAACGCTATCTCGGCACATATCTCGCCGCTTTTTCCCCACTTTCCGAGCAGAGTTTTGGCAAGCCTTTCGCCGCGCAGAGCCTTCATCGCCGAAACAAAAAGGCTCTTACCGCTGCCAGTCTCGCCTGTAACAGTTGTAAGTCCCGAAGACAATTCAAGATTCGACTTTTTTATTATGAGAAAATTCTTTAAAAATATGTTCGTTATTTTCATTTTTTCTCCGATTCACCTTGAAACATATCCTTCAGAAATTCGGCGACTTTCATGTTTTTCGATTCGCCGAGTTCGTTGATTATTCTGTAAAGTTCGTCTTTGTCAAACCAGATCCCGTGTTCTTTCGGGCATTTGTCAATGATGATCTCGGTTTCAGAAGTCGGAACGCTCACCTTTCTCATCGCTTTTCCGCAGATGGGGCATGGTCTCGACTTTTCTTTAACCGATTTTGTAACATCCTGAAAAGATTCAAGAATTTTTGTTGATTTTTCAGAGTCGCCCATCAGGTATTCGAGTTCTCCGGCGTCGAGCCAGATGCCGCCGCACGAAAAACAGTAATCGATCTCTATTCCGTGAAGTTCCAAAACGGCCATATCACAGCCGCAGACCGGACAAACAAGCATTTTTACCTCCTAACTCGCGCGGAAGCGGTTGAAGCGTTCCGCAAAAAAGAGCTCGAAAACTCTGTTGCAGAATTTTATATATTCCTCATCTCCCGATGCAAGGATATTTTTTGTAAATATTCGCGCCTTTTCAACAAGTTCGCCGTGGCGGACAGCCAATAAGAAGTATGCGTCATTTTTGAATCCGCTCTGCTCAAGGCCGGTCAAAGCTCCGGGGCCGCGCGTTTTGAGGTCATATTCCGCGATCTTGAAGCCGTTTTCTGTTTTTGAGAGGAAATCGAGGCGGTTGAAAGCCTTGTCGCTGATCTCGCTTCCTGCAATAAGAGCGCAGAATGACTTTTCTTTTCCTCTGCCTACCCTGCCCCGCAGCTGGTGAAGCTGGGCAAGCCCGAATCTTTCTGCGTTTTCAATAACCATGAATACTGCATCGGGAACGTCAACGCCTACTTCGACAACGATCGTCGACACGAGAAGGTTTATCTCTCCGTTTTTGAGCCTGTCGATGATGATGCGCTTTTCCTCTCCTTTCATCCTGCCGTGCAGAAGCGCCGCTCTGTCGCCTAAAACCTGCGAGAACTCCTCGTAAACACCTTCGACGTGCTTCATTTCTGATTTCAGTTCTTCGCTTTCGCTCTCTTCGACAAGGGGGCATACCCAATATCCTTTTTTATTCTGATTTTTTATTATTTCAGTAACAAAATCAAATACTTTAAAACGGTTTTCCGCCTTAACGAGCCTTGTTGTTACGGGTATCCTTCCGGGAGGCATCTCGTCGATTACGCTTATTTCAGTCGAGCCGTAGACGGTGAGCGCCAGAGTCCTCGGAATCGGAGTCGCACTGACAACCAGAACATCGGGATGGATCGATTTCGATTGTAACTTCATCCGCTGCGAAACGCCGAAACGGTGCTGCTCGTCGATTATGATAAGGCCGATATCCTCCATGAATTCCATGTTCTCGAAAAGGGCGTGCGTGCCGATGAGAAAATCTGCCTTTTTCGCATTTTCAAGCCGCTCGGCTTTCTTCTTTTTGCCGGTGACACCGCCTAAAAAAAGCTCGATCTTTATATTTTCGGGAACCATGCTTGAAATCGTTTTATAGTGCTGTGCCGCCAGGATTTCGGTCGGAGCCATGATCACGCTTTTGTATCCGCTAGAAATCACATCAAGGCTTGCTAGCACCATGACAGCCGTTTTTCCACTGCCGACATCACCCTGGAGCAATCTATTCATCGGATAGATTGAAGAAAGGTCGCCTCTTATCTCGCCTAAAACGCGTTTTTGCGCCTTGGTCAGCTCAAAAGCCATGTTTTTTTCAACACTTACACTTAGTTCAGACTCAGTTTTTATTCTGCGGTTTTTGTCTGTGCGCATCCCGATCGCCGAAAACTGCGAGCCGAACTGGAAAAAGAAAAGCTGATCGAAGGCGATGCGCTTGTGCCAGCGCGTTTTAAAGTCGTTCAATTCGTCGATATTGGCGCTCAAATGGGGAAAATGAAGGTTCATCAGCGATTCGACGAAATCGGGAAAATCAAACTCTTTTTTCAGACTTTCAGGCAGCCACTCGCCGCGGTGTCCTGACAAAGTGTTTACGAGCATTTTCGCCGTCCGAAGCATGAAAAGATGCGAAACGCCGACAATATTTTTGTAAACCGGAATATAGCCGCTGAGAAGCGTTTTCCACCCTTCGTCGAACTTGAAAATCTCAGGATTCACAAGGTTTATCGCATAGGATTTCGTGCTCACTTCGCCGGAAACGAGAACTTCATCCCCTTCTTTGTAGAGATTGCAGTAAATCATCCCGAGTTTGCCGAAAAAAGTGATCGTCACAAGCGAGCCCGCAAGATCGACTTTGAGATAAGACGGGATTTTGCCGAAGCCGCGTTTTACCGATACGACCTTCGCTTTGAAAGTGGCGATGCTGCCGCGCTCGAAGTCAGAAAATTTCGTTACGAGAAAGCGCGTTTCGTAACTTTCGGGGAGATTTCCGACTAAAAAATCGAAAACTTTGCCTCCCAAAGCGGCTGAAATTTTTTTTAGCTGTGTTTTTGAAAGATCGACCGCCGATTCAAGCGGCTGATTCAAAAAAGAAAATAATTTGGAAATATCGGAAGTTTCCGAAGGATTAAACATATTTGACTTCGAGGATCTCGTATTCTCTCGCGCCTGCAGGAGTCTGAACGACAACGTCGTCACCGAGCATTTTGCCGATCAGAGCACGCCCCTTCGGGCTTGCAATAGAAATTCTTCCGTGCTCAGGATCGCTTTCGACTTCACCTACAAGCGTGTAGGCAACTTCTTCATCGGTATCGTTATCAAGCAGTTTGACTGTTGCACCGAAAAGGACTTTGTCTCCGCTGAGTTTTGCAACATCAATAACTTCAGCATCGGCAATTACACCGTCCAAATATTCGATTCTTCCTTCAATGAAGCTCTGTTTTTCGCGGGCAGCGTGATATTCCGCGTTCTCACTTAAATCACCGTGGCTTCTCGCTTCAGCTATTTTTGCAATTATTGCAGGACGCTCGACTTTTTTAAGGTGTCTTGCTTCTTCAACTATTTTTTCGTAACCGCCTTTTGTAATGGGAATAGACATAATAAAACCTCCTAAAAAACTAAAAGCGGAATATTATAGCGATAAAACATTTAGAATCAAGTTTTATCTGTTTTTTGCAGCTTCAGCAAACGACTCTGAAATGGCTTGGTTCACGGCTTTGAAAAGTTCTGAAAACTCTTTGCCTCTTTCAGATAATACTTTGATTTCATTAAGCAAAACTTCTTTTTCACCGCGCGCTGCAGGTCCTGTGATTCCATTGATTCCGTCACGGAAAACGTTGTCTATAGACGAGTTTACAAGCTGGCGGATGAGTTTCTCTGAGACCTCTTTTGAAAAGCCCGATGACTGGAGAATTTCTAACGCTTTCAAAGCAAAAAACTGCGTGAAATTTCCGCTCATTACAGCCGATGCATGATAAAGCGGATCCGGATTTTTTCCGCAGTAAACAAATTTGAGCCCCGTTTTTTTAAGCATTTTTTCAAAAGCAGGATTTTTCTCGCCCCAAAGCGTAAAAAGTATTTGATTTAATTCACTTTTTTTATTTATCGAAGAAAACGGATGAAGCAGAAAAACTTTATCGCTTTCAAAATGGGTCGCCGCCGAAAAATGAACAGCGAAAAGTCCGGGATCTTTCCTCAAAGTTTCTTCAAGAAGCGGTTTTACAGCAGAATCTGACACCGCCAAAAACAGGATTCCGTCTTTATTTTCCGGCACTTTTTCAAGGATTTCATAAGTGATTTCAGAAAGTTGAAGAAAATTAGAGAGAGCAGTTCCTACATTCCCCTGCCCGATTAGAAAAATATTCATTTTTGAGGATTACATTCCCTGAAGTTTGCCTTTGAGATCTTCTCCGCCCAGAACGTGAGCGTGGAAGTGAGGAACAGCCTGACCTGAATCCTTGCCCGAATTTACGACTACGCGGTAGCCGCTTTCGCTCATGTTTTCGAGAGCCGCAATCTTTTTTGCAACCGTGAAAAGCGAAGCGAAAATCTTTTCATCCTCTCTTTCGATCTCGTTCACCGATTTGATGTGCTTTTTTGTGATTATTAGATCGTGAACTTTGCAAAGCGGGTTTATGTCGCGGATAACGATGAAATTCTCGTCTTCATAAAGTCTCGGTGAGGGAATGTCGCCTTTTACGATTTTGCAGAAAATGCAGTCACACATTTTTAACTCCTTAAAATTATTGTTGTTTAGGATCTGAATTGGTTATCTGGAACTCTTTTTTACCTAATTCTTTATAAGTTCCGGCACAATTATTCTCGGCTGACGGAATATCAACCGCAAAAACAGCCGCACTGTGAGTTCCTACACCCAAAAGTTCGTAAAGATCGCTGTCAAACGGCACTCCGAAACCATGGTTGTATGTTCCGTTGCACTGTGTAGCAAGCGGAGAATCCGAGCTGGAGGGAATATCGATATTCGCATAAACCCAGCGCGTTGCAGAAGCAGTGGATTCGTTATTTTTGTAGTATTCGACTTTAACCAAAATATTTTTATCTATATTGTCAAGGTCACAAACCCAGCCTTTGATATAGCCGTTAGCTGCCGATTCAAATTCGCCGTTTGGTACATAGCCGGTAGCTGCTGAAGCAATCGTGAGATCGTCAACGACAAGACCGAGATAACTGTGATTGGTTGCATAACTTATGCTACCGTTACTACTGAATCTCAGACCAAAAACAAATTTATCCGTTTTGCAAGATGCGGGAAGTTGCCATTCCGATGTCGTCCAAGCGACAGTTGAATAGCTGTTGACCTTTTGATAATAAGCTTCCGCCATTTCCCATGGCGATTGTGGTGTCAGAGACTGAATAGAAACAGTTGAATTTCTTGCTGTCGTTTTTCCCTCACCGTTGCATGTCGGATGAATAAAATCATATCCGTTTTCCGACTTTGGGATCGTTCCTTTTGCATAATAAAGAACATTGACCACGCATCCGGAGCATTTGGAGAGATCAACAGGCTGAAGAACTGAAGTATAATCCATATTGTCAGTATATCCGGAATACTGTCCGAAAGAATATGCTCCATTTGAAAGAATGGAATCGTTTACAAGATTCCAGTAAGCATTCGTGGAAAATCCCTGCGTCGTGCCGTCTTCCCAGTCGTAAACTCCAGCGTAAGGAAGCCTTTCTATCGCCGCAGCGCATGTTGCATTTGACACACATTCGTGCGTAGAAAGGTCACATTTCTGTCCTAAAGCAGGATCACAATCGCTGTCACTTACACAAATCACACATTTATTCAAAGTGGTGTCGCAGCGTTTGTTGTTGATATTTGAAGCGCAATCAGCTTCAGTATCGCAGTTTGTAACCTGCCCTACCGGATTTTCTTCGATGTCTACATCCTCATCGGAATTTTCAGAATCATTGGAATCGGAATCAGCATCTTCATCACCTGAATTTTCCTCGTCATTCGATGAAGGATCAGATTCGTTGTCACCGCTTTCGCCGTTATTTCCGTCTGTCGTTTCGCCGTCATTTTCTTCAATATCGTCGACATCTGAAGTTTCTGAGCTGTCATCGCCTTCAGTACCGTCAGAATCGGAAGTTTCATCATTGTCTTTATCAGAAGACGACTCCGAATTTTCGTTATCGTTTACAGAATCTGGACGTTCCGAATCCCCATCGTTATTACTATTGTTTCCGTCTGAAGAATTTTCGTCATCATTCTGATCATCATCAGGAACTGTGTTATCGGAAGAATTGTCGTTGTCTGAATCAGTTGGATCAACTAACGAACCGGCATGAACACAAAAACCGTCAAAACATGAATATGAAGTGTCCGGACAGTCTGCGACAGTTATACATGGAATCAGCGGATCATCACCGTTAGAACACGAAACAACGAATAAAAACGCCAGAAAAACAAAAAAACAGCTTTTTTTCATATCAACACCTCCACAAAAAGCGCTGAATTTTACTCATCCGGCAATTTTTTTCAAAAAAATAGTTTTTTTGCATAACCTTCAAATCCGATTATATTACTTCGGTTTTAGCCGTGAGGCATTTTGAAATGAGGACTTTATGAAAATCGCAAAAATCAACTGGAAAAACGCAATATATCTGCTGACAGTGACTCTTCCGGTCTTTCTCGTCGATCTTTTCACCAAAAACTGGGCTTTAACCCTCAAGGGAAAAGAGGGAATCGTCGTTTTCGAGAGCTGGTGGAACTTCATTTACGTTGAAAACAAAGGTGCTCTGTGGGGACTCGGCGCCAACTTTCCTGATTCAGTAAGGCAGCTGATTTTCTTAGGTTTTTCATCACTCATCACCATTTTGGTGCTTTATCTTCTTCTTGCTTTCGCAGAAACTAAATTTATGAAAATAATTTACGGTCTCATCCTTGCCGGAGCGTTCGGAAACCTTTACGACCGCTTTTTCAGAGGTTTCGCCGTCATCGACTTCATCGACTGGCACGCAGGGGAAATCTACCACTGGCCGACATTCAACATTGCCGATGTCGCAATCGTCGTTGCGATTTTCCTTCTTGCTTTTGAACTTCTTTTCCTTCAGCCGAAGCGTGAAAAAAATAAAAAAGAGGCAAAATAATGCGCCCCACCCTTTTTTCGATCGGTGATTTTTCGGTTTCCTCATTCTATTTTGTAGTTTTCATCTGCGTCATCGTCGGAAATTTTCTCACCTGGTGGGAAATCAGACGCAACAAACTCGATATAAAAATGGCTTTGCAAGGTGCTGTAATCACTACGACAATGGGTTATTTCGGTGCAAGGGTGATGCACATTGTTTTTGACGGATTCCTCGATATTTACATTCAGAAACCGCTTGCGATTTTCGCAGTCTGGAAAGGCGGTCTCGCGTTTTACGGAACAGTCATTTTCGGTCTTCCGACAGCTGTCTGGTGGTTCACGAAACACAAAGCACCGCTCATGAAGTACCTCGACTGCTACATTCTTGGGCTTGCTTTCGGGCTCGGGCTCGGCAGATTTGCGTGCTACCTCAACGGCTGCTGCTTCGGCGAAATCTCGGCTTCCCCTTTCGCTCAGACTTTTTTAAGATACGGCCTCAGCGCGAAAAACCAGTTCGCCCGCGACATTCTGCTCAATCTGAAAGATCTTCCGCTCCCCGTTCTGCCAACACAGCTGGTTTCGACTTTCGTGACATCTTCGATTTTCCTCGTCCTCTGGTTCTACTTCCGCAAACACAAAAAAAAGGACGGCGAACTTCTGGGTCTCTGGCTCACGATGTACGGCACTTTCCGCTTCATAATCGAATTTTTCCGTGCTGACGACCGCGGACTTTTCTTTAACAACCTGCTTTCGACTTCGCAGCTCGTAGCGCTCATAACCTTCACAATCGGCGTTTTGATTCTAGTTCTTCCGTCGGAAGAGAATTTGAAAGAAAAAAATAATGATCGAACAGTTCAAAACAATCTTTAAATCGACTCAACCAGTTGAAATAAAAGAAAAAAACAGCCGTTTCATATCACAGTGTTTCCCTGTTTCGACAAAAGAGGAAGCTGAAGAAACAGTCAAAAAACTCTGGAAAATTCACTACGACTGCACCCACATCTGCTTTGCCTACCTTCTTGGCGAAGGTGAAATCACCACTTTCCGCTACAGCGATGACGGCGAACCTTCGGGAACAGCCGGACTTCCGATTTACAACGAAATTCTGAGGAAGGAACTCTTCAATGTTCTAGTAACAAGCGTCAGATATTACGGCGGAATCAAACTCGGAACAGGCGGGCTCACCAGAACTTACGGCGCATCGGCAAGAGTTGCACTCGATTCATGTGAAGTAGAAACCGTAATCATAAAAAAAGAACTCAAAGTCGATATCCCTTTCGATTTTACCGGAATTGCAATGAGTTATATCGGAAGATTTGACGGTTTGGAAATAAAATCAACAACTTACACTGAAACAGGAAGTTCTGTTACAGTCAGAATCCCGATTGCATCAGTTGAAAAATTCATTGCCGAAATGGTTGAAAAAACCGGTGGCAAAATAACACCGAAAATTGTATAAATCCACTATCCTTTGATTTTTGAAAACGCAAGAGAAAGAGCGTAAACCGCGCCTGAAACAAGCGTGATGACCGCTCCGGTCGGGAGATTCCAAGTGTATGAAACGAACAAACCGCTCATGCTGAAAATGAAGCTCAGAATTATCGAAAGAAGGATTATTCCGCCGACTTTTCTCTGAAAAATCGCAGCCGTTGCAGCGGGCAGAGTCATAAAAGCGATTACTAAAATCAGACCGACGACTTTCATCAGAACAACTACCGTGAGAGCTATAACAGAAAGCATGAGAATATAAATGAGCGACGCTTTTACACCGTGAAGCTCGGCATTTTCCTCATCAAAACTGACCGCTTTGAACTGCCTGAAAAAGAGCGCACTTACCAGAATTACAAGCGCTGCGAGCACAGAAAGTGCCGCAATATCGCTTTTCGAAACGAGCAGAATATTTCCGAAAAGATAATTGTTGAGATTTACAGCATAACCCGGTGTCAGATAAATGAAAATTATACCTGCCGACATTCCGCACGCCCACATAGCTCCTATCACCGTATCTTCGTGCTGCGTCGCCTTGAGCCTGATTATACCGAGCAGAACCGCGAAAATGAGCGCCGTGATTATCGCACCTGCAAACGGAGAAAATCCGAAAAATACCGCAGCACCTACTCCGCCCAAAACCGCATGAGCTATACCGCCCGCAATAAAAGTTATGCGGTTTATGTGGACAAAAGTGCCGGAAATTCCGCATGAAAGTGCCGCCAAAAGCGCCGCAATCACTGCATTCTGCAAAAACGAATATGTCGAAAGCGCATTAAAAAAACCCATTTAAATACCGCACTTATGATGGACCATAGTTGTTTTTCCACTATATGCGTGGTGCTCCTCCAAACAGCACATCTCATCTTTTGAATGATGTTCGACGAAAATCTTGTTTACACAGCCTATTTTTGTCACGAAACTCGAAACAAAGCCGATGTCGTGAGAAACCATGACAATCGTTATTTTTTTATTCATGTCGAGAAGCATCTCGTAAATATCCTTTTCGACAGAGCTGTCAACGCTTGCCACAGGCTCATCTAGAAGAAGGATTTCCGGGTCACTCACAATCGCCCTTGCAATGAGAGTTCTCTGCTTGAGTCCGCCGGAAAGATCGCCGAAACGGGCGTCTGCACGGTCAAAAATACCGAGTTTTTTCATCGCGTCTTCAGCCTTCGCCTTTTCCGCTTTGCTGTAAAAAGGAAGAAAAGAAGTCGATTTGACCAACCCCTGAAGCACAACTTCCTCAACAGTTATCGGAAAAAGCCTGTCGTGGGAGGAAAACTGAGGAACAGATGCGATTTTCGTGAAATTCCTGCCGGGTTCATCTCCAAAAACCGTGATTTTACCGCTTGTCGGCTTGATAAAACCGAGCATGAGCCTGAGGATCGTCGTCTTTCCGCCGCCGTTGGGACCTATTATCGCAAAGAAATCCTCTTTTTTGACAGAAAAAGAAACATCGCGCAGGATTTCATTCTTCCCGTAAAAAAACGAAACTTTGTCGAAATTTATGACTTCAGGTTTGTCCAAAACGACCTCCTCAAAACCGAGGCATCATACTCAAATTTTCGGGAAAATCTACACGGAAATCAGGCGGCGACCATCTTTTGCAGACAAATTGCCGCCTTTTGTTGAAAAAAATTTAAATTACAACTTTCTTATGATCCACACTGCCCTCCCGACACATCTTATTGAACTGTTCATAATAATGTCGTTGTTTTTCTTTGCCGGTTTGTCGTTGGTGAGCTTCCCGAACTCTCCGTCAATAAAGCGCTTAAGCACCATTCGGGATTCAATTTCGAAAAGATAGACTCCGAAATTCTTCATGTGTTTGTCCGACACATCGACTAAAACTTCGTCTCCGATGAGAAAACCTGGTTCCATGTTGTCGCTCGTCACATCGAAAAGAAGCAGCTTGCCTTCATCAATAGAAGAGCCGATCTCGCCTATGAAAGAAGCGATGTACCGGCTGCCTTTTTCAGCAACGACAGGCGTTTTTCCGGCAAAAACATCACCATCACCTTCATAGAGCCATTCAGTTTTCACACCGTAAATCCTTTCAAGCCCGAAAATCACTTTTGCATTTGCCTGCATTTTACCGGATTCGATAGCAGAAAGATAAGCCTGTGAAATTTCTAAACTTTTAGCCATTTCCTTTTGTGTGATTTTCAATTTTTCACGTACTGTTCTTATTTTGTCACCGTAATTCATTATAAAATCTCCAAAAAATTAAATGTAAAAAATGAAATATGAACAGCAGCGCTGCTATCGTTTTTGCAAGATATAAATGTCACAAATACAAATCAAGATATTTAAAAACAGATTATTTTGATATGGAGAAGATAAAGGATTTACTTTTGAAGAAGCTCGATGCCTTTGTCGATTCTTTTGAGAGATTCAGCTTTTCCGATGATCGCAGCTATGTCGCTTCCGCCGCCTGGGGTAAGCTCTTTTCCGCTTAAAGCAACACGCATCGACCAGAGAAGGACTTTTTTGTTTATCCCCGCTTTTTCAGCGATATCAACGACTTTGTAGTAAAGTTTTTCGTGGTCCCAATCCTCGAATTTTTCAAGTTCCGGTTTAAGCAGAAGAAGTGCCTGAAGCGAATTTTCCTTGTCGGTCTTCATCTTTTTGTTGACGTAGAGTTCAGCCGAATATTCCGGAAGTTCATCGATGAAATCAAGCTGAGGAATTACATCGCTGAAGTATTCCGTTCTCTTGTGAAGCCCAGCCGCAATAACGTCGAAGTTGACATCTTCGCGTTTTACTGCCTGCTTGATGAATGGCATCGCGTGTTTTAAGAATTCGTCCTGAGACATTGCGCGGATATATTCACTGTTGAGCCAGCGGAGTTTTACTTCATCGAAAATGGCGGGAGATTTGCCTATTCCTTTGATATCAAAAGCTTCGATAAGTTCCGGAAGAGTAAAGATCTCGCGGTCGTTTCCGGGGTTCCAGCCCAAAAGTGCGACATAATTCAGAAGCGCGTCCTTGAGGCAGCCTTTGTTGATGAAATCGGCGTAGCTCGCGTCTCCGTCACGCTTCGAAAGTTTGCGCTGAGCGTCTCTCATAACGGGCGAAACATGGACGTAATGCGGTTTTTCCCAGCCGAAAGCGTCGTAAAGCAGGTTATATTTCGGAGTCGAAATCAGGTATTCGCTTCCGCGGACGACGTGAGTGATACCCATCAGGTGGTCATCAACTACGTTTGCAAAGTTGTAAGTAGGATAACCATCTGATTTTATTAAGATTAGATCATCCATCGTCGAGTTTTCGACTTCGATATCGCCGTAAACTTCATCGTGGAAAGAAGTCGTTCCGCTATCTGGCATTTTCTGCCTGATAACATAAGGAATTCCTGCATCGAGATTTTTCTGAATTTCCTCTTTCGAAAGGCTGAGGCAGTGTCTGTCGTATTTTGTCTGTTCATGGTTTTCCTCGCAGTGTTTGCGAAGGTCGTCAAGACGCTCTTTCGTGCAGAAACATCTGTAAGCATACCCTTTTTCAATCAGTTCTTCGGCGTATTTCATGTAAATTCCGGCAGCCATTCTCTCGCTCTGAACGTAAGGACCGTAATCGCCGCCTACATCGGGACCTTCGTCGTGGTCAAGTCCTGTTTCAGCCAGAGTCCTGTAAATCAGATCGACCGCTCCTTCGATCTTCCTTTCCTGGTCGGTATCTTCGATTCTGAGAACGAATGTTCCGTGATTTTTTCTCGCAATGAGCCACGCATAGAGAGCCGTTCTCAAATTTCCGACGTGCATATAACCGGTCGGACTCGGCGCGAATCTTGTCCTTACTTTTTCATTACTCATAGATTTCTCCTGCAAAATCAATCAGTTATCAATCAAAAGCATATAAATGCCCTTCAAACGGAGCTGATATTACCAATTTTTGTAAAAATGTAAAAAAGTCGAATCCGTTCATCAGAAAAGTTCTTTTCCCGTCATTTCCGCAGGGATCTCAAGTCCCATGATCTTGAGTATCGTCGGCGCGATATCGGCTAAAATTCCGTTGTGCAGATCGACATTTTTGTAGTTGTAAATCGCGAAAGGAACGGGGTTCGTCGTATGTGCCGTGTGCGGAGCCTTGGTCGTCTCGTCGAACATCTGCTCGCTGTTGCCGTGATCGGCTGTGAGAATGAGCACTCTCCCCTCTTTTTTGACTTTCGTCATGATCTTTCCGACGCACTCGTCGATAGCTTCGATCGCTTTTACCGCAGCTTCCATGACACCGGTGTGACCAACCATGTCGGGATTTGCGAAATTGAGTATTACAAGATCGAATTTTTCAATATTTTCAAGAAGTTGTTCTGTAACTTCATAGGCACTCATCTCAGGTTTGAGGTCATAGGTCTGAACTTTTGGAGATGGGACAAGGATACGCTCTTCGCCATCAAAAACGGTCTCTTTTCCACCGTTGAAAAAGAATGTGACGTGGGCGTATTTTTCAGTCTCGGCGATCCTGAGCTGCGTTTTTCCCGCCTTGGAAACGACTTCGCCTAAAATGTTTTTGAGTTCTTCATGCTCGAAAAGAACGGGGAACGGAAAATCGGCGCGGTAGCGTGTCATCGTCGCATACTGGCTGAAGTTGACGCGCTGCTTTCTCATAAATCCGTCAAATTCCTCAAAGTTGAGCGCCATCGAGATCTCTCTCGCTCTGTCAGCCCTGAAATTAAAGAAGATGACGGCGTCTTCATCGCGCATGACCCCTTTCGGAAAACCGCTTTCGTTCATGATTATGGTAGGCCTTACGAATTCGTCGTATTCGCCTCTTGCGTAAGAGTTGAGTATAGCATCTACCGGTGTTTCGGCGCGCAGTCCGAAACCCATCGTAAGCGCATCGTAAGCCTGTTCCACCCTTTCCCAGCGGTTGTCGCGGTCCATCGCGTAAAATCTGCCCATGACGGTCGCGATCTCGCCGAGACCCTCTTTTTTCATCTTCTCGTCAAGCTCTCTGACATAGTTTATCGCGCTCTGTGGAGGCGTATCCCTACCGTCAAGAAAGCAGTGGACGACGACTTCGAGTTTATTTCTCTTTCCGAATTCAAGAAGCGCGTAGAGATGTTCCATCGAGCTGTGGACTCCGCCGGGAGAAACGAGCCCCATGAGATGAAGTGTTCCACCGTGGATCTTGAGCTCTTTGACTGTCTCTTTAAGCACGGGATTTTCAAAAAAAGAGCCGTCTTCAATCGCTCTGTCGATCTTGGTCAAATCCTGATAAACGACTCTTCCGGCACCGATATTTGTGTGCCCTACTTCGCTGTTTCCCATCTGACCTTTCGGAAGTCCGACATCAAGGCCGCTTGCCGAGAGCTGGCACTTCGGCGAAGAAGCTAAAAGTTTATCGATATTAGGCGTTTTCGCCGTTTTTACCGCGTTGAAATCGCTGTTTTCCCTGATCCCGAAACCGTCAAGAATCATGAGCATAACTTTTTTGTTTTCCATAATTCATTCACCTCAATAAATTTTTGATATTTCTGTTTTCGGATAGTATCTCTTCAAAATAAAGCGGAAATCCTTGCCTTTGCGACCAAGCGAAACGGCTCCCATCTGGCTCATTCCGACTCCGTGTCCCCAGCCCATTCCGGTGAAGACCCATTCATTCTTCTCTCTGCGGGCAAGAAATGCGGAGCTATATAAATTATCCAACAATTTTCTAACGTTAAGTTCACCGTAAACTATAAGTTTTCCCTCGGTCCCGGCAAATTCTATCTTGTATATACGCCCCGAAACTCCGCGTGAAAGAGCGTTGATCGAGACGAGTTTTCCTATTTTTTTGCGTGCATTCAGCAGATTTTCGATCTTTTCCTCGCTGAAGCGCACTTCCCAGCGGTGGCGTTTGTTCATTTTTATGTTGTCTTCGCCGTAGTCGCTCTGCAGAAAGGTTCTGAGGTCGGCTTCTTTGGAAAGGTCGAGATCAAGCGGCTTGTCACCGTCCCAGACGCCCGAAAGATAAGGTTTTTCGGCAGTGAACCAGACGTTTCTGATGTCTTCTGTCCTGCCTCCGGCGCTTGAGCAATAAGGAGACCGCGCAACGTGAGTTCCGTTGAAAAGAATTACCTCGCCTTCTGTTTCCTTAACCGCCTGAACGAATTTGGAATCTATTTTTCCGTTCCAGATCACTTTCTGGCAGTGGACCTCGCTGCAGATATGCCATATTTCGGAAACGTGACGCTTTCCGAGCTGCATGAAAATGTCTGTACGAGCCGCTACAGCCTGTGCCTTGAGGGTTTCAAGCGGAGCCGAGAGGAACATTTCTCCCGGAAGGATGCGCTGCAGGATGCTTTCGACCGAATCTTCTATCACCAGTTCGGCTTTTCCGCCTGCCACAGGAGTCAGAAAATAGTTTTTCTCCCCCGGATAGTCGTCGTTTCCCGCCATAAAACCCGCTTTCGGGTGAATAAGAAGCAGATTCGGGCACTTATAGGTTTTTCCGTCATCAGTTTTCACATTTATGAGAGAACTTGCATTGCTTTCATGCACCGGGATCGAAACGATATTGTGCTCGGGGAACATTTCCCTGAATTTATTGAGAAGTTTTTCACTTTCATCTTTATCGAAAAGCTCTTTTGAAGTGATGAAGTATTCGCGGTTGTCTATGGTGGACTTGTTTATCGAAAATATCGCGCCGTGAACGAAGATCTCAGTCTCCATACCGCTTTTCATGCTCCAGAGTTTCGCCTTCTCCGCATGACTTCTGAGCTCGCTCTGTGCGAGTTCCTGAAAAGCAATTTTGTATTTTACCACTGCAGGAGTGAAAGAAGAGACAGAAAAAGTGAATGATTTCAATGCAATTTCGCTGTTTCCGCACTCAAAACTCTTTATATTTTCTATTTTAGTACCGTTTTCATAACTTTTGACGTGCACCCTGATGTACGGAACATTGTTCTTAAACGAAAACGATGCGCTGTGCAGGAAATCGAATTCCTGCGAAATGTCAGCAGAAAGAGTCGAAACAAAGAAAAAACAAAGAAAGAAAATATATTTACGCACTTTATATACCCAAATTACTTTTTCAGATTCTTTTTCGCTTTGAGCCACAACTCTTCAAGTTCTTCAAGCGGTTTGCCCCCTTCGACGAATGTTGGATCGAGGTTTTCCATCTCGTCAAAACGCGCTTTGAACTTTCCGGCACATCTTTTAAGGGCCTTTTCGCTGTCGAGCCCGAGTTTTCTGCCGTAGTTGACAAGTGCGAACATGAGGTCTCCGAATTCTTCTTCGATGTGGTCAGGATTTCCCTGCTGAACCGCCTCAACAAGTTCAGCCTTTTCTTCCTCGACTTTTTTCCATGTATCTTCGGCATTTTTCCAGTCGAATCCGACACTTGCAGCACGCGATGCATACCTTTGCGAAATCAGGACGGAAGGCATTGACTTCGGAATTCCGTCAAGCAGATGTTTGCGGCTTTCCTTGTTTTTCTTGATGAGGTTCCAATTTTTGAGCACTTCCGCGCTGTCAGCTACTTTTTCGTCTCCGAAAACATGCGGGTGACGAGTTATGAGTTTTGCCGTGATCGCCTCAGCGACATCTTCGAAATTAAAAAGCCCTTCTTCACTTGCAATCTGCGAGACGAAAACAACCTGAAGAAGCAGATCTCCGAGTTCTTTTTTAAGTTCTGCGAGTGTTTCCGGCTTGTCTCTGTCGAATTCGTCAAGCGCCTCGACAGTTTCGAAAGCCTCCTCGATGATGTATGGTCTAAGGCTCTGAATAGTCTGTTCCCTGTCCCACGGACAGCCGTGTTCGCCGCGGAGAGTCCGCATGACTTCAAGCAGTTTTTCTATTTTTTCAGTTTTCATAATCTTCTCCGAAAAGCTCTTTAAAAGCCTTGACATAACAATCTTTTTTGAACGGAACGATGCGCTCTATCATCTCTTTTCTGGTAATCCACTCGAAAGAAACGAATTCTTCGGTTTCTTCAGCAAGTTTCCAGCCAGAATCGGCAATTTTCAGATGAAAATAGACCTGTTCCTGACCATCATATTTTCCCTTGTTGGATTTCCAGCTCACAGTGTGAGGAAAAAGGTAGGAGACTTTTGAAGATTTTGCCACAATTTTCAAAAATTTACTGTCGATCCCCGTCTCTTCCCTGACTTCACGCAGAACAGCCTCTTCAGCGCTTTCGCCCTCGTCTATTCCACCCTGAGGAACCTGCCAAGCACCTCTGATATTGCGCCTTTCGCATGCCAGAATCAGCCCTTCACTGTTCTCGATTACTGCCGCAGCATTTTGTCTTAAATTCACTTTACGCCTCGACTATTGCACAGGATTTATCGCTTTCCCAGACACTGACCTTTGAAACTTTCACTTCTTTATCGATTGCTGAGATTTCTTTTTCGGCAAGTCTGAAAATAAGGAGGGCGATGTTTTCGGCAGTCGGATTGACCGTTTGAAATTCTTCCAATGAATTTAAATCCTTATGGTCAAGAAGCTCCATAATCTTCTTCAAAACGGCATCAAGAACCTTGAAATCCATGACAAAGCCCGTTTCATCAAGATTTTCCCTCGTTACGAAAAGGCGTACGCGCCAGTTGTGACCGTGCATATTCTCGCATTTTCCGTGATAGTTTCTGAGCCGGTGCGCCGAAGAAAACTGCACCTCGCGGTAAACTTCAAGTTTCATTATTTTTTCTCCTCTTTCGGCTGTGGTCTTGCAACAACGCTCATTTTTACGATTTTTACGTTTTCGACCGGAACACCCTGATACATGTTTTTATTCGTTACCGGTTTTGCTCCGATTTTGTCAACGACTTCAAAACCCTCGAGAACTTTTCCGAAAGGAGCATAGCCGTTGGGCTGGTCAAAACTCGGATTCGGATCGAGGTTGTGAGTCGCTTCGAGCGTGATGTAGAACTGGCTTGCAGCGCTGTCGGGATCACGCCTTCTCGCCATTGCAAGAGTGTATTTGTCGTGGCTTATAAGAAGTTTTCTGCCTGTGACTTTGCCTGATTCGTCCTTTACTTCGGCACTCGGCGGCATTTCAAGTTTTATCGGCGGAAGTGTCTCTTTTTCGTTCAGATTTTCATCAAGTCCGCCGCCCTGAATTACAAAACCTTTTACAACTCTGTGGAAAATAAGACCGTTGTAGAAGCCGCGGTCAACATAGCCGATGAAATTTTCTACCGTGACAGGCATTCCGTTGCCGTAAAGACCGAGCGTGATGTTTCCTTCGCTTGTTTCAAGCAGAACTTTGTGGGTGATTTCAAGCGGATCGGGCTTTTTCTCTGATTCGCCGCAGGAAACGGCAAGAAAAAGAGCCGCTAATAACAAAAAAACAGCAATAATTTTAAAACTTTTTTTCATTTCAAACTCCCAAATTACATAGATTTAAGAATATCGAGAATCGAAGTTCTGATCGTTTGACCGAACATTCTGTAAAGAAGCGGAATTTCAATGTTCATATCGATCACGCCTTCTTTGAAAGTCATAAGTCCAGCGATTGTTTTTCCTTTAAATTCAACAACTTGTCTTGGTTTATCAATAACAAGTCTTATGTTTTCGGTCGGAACTTTTCTCGCCACCATTTTTTCAAGATTCTCATCAATCCAGTTCCAGACGTATTCTTCCGGTTTTGCCGGTTTGTAGTTGATGTTTACTGTTGACATTATTTCTCTCCGTCTCCTCTGAGTGCTTCAAGTTTTGCATCTATTTTTTCAAAGACCGAACCTTTCGTGAATTTGCCGTCTTTTCCTCTCGTTCCCGCCGGAACACCGGTCAGAATCTCGATTCCTTCAAGAACGTTCTTGATTGCGTAAATGTGGAATTTGCCGTTTTCGACCGCTTTGACAACATCATCGCTTAGGTTGAGGTTCGCAACATTCTGAATCGGGATCATGACACCTTGATCGCCAGTAAGTCCGCGAAGATTGCAGATTTCAAAGAAGCCTTCAATCTTTTCATTTACACCGCCTATAGGCTGAATTTCACCCATCTGGTTGATTGAACCGGTGACTGCGATCGACTGCTTTATCGGAACATCGCCGAGTGCCGACATGAGCGCGTAAAGCTCGGTTGAACTTGCACTGTCGCCGTCGACTCCGCCGTAACTCTGCTCGAACGCGATTGAAGCTGAGAAAGAAAGCGGCTTTTTGACAGCAAAGAGCCCGCCCAGGTAACCTGCCAAAATCATTGAACCTTTGTCGTGAATAGCACCTGAAAGCATCGCTTCGCGCTCGATATTTACGATCTCTCTCTGACCTGCAAAGCCTTAGCCGTGATTCTCGACGGGATTCCGAAACTGAAATCGCCTATCTGATAAACCGCAAGACCGTTGATCTGCCCTACTTTCGCTCCTTTGACATCTATCAGAATCGTTCCTTTCTTTATCGATTCGAAGTAGTGTTCGCGGAATCTGTCGTATCTTTTTTCGCGGCTTTCTATCGCGGTAATAACCATGTCTTCCGAAACCACTTTCTTGTTTTTGTGCTGCGCCCAGTAAACAGCTTCCACAATGATTTCAACGATATCGCTTGCGTGAACTCTGTATTTTGTCTGGTCTTCGGCGCGTCTCGAACTATAGAAAAGAAGTCTTCTTATAGCCGACAGATCGAACGGAAGCTCGCAGTCGTCGTTGACGATTCTCGAAATGAAACCGATGAGAGTGTCTGTCGTTGAAGCGTTGACATCGACAACGGACTCAAAATCAGCTTTGACCTTGAAAATACGCCTAAACTCGGGGTCACGCTCGTAAAGCAGATGGTAAATTTCTTCGTCTCCGATAAGAACGACCTTGATTTCAAGCGGAACAGCCTCAGGATTAGGTGCTGAAATCACGCGGTATTTGAAATCTGCGTCCATATCCTCGATTTTTATCAACCTGTTGCGGACAGCGCGTTTCAAAGCGGTCCATGCGTAGTAGTTTTTCAGAATGTCGTCGGCCTGGATTATCAGAAATCCGCCGTTTGCGCGGTGCAGAGCACCCGGTTTCAGCCTCGTGAAATCGGTGAAAAGCGAATTGTGGTTCTCTTCGTATTCGAAATATCCGATGATGTTCTGGAAAGTCGGATTTGTCTCGTAAATTACCGGAGCTCCTTTCAGATCCTTGTTGTTGATGAGCAGATTGACCTTGTATTCCTTAAAATCGGGAATAAGCGTCTTCATCGGATCGACTTTTCCTTCGAGGAAATCGCGGTAAGTGAAAAAATCGGAAAAGTTATTGATTGTAAACTCTGCGATCGAATCGAGATATTCCCTGACTCCTTCATTTTTGCCGTATTTTTTAGCAAGGTCGTTCAGCGGCTCGGAAATTATCTTTTTAACAGTCGTGCGCTGCAGATCGCTCATTTTTTCCTTGTATTCCTTCTCGTTCTTTCTGTCCTGATGGAAATATGCAATCAGCTTTTCCTGAAGCGCGCTCTCGTTTTTCCTTATTTTTTCTTTGTTGCTTTCGTCAAGAGACTCGTATTCCTCTTTGTTTATCGGTTTTCCGTCAACTATCGGATTCAGCACAAGACCGTTTTCGGTAGAACTCAGTGCGAAATCGAGTTTTGCCGCCTCTGCTTCAAGTTCATTATAACTTTTCTGCATTCTGTCGCGGTATGTCTGGGCTACTTCGGCACGCAGACTCTCGAAATTCTCGCTTTCCATCTGTCTCGGAATCTGTTCGATGAAGCCGTCAAGAAGCTCGTCCATGTCTTTGATGAACTTTTCGCCGCTTCCCGCCTTCATGAAAAGCATGTTCGGCGAATCGTAATCCTCGAAGTTGTAAACATAAAGCAGATCATCGGGAACAGGCAGATGCTTTGCGACATCCTCGATATATTTCTTTACATTCGAAGTTTTTCCGCTTCCCGGATCTCCTGCGACATAAATATTGAAACCTTTTTTGCGGACATCCATTCCGAAATCAAGCGCTTCGAATCCCCTTTTCTGGAATGAAAAAAGCGAAACTGGCTTGATATCTTTGGTAGTTTTGCCTTTATATTTGGCAAGTTCGGGATAGTATCTCAAATCTTTCGGTTTAAGTTCTTTAAGCGCCGGCTTCATTTTTACCTCCTTCAATTCACAAAAACAGGGCACTTTATATTGTTTGAAAATTTTTACAAAGAAATCGGCTGAACAAAAAATCAGAATTTATCGAAATAACCGGCAAAAGAGGCAGCAATGAACGGATCTTTTGAAATGACGATTATTTCGCGGTTTCTGTAACACGCCGAAGCGGTCCAGTTCATTGATCCGAAAACTGCCGTTTTTTCATCGATCTCGGCGAATTTGTGGTGAAAAAGATGCTCGTCACGGCTTTCTGGCTCGTCGTATTTGAGTTTTATACCGATACTTTCAAGGTAATTCGCCGCTTTTTTATTTACGATTTTTCCGTCTTCTCCGCGCCAGTTGTCTATGATGAGCTGCACCCCGATACCGCGCTTAACCGCTTTTTTAAGCCCTGTGATGATCGGATTTTTCTGTGTCACGGTATAAACCGCCCCTTTTACCGATTTTTCTGCGGCAAGAAATTCGTCGCGCACCTTCACACAACCCTTTCCCGGATTGAAAATTATCGTTCCGATCTCAGTACCGCAGCCTTCAGCGCACCTTTTTCCGACAATTCCTGCAAAAACATCGTCGATCTCGCTTCTAAGTATCGCGGCTGCCTCGGGAACGTTTCTGAAAAGAACGGCGTTGTTCGAAGCGTCAGATGAAGAAGAGATATTTGCAGAAAGGATCAGCACGTCCTTGTCATCAAAAACGAAAAATTTCGGGTGATAGATCCCTTTATCCGTTTTTGCGAGCGAAAAATCGAACGCGGGAAGAGTTTTATCCTTGTTTTTTCCCGCCGCAAGACGCACTTTCACTCCTTCTGAAGCCTGCTTTTCCAAAAGTTCCGTTATTTCATTCCGAGAATAAGTGTAAGTCGCCGCATCGATCGTTTTTTGGGCACTTTTTATCATTTTTTCAACTATTGTTTGAACGTCTCTGTCGAAATAAACTGAAATTTTTTCTTCAGTTTCAGGCTTTTCCGGCTCAACTTGAGCGTGAACGGTTTCCGGCTCCTGAATTTTGGGAATTTCCTCTTTTTGAGGCGTCTCTTTCAGCAGAAAATAGAGGAAAAAAGAGATTGAAACTATAAGGATAAATTCTAATTTTCTTAAATATTTTCCCTTATTTAGTGATTTTTCACCCAATCGAATATTCTCCCGTAGATTTCTTTCAAAAGTTCCGAATTTTCGGGGTGAAGTTCCGAAATACGATTCAAAATAGCGCTTTCTCTTGAAAAATCGTCTTTCGGCATATCGTTTCTGCCTTTGATTTCAACGATTTTTCTTGCGGTTTTGACTCTTTCCGAAATGAGATCGGAAATTTTGTCATCAAGCAAATCGAGTTTAGCTCTTAACTCTTTGATTTCATTAGTCATTTTTCAAATATTTAAAAAGTTCGTAAAATTTTGGAAATGAAATTTTATAGGAAGCATTCATTTTAAAATCTACACCGTTATCAAGTGCTATCAAACTTGAAAGCATCTCCATCCTGTGATCAAAACTGTGCGGGATATCGCCTTTCAAAGCGTGTCCTGCAGCACCTGAAACGCTGAAACCATCGGTAAACTCCTCAGTTTCAAACGTAAGAGAAAACCTCTTTACGCTCTCGCTGATGCGGTCGCTCTCCTTGTTTCTGAGCCACGATGCATTTTTTACTGTGAATGTTTTTCCGATTCGTGCCACAATGAAGGCAATAAAAGGTATTTCATCAATGATCTCGGCAACTTGATCTTTAGAAACATTTATATCGTGCATTTCTTTGCAAAGCGGAGTTCCGGAAACTTTGAAAGAATCAGCATCTTCTTCGATCTTTATGTCAAAACCGGCATTTTGAAGCAACAGAAAAGGTGTCATGCGCGAATCATCGTGATAAATATTTGAAATTTCAAACGATCTTCCGAAAACAAAAGCGGCGCACGCGGTAATGAAAGCTGACGACGGATCAAGTTTGATCTCAACTGAATAGCCGTGCAGAGTTTCAAGGGAAAAAACTTCAATGCAATTCTGATTTTCAACGATTTTCGCCCCCATTTTGGTGAGAAGATCTTCGGTATTCCTGCGTGTCCTGCTCTTAAAATGAAGTTTTCCGCCGTTCTTCAGCATCGAGATCAGGTGAAAAGACTTGAGCTGGGCACTCTCTTTCGTGAGAGTTGTTTCAACAAAATTTCCGTGATAAAGTTTTGCAGCCTCAGAAAAATCGCTGTGATTACGCGACATTAAGGATTTGTCACCTGTGAGTTCAAAATCATCTCCGAGATAAACCGAAATCCCCATCAGAATGTGCATCATCGTCGCCGAATTTCCGCAGTCGATTGCTTTAACAGGCTTCTTCGCTTTACTAGAAATTTTGAAACTCACGCCATTTTGCTCAACAATTTTACCGAATAAATTCAGGCAGTTAATTGCAGAAATCACATCTTCGGGAAGAACGCTGCCGCAGATCACTTCGACATCGTCATCAGTAAAAAGCGAAAAAAGAAATGCCCTTATCGCCGAGCTTTTATCTACCGGAATAAATTCGTTCAGCAGCATGATTCCTCTCAAAAACCGCGCAATTATGCCATAGGGCTCCACTAAATCAAATTATTGATTTAAAACCGCTTCTCACTATAATTTTCCGTTATTTTTTTAATGGAGGAGAAAATGAAAAAGTTCCTGATTTCAATTTTCATGGTTTTGATTCTTGTTCTCTCTGCATGCGGAAGCAGCAAAAAAGAAAAAGAGCCTGAAAACAACGGTGAAAAACAGCAGATCACCTCTACAAAAATGACTGTTTCGGCAACAGACGGCGGCACAATCGAAACTGAGGGCGGAGCCGCTAAGATCGAAATTCCTGCCGGTGCTCTTGATCAAGACACTGAGATCACGATGACACTTTTTGAGAAAAAAAGTTTCCCCGATGAAGACAAACTTGTTTCAAAGGTCGTAACTTTCGAGCCAACAGGCCTTGTCTTCAACAAAGATGTAACGATCACGCTGACTATTGACTCGACCTACACGACTGTTCCCGAAAATATGGCGGTAGTTCCGGCATTCCTCGCAGGAACAAAATGGTCTCACCGCGAAGCAGGCGGCGATCCGATCATGGGCGGTGACCCGATAATGGCAGGGGATCCGATTATGGCCGGTGATCCGATTATGGGCGGCGACCCGATTATGGCAGGAGACCCGATTATGATGAATGCGGGACACTTCTCAAGTTATGCTTTTATACTGGTTGAAACCGGCACAAGCCCGATCGAACCGACAACTGAGCCGACCGATGAACCAACCGCAGAACCTACTGACGAACCAACGACCGAGCCTACGGACGAACCAACAGAGGAACCTACTGAAGAGCCTACGGACGATCCTACCGAAGAACCCGAAGTTGTACAGGAACCCTACACTCTCTCCTGCACCGGTGCTGCTCTCTGCTACGGAACCGACAACAAACCGCTTGAAGAGTGCGACAGCAATCCTGAATCTGGATATTTCGGACAGGATCCGCAGCGTACAGATACCTGTGCTGCAAGAAACTTCACAACCGGCGGCACAAACACAAATCCGACCAACATTGACAGCAACACCGGTCTTGAATGGCAGAAAACCTACAACGGAACACTTGCAACATTTGAAGAAGCAGTAAGTTACTGCGAAGGTCTTGAATACGGCGGATACACAGACTGGAGACTTCCCGAGATTCAGGAACTTGCAACAATAATCGATTACTCTTTCTACAATTTCGTCGATGAGTCAGTTTTCCCCGATTTCCCGACAAGCGGCGCTTTCTGGTCGAACACCCTCTATGCTTCAGGTTCCAGCACGGTATCCCGTCTCGGAATAAACTTCTCTCCGAACACTATGACAGGAATCGACGACTATGCTGAGACCAAAACCAATTACGCCGTATGCGTCAGAGGCGAAGTTTTCAGAAAAGGAACAATCGTTTTCAATGAAGAACAGATCGATGGAGGTCTGGTAATCACAGATACGGCAAGCGGACTTCAGTGGACAAAATCGAATGCAACTGGAAAGAAATGGCTCGAAGCACTTGAATACTGCGAAAACCTCACTTTCGGAGGCAATACAGACTGGAGACTTCCCAACATCAACGAACTTATTTCCATCATGGATTACGCAAAATATTCTCCTGCAACGGTTTTTCCGGATATTGACAGTATCACTCTCTGGAGTTCGACTTCAAAGACTCCCAAAAATGCGACAAGCTCTTCAACATCAGCTTGGAAAATGGCAACGAAAACAGGTCTTACAGCTCCTGCAACGAAAACCAGTTCATACAATGCAATGTGTGTAAGAGGAGGAAAATAAGATTTGCAAGTTGTTGATTTTATTACTTATTCTTTAGGAGCAGGTGCCGTTCTGGCATTTGCCGGAATTATTTGGAGCTACGCGAAAGGTCTGCGCAAAAGTCCGCGCGACATGTGGCTTCTTTTCATTTACAACATAATCGAATACACCGCCTACATGGCGATGAACCTCACTCTCACGCTCTGGCTCACGGCAGACTGCGGGATAAGCGATCTCGGCGCAGGCTCCTATATCATGGTTTGGTCGATACTCCTTTCGATTATCGGCATGCTGACAGGTGCTGTCGTTGACACGATAGGCATAAGAAAAACACTGCTTATAAGCATATTTTTCCTCTTGTTTTCGCGGTTTTTCATGTCGTTCGTCACCAATCCGGCGCTTATTTTCGTCCTCGGCTTCATCCCGATGGCGATAGGTTTCGCCGTTGTCGGCCCGCTCGTATCTATCGCGATCAAAAAGTACACAACGAAAGAGACAGCGGCAATGGGATTCGGCCTTTTCTACGTTCTCATGAACCTGGGTTACGCGATAGGCTCGATGCTTTTTGACAAAATCAGAGGCTTTTTCTCTGTCACAGACGCTGCCGGAGCAGTCAACGAGAACGCAGGAACAATGCTTTTCGGATTCCATTTCACGACCTATCAGATGGTTTTTGTCATCGGTTTCGGCTTCACCATCATAAGTTTGATTGTCGCATTTTTCATCAGAGACCACATTGAAATCAACGATGAAGGAGAACTTGTCAAAACGCCTAAAAAAGAGCTCGGAAGCGGCCTTGAATCGGTCAAGAACTCAGCTATCGACGTTGCGACGATGCTCAAGAACGTCGTTGTGGAAAAGACTTTCTGGATTTATATCGGAATTCTCGCCCTCACTCTTTTCGTCCGCTGCGTATTCTTCCACTTCTCCTACACTTTCCCGAAATACGGCATCAGCGTTCTGGGCGAAGGTGCTCCGATCGGCAACATTTACGGTTTTCTGAACTCCGTCCTAATCATTTTCGCGGTTCCGATAGTCTCCTACATCACGAAAAAGACTTCTTCCTACAAAATGATGATTATCGGTTCTATCGTTTCGTCGCTCGCATGCTTCATCGCAGTCATCCCGCCGTCATTTTTTGAAGGGCTTACCAACACTCCGCTCGGAGAACTTGTCTTCATAAAGTGGCTGGGGCTTGTCGATTCACCCGAAAAAATGTCTGGGATCACAGCAGTCTCTGAATACTGGCCGCTTATTTTCTTCATTTTCGTTTTCACGATAGGCGAATCGATCTGGTCACCGCGCCTTATGCAGTTCACGGCTGAGATCGCACCCAAAGGAAAGGAAGGAACATACATCGCCCTTTCGATCCTGCCATGGTTTGCGGCAAAATTCTTTGTAGGCCCGATGTCGGGACTGCTTATCAAAATTTACACTCCGTTTGAAAACGGTCATCCCCTTCCCGCCTCACCGGATCACGCGATGATATGGTTCTGGATCGGTGCAATGGCACTTCTCACGCCTATTACGCTTTTCTGTTTCGGCAAATTCTTTATGAGAAAACTTTCCGTTGAAGCGGAAAAATAGAACTTTTAGTCAGCAAGATTCTGATAAAGTCTTCTTTTTATCTTTTTAGTTGAAGTCTTTTCGAATTCCTGCGGATGAATTTTTATTTCCGATATCTTTGTGAATGAAGAAGAAACAGCATTTAATTTGACGCGGTTTTCTTCCATGATTTCAGCAAGTTGCTCGTCAGTTACGCCGTCTTTTCTGGCTTTTGCCGTGTCTGGATAAACAAAGGCTGCGAGTTTGTGCTCCTTGTTTTCGATGACAAGCGATTCTGCGACATAAGGCATCGAATTGAGTTTAGCTTCTATCTCTTCGGGATAAATGTTCTGCCCGGAAGCGGAGAGAATCATGCTTTTGATGCGCCCTTTTATGAACAAAAATCCGTTGTTATCAATAAATCCGAGATCGCCTGTGTGGAACCAGCCTTCGCCGTCAAATGCTTCTGAGGTTTCCTTCTCCATTTTGTAATAACCTGTGAAAACGTTTTCGCCTTTTACGCAGATTTCACCTACTCCGTTTTCATCCGGAGCATCAATCTTTGCCTGAAGGTATTCAATAACCTTTCCGCAGCTTCCGACCGGACGACCGTCGAAATAGTGCGTGTAAGCGATAAGCGGAGCGCATTCGGTCATGCCGTAGCCGACTGTGAATCTGACGCCGCACTTCATGAAAAACTCTTCGATCTGCGGATTGAAAGCGGCGCCGCCGATAAGCAGTTCAAAATGGTTGCTGCCGAAAGCGCTGTTTATCTCTTTTCCGATTTTCGAATATATCAATCTGTTCAGAAGCGGGATTTTGATAAGTGTCGCTAAAAGCCCTTTTTCAAGAAGCGGAACGATTTTCGACTGATATATTTTTTCCAGAATCAAAGGAACTGTTACAACAATGACGGGATTTATCTCTTCAAAAGCCTGAAGAATCACTTTCGGAGTCGGGATTTTTCCGAGGAAATAAATGTGTGCGCCGCGCGCAAACTGAGACAAAAAGTCGTAAGCGCAGCCGAAGCAGTGAGCAAGCGGAAGAAACGCAAGAACATTCCCGGGTTCGTCTTTCATAAGGTTGTCAACGAAAAATTTCACATTCACCATGAGAGCGTTGTGAGTCAGCATGACACCTTTTGAAAAGCCTGTCGTTCCAGAAGTATAAACGATCGAAGCCTGAGTGTCGTTTGATACGGCATCGAAATGGAAGTTTTCTTTAAGAAGCGGATTTTGCTTAAGTTTTTCAACAAAATCAGCATCATTTTTTTCTGCAAGCGCCTTTTTTTCTTCATCTCTCACAAAGAAAAAAGCAAAGCTTTCAAGCGAAATTACCGCTTCCGCATTTTCAAGAGTAAGTTGTTTTGTCTTCTCAAAGACAGATTCAGCCGCAAAAAACAGCTTCGAATCAGAGTGGTTTACAATGTGAACAATCTCTTCAGGCGAAAAATCGACCAGAATCGGAACAATTACCGCTCCGCAAGTGACCGAAGCGAGATAAACTATCCCCCAATTCGATGAATTTCTTCCGCACAAAGCGATCTTGTCGCCTTTTTTTATTCCGAAATCTTTAAAAAGTTCATGTATTCTGACTATACTTGCCGCAACATCGCCATACGAGCATGTCGCCCCGCCGTAATCGCTGAAACATGGAGAATCCCAATTTTTAAGAATTGATTTTTCAAGCGTTTCGACGAGATTTTCTTTTATCATTTTTCCTCTCAACAAACAAAACTGTCAAAAAGTTTGACGCGGCAATGTATAGCAAAGTTTCCGACTATTCAATAAAATATTTATCTTTTTTGCAAAACCATATCAGAAAGTATAAGACAACCATTGGCTTCGGGAACGATTTTCAGTTTGTTTCTGCCGCTTTGCATTGTTCCGTCAAATTCAAGAACATACGGCAACCCGTCGTTTTCGGTATTTTCGTGAGCATAAGTCACTGATTTTTTTCCGTTTATTTCCACAGAAAAATTCGGAGTGCATTTAGTCGGAATCATTGTGATTTTAATATCGTAAATTCCTTCACGTTTTACCGACTGTTCGAATCCGTAATAGTTTTTCCCCGTATTTTCGCCGAAAATGATAAAAAGACCTTGTTCGTCAAACTTGAAATTATCGGAAATATACGAACCTAAAATATCTTCCAGAATTTTGTTGTAGGAATTGTCCAGCATATAAACCATCTGAGGCTGCCCTTCATTCGGAAGTATTTTATATCCGAAATTGGCATAATAAATGCCGTCATCTTCAAGAAAAGAAATTTTTTCGGCACGGAAAATTCTATTGGCAAGAGGATCCCCAAACATATCCTCTTTTTCTATTTCCATTTTCCATATCGCTTCAAAATCTTTTTCAGAATAATATTTTCTAAGATTCGTGTCAGATTTCTCTCCCCTCGAATAGAGAATCAAATTACCGTGTTCGTCAAAAGGTGGATTCTTCTGGAGTCTTAAAATTGATTCAAAATGAAACAGCAGATGGAAAGGAACCAAAACTATTGAGTTTTTTATATTTTTTTCTTCTATAATCCTCTCTATCGAAGCCGGATTGTATAGTCCTGGAAGTCTTTTCGGGAAAAGAGGTATACTGTAAAACATGAAAAAAATCAGCGCCCCTAAAACAAAACCGTGCATCGACAAAGCCGCAAATCTGGACAAACCGCTGTTTTTATCGAGCAATTTGTTATAAGTTTCCACAAAACCGCAGGCGGCTAAAATCAGAATCATAGCTCCGGACTCCATCAGATAACGCGGTCCGAAATAGTTTCCTTCGAGAAAAAACCAAAAATAGAAAAACAAAGCGCAAAGCGGAGTAAAATAGTATGGAAAATATTTGTAAGGTTTTGATATTATTGCAGGAAATATAAACAAGAGCATTAAAGGATGAAATGTTATCCAGTGAATGAAACCATTGATTCTGAGAAACGAAATATGAGCCAAAAACGGGATCGTAGTTCCTTCCAACGGAGTCCAGCTTCTCAGAGGAGCCACTAAGTTGCATCCTTTTCCCAAACCAGGCCTGTGACAGAATTCTTTAAGATCCATGGTATTGAAAAGGATATCCTGCGTGAAAATGAACGGATCTCCTGTAAAAAACCGGTTATAAGCCATTAAAATCAGTCCCATTGCAACAAACGGAACAGTAAAAAGTGCCAATTTTTTCACGCTCTTGTCTCTTGAGAGAATAAAAAACGCCAGTGCTGCATAAACATACAATGCATTTTGAGGACGCATCATCAGTGAATATGAAAGAATTGCTCCGGCAAATAAGAAATTTAATGATTTTTCAGACTTATGAATCAACAAATAAGACGATGCCAAAACAAGCATGAGCCCGAAGTGATGAGAAAAATAGAGAGCACCGTGCATGATATGGATCGGAGCAGCGGAAAACATAAGCATTGCAATCAATGCCGCATGTCTGTTTTTCAGTTTTTCGGCGTGAATTCCTACCAAAAAGGTGTTTATTCCTGCAACCATCGGATTAAACATATATTCCAACCCGAATTTAACGAAAGGAACAAGAGCCAGACTATACCCCGGCAGAAAAATCGAGGTATATTTGTCGTTGTGCATGAACATAAAAAGAGCAGAATAATGCTCTGCAAAATCAGGTAAAGGGAGATAGAATTTACCATTCGCGATAAGTTTTGCCAACCAGACATAATGAGCTCCGTCATCCGGCATTTCACTAACAATAAATATCCGGTTTACTGCAAGCGTAGCGAGAAACATCACAACAGGAAGAACATATATGGAATATTTTACGACAATTTCACCGGTTTTTGCCAGAATATCCGGTTTTATTCGATATATTGCAAAGAAAACAACAAATGTGACCGCCATGCAGATATGCAAATTAGGCCAGAAAGAAGTAAAATAAGTAAAAACATGCAAATCCGTTGCAACAAGAACGTACAATATGAAAAAAAGAAACGCGAAGAAAAAAGCGGTGATTTTTTCTTTCATAGAAATTGAGTATTTTAACTATCTGTCGCTCAGGAAACTGATGCTCTGAACGTTGTACTGAGAGCTGTTCTGACGAAGTTTCTGCAATGCCCTCATTTCGACCTGACGGATCCTTTCTCTTGTCAGGTTCATGATCGTTCCGACTTCTTCAAGTGTTACTCCGCCTTTGTCAGCGACATCAAGTGCGCAAGTTTCGCGGAGTTCCCACACTTCTTTGCCTGGGAAATTGAATTTTATCGACTTTGTTTCGGGATTTACATCGAGAAAAAGGTGATACTTGCACGAAACAAAAAGGCACGGTCTCTTAAGTTTGAGACATTCCGAACGGTTTTTCGGCTTCTGATACGACGTAATGTCAATCAGATCCCAGTAAATCGAACCCTCTTCGAGCTTTCCCTTCTGCTCCGTGATGACCTCGGTGTAAGGTTTCTCCTTCTTTTTGGATTTCTCTTTCGATGCCATTGCTTTACTCTGAAAAAAGTTGGTAATGTTGTATTTTCAAACGGTTGAATTCTGTCATCCCACTCACAAAAAAACAAAAACGGCGCCGAATAATAGAGCGCAAAAGCACGTTGTCAACACTTTTTATCTTAAGTGATTGATTTGATTATATATTTTATTCATCAAAAATCTTAAAAAAGCGAAAGATACTCTTTTCTGACTATCGTTTCGTCTCTGCCGGGGCCGACAGAAATTATTGAAACGGGAACACCTAATTTTTTCTCGATGAAAGAGATGTATTCCTTTGCTTCATCCGGCAGCTCTTCATATTTTCTGATTTTCGCGATATCGCATTTCCACCCTTTAAGTTCAACGTATTCCGGTTCGATTTTTTCGCAGAGCGCGATTGATGCAGGGAAAGAATTGATTTTTTTCCCTTCAGCGGTGTAGCCGACAGCGACTTTTATCGTGTCGAAATCGTTCAGAACATCAAGCTTGGTAAGTGCGATCGACGTGATCCCGCTCATTTCAAAGACGTATTTCAAAGCAACGAGATCAAGCCAGCCGCATCTTCTCGGTCTGCCGGTAGTCGTTCCGAATTCGTAACCCGTCTGCCTCAATTTTTCTCCGTCAGAACCATGATCTTCTGTCGGGAAAGGACCTGCCCCGACACGTGTCGTGTAAGCCTTCACCAGACCGATATTGTCGGCGACTTTGTTTCCGGGAAGTCCGCAGCCGAGTGCAAAATAACCCGAAAGCGTATTCGATGAAGTTACAAACGGATAAGTTCCGTGGTCGATATCGAGCATCGCTCCCTGCGCGCCTTCCATGAGAACTTTCTTTCCGGCTGAGAACTGTGCAAAACTGAAATCGGTCGGAGCGATATACGGAGCAAGGATTTTGCCGTATTCGAAGTATTTGTCTGCAAGTTTTTCGGCATCGAAAGGCTCGGTGTGATAAAGGTTGACGAACATCGTGTTTTTCTCTTTGAGAGCCGCTTTTATCTTCTGCAGAAGAAGCCCTTTGTCGAGAAGGTCAGCCGCACGGATTCCGATTCTCGAAACTTTGTCTTCGTAAGCGGGCCCTATTCCGCGGCCTGTCGTGCCGATTTTATTGTCTTTTTTTGCCTCTTCGCGGCATTTATCCAGAACTTTGTGGTAATCCATGATTATCGAAGTTTTCGGCGAAATCATAAGTTTTTCGGGAGTAACCGAAACACCCTTCTCTTTGAGTTTTGCCGATTCGCTTTCAAACTGCTCCGGATCAAAAACGACGCCGTTTCCTATAAAACTGATTATATTGTCGCGGAGAATGCCCGAAGGAATCGCGTGGAGGTCATACTTTACACCGTCTGCGACGATCGTATGCCCTGCGTTGTTGCCGCCCTGATAACGGCAGACAATGTCGACCTGCTCGGTAAGAAGATCGACGACCTTTCCCTTTCCTTCATCACCCCACTGTGAACCTGTAACGATGTGAACTGTCATTTTAACCCCCTCGATAAATAACAGACGATTTTATTTATCAGCCGTTTATATACAAGTTTTTTACCCGTTCTTAAATTCGATTAAAGAAATCGATAAGTTTTTCGACATCTTCATCTTTTGTAGCCCAGCTTGTACATATTCTCACTGCCGTGTGCCGCTCATCCGTCTTTTCCCAGAAAGCAAAAGAAAAGCGTTCCGAGAGCTTTTTATAAAGTTCGTCCGGTAAAACCGGAAATATCTGGTTTGTCGGCGAATCGAAAAGGAATTTTATTCCTTTTGCCTCAAGCACACTTTTTATTTTTCCTGCAGCAACAACCGCGTGACGTGCAAGTTTAAAATAAAGGTTGTCGGTAAAGAGCGCTATGAACTGGATTCCGAGCAGTCTTCCCTTCGCCAGCATGCCGCCGCGCTGCTTTATTATGTTGCGGAAATCCTTTTTGAAAGCGTTGTCTTTTATCACAACAGCTTCGCCGAAAAGAGCGCCGATCTTCGTTCCGCCGATGTAAAAAACATCGCAGAGCGAGGCGATTTCAGGCAGCGTGAGGTCGTTTTCAGCAGCCGCAAGTCCGTAACCGAGACGCGCTCCGTCGATAAAAAGCGGAAGTCCGTGCTTTCTGCAGACGCCGTAAATCGCCGAAAGTTCGCTTTTGGAATAAATTGTTCCGTTTTCCGTCGGAAATGAAATATAAACCATACCCGGCTGAACAATATGCTCATAGTTACAGTCGTTCTCGCATGACTCAACATATTTTTCAACCTGTTCAGAGGTCAGTTTTCCGTCTTTTGAAGGGAGCGCAAGAACTTTGTGACCGGTCGATTCGATAGCTCCGGTTTCGTGGACGTTTATGTGTCCTGTAACAGCCGCGATGACGCCCTGATGCGGACGGAGAATCGAAGCGATTACCGTCGTATTTGTCTGAGTTCCGCCAACTAAAAAATGGACATCAGGAACGTTTTTCCCGCGCTTCCCTGCAAATCCGCAAGAGGCAAGAATGAGTTTTTTTGCCTTTTCGCAGTATTTGTCACAGCCGTAGCCGTCACTCTGCTCGAAGTTGGTCTTTGCAAGCAGATCCAGTATTTTCGGATGGCATCCTTCAAGGTAGTCGCAGTCGAACTTTATCATTTTTTCTCTTTAGGTTTAAAAAGGATAAGACTCGAAACTATTCCCATTGCGATCAGCGTTTTGATTCTCGCGATGAATGTTATGACACCGCCGTCGGCACCGGAAAATCCGACAAAATTGAAGATGACGTATCCTATTCCCTCTCCCACTCCGAGTTTCATCGGAATGAACGCCAGGATGTAGTTGCCGAGTTTTACTGCACAGAAGGCAAGCATTATCGTCGGAGCCGGATAGCTGTCGAATCCTGCGAAACGGATGCAGAGAAAATAGGAGAAAAGAGCGACAAACCTTGCAAAGAACTGAATCCAGAACACTTTTTTGTAGTCGGAAGGTCTCTCTTTTCTGAAAAGATTAAGGTCTCTATCCATTTTTTTAGCTTTTTCTATAAATTCGTCAGGATTCTTTTTACCGAAATATTTCAATATCTTAGCCACCTTTTCGGAAATATTGAGCTTCAAAAGGATCATCATTCCCAAATACGGCAGATAACCCAAAAGAGCGCACATAGCAACTATCAGGAATATTTCAGCGTTGAAATAAGGATCATCGACAAAAACATAGACGAGAAGAGAGAGAATGACTATTGCGAAAAGCGCGCATCCTTTTGAAAGTTTATAGATGTAATTCCACAAAACCACGCTTTTTATCGAGTTTTCAGAGCCGGTCACCTCTTTTATAAGACCGATTTTTACGAGTTCGCCTACTTCCCACGGAATGATCTGGTTGATAAGCGCTCCGAGACAGTTCGAAGGAAAAATCTGAAGAAAATTTTTCTTTTCAGGAAGTGTGTAATAGAGCGCCAGCGCATCGGAACCGTTTTCTAAAATCTCGCAGACGATGAGTATCAGCATACCGCCGACACCGACTTTGACGAAAACCTCTCCGACCTTGTCGAAACCTATCTCTTTCAAGAGAAAAAACAGGATCACAAGAGATGTTGCAAAAAGAAATATTCTTAATAAATTCTTTAGTTTAGATTTTGTTTTAGCTTCCATTGACAATCTCTTAACGCCAAAAAACAAGCGGCGTATATTATAGTTTTGCCGGTACTTGTCAATCTGAAAAAGCGTGAAAAATTTGCTTCGCCGCGCTTTATCATTAAATTCAGTTCGAGGTTGATTTTTTAAGGTAATTCATGTTCATACCGACTACAAAAAAAGAACTTGAGTCTCTCGGCTGGGAAAAGTGCGACATCATTTTCGTAAGCGGAGATGCCTACATTGACACATACTTCGACGGTTGCGCTCTTTTAGGCAAGTATCTGATAAAACACGGTTTCCGCGTCGGAATAATCTCTCAGCCCGACATAAATTTGCCAGAAGACATCAGCAGGCTCGGCGTTCCGGAACTTTTCTGGGGAGTTAGCGGCGGCGCTATGGACAGCATGGTGGCGAATTACACTTCACTCGGGCTCAGACGCAAAGAGGACGACCTCACTCCCGGCGGAATCAACAACAAGCGCCCCGACAGAGCGGTTTTAAAGTATGTAAACCTAATTCAGCGCACTTTTACCGAGAAAAAACTGATAACTATAGGCGGAATCGAAGCGTCACTCAGGCGTTTCGCACACTACGACTCTCACACAGATAAGATCAGAGGCTCGATATTAGCCGATTCAAAGGCCGATATCCTCGTTTTCGGAATGGGTGAAAGAGCAAATCTTGAACTTGCAGAAACACTGAAAAGCGGCGGAAATATTGAAGAAATCCGCGGGATATGCCGCATGAGCAAAGTCGTACCCGATGGTTTCGTGCAGCTTCCCGATTTTGAAGAGTGCGCAGCTTCAAAAGATAAGTTCCTCGAAATGTCGAAACTCTTTTTCAGATCGTGCAAACTCAAAAAAGGAATCGCACAAAAACAAGCAGGAAGGTTCGTTGTGCAGAACCCTCCCGCGCTGCCACTCACAAGTGCGGAACTTGATGAAATTCACGAACTTGATTTTGAAAGGAAAGTCCACCCCTACTACGCCGCAATGGGAGAAGTCCGCGCACTAGACACGATAAAGACTTCGGTTCTAACTCACCGCGGCTGCTTCGGCGCGTGCTCATTCTGCTCAATCACCGCTCATCAGGGAGCAGACATCGTTTCCAGAAGCGAAGGATCGATAATCAGAGAGATAACAGAAATTGCGAAACGCCCTGATTTCAACGGGGTGATAAACGACCTCGGAGGCCCGACTGCAAACATGTACGGAATGGATTTCGTCAAAGGCGAAAACGGTCACTGCGCTTTGAAAGAGTGCCTTTTTCCCGAAGTCTGCAACAAACTTCCCGTTGACCATTCGCGCCAGATCGCACTTCTCAGAAAAGTGAGAAACATTAAGAATATTAAGCATATATTCATTTCGTCAGGTATACGCTACGACCTTATTTTAGCCGACAAAATACACGGAGAAGAGTATCTTCGGGAAATTCTGACGCACCACATTTCAGGACAGATGAAGATTGCTCCGGAACATATAATCAAAAACGTCACAGATCTCATGAACAAACCTGATGGCAGAAATCTTAAGGAATTCAAAGAGTTATTTGACAGAACCGTTAAGAAGCTCAAAAGTCCGTTCTTTCTCACATATTACTTTATTGCCGCGTTTCCGGGCTGCACCGAGCGCGACCAGATAGAAGCGAAAAAATTCATTTCTCAAATTCTGAAAACCAACCCGAAACAGGTCCAGATTTTCACGCCTACCCCTTCAACAGAAGCGACCGCGCTCTACTGGACAGAAAAAAGTTTTGACGGCAAAAGGATTTTTGTCGAAAAAAATTTCTCAAAGAGAAAACGTCAGAAAGAGATAATCACAGAAAGGAAAAAAATCTGAACTTTAAGCCTCAAATTCGCCCGCAATTATTCTTAAGATAGTGTGGGCCTGATGAGCGGCGCAGACGAGAACACGCGCTCCAAAAAGGCCGTCTCCGGCATCGACATCGTTCGTGAGGTCTCCGCAGAGATAGAATCTGTCAGTGATTTTTCTGGTTTTTATTGAGTTTGCCGAATTGAGACTCGCCATTCCCGAACCTGAAACGAGATAAGTCTCAGGCATATTTTCAAGGATCGCGTTCACGAGCATTGCCTTTGCCTCGGCTTTGTCGAAAGCCTCGCAGACTATCGGAAAGCCTTTGAGAAGCGATGTAACATTTTCTTCTGTGATTTTCGCAACTTCAGCCGTAACTTCACAGTAAGGAGCGATTTTAGACAAATTTTCTTTCAAAGCTTGGGCCTTGAACAAACCGATCTGGTCCGCGAAATACTGCTGACGGTTGAGATTTGTGATTTCAATTTTGTCAAAATCGATGATCTTGAGCCGCCCTACCCCTGCTCTCGCCAGAGCGATCGCGATATTCGAGCCGAGACCTCCAGCACCGCAGACAGCGACTGAAGCAGCAGCGAATTTTTTCTGGAGCTCTGCCCCGTGTTTTGCCGCAAGACCATTGAAAAACTCTTCTTTTGTAGGAATCATCTAGCCGCCTCCCACAAAACGGACAACTTCAATAACATCGTTTTCCTTGACGACAGTTTCGGCATATTTTGCCTTCGGAACTATCGACCCGTTGAGTTCTACCGCCAGTCTCGCCGCGTTGTAGCCCTCTTTTTCGATGATCTCGGAAATAGTTTTTCCTGCCGCATCGATTTCCTGACCGTTAATTTTGACCATAAAAATCTCCATAAAAAAACAAAAACAAGCCTTTATCGCTTATTTTCCAGAACTTGGCAATTTTTCTAAGGATTTATTTCACTGCAACAAAAGTCGCGTGCCTTTTTTCGGTCTTGTTTTTGCGGTAGGAAAAATAGCCTTCGCCGCAGAAAGTGCATTCGGATCTGTCGGAAATATCGGTGACTCCGCCGTTTTTAAGCTCGTTTTTTATAGCAGTTTTCAAGTCTGCATAGTATTTTTCACCGCGTTTTTCCGTGGGTATTCCGGCATCTGCGAATCTCTCTAAAAGTTCTTTGCCTATTTCGAAGCAGCAGAAACCGATCGCAGGGAAAATGACTGCTGAAATATTTTTGCAGCCGAAATCCTTCATTTTTGCAAGCCCTTTTGAAACTATTTTGAGTTCAGTCCCGCGCCAGCCGCTGTGGAAAACTCCTGCGATATCAGCAGTTTCGTCAAAAAGGACGACAGGCACGCAGTCAGCCGTTCTGATAAGTGCGATCGAGGGTTTTGTAATGATTATTCCGTCGCCCTCGCCTTCTCCATCTACAAAGATCGTGTCGCTGTGGACTTGATGCGGCCGCCACAAAGTTTCAAGAGAGTACTTTTGTTTCAATTCCGCAGCAATTTCAGCGAGTTCTGCTTTGGCATCGCGCTCTTTTATGAATCCGAGATCAATCATTGAAATCCTTTCTGCCCAGTTTTTCGGGATCGATCGACTTTTCACCCTCTTCGGTAAGTACTCGGATCTTCGTCTGTGCATCTTCGAGATAGGTTTTTATCGAAACAGAGAGCTTCACACCTTCTTCGTAGAGCTTTACAGCCTCTTCTATCTCGGGATTTTCATTGAGTTTTTCGACGATCTCCTCAAGGCGTTTCATTTTGGACGCCAGATTATTCTTTTTTTCCATTTTTACCTCCACAAAAACCGAAAAATAGTATCTACAGGAAAAGCAAAAGTCAAAAAGTCGAAATTTTTTTAAAAATCACTATGATTTACCGTTTTTGTTTGTTTCAGACTTTTTTAAGGAGTGAAAAATGGCTGACATCCCGCAGATCAAAGGGCTCAATGAAGAGGATTACGAGCTTTTCAGGCACGATATGGAAATAAAGAAGTTGGGAGAACAGAGTTTTGTTTCGCCGCTCACATCAAATAAAAAGATCTACGAATCGCAGATGATCCCCGAAGACGAAAGAGTTCTCGCCTTCATCGACAAAAGCGTGGTCGAATCGATCCAGGAAAAGGGGCTCAAGGTTCCCTCGTTCGAAAAGGCCGGTCCCAGAACGAAGCTCTTTTTCGAGCCAGGAGAAACGACTTCGGCAGTAGTCACCTGCGGCGGCATCTGCCCCGGACTCAACGCAGTCATCCGAGGGATCGTCGTCATGAACTACTACCGCTACAACAACCAGAGAACGCTCGGAATAAACTACGGCTACGCAGGTTTAGTTAAGGAATTAGGCTATGAGATCAAGCACCTGACTCCGGCGATGGTCGAAAACAAGCAGCTTCAGGGCGGCACATTCATCGGCACGAGCCGCGGCAATCAGGATGCCGAAAAAATGGTCGACAGACTTGACGAACTCGGAGTCAACATCCTCTACACGATAGGCGGTGACGGCACGCAGCGCGGCGCGATATCGCTCATCAACGAGATCGAAAAGAGAAACCTCAAGATCTCGGTCATCGGCATTCCCAAGACGATCGACAACGACATCAACTACATAGAACGCTCTTTCGGAACCGAAACGGCATTCTCCGAAGCGTGCGAATCGATAAATTCGGCTTACACCGAGGCGACTTCGATCCACAACGGCATCGGCATCGTCAAACTCATGGGAAGAGAGTCGGGCTTCATAGCGGCAAACGCGACACTTGCAACGAACCAGGTCGATTTCTGCCTCATCCCCGAAATGGATTTCAGAATGACCGGCGAAGGAGGCTTCCTTGATTCGGTCGAAAAGAGACTGCGCCGCAAAAAATTCTGCGTCATCGTAGTAGCAGAAGGCGCAGGTCAGGAATATGTCAGAGACCCCGAAAAGATCCAGTACGACGCATCCGGCAACGCGAAATTAGGCGATATCGGCGTTTTCATCAAAGACAAGATCAAAAGCTATCTCACCGCAAAAGGACTTCTTTTTGGAATAAAATACATCGATCCGAGCTACATCATCCGCTCCTGCCCGCCTACCCCTAACGACTCGATTTTCTGCTCGCAGCTTGCCCAGATGGCAGTTCACGCAGGAATGAGCGGCAGAACAGGAATGGTCGTCGGATACCTCAACGGTCAGTTCATCCACATCCCGATGGATCTCGCCACCTCGAAACGCAAAAAGATAGACCTCAACGGCCCGCTCTGGCTCTCTGTCCTTGAAGAGACCGGACAACCGCCGGTGATGTAGAAGAATCATGCCGAACGTAGTTTCAGTTTCAGAAGTCACCAGCATCAAAGCTGAGAGAGTCCTTTTCCAGAATATCTCTTTCGGGGTCGAAAGCGGCGAAAAAGTCGCCCTAATCGGTGTCAACGGCTGCGGAAAATCGACTCTGCTAAAGATAATCGCGGGGCTTGAAGAGCCCGAAAGCGGAAAAGTCGCGATAAACAAGTCGGTCAATGTCGCATTTTTGAGCCAGATCCCTGAAGTAAATCCTGATGACACGATCGCAGACCACATATTTTCCGGAAACGATGAAAAGCTGAGTCTCATCAAGCGTTACGAGATGGCTTGCAGCGGTTTAGGGACTGAAAACGCGCTTGAACTTTCCGAAAAGATAGACGCTCTCAACGTGAGAAGTTACGAATCTGAGATCAAGGCGATACTCACCCGCCTCGGGATAACCGACCTCACCCTCAAAATGGGCGAACTTTCGGGCGGAATGGTTAAAAAAGTGGCTCTGGCGCAGTGCATCGTCAAGGATTCCGGGCTTCTTCTGCTCGATGAACCCACGAACCATCTCGATATCGAAACGATCGTCTGGCTTGAAGAGTATCTCAAAGAGACAAAAAAAGCTGTCATCATGGTTACTCACGACCGCTATTTCCTTGATGCTGTATGCACTTCAATCTATGAGATCGAAGGCTCAGACCTCTTTCACTATAAAGGCTGTTACGACTACTATCTTGAAAAGAAATCGGAATATTTTCAGTCACTTGTATCAAATGAAGAGCGGATCCGCGCGATACTAAGGCGAGAACTTGCATGGCTCGCGCGTGGTCCCAGAGCGCGTGCCACGAAATCGAAAGACCGCATCGAAAACATCCAGAAAATGATGCAGCGCGAGAAACCCGAAGAGGAAAAAAACATCGAACTCGCAGTTCAGGGAAAAAGGATCGGCAAAAAGATACTCGAGATGAAAAACATCTCTTTCGATTGGAACAACTCTCCTATTTTACATGATTTTTCGTTTGCCTTCAAAAAAGATACGAGACTCGGAATCGTCGGCAACAACGGAAGCGGAAAAACCACATTTCTTGATATCCTCACCGGCAGGCTGGCTCCCAAAAGCGGTGAATACGACCTCGGCGTAAACACCGAATTTTCATACTTTGACCAGACTTCGCGCGACCTTCCGCCCGATATGAGACTCATCGATTTCGTCAAATCAAAAGGTGAAAACATAACTCTTGCCGACGGATCCAAGATATCAGCCTCGCAGATGCTCGAAAAATTTTTGTTCGACTCATCCATCCACTACACGAAGATCGAAAAACTTTCAGGCGGCGAAAAACGGAGGCTTTATCTCGTCGCGATACTTATGAACAATCCAAATTTCATCGTTCTCGACGAGCCGACTAACGATCTCGACATCAAGACGCTTTCGGTGCTTGAAGACTTCCTTTCATCGTTTGCGGGACCTATTGTCGTCGTAAGCCACGACCGCTATTTTCTTGATAGAACAGTCGATACCCTCCTTATTTTCAGAGGCAGCGGCGTCATAGAAAGTTTTGTCGGCAAAGCAAGCGAGTGGATAGAAGCTGAGCGCAAAAACGCGAGAACTGAGCAGAAAAAAGCAGCAAAACCCAAGGAAGACGCCGTCAAGCCGAGAACTTTACAGGCTGACGCCCCCAAGCTCACCTACTCCCAGCGCATAAGACTTGCCGAGCTCGAAAAACTGATACCTGAGACTGAAAACGAGATCGCCGAGATCGAAAAAAAGATGTCAAACTACGAAGAAAGCAAAAACAATATGGCGGAACTTTCGGCGAAATACTCTGAACTCAAATCAAAATACGACTCCATGTTTGAGGAATATATCGAACTCTCGGAAAAGGAATAATCAATTTCCCAATTGAATCTTCAATTCTTTGAAATTTATCGCGCTTGAATCGGGTTCACCGCTGTAATCGAATTCAACTTTTTTCTTTGAATCGGGAAGAGCGAAGAGACTTTTGAAAAAACCTTCGGCGTTTTCGAGCACTATCTTGTTGACGTATCCTACTTCATGCCCCTGGTCGCAGTTATTGAAAAAATCCTCTTTCGCCTTATTGCTGAGCTGTGTAAACTGCTCGTAGCCTTCTTTCCGGTATTTCGCTTTCACATCCTCGAACTTCGTTTCGTCCAGGACTTCTATTTTTCTGCCGCTTGAATCTTTGATTTTTTTGGCAGGATAGCGAATTATCGTTGTGTATTCGGTCTTCCACTTTTCATTCGTCCGTTTAGGACCGATGACTTTAAGCCCGTAGATCACAACTTTATCTGGATCTTCTTTGATGAAAACATCCTTCAGATCCACGCTGTATGTGGCATCGAACGAAAATGTCGCAACTTCGAGATAGTAGTCGCGGTAATTGTCGCTCCACGGAAAAAAAGTTTTCTGAATGCTCTCCTGAAGCGGCTCTTTTATAAATTTAGTTCCAGAGATCTCGACATTGACCAGTCCGAGTTCAAGAATATTGTGGAGTTTACCGAAATGCAGCGTCGCGTGCTCAGAATGCCGCATCTTCTCTTCAAGATCGCTTATCCGAAGCTGGGCCTGGGAGAGCGTCTCGGCATCTGCTTTTTTGTCACCCCATAATTTAAGCAGCGTCACTCCCGTGCCTAACAGGATCAGCAAAACTATCGTGTTGATAGCAACAATAAATTTCGAAAACATGAAACACCTCTCAAAAACGCAAAACATGCTATTTTAAAGGTGTTTGACTCTACGGCAAGTTTTTGATACCGTGCGGCGGCTTTTCGGAGGTTTTCATGCTTTTACTGAAAGGGATTTCAAAGCAGTTTTCAGGTCAGACGATCCTAAACGACGTGAGTCTGCCGCTCTCAAAACACATAACGGCGCTTGTCGGAAAGAATGGTTCCGGCAAATCGACTTTGATGAAGATAATCGCGGGGATCGAATACTGCGATTCAGGCGAGATTTCTTTCAAGAAGAACGCATCCATCGAATACCTGCCGCAGCAGGCGGTCTACAACTTCAAAGGAACGGTTTTTGAAGAAGTCTCTTCCGCGCTCGATTCAGGAACTTACGACTCACTTATTTTGGAACAAGCTGAAATTATTAAGAAAATCGAATATTTAAAAGATCCCGACGAAAAGCTGCTTCTCAGGCTCAATGAGATCGTTGAAGAGATCCACAGGATAGAAGTAAAGACAAAACAGAAAAACTCTGTCGAAACGATCCTTTTAAATCTCGGCTTCCGCAGAGAGGACTGGCCCCGCCCAGCGTCAACTCTTAGCGGCGGCTGGCAGATGAGGATCGCCCTCGCCCGCGTTCTTGTGAGAGAACCCGATGTCATCATGCTTGACGAGCCCACGAACTATCTCGATATCGTAACTATCGACTTTCTTACCAGCTGGCTCAAAAAATTCGAAGGTCAGGTGCTTTTAGTTTCGCACGACCGCGATTTTCTCAACAATGTTGCGGAAGAGACATGGGAGATATTCAACGGCGATATAACGATATACAAAGGAAATTACGATTTTTACCTGAAAGAACGGAATGCAAAGATCGCACTTCTCGAAAAGCAGCGCGAAAAACAGCTCATCGAGATCAAGGACCTGCAGGATTACTACGACAAAAACCACACGAACGCGGCTCATGCAGCTCTGGCTCAGTCGAAACTCAAGGCTTTGGAAAAACTCAAAAGCGAGCTCATCGTGCTTCCGCCGAAAACTCCGACAATGACTTTCCGCCTTCCCGAACCCAAGCGGGGCGGCGAGATAGTCGTCGAACTCAGCGATATCTGCCAGAAATTCGGCGATCTTGAAGTCATTTCAAACTACAAAAGGATAGTCCGTCGCGGAGAAAGGGTCGCCCTCGTCGGAAGAAACGGCTTCGGCAAATCGACTCTCATCAACATCATCGGGCAGGAACTCGTTCCGACCTCAGGAATCTGCAAAATAGGCGCAGGGATCGATATCTGCTACTTCCGTCAGCACGAGATCTCGACACTTCCTACCGACATGACTGTCCAGAGTTTTGTCGAATCTATCGCACCGTTCGAAATGATGACGAAAATAAAGAACATTCTGGGCTGCTTCCTATTTTTTGAAGACGACTGGGACAAAAAGATCGCGGTCTTAAGCGGCGGCGAAAAAGTGCGCCTTGCCTTCATCAAATTCATAATGACGCCGGGCAACCTTCTCCTTCTCGACGAGCCGACGACACACCTCGACATTGATTCAAAAGAGATCCTGCTCAACACTTTGAAAAGCATCCCGGCAACGATAATTTTCGTTTCGCACGATTCCCACTTCATAAATTCGCTCGCGACTTCGGTCGTCTACTTCAAAAAACGCGGCGAAATCGTAAATTTTGAAGGGACTTACGAAGAGTATCTCCAGATGTACGGCCACGAGATCATCACCGAGGAAAGTGAGGCAAAACCTGTAAAAACTTCTACCGAACCGGCCGAAGACACGAAAGGAAAATTGGACTTCGCGCAGCAGAAAGAATTGCGCAACCGCCTGAATAAATTAAAGAAAGAAATAGATTCCCTTCAAGATAAGATCGATACTCTGGAAAAAGAGAAAAAAGATATCTGCGACAAACTCTCTACTTCAGCATTCGATGCCGCCCTCGCCTCACGGCTCAACAAGATCGAAGACGAACTTCTTGAACTCATGGAAAAATGGGAAGAAAAAAGCATCGAACTTGAAAAAATTTCAGAAAATTAATCTCGAAATCAAATATTCCTGAAATCAAACTTTTCCAAATGATCCCAAATTCTCTTTTCGCACCAGTAAACAGTTCTTTCCGTCACGTCATAGACCATTGAAACTACTGTCGGGCACACTGTCTGAGAGACTTCCCTGAGTATTGCAAAGCAATCTTTGACATCGAAACCGTCGCTTGCCGCCTCAAGCATCTCACTCGCCTTCTGATAGCGGTCCCACCCCATCCACGGATGAGTCTCACTATCCATTTTGTAAGGTGAAAAGTTCGTCATCACCTTGTATTTTGGCTTCTGGAAATACATGCAGCCCTGCCCCGGAACTATCTGCAGGATATTTCCATCAGCATCTGAAAGCGACGACATGAACGTAATGCCCAGCACACTGCAGACCCTGCCCGATCCCGCAATCTCTTTGATCTCAGTCAGCGTTTTTTTCATCAAAAGCAGGTCGATATCCAAGAGAATGATGTGGTTTTCCCCGCCGACAGGATCGCTCCTTTTGTCAAACGGCCAGCAAGTCGGCATCCCCACGAAATCACCGCGCGAATTCGCCCCGAAGAGCGGCAGCCAGCCTTCCTTAGGGTCGTTTATTTCGATATATACCCCGAGTTTGTCGGTCCGCACCCGATGCTCCATATCGAGAATATCGAGATTCCATCCGACTATCGTCTTATTTCTGTTTGAAATGATACTGGTGCACATATTTCCTCCGTGAACAGAACCGCCGGATTGTAATTATCATTTTGCCGAGGTCAACAAGATGATCGGTTTTTTCGGAGCGCTGTAGATTACCATGATTTCAAACCAGCGTGCTAAAACATTGACGGAGGTAATCAACATGGCACAGACATTAGTTAATTTTAGAATGGATGAAGACTTGAAACAAAACATGGAGCAGACCTGTCAGGAGCTCGGAATGAACATAACGACAGCGTTCACGATCTTTGCAAAAAAGATGACCCGCGAAAAAAGAATCCCGTTCGAGGTTTCGGTCGATCCTTTTTATTCCGAGTCCAACATGAATTATTTGAAGAAAGTAATCAGCGAGATCGATTCTGGAAAAGCTAAGTTGCGCGAGCACGAACTGATTGAGGATTAGTTCATGAAACTCTTATGGGATAAGACCTCAAAAAAATTTTTCATTTTCTCCCTTGACTCTCGTTTTTTATGCTTATAAATAAGGGCGCTTTCGGGAAGAAATTCCCCGATGTTGTTAATTTTATTTAACTTTTTATATTGGAGGAAATTATGACACTTAAACCTTTGAACGACAGAGTCATCGTTAAGAGAGTAGAAAGCGAAACAAAAACACTCGGCGGGATCATCATCCCCGACACCGCGAAAGAAAAACCGGTAGAAGCTGAAGTAATAGCTGTCGGCACAGGCAAAATGCTTGACAACGGCACGAGACAGCCGATGCAGGTAAAAGTCGGTGACAAAGTCCTTTTCGGCAAATACAGCGGCACCGAAGTAAAGATCGGCGGCGAGGAACACCTTATCCTCAGAGAAGACGACATCCTTGCAGTTGTTGAATAAGTAATTAATTTTATTAACAATATTTGATTGGAGAATTAAGATGAGCGCAAAACACATCGTTTTTGACCACGAAGCAAAATCAAAAATTCTGGTCGGCGTAAACAAACTTGCAGACACCGTAAAAACGACGCTTGGACCTAAAGGAAGAAACGTCGCGATCGAAAAATCTTTCGGCGCACCGAAGATCACGAAAGACGGCGTAACGGTCGCAAAAGAGATCGAACTTGAAGACAAGATCGAAAACATCGGCGCACAGCTTCTTAAAGAAGTCGCATCGAAGACGAACGACGTTGCCGGTGACGGCACCACGACCGCAGCAGTCCTTGCACAGGCTATCGTAAAAGACGGTTTCAAATACGTAACCGCTGGATACAGCCCGATCATGCTCAAACGCGGTATCGACAAAGCAGTCGCAAAAGTAGTTGAAAGACTCGACAAGATCACGAAGAAGATCTCGACAAAAGAAGAGATCGCAAGTGTCGGAACAGTTTCGGCAAACAACGATAAAGAGATCGGAAACATCCTTGCAGAGGCTATGGAAAAAGTCGGCAAAGAGGGCGTAATCACAGTTGAAGAAGCAAAAGGAATGGACACCTACCTCGACACAGTCGAAGGTATGCAGTTCGACCGCGGCTACCTCAGCCCCTACTTCGTAACGAACGCTGAAAAAATGCAGGTCGTTATGGACAATCCGTTCATCCTCATCTACGACAAGAAGATATCGAACCTCAAAGACCTTATTCCTCTTCTTGAAGGCGTTGCTCAGCAGGGTCGTCCTCTCCTCATAATCGCTGAAGACGTTGAAGGCGAAGCTCTTGCAACACTCGTTGTCAACAAACTCAGAGGCGTTCTCAACATCGCGGCAGTAAAGGCTCCCGGATTCGGCGACAGAAGAAAAGCTATGCTTGAAGATATCGCAATCCTTACCGGCGGCCAGTTCATCAGCGAAGAGATCGGCAACAAACTTGAGAACACGACTGTCCAGATGCTCGGAACCGCAAAAAGAGTTACGATCGACAAGGACAACACCACGATCGTTGACGGTGCAGGTTCAAAAGATGCAATCGCTGCAAGAACGAAACAGATCAAAGCTCAGATCGAAGAGACAACTTCCGACTACGACAAGGAAAAACTTCAGGAAAGACTTGCAAAACTCGCAGGCGGCGTAGCAGTAATCAACGTCGGTGCGGCAACAGAAGTCGAAATGAAGGAAAAGAAAGACAGAGTTGACGACGCTCTTCACGCAACAAGAGCAGCTGTTGAAGAAGGTATCGTAGCAGGCGGCGGAACAGTTCTCCTTCGCTGCAAAGAAGTCCTCAAAGAGATCAAATGCGAAAACGACGAAGAAAAAGCGGGTGTAAAAATCATCGAAAGCGCACTTGAAGCTCCGATCCGCCAGATCTCGGCTAACGCAGGAATCGACGGAAGCATCGTAATCAACAACATTCTCGGCAACAAAAACGAGAACTACGGCTATGACGCTGCGAAAGACGAATACAAGGATATGATAGCAAACGGCATCATCGATCCTACCAAAGTCACAAAGAGCGCACTTACCAACGCTGCAAGTATCGCTTCTACCCTTCTTACCACCGAAGCAGTCATCGTTGACGCTCCGAAGAAAGACACCTGCGAACACGCAATGCCCGACATGGGAGGCATGGGCGGAATGGGCGGCATGATGTAGTCTAACCTCCTTCTCTTTAATATCAGGCGGTCGAAAGGCCGCCTTTTTTTTGCCTTCAAAGTTTGCAATCATCCATTATTGTGCTATATTCCCGCGGTTTTTTTAATGGAGGGATTTATGGAAAAAGTGAGCGTTCTGATACTTACAGGCTACGGCATCAACTGCGATGTCGAGACGGGTTGGGCTTTTGAGGCTGCAGGTGCAGACAGGATCGAAAGAGTCCACGTCAACCGCGTCGTAAACGGCGAAGTCAATCCCGAAGATTTCCAGATCATGGTCTTTCCCGGCGGATTTTCGTTCGGTGACCACATCGCTTCGGGCAGAGTCTTAGGGCTCAAAGTCAAAAAAGAGATGGGCGAAAAGCTCAAAAAGTTCATACTTGACGGCAAACTCGTCATCGGTATCTGCAACGGCTTCCAGACTCTCGTCAAAATGGGCGTTCTTCCGGGAGACGAAAAGGAAGTTTTCAAAAAACAGGTCGCAACACTCACACACAACGACTCGGCGAAATACGAGGACAGATGGGTCCGCATCAAGGCAAACCCGAACAATCCCTCGCCTTTCCTTGAAGGAATCGATATTTTCGATGTCGCGATACGCCACGGCGAAGGCAAATTCATCGCGCAGCAGCACGACCTCCGCATGATAAAAGAAGGAAACATGATCGCGTTCCAGTATGTCGATAAAAACGGAGAGATTACGCAGAACTACCCCGAAAACCCGAACGGCTCGGAACTTGCGATCGCGGGAATCACCAACAAAAGAGGCAATGTTCTCGGCATGATGCCACACCCCGAAGTTTTCATCAACGGAACACAGCATCCCGAGTGGACAAGAATGGACAAAATGCCGGAAGCACTCGGACTTAAAATCTTCTCCAACGCGGTTAAATACGTCAGAGAAAAATTATGAAAAAAAAGTTCCTCATCGTCCTGATGGTTTCCATTTTTATCACGATAATCCTAGGGATAAGCGATACTCTTCCGGTTATCCACAAATTCAATGTTGAACTTATAAATAAGATTATTGCCTTGTTTTAATCTCGATATATCGAGATATCGAGATATCGTTATATCGATATTGATTTAGATATTCTTCAATAATTCCGAGAACTTATTGAAATCAACCGCGGGTGCTCCGCCCTGAGCCATGTCAGGTTTGCCTCCGCCGCGGCCGCCGAATTCAGCCAGTATGTTTTTGAGGATGTTTCCTGCGTGGAATTTGGTTTTTGCAGCTCCTGTAGCAGAAATTATTACGAGTGCTTTGCCTGCATCGTCGCCGACTACCGCAATAACGGCGTTATCGAACTTCGCTTTGAGAGAATCGACGAGTTCAAGCGATTCGGCGCGGTTTTTGCCCGAATTTATCGCAAAGATCTTGGTGCCGTCTTTTTCGCATATTGGTTCAAGAGAGGAAGTCTGCATCGCGGCAAGTTTTCTGCCTGCTTCCTTGAGGTCGCGCGAGAGCTGTTTTGCCGTTTCGATCTGCTTTTCAACACCTTTGAGAACGAGCGCTTTTTCGCTTCCCGTCATTTCGGATATCGCATTGATCGTTTCGTCGTATTCCTGGAAAAGAGCAAGTGCGCCGAGCCCTGTAACAGCCTCGATCCTGCGGACTCCAGCTGCGATCCCTTCTTCTTTAACGATCTTGAAAAGACCGATGTCACCAGTCGCTTTTACGTGGGTTCCGCCGCAGAGTTCCTTGCTGTCTCCCATCGTTACGACACGGACGTTTTCACCGTATTTTTCGCCGAAAAGAGCCATCGCGCCCTCTTTCTTAGCCTCTTCGATCCCTTTTACGACGGTATTCTGCGGGGAGTTTGCCTCGATCATGCGGTTTACTTCGGTCTCGACCTTTTTAAGTTCTTCTTTGGTCATAGCCTGAAAGTGGTTGAAGTCAAAACGGAGCCTTTCGGGGCCGACAAGCGAACCAGCCTGGTTGACGTGAGGTCCCAAAACTTTCTTCAAAGCGTTGTGAAGAAGGTGCGTCGCCGAGTGATTGCGCCTTGTAGCTGATCTTCTCTCGTGGTCGATCTCCTGCAAAGCAGTTACATTTTCATTAAGGATATCAAGCACTTCAAGTTTAGCGACTTTTATATCGTGAACTTTTATGACATCGATGACTTTTGCCGCGATCTTGCCGTTTATCGAAACTGTACCGAGATCGGCAAGCTGACCGCCCGATTCGGCATAGAAAACTACCGGATCAAAAATAGCGTAGCAGTTTCCGTAGCTTACGCTCTCTTTTTTCGTAAATTCATCGTCAAAAAGGGCAACTATCTTTCCTTCGCACTCTTCGACATCGTAACCTTTGAAAACGGGCTCCTTCATGCCGCCGTCAAGAAGTTCCTTGACCGCAGAAAGCTTTTTGGAATCCATTTTTGCGCTCCACGAAGCCTTGCCGCGGAGTTTCTGCTCCTGCATCGCCTTTTCGTATTCAGCCTGATTGAAGGAAAATCCCTTCTCTTCAAGTATCGTCTCGGTGAGGTCTGACGGGAATCCGTAAGTGTCGTAAAGTTTGAAGACGAGCTCACCGGGGAATTCCTTTCTGCCGCTTGCAAGCATCTCTTTTATTCCGTCATCAAGAAGCGCAAGACCTTTGTCGAGCGTCTGTCTGAAGCGCGATTCCTCGTCACGGACGATATTGAGGATGAGTTCTGATTTTTCGACAAGTTCGGGATAGTGCTCACCCATGATTTTGATGACTTCGCCGCAGACTTTCCAGAAGAAAAGGCCGTTGAAACCGAGTTTGTGGCCGTGTCTGATGGCGCGGCGCATGATCCTGCGGAGAACATATCCCCTTCCCTCGTTCGACGGCGTGATCGTGTCTGCGATGAGGAAAGAAGTGCTTCTCGCGTGGTCTGCGATTACGTTGAGACTTGAACGGAATTCAGCCGGAACTGTTTTCCCGAGCAGATCTTCGGTGAAATGAATGAGATCCTGGAAAACATCGATCTCATAGTTCGAAAGTTTGCCGTTGAGTATCGAAGTTATCCTCTCAAGCCCCATTCCGGTATCGATATTCGGCTTCGGGAGCGGAGTCAGTTTGCCGCTCTCGTCGCGGTTGAACTGCATGAAAACGAGGTTCCAGATCTCTACGAATCTGCCGCAGTCGAAATCGGGCATTCCGTTGTCGAAGAAAGGCTTTTCAACTTTGAAGCCTTCGCCCAGATCGTAGTGGATCTCGCTGCACGGGCCGCACGGACCGGTATCGCCCATCTGCCAGAAGTTGTCGTGTTCGTCGAGACGGAAAATATGTTTCGGGTCAACGTCGGTATTTTTGAGCCATAGCTGCTCGGCCTCGTCATCCTCTCTGAAAACGGTGACATAAAGGCGCGATTTGTCGAGTTTGAAAACTTCAGTGACAAGCTCCCATGCATATTTTATCGCGTCTTCCTTGAAGTAGTCACCGAAAGAGAAGTTTCCGAGCATCTCAAAAAATGTGTGGTGACGCGTCGTGAAGCCGACATTTTCAAGGTCGTTGTGCTTTCCGCCCGCTCTCACACATTTCTGAGCGCTGCATGCACGGGTGTAACTTCTTTTCTCGAGCCCGAGAAAAAGTTTTTTGAACTGGTTCATTCCGGCATTCGCGAAAAGAAGAGTCTTGTCTTCAGCCGGAAGAAGCGGCGAACTTGCAACTTCTGTGTGCCCTTTAGCCTTGAAGAAATCCAAAAAAGTCCTTCTGACTTTGTCTATCGTCCAGTTTTCCATAATTCCCTCCTTAAAAAACAAAATCGCGCGATTTTAGTTTTGTTTGTGCTTTTCTCAAGAAAAAATATAATGCCGCGCAATTTGTTTATGGACAATTTTTTTAGAGGGGAAAAAATGAAAAAAAGAAATGAGATCGATCCGAAAAATTTCTGGCAGACCGAACACCTTTACAAAAACGATGAAGAGGTCGCTAGTGAGTTTGAACTTATCGAAAAAGCGGCAGCTGAAATCGTGAAATTTGCAGGAAAACTCAACGAAAAAGAGAGCCTTCTCAAAGCGCTCAGAATTTCGAGCGAAGCGATGAGAAGAAGCGCTAAACTTCAGTGCTATGCCGACAGAAACCGTGACGTCGACATGAGCGTAAGCAGATGGCAGGAGCTTTCGGGCATGGTAACGGCGGCAACGACAAGACTGGCTGCGGCAAGTTCTTTCATTGAACCGGAACTTCTCTCCTACAGCGAAGAGATGCTGCTCAAATTCAAAAACGATCCCGATTTCAGTGATTTTTCAAGATACTTTGATGCGATTCTTCTGAACAAGCCGCACACTTTGGGCGAACCCGAAGAAAAAATCATGGCAGAGTTCGGCGGTCTCGCACTCGGCGAATACGAAACCTATTCGACATTCTCATCAACTGATATGAAATTCCCCGAAATCGAAATCGACGGCGAAAAAATGGAAGCAAATATCCAGACTTACGCAAAATACCGTCAGAGCGACGACCGTGATACGAGAAAAAAGGTTTTCGACGCGTTCTGGACAACTTACGACAGCTACAAAAATTCGATTTCGAAGATGCTCCACTACCAGACAAAATATTATGCTACCGTCGCAAAAATCAGACATTATGCAGACGCACTCGATAAGGAAATGAAGGAAAACGAGCTTCCGTCGAGCTTCTTCTACACTCTGCGCGACAACGTCCGCGCCATTCTGCCGGCACTTCACGAATACTTGGCACTCAAAAAAGAAGTTCTCAACATTCCTGATCAGGGCTACCACGATATTTACGCAACAATGGTAAAAGGCGGAAACAACAAGGCCTACACCTACGAAGATTCCGTCAAACTCGTAAATCAGGCAATGTCCTGCATGACCGAAGAATACAGAAACGCAATCGCGACCGCTATGGACCCGGCAAACGGCTGGGTCGATATTTATCCGAATGAAGGAAAAGTAAGCGGCGCATACATGGAAGGCATGGCTTACGACACGCATCCCTACGTCCTTCTCAATCACATTGACGACTACAATTCGGCTTCAACTCTGGCTCACGAAATGGGACACGCGATTCATTCGTACTACTCCAACAAGTTCCAGCCATACGAAAAGTCGCAGTACACCATTTTCGTTGCCGAAGTCGCAAGTACTTTCAACGAAATAATGCTCATAAATCACCTTCTTGACACGACGCAGGATAAGGAAGAAAAGAAATTCCTCCTCAACCACTTCATTGAAATGGCAAGATCAACCGTTTTCAGACAGATGCAGTTTGCAGAATTCGAAGACGGAATCTACAAGAAAGTCGAAGCGGGCGAAGTTCTTACCCCCGATTTCCTCAACGACCTTTACGGCAAGACTTTGAGCAGATACTACGGCGAAGAATACGGCCTTATGAAAATTGATGAGCTCTACAAAAACGAGTGGGCTTTTGTTCCGCACTTCTACTACAACTACTATGTTTACAAGTATGTTGTCGGCTTCATCGGCGCACTTTCGCTTGCAGAAGGTGTCAGAAGCGGAAAAATCCCGGCAGAGCAGTATATCAACGGTTTCCTGAAAGCCGGCACATCCAAACCGCCGCTTGAAATCCTCAAGGACGCAGGCGTCGACATGACCGATATCGCTCCCTACAAAACATTTGAAAAAATCTTTACCGAAAAACTGCAGCAGTTGAAAGAATTGCTGTAAGCAAGACCTCACCCTTAATCCCTCTCCAATGGCGGTGATGGAAAAGAGACCGTCATTCTGAGCGTAGCGAAGAATCTCAGAGATGTTTCGCCAAAGCTCAACATGACGAGAGCGTGTGTTGTTTTAAAATTTCTTGCCAATCCGCCTGTCTCTTTTTATTATTTGTTGATTGTTGATTATTTATTTTTTCTCGAGTCTGGTGCGCTTGTCGTAAAGCTCTTTTGAAATGTGCGTGAATGCTTCGACTACATCGGGATCAAAAGCCTTTCCTGCTCCTCCGGTGATTATTTCCATCGCCTTTTCGTACGGGAATGCTGCCTTGTAGACCCTTTCCGCGACAAGTGCGTCGAAAACATCGGCAACAGCCATGATTCGTGCCGAAATCGGAATTTCATCCCCTTTGACTCCGCACGGATAACCGGTTCCGTCCCATTTTTCATGGTGATACTGCGCCATTTCAATCGATTCTTTCAGGTATCCTTCGTCCATATCGCTTGCATTAGTTTCGATCTTGGTCAGGATGTTTTTGCCTTCGGTCGTGTGGCTCTGCATGATTTTGAATTCGTCTTCGGTGAATCTTCCAGGCTTATTCAGAATGAGGTCTGAAATCGCGATTTTTCCTATATCGTGAAGCGGTGCCGAGCGTTTCAGAACCTTGATGTAGGAATCTGTTAGAATATCTTTGAACTTGCCTTCCTTCTGGAGTTCCTTTGCGATCGCCTCGACGTAGAACGCCGTCTTTTTGACGTGGTTGCCTGTGCTCATGTCGCGCGCTTCAACCATTTCAGCGAAATTGACGATAATCTCTTCCTGCATATTGGTGATTCGCTCGGTCTGCTTGTTGAGTTCATCAATGTAGCGCAGTGAGTCTCCTCCCATTTTCGTGATTGCTCTGTAAAGATATTCAATTTCGTCGAATGTGTGTATTTTCAAGTCTTCGATCGCCTTTAAGTTGTTGCCGCTCTCGACACCTTGTTCCAGATTGTAGGCGAAATGTATCGATGCTGCCGCCATTCTGTTCACCGGATAGACGATGCCGCGGTTTACGAACTCGAGAACAACACTCATGATGATTATCGAAAGCCCGAAAAACATCGAAAGAAGTTTGATAAAGAATGTCGCCTGTTCGCCGTTTACATCACCCATGTACAAATCGACTCCGATCTGTGCGACAGGCTTTCCCTCCGAATTGAGAAGCGGTTCATAGCTTGTAAGCAGCCAGCCGAATTCATCATCCGAAATTCTAGGTTCAACTTTTTCGCCGCGGATCAGATTTTCTTTCACATCTGCAAAAGTCTCGTCAAAATCAACGACATCGCCAGGCTGATCAGCCTTTACCGCCTTTACATCGTCAATATCTTCGGATTCGAGGTCAAAAATGACGTGCGAACCGTCTTCCATAATGCGGTAAATGTAAAGATACATGACATGCGGGAATGTCTCCTTGATTCTGTAAAGACGTTTTTCTATATCGGCGTAACCTTCAGCCTCACGTCCCTTTTCTAAAAATTCGTCGATCCTGTCGCCGTCGACAACAACAGATGTCGCTTTCGAAACGCCCTTTGTAATATCGATGTATTCGTTGACTGCAGCCTGACTGTAAAGGATATATCCGGTAGTGCTGGCAAGAGCTCCCAAAAGAATTTCTGCAACAATTACCATGACAACGACTTTTCTTATAAGTGAGCGCTTGACTAATTTTCCCTCGAACAACTTTTCCTCGTCAGACCTGACCGGATCCTGGTTGAAAAGAAAAAGTTTGCCTGTTCTGTCTTTCAGCTGCTGCGGAACAACGCGCTGAAGCGCAACAGCCGCAATAACAACGATCGTTTTGTCGAAAACATCCAGAATTATATCGGCGGTAAGCTGCGCGAAAAACTTGGAAAAACCGAGGTGTTCATATACCGCAAGAGCGAACGGAGCGGAGATTCCTTCACCGAAATCGTAGCCGAAAAGGAAATATGTAAGAACCGAGCCGAGACCGCCGCCCAAAAACGAAAAAGTGATGATTGTTACAACTATTTTACCCGGAGTCTTGAAAAAGCCGTTGCGCTGGAAAAGTGCCGCCGCAACACCGATAAGAATGCTGATTATACCGTAGTAAAGCGTTGTTATATCCGAAATTCCGTTGATTGCATTAACGCAGAAACCGACGATTACGGCAGGAAGGTTTCCTCCCAGCATCGCCGCAAAAATAGTCCCTATCGAATCGAGGAAGAGCGGCAGATTTAAAGCAAGAGCGGTCTTTGAAGGAATAATATTGAGCAGAAGCGCCGCAAAAACAAACAGGACGGCTTGTCCGAAACCGATCCATTTTGCCGATCTACCGTTTTTCATACTGTACCCCGTATATTCTTATTATTTTTTCAGTATAGTGCGCTCGTCATAAAGCTCTTTCGCAATGTGTGAAAAAGCCTCGACGACAACCGGATCGAAAGCCTTTCCGGCTCCTTCGAGAATTATTTCCATCGCCTTGTCATAAGGCAGCGATGTTTTGTACACCCGTTCCGCAATAAGAGCATCAAAAACATCGGCAACAGCCATGATCCGCGCTGAAAGAGGAATATCATCGCCTTTCAGACCGTTCGGATAACCTGTTCCGTCCCACTTTTCATGGTGGTAAAACGCCATTTCTATTGACTCTTTCAGGTAGTCGTCATCCATCGAATCACTTGCGTTAGCCTCTATTTTCTTAAGTATTTTCTCCCCTTCGGTCGTATGACCTTTCATAATCGCGAACTCCTCAGGCGTCAGTTTCCCCGGTTTGTTCAGAATTGAATCGGAAACTGCGATTTTTCCGATGTCGTGAAGCGGAGCCGAGCGTTTGAGCTTGGCAATGTATTCATCAGTCAGAATATCGGTAAACTTTCCGTTTTTCTGAAGTTCTTTAGCTATAGCTTCGACGTAAAACGCCGTTTTCTTGATGTGGTTGCCTGTGCTGTTGTCACGCGCTTCGACCATTTCCGCGAAGTTGATGATAATTTCGTCCTGCATTCTTGTGATACGCTTGTTCTGAACACTTAGCTGTTTGATGTAATTCAAGAGATCGCGGCACATTTTCATAAGAGATTTGTAAAGATACTCTATCTCATCAAAAGTGTGTATTTTCAGCGACTCCATGAATCTGAGACCCGATTCCCCGTCCCGATCAAACTTGTAGGCGAAACTCATCGAAGCCGACGCCATGCGGTTTACCGGATATACGATGCCGCGGTTTACCAATTCCAGTACGATGCTCATGATGATAACTGAAAGCGCGAAAAACATCGAAAGCAGTTTGATCACGAATTTTGCCTCATCAGCCACGATCTCGCCTATCGCGATATCGGCCGCAACATAAGTCGAACCTTTAAGCGGCTTGTAAACAGTGAGAAGTTTGCCGAACTGGTCATCGGAAATGATCGGTTCGATCTCCTCTCCCTTGAAAAGTTTCGGCAGATATGGAACAAAAGTCGGATCGAACTCAACTATATCACCCGGCTGGCTTGCTTCAACTCCTCCTTCCGAATCGAGATCAAAAACGACATGACAGCCGTCTTCAAGAATCTTGTAGACATAAAGATAGGTCGTCTGAGGAAAACTTTCCTTTATTTTGTAAAGATTTTTCTCGATTTCATTGTAACCTTCAGCGGCTCTCCCCTTTTCAAGAAATTCGTCAGTCCTTTCCGCATCAATGAGAACCGCAGCCGCTTTGGCAACACCGTCCGCGATATCGGTAAACTTGCTTAAAGCCGCCTGTCTGTAAAGAATGAAACCGGTGATGCTCGCAAGAGTTCCGAGAAGTATTTCGGCGATTATGACCATTACAACGACCTTTCTTATAAGCGAACGCTTTATGGAATATTTGTGCCGATGTTCTTCAGAACCGGCAGAATCAGGAGAGAGAACAAAGATTGACCTCTGTTCTCCTTTATATGAACCTGGAATCAGGCGGTAAATTATCACGGAAAGCGCAACAGCCACCGTTTTATCAAAGATATCGACCGAAATATCGGCCAAAAGCTGGGAAAGGAACTTGGAAAGACCGAATCTTTCGTATATCGCAACAACTAACGGAGCAGAAACCACATCGCCGAAATCAAAACCGTTCAAAAAATATGTAATCAGCGACCCTAATCCTCCGCCGATAATTGAAAAAACAACTATCGCAGCAACAATCCCGCCGATGCGGTCGAAAGCCCCCCTCTTGTGCAAAATAACGGCAAACACTGCGATAAGAATGTTAATTATACCGTAATAAACCGTAGAAACATCCGTCAGACCGTTTATCACATTAACGAAAAAACCGACTGCAACGGCTGAAAGATTACCACCCAGCATTGCGGCCAGAATCGTTCCGACCGTATCCAGATAGAGCGGCATTTTGAAGTAAAGCGCCAGTTTGGAAAGAATGATGTTCAGAATGAGGGAAAGAACCGTGATCAGCAAAATATTTCCGAAACGGTTGTTTTTGACTTTTTCAGAGCTGTTTTGTTCGTTCATTTCTCACACCTGCAGTCCAAAGAAAGAATGGAAAGCGCCGAAAGCTCATTCAAGCCGTCATCCGTCTCAATTTTTATCACCGAAAAATCATCGGAAAATCCGGCGATCCTGCCGTTTTCTTTTCTTATCAAATCTTGTGAAAACACTATGTTTTTTCTGATCATCCAGTTTATATTCCGTTTGTAAATACCAATAATTTCAGATACTTCAGAAGAAAATGCGCGATCAATATTTTCAACGAGCGCCTTCAAAACTTCTTCCGTCGTCGTTTCCGCATAATCGTTGAGTGCAGCCGGTTCCCATACAAAATTCATCTCCGGTTCATGCGGCATAAAAACATTGATTCCGATTCCGCAGATATAAAACCTTTTTCCGCCGAAATCCAAAATTTTAGCAATAATTCCGGAAACTTTTTTCATACCGATGAGTATATCGTTAGGCCACTTTATCCGCACAACTTCAGCTTTTTTCACGAACTGCGAAACTGCCGAATAAGCAGCGACGGCGCATCTCTGCGGGATGGAACCGACATTGAGTTCGTCAAAAAAAGATAGATATATGTTCCCGTTTGCTTTTGAGCTCCACTTTTTCGCATTTCTGCCGCGCCCTGAAGTTTGCGACTCTGCAACGGCTATTCCCCTGCAAACGCCTGATTTTATCAAATCTTCACACACATCCATCGTTGAAGTAACTTCGCCGAAGCGGTAGATTTTTTCAAATCTGTTTGCGGAGAGAATTTCTTCTTTCATTTAAGTTCTATCAAAAAATCTTTTACGACTGCCATGTGCTGCATCTCATCAGCTTTTGAATCGCTTGTCTGAGCCGGAGAAAAATACTCATCAAGCACACTCTGTGTGTAAACACGAGTATCAAAAACGAGTCCGTTTGCGTAACTTTTTGTTTTTGTTGAATCTTTTGAGGAATAATAAACTGTAGGAACCTGAAATCCATGCAGCGGATAGTCAGCTAAAACGAAATCGTACTGCTCCTTTCTGCCAGCATTAGTCTCTTCATCACCTTTTTCGTCAACCGGATGAGGTCCGTCAACATAAAAAGTGTTGTTTTTGCCGAATCCGTTTGAAGAAACCGCCGAAGTTCCGTTGAAATCGCCGCCTACGACATAGTAATATTTTCCCGGATTATTTGCTTTGACCTTTGCAATTTCATCAACGATGACCTGCGCCGCTTTGACCTGATCACTGTCCGGACTTGTGTGCAGATGGACACTGATTGCAAAAATATCTGTGTTTCCCGGAATATCGACGACAGCCCACATTAAAGCACGGTTACTGATGTTCGGATCCTTCCAGTAACCGTGCGAAGTTATCGGATATCTGCTCACTACTCCGTTCGGAATCTGATAATCCGCGCTGTCAACTGCATAGTAGTTTGTTCCGACAATCTGCTGTGCAAACGATTTGTAGTCGCTTGTCGAATTGTTTTTGTAATTCATCTCCTGAACAAGAGCGATATCAGGCTTTAGCGCCTGAAAAATCCGTATTCCGTGCCCCGGATCGTAACATTGTGAACAGACATTTTCCTTTCTACTTGAGATGTTTCCCGCAACAATTCTGATTTGAATTGAATCGCCGTCGTAAGGTTCTGTATCTTCGACTTCTTCATCCGGAACAACGTCAGGTTCTTCGGTTGAATCGTTATCTTCATCTGTAGAAACATCAAAATCGTCATCAGAATCAGTGTCTTCATCAGTTTCTGCAGTATCTGAATCTTCAACAAAATCAACATCTTCGTCAGTTAAAATATCTTTTTTTTCACTGTCATCGCTATTTTCGGCAGAATCCTCATCTTCCGTGTAATCTTCATCTGTTGCAGAATCAGAAACATCGGAAATTTCGGATGTCGTATCGACCGAATCATTGTCTACTACAACCGCATTTCCGTGCGACATGCAGGAAAAAAGAATAAATGCACAAAATAATGTGCAGAGAATTTTGTAGATTCTATTTACCATTTTGCCAACCTGTAGTTTATCAAAGTTATTATTACATAAACCAAGAACAACACTCCGGAGGAAATTGCCGAAAGCGGCATGACAAACGCCGGTGACAGATTCAGAAGAGCAGCAGTTGCCAAGATATAAGATATCGAAATTATTATAGAAATTACAAAAAACGATTTTTTTGTCACTTTATTTGACGCAACGATTTTAAAGACGAAATAAGCGCCCATGAGCATCATAAAAACAAAGGAAAAAAGCTGGAATTTAATCTTTGAAACACCGTACAAGGAAACAATGTCCTCTATGTAGGGATTGGCTTCAGTGATTACGTCTTCCATATTTTTAACTTCACTCCAGTTTTCGTAAGGAATTTTCATCGAATAGAGATAGATTTCTTTCACAGGAAGGGTTTCATAGTGGTTGAAAATCGACGAATCAAATGTCATCCTTTCGCTCTGCACCGAAACTGAGCAAACATTCATTGCCGAAATTTTCTCTTCGACAGGCGCTTTCTGAGTCGTGATTATCGTTATCGGAAAGCAGGCAACCATATTTTCAACATAGACAAAAAGCCTTTCCTGCACGAAAAAAAGAAGAAAAATCGCACATAGAAAAAATATTTTTTTACAGAAAGAGAGACAAAAAAGCAGCTTGGCCAAAAAAGCACCTCCTAAAAAACTACGAATTATAGGAAAAAATTTATTAAAGTCCAATCTTGAAAGAAATGTGTCTAAAGGTATTTAATGCTTGACGAAATCAATGATGCGTTTTGCAGCTTCTTCGATTTCAGCTGCATCTTTCGCAATACTTATCCTGATGAAATTATTGCCTTTTTCGCTAAAATGAATTCCGGGAACTGTACCGACCTTTTTGCTTTCGTATAAATCCATCGCGAATTTGAAACCGTCATCGAATTTCTGCGGAATTTTAGCCCATACGAAGTAACCGCCGTCGATCGGAGGCATGAAAAAACCGCTTTTTTCAAGTGTTGAGTGCATGATTTTGAAAGAGGCGCTAACCTTTTCTCTCAAAAAAGCAAGATAATATGAACCGAAATTGTTTTTTTCCAGATATCCGGCAATCGCCGCCTGCAGGATCGAAGGAGTGCAAAGCCCTGTGTAATCATGGATTTTCGCCAGATTTTCAATATGCTGCGCCTCCCCTACGATGTAACCGACACGCCAGCCGGTGATTGAGAGCATTTTTGAAAACGCCGAAACGACAAAAAGAGTTTCATCAACAAGGTCAAACGGAAGATACGGCTTTTCATTAAAATATAAATCGCTGTAAACCGCGTCAAAAACAAGGTTTGCGCCATATTTTCTGCATATTTTGTAAAGCCTTGAAATTTCTTCTTTTTTCCAGATTTTTCCGAGCGGATTTCCTGGCGAGCATAGCAAAACAAGATTTACTTTTTCATTTTTTACGCGCCTTTCTACCGAATCAAAGTCGAAAGTTCCCAAGTCATCGGGATATTCGCACAGAAACCTGTCGCCGTAGATTTTGGGCAGATTTGCGTAGCTTTCATAAACGGGATCGAACGACATCACCGTAAAATCACCAGCCGTTTTCTGCCTCAGGTAAAGATAAATGAGAGAAATCGCTTCGGTAGCTCCGTTCGTGACAAGAATGTTTTCAGCTTTTAACCCGCAGTTTCCGCAAAGACCTGCTGCAACAAGTTCGCGCAGTTTCGGGTTTCCGTTTCCCGCAGGATACTGATGGATCGGTGTCTGCGCCGCGGAAATGAGTTCAGAAATAAGCTCTTTCGGAGGCTCGAAGCCGGGAATTCCCTGCGCGCAGTTGATTCCGCCGTTTGCTTTTACAAGATTGCTCATAAAACTTATGAGCGAACCGTCAGGTCTATTCATGATTTAACCGAAAAGATATGCAAGAATTAAAGAAGCTGTGGCGACAAGACCTTCGACATGCGTTCTTTCGTAGCCGTGGCTTGCGTCGACACCCTGACCGATAAGCGCGACTCTCGTATCGCTGCACGAGCGCAGAAGAGCCGAACCGTCCGAGCCGTAGAACGGGAAAACGTCGGTTTTATAGGCAATTTTGTTCTTCTCGGCAAGATTGATAAGTGCTGTCGTCAAATCGTAGTTGTAAGGACCTGACGAATCTTTTGCGCAGATGCTGACGCACTTTTCACTGCCTGCCGTTCCGCCGCCGACAACACCCATATCTACAACGATGAGGTCATCACCCTGCGGAGTTGCCGCGATACCCTGACCCGTTTCTTCTGTGACATTGAAGAAAAACGAGACTCTGCCTTTGAGTTTGCTTTCATTTTTCTTAATAATATCGGAAAGATAAACAAATATTCCGGCCGATGCCTTGTCATCCAGATGACGCGAATTGACGTAACCGTCGACATATCTGAAACCGCTCTCGAGCGAAACAAAATCGCCGACAGAAATGAAATCGCTAAGTTTTTCACCTTTTTTTAGCGTTAGATCAACTCTCAGCGAGCAGTTGTCAAAATCTGGAACCATCTCCTTAAGTTTGGAATTTACGTGAACCGCAGGATTATCCGGAAGGAACGTGGAAATGTATTCTTTTCCTTTGCGGGTGTGGATCGTGCAGATTTCACCGATTATATAAAGCGCCGGATAACCGCCGACAGTCGCGATTTTTACTCTATTGTCATCGTCTTCGACAGCCGTGACGATCGCACCAAGAGCATCGACGTGAGCTGCAAAAAACGTTCCGGGCTTATTCTGCGGACCGAAAGAATAAATCACTGCGCCTTTTTTTGTGACGGTGCACGGAATCCCCTTTTTTTCGGCGTTTTTAACGAGAAAATCTTTAACTTTGCCGGTAAAACCGGTCGGAGACGGGATCTTCACGAGTTTTTCTATCGATTCGACGATTTTGTCACCTTTGATTTCACTGAGCAATTTCATTTTTTCCCTCCGAATTATTTACAATATGCTGCCAAATATAATCAGCCACTATTTTGTTGCCTTTCTCATTCCAATGGATGTCGTTTTTAATGACAATCGAAGAAATCTCTTCAGGGGACATTGCTTCAAAAGTATCAAAAAGAGAAATAAAATCAATATGATATTTATCAGTATACTCTTTCCAGAGATCATACTGTTTTCTGCCGTTTTTATCCTTTGCCTGATCTTTCCAAGGCCATACACCGATGTGGAGTTTTATTCCCCTTTCATCACATATCTGACGGATCAGATCTATGTGTTTTTTTGCCAAAGCGATCCCTTTTTCACCGTAAAGTTTCATTGCGTTTTCATCATAAGTCCACTTAGGTTTCAAACCGTAGAAATTTGCGACTCCGCCCCAAATGGGAGAATTTTCGTGATACGGATTTTTCTGCGCTGCGAAATACTCGGTTCCCATACTTCTGTAAATGTAAGAACCCTTTAAGAAAAAATTATCGAGAGCCTGCCATTTCAGCTCGGACTGAGAAAACTCCTTCGGCACGAAATAATCGTAAACCACTTCGTCAATAATGTCTGAAATATCAATAAAAACATAGAGTTCATCGATTTCTAACCCCATTTCGAGGAAGTGTTTCAGCTTGAGGTAATAGATTTTCGGCGAATAGCTTATAACTGCAGCGTTAAGAAGTTCGACACCCTGCTTTTTGAAGCGCTCCGACAAAATTCCGGGCACTGTCTGAGGCCACGGATAACCGACACCTTCCATAAAACTGTCACCTAAAATAAGGATGCGCTTTCCGCTTTTTTTCAGCGGAACGACTCTGTTGATCTCGTCTACAAAACCCAGAGAATTAGTATAAACCTGATAAAATGAAACTCCGTCGCTTTTCCATGAAGTTTTTTCAGCGACATTCGCCTTGAGCCCGTGGTGGTAGAAGTTGTCAACAATGCGGAATGAATCGGAATGGTCAAGAAGCATTGCCGCAACCGAATCAAAAACTGCGATTAAAAAGAGAACTACGATTAAATTTATCCCGATAACCTTGAATGCAGTTCCTTTAAAAAACTTTTTCAGGATCAAAAAAAGCCCCAAAAACAGAAGGGCAATATAAAAAACAGGCGTTCCAACAACAAACATGAGCCGGATTTTAGCCTGTCATGAAAAAAATACCAGAAAAATTATCTTCGCCGTTTTCATTGCGTATAATCAGCTGTTTTTTTGATTTTTGGAAAAAGGTAAAACTTGAAAAAACACCGTTTTCTCATAGCAGCAGTTGCGCTTTCGATACTGTTTCACATCCTGGTGTTCATTTTTGCGCCTGAATTGAAAAGCGAAATAAATTCAAATAGTTATTTAAAGAGGATAACGAAAATTTCAATTTTTCAGGAACCCGAAAGCGCGCCGAAACAGGAAAGCGCGACGACAGTTCCTGAGCCACCGAAATCAACTAACAGCATTAAAAAGCGCGCGCCTAAAAAGGAAAGCGCGCCTCGTGATATCGAGATATCGGAATCTCGAGATATCGAATCAGACAGCGCTCCGAAACAGGAAAACGCACCACGGAATAACGTAATCACGGAATCCCGTAATAACGACGACACCGGCGCGCCCCGGAATAACGAGATCTCGGAATCACGGGATCCCGGCAGCAACACCGGCGCGCCAAGAAGAGCCGGAGAACTCGCCGTCATCCCGAAAGCCCAGAATCCCAAAACTCCCCCCTACCCTGAAAGTCTTGAAGAAGAAGGGATAGAAGGGAGTGTCACGCTTGAACTTCTGATTTCAAAAGAAGGAAAAGTCCTGAAGGCAAAAGTTATAAAAAGCGACCACGAGCTTTTTTCTGAATCGGCTCTGAAGACAGTGAAGAACTACAGATTCAGCGCAGGCAAACTTAAAGACGGTTCCGCCGTTGATTCGCTCATCGAATTTGTCATAAAATTTGAAATTTCACTCTAAAACAATATAAAGGCGGCTTGTTTTTTCTGCTTTTTTGATTTTTTGGAGGATTTTATGACAAAAACAAGAGACGAACTCAAAGATTCGATATTTTTTACCGATACACTGGATGAAAATTCGTCACTTTTCGAGCGCGATCTGCTCGAAACGCTTGAATACAATCAGGTCAAAGACAAAACGACGGTCAAGGCAAGAGACGTTTACATTGCTTTGGCTACGACGATCAGGCACAAACTCATCCGCAACTGGCTGAGAACTCAGCACGAATACCGCAGGAACAAGGCAAAAAGAGTTTACTACCTTTCGATGGAATTTTTGATGGGCCGCCTCATGGGAAACACTCTCATCAACCTCGACTGCCACGATGAAGTTTCGCGTCTCGCCGAAAAATTAGGCTATGACATGGAAGAGCTTCGCGATATGGAACCCGACATGGGTCTAGGCAACGGCGGTCTGGGTCGTCTCGCGGCGTGTTTCCTCGATTCGATGGCAACACTCGGACTTCCCGCTTACGGGTACGGCATCAGATACGAATACGGAATTTTCCGTCAGGGCATAGAAAACGGCTATCAGGTCGAAGTTCCCGACAACTGGCTTAAATACAGCTGCCCGTGGGAAATCTGCAGGCCCGACCTTGAATACCGCGTCCGTTTCGGCGGTCGCGTCGTCTCCTACCGAGATGACAACGGCGAAGAGAGATACAAACTCGTCGATACCGAAGACGTTTTCGCGCAGGCTTACGACGTTCCCGTTCCCGGTTACAAAACCGCAACAGTCAACAATCTGCGTCTGTGGCAGGCAAAAAGCACGAACGAATTCGACTTCCACTACTTCAACAGCGGCGACTACCTTGCAGCGGTAAACGACAAGAACCGCAGCGAAAACATCTCAAAAGTCCTCTACCCCAACGACAACATGCATCAGGGCAAAGTCCTGCGACTCAAACAGCAGTATTTCTTCGTTTCGGCAACACTTCAGGACATCATCAGACACTACAAAAAGAATTACGGAACCGATAAATTCGACGATTTCCCCTCAAAAGTTGCGATCCAGCTCAACGACACCCACCCGAGCATTGCGATACCCGAACTTATGAGAATCCTTATCGATGAAGAAAAACTCGGCTGGAACGAGGCATGGGAAATCACGCGCAACACTTTTGCCTACACCAACCACACCGTTCTGCCGGAAGCGGTCGAAAAGTGGGATGTCGAAATCATGGGACCGCTCCTTCCTAGACAGCTCCAGATAATTTACGAAATCAACCGCAGATTCATCAACGAAGCGCGCGACTTCCGCAACTTCGACCTCAAGAAGATAAAAGATGTCTCGATTTTCGAGGAATCGGGCTGCAAATTCGTCCGCATGGCAAACCTTGCAATTATCGGAAGCCACAAGGTAAACGGCGTCAGCGCACTCCATACCGAGATTCTGAAAAACAGCATGTTCAAGGACTTCAACGAGCTTTATCCCGGCAAAATCGTCAATAAAACCAACGGTATAACTCCGAGAAGATGGCTTAAAAAATCAAATGTTCCTTTGTCCGATCTCATTTCTTCAAAAATCGGAAACGGCTGGGTTGCAAACCTTGACGAACTTAAAAAACTCGAGGCGTTTGCAGACGATAAAGATTTCCAGGCGGCTTGGTCTGACGCAAAGGCACAGGCAAAAGAACGCCTCAAAGTCTATGCGCACGACAAACTCGGCTTCGACCTCAACACGAACATGATGTTCGATGTTCAGGTAAAAAGGATGCACGAATACAAGCGGCAGCTTCTCAATGTCCTTCACACGATCACGCTCTACAACAGAATAAAGGCTAATCCGAACGGAAACTTCCTCCCGAGAACGAAGATTTTCGGCGGAAAGGCGGCTCCGGGCTACTACATTTCAAAAATGATAATTAAGTTAATAAATTCAGTAGCTTCAGTTGTCAACAACGACCCGCAGGTAAACAAATATCTCAACGTTTTCTTCTTCCCTAACTACTCAGTTTCAATGGCCGAGAAAATCATTCCGGCAAGCGACCTTTCGGAACAGATTTCAACCGCAGGATTCGAGGCGAGCGGCACCGGCAACATGAAATTCATGCTCAACGGCGCAATGACGATCGGAACTCTCGACGGTGCAAATGTTGAAATGCTTGAGGAAGTAGGCGCGAACAACATCTTCATTTTCGGACTCAAGGCAAACGAAGTCAGCGAAATGAAGGTGACAGGCTACAATCCGAGAGTTTACTACGATTCTGATGCGGAACTCAGACAGGTTCTCGACATGATCAAAAATGACCACTTCAACTCGGAACCTGGAATATTTTCAAGACTTTACGACGATTTGGTAAACTACGGCGACAACTATATGCTGCTTGCCGACTACCGCTCTTATGTCGATATGCAGGATAAAGTTGAAAAAGTTTACCTCGACAAGACCGCGTGGACAAAAATGTCCATTTTGAACACCGCGAGAAGCGGCAAATTCTCATCAGACCGCACGATCAGAGAATACGCCGAAGATATCTGGAACATCAAACCGGTAAAAGTCGAAATAGACTAATTCAAAAGCCCTTCCGCCCACTGAGCTTCCTCTAATTTTCCTCGTTTTTCAGCACCTGATGAATAGATTTTCACTTTTTTTGCAAGAACTTCTTCTAGAGCTTTTTTCTGCTCTCCGCTCAACACGGCATCACTATGCAACATATTGAAAAGACTTATGATTCTGTATTTATCGAGACAGGCCGAATTTGAAAGCTGGTCAGCATTCCCGCCGTATTTTATTATCAGAGATTCGTCAATAAGACCGAATTTTTCTTTGAGAGACATTCTGAGCCAGAGGTCATAGTCTTCGCATACTGGAATTGTCTCGTCAAAGCCGCCGTACTCGAAAAAAAGTTCCCTTTCCATCATCACGCTGCTCGGCGTGACGGCGCACACTTCAAGGCAGTTGTAGAAAATGTCTCCGCTCGGACGGACGTATTTAGCTGATTTGTTTACGAATTTTCCGTTTCTAACCCATGTTTCGTCTGTTTGCGAGATGCGAAGACCGCTTTTCTGCATGAAATCGAACTGTTTTTGCAGTTTCTGGGGTTTCCACTCGTCATCGCTATCCAAAAAGGCGATATACTTCCCTGCTGCAAGCTTTGCGCCTGAATTTCTGGCTGCACTCACACCTCTGTTTTCAGTTTTTACGACTTTGATTTTATCTGCAAATCCGAGCAGAACCGAATCTGTTTCGTCAGTCGATCCGTCATCAACTACGATGCACTCAAAATCCTTGAAAGTCTGGTTCAATACCGAATTTACTGCGCGACTCACCACTTCTGCGCGGTTAAAAGTCGGAATTATGACTGAAACAAGCGGAGTTTGCATGAAATCCTCTCAAAAAACGGCTTATTTTAGCAGGCAAGCGCCTCTTGGCAAATTTTATGTATTGCCTTTTTTATGATTTCGCCTATAATTTTGCGTTATTGTCGTCTTAAGGGGGAAATTCATGAAAATCGCGTTTGTCGCTTCAGAATGTTATCCTTTCGTAAAAACGGGCGGTCTTGCAGATGTCGTCGGCTCGCTCTCACAGGCACTTGCAAACCTCGGCCACAAAGTCGTCGTGATCCTGCCATTCTATCAGGAAGTCAGTTCAAAAAACTTTGAGATCACTACGTTTTTTGAAGAAATGTGCGTCCACATGGGTTGCGGCATCGAAGAGTGGTGCTCAGTCAAAAAAGGTTCCTTAGGCAAAAATGTCGAAGTTTTTTTCATCGAATCGAACAAATACTTTCTGCGCGAAGGGCTTTACTGCGATAGTTTCAACAACGATTTTCAGGATAACCCCTACCGTTTCGCCTTTTTCAGCCGCGCTGCTCTCCAGCTTCTGCGCGACACAGATTTCAGGCCTGATGTGATACACGTCCACGACTGGCAGACTGCCGCTGTTTGCGCCTACATGAAGACCTGGGACTGGCAGGATAGCGGTATCAACAAGGCGAAAGCAGTTCTTACCATCCATAACATCGGCTATCAGGGTATCTACAGCGCAGACTGCCTTGACTACTGCGGTTTCGACTGGAAATATTTCAACAGCGGCGTTTTTGAAGACTACGGCAGAGTCAACTTTCTCAAGGGAGGCATCCATTTCGCCGATTATGTGACGACTGTAAGTCCGAAATACGCAGCCGAAACTCTCGACGGATCGCAGAGCTACGGCCTTGCCCCCTACCTCAGAGAAAAAGGAGAACGCTACATCGGCATTCTCAACGGCGTCGATTATTCCGTCTGGGATCCGAAAACCGACAAAACCATCCCCGAAAACTATTCGGCGCGCAGTTTCAAGGGAAAAGATGCATGCAAAAAGGCTCTGCAGCAGCGTTTCGGACTTTTTGAAGATGAAAATATTCCGGTCATCGGCGTAGTCAGCCGTTTTGCCCATCAGAAAGGGCTTGATGTCCTCGCTAAAACAGTCGGGCGGATCGTAGATTCTATGCTCGTCCAGTTTGCAGTAATGGGCTCGGGAGAGAGTGATCTCGAAAACTTTTTCAGATGGCTTTCAGCCGAAAGAGCTGGGAAAGTCGGCTGTTTCACAGGCTACAGCGATGAAATGTCGCACCTTGTCGAAGCGGGAAGCGACTTTTTCATAATGCCTTCGCGCTACGAGCCGTGCGGGCTCAACCAGATCTATTCTCTCAAATACGGCACCCTTCCCATCGTCCGCAACACCGGCGGACTTGCTGACACGATAACGCAGTATGACGAATCGACCGGCAGCGGAACGGGATTCAAATTCGACTACCTCTCCCCTGACGCCATCTTCGACACCGTCGGCTGGGCAGTCAGCACCTATTTCGACCGCCCTAAACACTTCACAGCTATGCGCAAAGCGGCGATGAAATGCGATTTCAGCTGGAAAAATTCGGCGAAGGAATACGAGAAAATCTATAAAGCGTGACATATTGGAGGCAAAAATGAAAAAGCTCCTTTTTATCGGCATGATTTTAATGTCGTTTCTGATTGCGTGCGGCGATTCAAAGAACGAAAAACAAAATGAGAATCAAAATTCTGAAGAAACAAACGATTTTGAAGGAACAAACGATTCAGACATTGACACTGTTGAAATCTCCGACGGCGACACAACTCCCGACAATCCCGATACGACAAATGACGATGACAATTCCGGCAACATAAAACCAGACGATGATCCTGAAGAACCTCCATCCGGCGGCGGCTCATGCAATGGTAAAAAATCTTACGGCTCAACTTCATTCACGAGGGATGAAAGCTCGGTTTTTGATGACTGCGTCAGAGAATCAGGATTTTCTAACAGCTACTGCTATTTCAATCCGGAAGAACTTCTGCCAAAACTGCAGGAAACAACAATAGTTTTCAAAAAAAAGTGTAAAGAAAAAAATGAATCGGTTCCGTGTCCGGATTTCATCCCTGATTCGATAACTCTTTCCCAGATTTCAGGCTGCGATATTTATTATGTTTACGGCGATGTCGACTGTTATGCAGAGTGCCCGGATTTTTATTTCCCGACTGACAACGAAATTTTTAAAACCGTATCTTTTCACCCGTATGAAGGATACATTTCCTCTTCTGTTTCAGATCTCGACTATGCTGAAATCTATTCTTACAATGCGGAAAAAGGGCTTTCTTTTTCTATAGACACCGGTGAAAATACCGCCGCATTCAAAACTGCTGATTCTTTAATAACCGTTCAGTTTCAAATCTTAGTCGACGGTGTAGTTGAAATAGACGGATTACAGCACGGGTGCGAAGACAGCTCAGGCAGAAAATACAACGAAGGCGACAAGATTTCCAGTGAATGCAGGGCTGCATCCTGTTCAGACGGTGAATGGGTTGAAGATGATGTGACTTGTTACGGTTGCTGGGAAAAAGAAACAGGCGACATAATGAAGTGGCTCTGTTCAGACGGAATCACTGAAATTGACTGGTGTCTGTGCGTTGAAGACGAAGAATACGGCTCTAAATGGAGCTGTCTCAACAGGATTGATCTGGACTGTCCTCAATAATATTTCAAAATGCAATTTACTTGAAAATCGCGGTTTTGAGATTATATTACCGCCCGTTTTGAAGGTTTTTTATGGAGAAAAACATGGAAAAGGTTCTTGTAAAGTCAATTTTCAGAGAAACTGAAAAATTCATGGGCAAAGTTGTCGAGGTTTCAGGCTGGGTCAGAACGATCCGCGCAAGCAACGCTTTCGGATTCATCGAACTCAACGACGGCTCGTTTTTCAAAAATATTCAGATAGTTTTTGAGGCTGAACTTGAAAACTACAAAGAAATCACGAAGTTGGGAACAGGAAGCGCGGTAAAGGTCTTCGGAAAAGTAGTTGAGAGCGCAGGCGACAAGCAGCCTTTCGAGATCAAAGCCGAAAAAGTTGAAGTCGTCGGCACGAGCGACGAGGATTTTCCGCTTCAGAAAAAGAGACACACCCTTGAATATATGAGGACTATCGCACATCTCAGACCGAGAGCGAACATCTACAACGCAGTTTTCAGAATCCGCAGTCTTGTCGCTTTCGCGATCCACTCGTTCTTCCAGGAAAGAGGCTTCGTCTACGTCCACACCCCGATAATCACGGGAAGCGACTGCGAAGGTGCCGGCGAAATGTTCCAGGTCACGACGCTTGACCTCAACAACCTGCCGAAGAAAGATGACGGCAGCATAAACTACGGCGAAGACTTCTTCGGAAAGGCGACGAACCTCACCGTTTCAGGCCAGCTTGCAGTTGAAAACTACTGCGCGGCATTCAGAAACGTCTATACTTTCGGCCCCACTTTCAGAGCCGAGAACTCATACACGCAGCGCCATGCAAGCGAATTCTGGATGATTGAGCCCGAGATCGCTTTCGCAGACCTGCATGACGACATGAAACTTGCTGAAGACATGGTCAAATACATCATCAACTTCGTCCTTGAAAAAGCTCCGGAAGAGATGGAATTCTTCAACAGTTTCGTTGACAAGACTTTGCTCGAAAGGCTGAATTTCATTAAAGATTCCGATTTCGGCAAGATTACATACACCGAAGCGATCGAACTTCTCAAAAAGTCTGGCAAACAGTTCGAATATCCTGTCGACTGGGGCTGCGACCTTCAGACCGAACACGAAAGATATCTGACTGAAGAACTCATCAAAAAACCGGTTTTCGTCATCGACTATCCGAAAGAGATCAAGGCTTTCTACATGAGGATGAACGAGGACAACAAGACAGTCGCGGCGATGGACCTTCTCGTTCCCGGCGTCGGCGAGATCATCGGCGGAAGCCAGAGAGAAGAGCGCTACGACAGACTTCTTGCAAGAATCGAGGAGCTTGGCCTCAAAAAAGAGGATTACTGGTGGTACCTCGATCTCCGCAGATTCGGCTCGAACCCGCATGCAGGCTACGGTCTCGGCTTTGAGCGCATGATAATGTACATCACCGGAATGCAGAATATCCGTGACGTTATCCCCTTCCCCAGAACTCCGAAAAACGCGGAATTCTAAATAAAACCGCCTAAAATTTCATAAAAAATTCTTATATTAGGTTTGGTCCAAACATTTTTTTTGACTTAATCACCGTTTTTGTGGAAACTGCGCTGTTTTTTTTAGGAGGTGTTTTATGGCAAAAACTTTAGGTGGTTTCAACAAAGAGTTCTGGTTGGTAAACGCCATCCAGTTCTTTGACGGTCTTTCGTATTTCTCGGTAATTCTTGTTCTTTCGATGTTCCTCACCGACAACGTAGGTTTCAGCGACCGTGATGCAGGTCGATGGATGGGATATTTTTTCCTGTTCATCACCGCTTTCATGTTTACTATCGGATCTATCTGTGACGTTATCGGTGACAAGAAATCTTTCCTTTTAGCTACGATCCTGCTCATGTTGAGCCGTCTCGGAATGGGCGTTTTCCCCGGTCTTATGGAAGGGGATGCCCTTCAGTACTCAATTCTCGGACTTCTACTCATCATGGCTTTCGGCACTGCAATGCTTGTAACTATCACGAACACTGCTCTGCGTCATTTCACCAACAAGGACAACCGCAGTAAGGGCTTCAACCTTTACTACCTCATCATGAACATCGGCGCAATGCTTGCAGGTGTTGCGGTCTGCGACGGTTTCAGAAATGCGCTCGGTCCTGTTAAAGGCAACCTTGCGATTTTTACGTTCGGTTTCGTAATGAGTGCGATCTGCTTCCTCTGTGCATTCATTATCAATGAGGACAACATGGAAGAAAAGGATGAAGACGATGGTAACGGCGAAGTCAAAACTCCGCTCAAGATCTTTGCTGAAGTCTGGAAAGAAAAAGCTTTTCAGAAACTCGTTCTCTTCCTCTGCCTCACTCTCGGTGTCAGACTCGTTTTCACACACCAGACGATGGTCATGCCGAAGTATTACCTTAGAACGATGTTTGCTGACTTCCAGCTCGGTGCTGTAAACTCTATTAATCCACTCATCATCACGGTCGGTCTTGCACTTACGATGAACTTCATCGGAAAATTCAACATCGTAAAACTTCTGGTCGTAGGTATGACGCTTTCGGCTCTTTCGCTCCTTTTCCTGGCTTTCCCGGGAGAATGGTTCCTTGCGATCCCCGGAATCAACAACCTTGACCAGGCTTACAGATTCGTAATCATTGCACAGATCCTCGTTTTTGCATTTGGCGAACTCATTTTCTCGCCGAGATTCACTGAATACGTCGCATCTGTCGCTCCGAAGGATAAAGTTGCTTCCTACATGGGTCTTTCTGCTCTTCCGATGTTCATCGCAAGGCCTATCAACGGCTTCGTTTCGGGACTTCTTATCGCAAGTCTCTGCTACGACGGCGTTAAGGCTAAGATTGAAACAGGAAACATCGAATACCTCGAAAGCCCTGAATTTATGTGGATGATCTACTTCGCTCTCGCTATCATCAGCCCGATCGCAGTAATCGCACTCAAGAGAACGCTCACTCAGGACAACGCTGAAGAACAAAAGCCTGCTGAAGAAGCAAAGGCAGAGGCATAAGGAGGTAATCATGGCTAAGAAAAATGTAAACTACAAAGCAATACTCAAAGACGGTCTTATTCTGATTCTTATTAGTTGTGTTTTCGCTTTTATCATTGATTACACTTTCAAAAAACTTTTCCCTGCCCCTGAAGAAAACCCGCTCGTTTCCCCGATAATTCAGGACAACATCGACAAAATGAAGGAAATTATCGGCAAGGACGCGAAAACCGTCAACCAGCAGGACGAACAGAAAAGAACTCCGCTTATGTGGGTCGCTTACCTCAACTACGGTGACAGAGAACTCATCACGAAGAAATCGAAATCCAAAAAAGATGACGGTACAGAAGTTGAAAATCCAAGCCTTGAAGAAAAGAGACTTGAAATGACCAAACTTCTCCTTTCAAGCGGTGCGGATGTCAAAGCTGTTGACGAAGACAACTGGACTGCTCTTCTCTGGGCTTCATGGACAGGCATGCCGACAGTCGTTGAAGAACTCGTAAAAGCAGGCAGCGATGTCAACGCTCTCGACAACAAAAAACAGTCTGCTCTTATGATCGCCGCTCAGAGAGGAAACGACAAAGTCGTTGAAATCCTCATCAATGCAGGCGCAGACAGAACCCTCAAAAACGAAGACGGCAAAGGTGCAGAAGACCTGGCTAACGAGTACATGCCCCAGTTCTCTGACAGAAAAGAGCACTATGAAGCAGTTCTCAACGCTCTCAAAGCTCCGGCTCAGCCGAAAGTTGAAGAAACTCCCGCTGAAGAAGTAAAAGAAGAACCCAAAGCAGAAGAAGCTGCTGAAGCTGAAGCAAAACCGGCGGAAGAAGCTAAGGCTGAAGAAGCCGCTCCTGCTGAAGAAGTCAAAGAAGCTCCAAAAGAAGAAGCTGCTCCCGCAGAAGAAAAACCCGCTGAATAATCACTGAAAAAATCCAATCAAAAATCTGAAAATCAATTCTGAATTTTTTGAATTCCTTATGCGCCGCCACTAAGGTCCTTAGAGTCCTTAAGGTCCTTAGAGTCCTTAAGGTCCTTAAAGTCCTTAGGGTATGCGGCGCAGAAAAACAGGATTTCCCTCTCCACGCTGGAGAGGGATCAAGGGTGAGGTTTACAATTTGATCTTCATGTCTTGGCACTGGCTTCTGTAGAGATCAGAAACCATCATTGCGACTTCGTCCGGAAGGACTGCTGCAACCTTTCTCAAGTTGTGGTCGGTGAGCCATTTTCTGAAAACTTCTTTTGATTTATCGGGGATGAAACGTGCGCTGTCGCTTGTGAAAGTCTCGTCTACAAGCGAAAGAACACCGTCGATAAAGCCGTATTCGACTTTTCCGTCTGCGATCTCGAAACCGAAATTTTTAAGCGCATAGTCTCGGCAGAGCTTGAAAAGTCTGATCGTGGTATCCTTTACCAGACGGGCTGTTTCCTTCGATCCGATGAGAGTTACCATCTGGTCGAAAGTAATTTTGTCGTCAGTCTCAGATTTTTCGGTCGGAGTAAAGATCGGTCCGTTTTTGATGAGCGAGCCTTCCGAAAAGTCGTCGGCTTCGATCTTGTCCCAGATCCATGTGTTGTTTTTGAGTGCTGAAACGGCGGAACCGAAAATTCTGAAGCGGCATACTGCCTCAACCGGAAGGACTTCAGCGCGTTTTCCGAGCATTACTCTCCCCTTGAGCCACGGCAGATCAAGCAGACGTTTTTCGCCTGTGATTTTTGCGATTTCTTCAACATCGTCGCTTACAAAGTGAGTGCTGAAACCGTGCTCTTTTATGAACTTGAACCAGAATGCAGACTGCTGCGTGAGGTAGATTCCCTTCGACGGAACGCCTGTCTTCATAACAACGTCGAATGCGCTGATTCTGTCGGTCGCAACTATCAGAAGATATTCGCCGAGTTCGTAAACTTCGCGGACTTTACCCTTTTTGAAAAGCTTCAAAAAAGGAATTTCCGATTCCATCAAAACATCTTTTCCAGCAACTTTTTCAATTCTAAGCATTGTATCCTCCTGAAAAAATCATTAAAAAAACAACCGCGCGATTCTAATTGTTATTGCAAATTCTGCAAACAAAATCAGCTTTTCTTCGATTTTTTCCACTCTTCGTATTCTTTCACAAGCTCTGCCATGAGAGTCTTTTTATCGCTACCGGTATCGAAACGAAGTTCCTCGTGCAGTCTAACAAGCGCGGAAAGATCAACATTTTCGCCCAATTTTTCTCTGTTTTTTTCCATCCAGCGGCGCAGAGTCTCGCTATCTTCACGCGTCAAACCGTTTTCTGCGTAGTAATCAAGCATCTTATAAACCGGCGAATCAAGCCCCGTTGCTTTAAAAAAAGGCTTTTCTTCATCAGACTCCGACTTTTTCACGCGCCTTTTGCGCAGATAAACCCGGATCATAAGAAAAATCGTAAGGATAGAAGCCGCGGCAATCAGAATCCTGTTAAATTCGGTGCTCTTTTTTCTCCTGTAATTTTCGTATTTCATCTTTACCCACGACATAAAATCGCTCACCGGCTCGAACAACGATTTTCCGTCGGAATCGGCACTTTTCCACTGCGGAGGAGTCAGATCAATGGTTTTCCAGCCGTCTCCGATGTAGGCGATAACCCACGCATGAGCATCGCGCTTTCTCGCCAACAGCGCATTTTCAAAGGTGTCGTATTCGTCAAGCATATATCCCGTTCGGTATCTCGCCGCAATTCCTGCATTCCGAAGCATTAAGACTGTTGCTGTTGCAAAATATTCGCAGTGTCCAGCCTTTGTATTGTTCAAAAAGTCCGATAAAACTGATTCTTCCGCATTGTTTTTCAGATCAAGCGTATATGTAAATCCGGCAAAAAAACGCTCGATATTGGCAAGTGTCTCTTCCTGAGTTGCCCCCGTCAGCCCGTTACGCTGCATAACTTCATCAATTACGGCCTTTTCCTGCTTCGGAACAAAAAGATCCGATTTTCCCGGCATCGGCTCGAAGCGGTTTTCAGAGTCATAAGTTATCGTAAAATCAAGGAGTTCCGGTCCTTCTTCGACATAAACGGAACCCATGAGATTTATTTCAATGCCTGCGACATCAAGTTCCGTAGCCCGTTTAGCTCCTTCTGGAAGAGGAAGAACGCCTTCGCCCTTTTTTTTACCCATCCAAAGCGAAAGTTTCATCTTTTCGCTTCCCTCTCCGACTCCGAAAAACTGCCACTCCATATCCTTGTCCGGGAAAACCGAATCCGTTTTTCTCGGACGCGCATACCAAGTGTTTCCGACAACAACATTGTAATCGGCCTCCTTCATATAAAGCGGAAGCGGCACTTTCTTCTCGGGATAAACCCTGAAAACGATTTCTCCCGAAAGTTTCATTCTTCCGATCGAGCCCATCGAAGTCGAAGTTTTGAAAGGATCGGCGCTCAGCGACTCGTACCAGTCGTTATACCACTGCATCATCTTACGGCTTATCAGAAAATGCCCTCCGACAACCATGCTGCCGATAAAAACCGTAATAAAAACAGTAGCAAAGCAGAATTTCAGATAACGCTTGAAAGATTTCTGATCCTTCACGGTTCCCGAAAGAACGACAAATATTATCAGCATAAAGAGAGCAATAAACCAAACGCTTTTTATATTTGCCGCAGCAGTCGCAAAAAGTATCGACAGAATGTAGAGAGTCCTTATATCGACCGGCGCATGGGCATGAATTCTTTTCCCGAATTTCGTGCCGATCACCACTTTGTCGGAAGTGCTGAAAAGCTGCGCGAAAAGAAGCGGCATGAAAATTATCGGCAGAGTCGTGATGAAACCTAAAAAAATCATCCTCGGTTCGTTCTCGACGTAAGAATAAAAAAGGAGGATGAACATCACGAGAGAGCTGAGATCTGAAATTCTGACGAAATCTTTTTTCTGCAGATCAAACCGCGTTTTTATAAGATTGTGCGCCTCGAAAATAACGGCGGCAACTATCGAAAAGACTTCCCAACCGGCGCAGAAACCCCAGAAAATCGTTGAAAAACCTATGAAAAGCGGCAGAAATCTCAAGAATCACCTCAAAACAAAACTGCAGGATTATACTGAATCTTAAATTTTAAGGAATGAAATTTATTTAAGGCTGCCGACCCACTCTTCAGCGAAATCGCTTGTCATCGTGCCTGTATGGACTTTTTTTATCACGCCGTCCTGAATGAGAAGAGTCGTAGGAAGAACTGAAATGTAGAGATCTTCGAAAAATTCATCTTTCGCGATGACACTTTTGAAATATGGTTTAGCGTCGCGGTAGACTTCGTATTTGAAAGCCGGTTTTATCGCGCCGTACACCTGATGTCTTGCCGCAATTTTGTTGATTTCCGGCATTTCGGCAACGCACACTCCGCACCAGGTAGCCCAGATGTTGAGAATGACTGTTCCCTGCGAAATATCCAGTGAAGTTCTGCGTCCCGTCTGCGGATCAACGCCCGAAATTTCGCGGAGTTCGCGCCCAGGAAGGAATATCGACGCGCCGAAATATGAAAAAACATTGAACAGAAGGACGGCTATAACCAGCGCAAAAATGATAATGTGAAAAATTTTGTTGCTCTTTTTCTCTTCCATTACTTTATATTTACGTTGAAAGTTCCCAAAATAAAGCGTTTCTGACCGTCGTTGAAAGATTCCTTATCAACTTCCATCCGCGTATTTTCTTCGTAAAATCCGGTATATATCTTGACTCCGCCGCCCGGATGCGCTTTAGGCACATTCACTTTGAAAGTGTCTTTGAGAATCATTCCCGGAGTCCATTTCGTAGTCGGCAGATAACCCTGCTGCGGATAGTCGTCAAGTTTGAACGAATGCGGAAGCGCCCCGCTGTAAACATCGAAGTGGAAGAAAACTTTCCAGTTTTTATCCATCTCTTTCAAAACTCTGTAATAAAGCGTGAGTTCTATCTCTTCTCCCGGATCGAAACGCTGTTTGTTGATGTCGTAACCGATTATTTCGATGGTTTTACCGCCCAAAGTTCCGTTTATTTTTTTAATATTCGACGGAATCTGCGACTCTTCGAGGAGATTTTTCTTCCACTTGTCGGTGAGGTCGGCGTTTTTATCCTGCATCGAAGCAGTGAACATTTCGATTTCCATGTAGGTATCGACTGCATCGTCGGCGACTTTCGTTATCGGGATTCCGGGCTTGTCGAGAAGTGCGGCGCGAAGTTCCGAAACTTTGTCCTTTTTCGTGGTTATGAAAACCGTATTATTCGGATTTTTCTCAATAAGTTGCTGAATTTGTTCAACTTTAGTGTAACGTAAAAGCTGTTCGTCAAGACCGAGATAAAAATACATCGAGCGGTTTTTCCAATTGTGGAAATCGACCATTTTGTCTCCCGGCTTCTTCATTTCAAAGTATTTTTCGACAAGGTGCTTAGGAGTAAAAACTTCAAGCATATTGGGCACCCATACAAAATTTATATATCCCGACCAGACAACGGCGACAAGCGAAAAAGCGGCTGCAGAAACAGTGAAAAGAATCTTTTTATCGGGTTTTACTATCGGCAGAATGATGAAAAACGCCATCAGCGGAACAAAAACAGTAAGCATTGGAACAGGGTCGAAAACGCGACCGAACCAAGTCTGGACGTGGTGAGTCGTGATGAGATAAATCATGTCGGCATAGTTGAAACCTGTTCCGATGTCCTTCCCTATCAGAATTAGGAAAAGCGCCGAAACGACGCCGATAACGGTATAGACTTTTGAAAGTTTTTCGCTTCTCAAAAGATCGACAAAACCTTCAGCAAGGATCATCACCATGAAGGGAACGACCGGAAAAACGTAGTGCGGAAACTTTGTCGCAGCAAGGGTGAAGAAAAGAAAAAGGAAGAAAAACGTAAGGACTACAAAAGCCAGGTCTTTGTTTTTCCTGACTTTTCCTGCCGCTGAAAAAAGCGCAGGAATTAAGAAAGCAACCCACGGGAACGCGCCCAAAGAAAGCTGCCAGATATAAAATTCAAAGGGGCCGTCGGGCTTGTCTATCGTTCCTTCAAGGCGACCGAAATGGTGCTCCATGAAAAATTCTTTATAGAAAGGCGATCCGTGCTTTACACCCATGTAGAGATACCACGGAAGAGAAACTATAAGGAAAATTGCAAGTCCTTCAAAAGGCCTGAGCGACATCACAAAATCAAAAGCGTCTTTTGCAACAGCCTTGAATCCTTTGGAATAATCAAGAGTTGCAATCATCCAGAGAAGCATCGCCGCAATCGGGAAACATATTGCAAGAAGCCCTTTGGTGAGCATTCCGAGACCCATGAAAAGATACGAGAGACGGATCAGTTTTTTGTCTTTGTCGCGCTGCCCGATGTAGAGAAAACCGATTGAACCAGTCAAAAATGTGACAAAAGTTATATCCCACATGAATTGTCTTGAAATCATGTAGGTGTAAGGAGTGAAAATCGCGACAAATGCGGCTATAAGCGCTTTCAGCGGATCTTTGAGAATCTTTTCAGCGATAAAATGGATAAGAAGAATAAAAAATATGCCGTTTATCGCAAAAGGCAGCCTGAGAGCAAGCTCGGTCGGACCGAAAATCTTCATGAATGGAAAAACCATCCAGAAGCAGAAAATCGGTTTTGACCAGAAATTGTGCTTTCCAAGATAGATCGGATCAAGGAACCAGTCCCACGAACCGTTTGCCATCATCTCCATCGCGACTCTGCCGTAATGAGGCTCCCACTGACCTAAAACCGGATAACTACCGAGAAGCGGCAGAAAGAAAAGTGCAGAAAGCACAGCCAGAAAAATGCGCGGATGATTCAAAATCACCGCATGAAATCCATCTTTTTTATCCATAAAAAACTCCTTAAAAACAACAAAGCCGCAAATTATAAAGTGCTTGATATGCAAGTCAAAAAAATACGAGCTTGCAAATTTTCAAATAAAAAATATATTTTTACCGTCATTTTGTTAATTTTTAGTAAAAACATTTTCATGAACTCCTGTCTTATCTGCGGCAGCTTAGCTGAAAATCAGAATTTTTTATGCAAGGAATGTGCAAAATTTGCACTTTCCTGCGAAAGAAGATGCCCGAAATGCGGGAATTTCACGCTGACTCCGAATGAGCCAGTGTGCTTTTCGTGCAAAGGGAAAAAGCTCCATTTTGACAGGATCTTTTCGCTTTTCATCTACAGCGGAAGCATTTCCAAACTCATTTCCGAAATGAAATACGGAAAAGTGAAAAGCATTGCCGAGATTTTAGGGCGCTACCTTGCCGAAAACGCGCCGGTTGAACTTGTCGAAGGAAGAACCGTCATCTTTCCGCCGATGAGATTCTGGGATAAATTCATACGCACTTTCAATCAGGCGGAGATTTTTGCAGACAGGCTCGCTCGAAGACACGGTCTGAATTTTGACCCCAAGTTATTGAAAAAAGTGAGAAAAACCGCGCATCAGGCAGGGCTTGACTACGAAGAGAGAACGAAAAACCTGAAAGATGCCTTTGCCCTAACTCGAAGTGTTAAAGGAGAAAAATTTCTGATTGTGGATGATGTCTGTACGACCGCTTCAACGATAGAAGAAATAGCTAAACTTTTGAAGAAAAACGACGCCGCGAGCGTGAACGGGCTCACTCTGGCGAGGAGAACCCCCTACTTCGGGTGATTAGATGAACAGCATCGAGCAACCGTCGGATTTGCTTTCTTTCTGGTTTTCAGCTTCTGAATCGGTTGCGGGTGCTTCGGAATCGTCACCGTCGGTTTTGTCAGCCGGAGTCTCGCTGTCAGTCGGGGTTGCATCATCAGCCGGAGCGTCGGTGTTTGCAGTGTCTGTATCTTCATCGGAACCGGTATCAACGGCTTCGGTATCACCTTCGTCAGGATTTGTGGGATCTGTGGGATCAGTTGTGGGATCTGTGGGTTCTGTTGGAGGTTCAGGTGGATTGGTAGGATCGCCATCCGGCGGATTGCCAGGACCACCAGGCGTATTATTTTTGACGCATGATTCGCAGCACTCTTTGTTTTCACATGTTCCAGCAGCTTCGATGCATTCGAAAGATGTTTTCTGTTCTTCTCTCATCTGCTCCATCTGGCAGCAGCGCGAAATCTCTTTTGCCGTTGAACCAGATGCCGGTGCATTAAACATAGCCTCGATTTCCTCATCAGTAACCGGGTTGTCGGAGCATTTGTTTGCAATAGCTTTGGTGTAAGAAGCGCATGTGTCAAAAACTTCTTTTTCGGTGCAGATCGAGCTCAATAACGGAGCTTCGGTTCCGCATTCTTCTTCCAGAACAGCCGTGCAGCCTTCTTCGCTGATATTTGCGGTCGTTCCTGTCTTTTGTTCCTGAGTACCGGAGCATCTGCAGTTGTAGTTGCCGCTTTCTTCTTCGACACTGCATCGACCGGCATCGTTTTTACACGTCAACCCCGAACCAGGCTGCCCAGGTTGCCCAGGCTGACCAGGATCCTGTTGCGACTGACAGACAGTTCTGGCTTCTTGCTTACACTCTTCTTCAGTCGGAAGAGCAGTAGCGGTTTCAGTTCCTTCCACTGTAGTTCCGTCTTTGCAGGTGCATGTTTTTGACAATGTTTCTCCTGAAAGTTCATAGGTGCATGTTCCACCTTTTTTTGACTCGCAAGTAATAGTTTCTGCGAAAAGAGTTGTTGCAAACGCAAGCATTGCAACCAAAACAAGTGATTTTTTCATGACCTTCTCCATAAAAAAACAATAAAATAACCTACGGAAAACACCCGTAAATATATATTTAGTTGCATAAAATAGCGATTTTTCTGACTCAAAAATCTAAACAAAAGACAAATTGCTGATTTTATTAAGGAATTTTTACGATATTTTTATTTACAGGAGCCGCAACAAACACAGATATTATTTCACTTTTCCGGCAGCTTCGAGCACTGCTTTTGCAAGCTGGTCGGCGCAGGAAGTTCCTTTGAAACCGCATTCGTTGCCGAGAAGTTTCGCCGCAATCTGCTCGGCTGTCCAGCCGTCAACGAGTTTGGAAACGGCTTTGAGGTTTCCGTTGCAGCCACCGATGAATTTGATGTTCGTGACGACGGTGTTTTCGTCGATATCGAAAAGAATAAGTTCGGAACAAGTTCCGCTTGTAACGTATTGATACTGCATTTTCCTCTAAATTATGTAGTTGGCCAGTTTTTCGTTTTCTTTCGCTGACTTGTACCACTTGGTAACGTAAGCCTTGTCGATTTTTATCTTCGAGCCGCCCTTTTCCGAAGCGTTGAAGGAAATGTCTTCAAGCAGGATCTCCATGACAGACTGCAGCCTTCTCGCACCGATATCCTGAGTCGTGCTGTTTTCTTCAAAAGCTATTCCTGCAATTTCTTCTATTCCGGACGGAGTAAAGTTGAGCGTCACTTTTTCAGACTTCATAAGCTCTGCATACTGCACCGGCAGCGAGTTTTCGGTTTCCGAAAGGATTCTGACAAAATCCTTTTTCGTAAGAGATCTGAGCTGCGCCTTGATCGGAAAACGCCCCTGAAGTTCCGGGATCAGATCTTCGGGAGAATTCATGTGGAAAGCACCGGCAGCAATGAAAAGTATGTGATCCGTACGTACAGGTCCGTATTTTGTATTGACAATGCAGCCTTCGACTATCGGCAGAATGTCGCGCTGAACGCCTTCGCGGGAAACATCAGGGCCGTGGGATGAGCCGCTTGCGATGATCTTGTCGATCTCGTCGATAAAGATGATCCCGTCGTTTTCGACCCATTCAAGCGCTTCTCTGACGATCTTTTCGTGGTCGAGCATCTTTTCGGCCTCGGTCTGGAGGATGTATTCAAAAGCCTCCGAAACAGGCATCGTCTTCTCTTTCTTTCCTTTCTGCTGCGGACCGTTCGGCGGGAAAATATTGCTCATCATGTCTTTTATCATCGAATCGATCTCTTCGATGCCGCCTGAACCGCTGACGATTTCAAAAACAGGTATCGGAGCAGTCGGTTTTATCGGAACGCTCACCTTTTTGTCGTCAAGTTTGCCGTTTTCGAGTTTGTCCGCCATTTTTTTGCGGTAATCGGACTGCCTTTTGTATTTTTCCTCGTATCCTTCTTCGTCTTTCGAAAGTTTTTCTGGGTTGGGAACATTGAGCATATCGAGAATTTTATCGACCGCGACGCTCTCCGCCTTTTTGTAGACTATCTCAGTTTCTATCCTTTTTTTCTCGTTTACTGCGTGTTTGACTAAGTCTTTTATCATCGATTCGACATCTCTGCCGACGTATCCGACTTCAGTGAATTTGGTCGCTTCGACCTTTAAAAACGGCGCATTCGAGATCTCGGCAAGTCTTCTTGCAATCTCGGTCTTGCCGACACCGGTCGGTCCCGACATAAGGATATTTCTCGGAGTTATCTCCTTTTTTAAGAATTCGTCCTCTATTTTCGAGCGTCTCCAGCGGTTTCTGAGTGCGACTGCGACCGCCTTTTTCGCATCGTCCTGCCCGATTATGAAGCGGTTGAGCTCTTCAACGACCCGTTTCGGAGTAAGTTCATCAACTGAATATTTGCTCATTTCTTAACTCCCTCTGTCTTTATCTCTTCAAAAGAGAAGTTGGAATTGGTGTAAATGCAGATGTCTGCCGCAATTTTAAGCGATCTGAGCGCGATCTCGTGAGAAGAAAGTTTGGTGTTTTCGCTAAGCGCGACTGCCGCAGCGTATGCATAGTTTCCGCCGGAACCTATCGCAATGATGTTTTTCTCAGGCTCGAGAACATCACCGCTGCCTGAAATAAGAAGCGTGTCATCGGCATCGGCAACAAGAAGAAGCGCCTCGAGTTTTCCCAAAACGCGGTCTTTGCGCCATGCCTTGCTGAGCTCTACTGCCGATTTTTTGAGCTGGTAGTTATATTTTTTCAGTTTTTCTTCAAAAATCTCGAAAAGAGTGACTGCGTCTGCCGTTGATCCGGCGAATCCCGCTATAATGCGACCTTCGGCAAGTCTTCTCACTTTGTGGGCGTTGCCTTTAAGCACTGTATTTCCGAAAGTAACCTGACCGTCTCCGGCAATTATAACCGATGACTTGTCTCTGACACAGATAATGGTTGTTCCTTCAAACATATTTCCTCCTAATCGTTTTCGGCCCCGTCCTCTCCGAAAGGCTCGACATGGACAATGACATCAAGGACATCGTGGTTTTTGAAAAGCTCGTCCTCGACTTTGTGCCCTATCGCGTGCCCTTCGCGGACAGTTATTTCGGGATCAACCTGAATGTGAAGATCGACCTGGATCCCGCTTCCGTATTTTCTTGTTCTGCACTTGTGTATGCTTTTTACTCCAATGACCCCTTTTGCGGCGCATTCTATCGATTCGCAGATCGCCTTGTCGGCACCGATGTCCGTGAGTTCAAGAATCGCATCCCACGAAATTTTGAACGCAGTCCAGACAATGAAAAGCGAAACCAAGAGAGCACCGATGTTGTCAATATATGGATAATCCGGTAATTTCATTGAGATTATTACCGCAACCGCCGCCGGAGCAGAACTTATCGCATCGCTTCTGTGGTGCCATGCGTTAGCCATAACAGCCGACGATTTGAGCTTTTTTCCGAAACGGTAAGTGTACTGATACAAAGCCTCTTTCACGATGACTGAAATAAGAGCCGCCGCAAAAGCAATCCAGGTCGGAGCCTCGTCGGGATCGTTGAAAGTGACTACCGCGTTTCTTCCTATCCCGAATGCGACTCCGAGAAGCGCAACACCGATAACAGCTGTGATAAAAGTCTCGATTCTCCTGTGACCGTGAGGATGCTCCTCGTCAGGCGGCGCACTCCAGAACGACGAACCTACGATAACGGCAATGTCGGTCACCGAATCGCTGAGGCTGTGGATACCGTCGGCGATGACTGTCTGGCTGTTTCCGAAGTATCCGGCGATTATCTTAAAGACCGTTAGAATTAAGTTGGCAACAAGTCCGACTGCCGTGACGCGCTTTATCTTTTTTTCAGTTGACTCACAGTTTCCGGTCATATCTTTTCGCAGTAGTAAACAAATATTTTTTTCTCGCCTTCTTTCATTGTTCCGCGGCAGAAAACCGAATTTTCCTTTGAGGAAAAATTTAATGAATACAGCGTATTGCCGTGATTATCCAGCTCAAAGACGGCATCAGTCACCTTGTTTCTGGCAACTTCGAAAGGCTCTTTGACAATAGCTTTGCCGTTTTCCACAGAACAGTTGAGAAGAAGCGGAGCTTTGAGGAGATTTGCAGATTTTTCTTCTTTTTCGGCATCGTTTTTTTCATCTTCGGGAGTCTCGCTTTCAGGAAAAATCGCGATATCTTTCTTCAATACCGTGACAAAATAGTCTTTTGCCTCGTCAAAATTTTCGATGTCGTTTTTTTCGACATAATCACCGACAATGCTTGCAGAATAAAGAATCGCACCAAACAGGACAAGGGCGAGCGTACCCCACAGAAAGCGTCTGCGTCTTCCTGAGACATACTCTTTTTTATTGTTATTTTCGTTGTCCTGCATTTTCACCTGATTGACAAAAACGGTTACTTTGAATCGAGCTGAGAAATGAAATCCTTTATGATCTTTCTGTCTTCGTCGCTCAGATCGATAAATTTTATCCCCATTCCGGGAATCGAGGAATCATTTTCGGTAAAAATCGAGTATTTATCGTCACTTCTGGCAACAACGCCTTTCACGTTTATCTCTTTTTCCGTTCCGGGAAGCGTAAACGAAAGTTTGAAAACCTGCCCCGGCTCCCAAAGCAGCGACGATTTGACGAAAATACCCCCTTCGCTTAAGTTCGCAGTATCGAATTTTATACGGATGTCGTCAGAATCTTCAGAAAGAGAAATGTTGAGTGAGATCGGCGCTCTGCCGAAAACTCTTTGTTTTTTTTCCATGGAAACCTCTAATGAACGGGTTTATTGTTGGAATCGACGAAAACGATCTTCGGTTCGGGAACTGCTTCACCTTCCGAAACATATCTGTGAGAAGCGATTATCACGAGATCGCCTTTTGTGACAAGGTGAGCCGCCGCACCGTTGATGCAGATGCAGCCAGAGCCGGCTTCGCCTTCGATGACGTAAGTCTCTATCCTCGAACCGTTCGTAACATCCCAAACATCAACAAATTCAAACGGTTGCAAGTCTGCAACAGCCATCAACTCTCTATCTATCGTGATGCTTCCCTGATAATTTATATCCGCACCGGTAACCGTTGCACGATGAATTTTCGACTTCAAAAACTTACCGAACATAGTATCCTCAGAACATACTCAGCAAAAAACGGCTGTATATATAGTAAAAGAATCAAACTTGTCAATTAGAATCCGTTGTTTTTATCGGAACTCCGCTACTCAATTCCTCCTCTAAGTTAGAGGAGGTGCCGCTTGCGGCGGTGGCGTGTGTGTCGCATTTATATCACTCGGTATTTTTCTCATGCTCAATTTCAAATATTCTGTTTTTTATTTTAATATTGAGTATAATTATCCGTTTTGTTTTTCTAAGTCCCGGAGTTCAAAATGAAAGATATTTCACTCACAAAACTTCATTTCAAAGTTTTTTTCTGTTTCGTTTTAATTTCAGCCCTGCTCATTCTGGCGCCTGCCTGCGGAGGAAAAAAGTCGGAACAAGCCGAAGCAGAAAACGATGCCGATTCGCTTGACGAGGACTTCGATGCAGTTGAGGAAGATGACGATTCGGTTGACGAGGACTTCGACGCAGTTGAGGAAGATGACGATTCGGTTGACGAGGACTTCGACGCGGTTGAGGAAGATTTGGACAGCGATGACAGCGAAACTCTCTCGGAACCTGACAATGACGGTATTGAATCCGACAACGATCAGGATTTTACCGACTATGAAGAGGATGAACCTGTTCAGGGAATATGCCTCGAAGAACCGTGCAAAGATGTCGAAAACTCGACAGGCAAGTGCCTCACGAAAGGTGAAAGCGGAGATTATGTCTGTGTCTGCAAAGAAAATTTTGTCTGGTTTCCGAATAAAAAAACATGCGAACCGGTAAGCTCTTTCAAAGGATTATCCTGCACAGGTCAGACAAAATGTTACGACAACGAGAAAGAGATCCCCTGCCCCAAAGCGGGAGAACCTTTCTTCGGTCAGGATGCAAACTATGCCGAAAACAGGTACTGCCTTCCGCAGAATTTCACTATCAAACATTACGGATCAGACAAAACTGTCATAGACAACAATTCCAAACTTGAGTGGGTTCAGGCAGTTCGTGTGTCATACTACCCATCAAACTACCCAAACACCATAAGTGTCGGAGGATATTCCGATTGGAGAAAAACGACTTTTAAGGATTACAAATCGATAATAGACAGCGGAACTTTCGACCCGGTTATAAATGAGGCTTATTTTCCAGATACTCCTTCCGGAATTTTTGTTATGGGAATGCAGGAGTATTTGCATCATACAGGACCTCAGCAGGGCTACTATTATTATATTATGGAAGGATTTGACTTCCAAACAGGATTGGCAACAGCACGTTGTTCCGACCAACATACCGAAATAGGCGACATACAAGGCAACATGCCGAAAGAACTCAACTACCGGAGTGTCCGGGACTTACCTGACAAACAAGAATCCTGCACTGTTACACTGCAGACCGGCGAATACGAACTTCTCAATCTTCTTCCGCAAAAACTGCTCCTGCTTAAGACTCCCGAAAAAGACAAAAACTGGCAGGAAGCTCTTGAATACTGCGAGAACCTGAGTTATGCCGGTATATCAGAGTGGCGACTTCCCAACAGAAACGAGACTTATTTCATACACGATCATGATACTGAATACCCATACAGCTTCTGGTCATCAACGTCATATATGAACGACCCGACACAAGCTATTGTTTATACAACTATCTTCTGCACAGGTGTTTGTTGCACGCAGTTCTACTCCACGACAGCTCAAAATAAAACCAACAAGGCCCACACAGCATGCGTAGCCTTTGATCCATGTCCCGAAGGCAAAATGTGGACCGGAGAAAAATGCGCTTCATTTGACGAACTCGGACTGAAAAGTGACGGAGGCGGCCCTAAAGAAAACGGATACGAATGGGAAGACCCGAATTTTGAATGTTCTTTGCAAATTTTATGACATGCCGCCGAAGTCAAAAATGCGACACACGCCCCCGTCGCTACGCGCCACCCCCGCTAACTTAGCAGGGGAATTGAGAGTATCTACCCGAACAAAACTTTGAAAACGTCGTTGTATTCCTTGACGAAAACGACGTCGATCCCTGATTTTATCTCGTCTTCGATGCTTTCGTAAAGGGCGCGGTTCTGCTCCGGAATGAAGACTTTGTTCACTTCGTTGCGTTTTGCAGCGAGAAGTTTTTCCTTGAGTCCGCCGATGGGAAGCACTTCGCCGGTGAGGCTGATCTCGCCTGTCATCGCGGTTTTCGGGTCGATCGCCTTGTTCAAAAAAAGGCTCAAAAGTGCCGAAGTTATCGCGATTCCGGCACTCGGGCCGTCTTTAGGTGTTGCTCCAGCCGGAAAGTGGATGTGGATATCCTTGTCGCTTATCGTGAAATCGGCTCCCAGACCGAATTTCGCCGCGTTGCTGCGGATGAATGAAAGTGCGATGCGCGCCGATTCCTGCATGACTTCGCCTAATTTTCCGGTAAGAAGCAGGTTTCCTGTGCCTTTCATCGAATTTGCTTCTATCTTCAGAGTCGCACCGCCGTACTGCGTCCACGCAAGGCCGGTGATAACGCCCACTCTCTTTTCCTCATCGAAATCGTGCTCCGAAAAAGGAGGAAGTTTGAGATACTGCTCGACCACTTTCGGAGTGATTTTTTTAGCAAAATCCTTTTTCTGGACTTTGAGAGTCGCAGTTTTGCGGCAGATCGAACCGATGCAGCGCTCCAGATTTCTGACTCCCGCTTCACGGGTGTATCTTCTCGAAATGAAAAGAAGCGCCTCTTTCGTAAACTGGATCTCTTTCGGTGCGAGCCCGTTGTTTTCAAGCTGTCTCGGAATGAGATATTTCTTAGCAATTTCAATACGTTCCAAGTCGGTATAACCGGAAAGGCGGATAACTTCCATCCTGTCTTTCAAAGGTTCGGGAATGGTGTCTTCCCAGTTTGCCGTCGCGATAAAAAATACTTTGCTGAGGTCAAACGGGATCCCGATGTAGTTATCCAGAAACGAGAAATTCTGCTCAGGATCGAGCACTTCAAGAAGAGCCGACGACGGATCACCGCGGAAATCTTTTCCGAGCTTGTCTATCTCGTCAAGCATGAAAACGGGATTGTTCGACTTGCAGTTAGTGAGCCCTTTCAAAATCTTTCCCTGCATCGCACCGACGTAAGTGCGCCTGTGACCGCGTATCTCCGCCTCATCGTGCAGACCGCCCAGACTCAGGCGGTAAAATTTGCGCTTCAAAGCACGTGCGATCGACTTTCCGAGCGAAGTTTTGCCCACTCCGGGGGGCCCAACGAAGCAGAGTATCGGAGATTTAGAATTCTGGTCGCCTTTTATCTGACGCACAGCCAGAAATTCCAGAATACGCTCTTTGACGTCTTCCAGACCGTAGTGATCGGCCTGAAGCACTTTTTCCGCCTCGTTTATGTCTTTATTGTCTTCAGTTGACTCTTTCCACGGAAGCTCGAAAACTGAGTCTATCCACGAAGAAAGCATCGAGGAATCCTGCGAAAAAGGACTCATGCTTTTAAGGCGCTCGATCTGCTTTTTAACTTCCGGCACCGCATGTTCGGGAAGCAGACCTTCTTCAAGTTTTTTCTCGTAATCTCTGATACTTGCAGAAAAAGGATCACCCTCACCCAGTTCGTTCTGAATCTGCTTTATCTGCTCTCTAAGAATCATATCCTTCTGCCCTTTGTCGAGCCGCTCCATCGTTTTGCGCTTTATGTCGTTCTGAACCTGAGCGAACGCAAGAGCGTCCTCGAGAACACGCTGCGCCATCTCCAGCTTTTTCATCGGAGAGTTTTCCTCAAGAACTTTCTGCATATCGGCGACACTTCTCATAAAGTTGGAAGCGACAAATTCAGAGAGTCTCGCCGGATCGCTTATATTCTTGAAATCCTTGAACATTCCTGCAGGAACGCGGTTAAAAGAGACCAGCATGTCGATCATTCTTCTGATTTCAGCCATCGCCGTCCGCATAAGCAGCTTGTCGCTTTCCTGAAAATATGTATCTTCCTCGACGACTTCGACTTTTGCGAAACCGACCTGAAAATTAGTATCGAAAAACGTCGATTTTATCCTTACTTTTTTCAGACCTTTGAGAATCGCACCGCCGCCGGCTCCGACTCCCGTTCTTTCCCTTGCAAGAGCCGCAATCGTAGCAACCGGATAAATATCTTCCGCAGTCAAGTGCAGATCGCTTGCAGGAACTTCAGGTTTATCGTGCTTTCTCGCAGCCACTACGACGTAGTTTCCGGTCGATGCTGCCGCTTTGAGCAGATTGTCAAACGCAGGACCCGCCGTGTGCCCGATTCCTAAAATCATCAAAGGAAAAAGGACGCTGTCGTTCAGAACGAATAAGGGCAAAGTTGCCGGAATTTCTGTCAGATCAAAATTTTCGACGCTCATCATCACCTCGCAAAACAATAAAACGTGGAAGTAAATAAGCACTCATTCAAATAAGTCAATCACCGGAACGATTTTTTTCAGAACATCAAAATTTTCACTGCACGCTTTTTAAACATCTTGAATTTCAGAAAAGTTATGCTAAAAAGCACCTCTCTGTCTGCTTAAGGAGGCATTCATGGCGGAAAAAACGGGAATCGTGCTTGAAGGCGGTGCAATGCGCGGAATGTTCACAACCGGCGTACTTGACGTGCTTATGGAAAACGACATCACTTTTGACGGTGCAATCGGCGTCTCTGCCGGTGCGACTTTCGGCTGCAACCTGAAATCAAAACAGATCGGTCGTGCAATCCGGTACAACCTGAAATACGCCGGAGACAAGCGCTACTGCAGCTTCCATTCGCTTTTCACTTCGGGAGACCTTTACAATGTCGATTTCTGCTACAATCAGATTCCGAACAAACTCGACCTGTTCGACTATGACACTTACTTAAAAAATCCGATGGAGTTTTATGTCGTCGTCACAGATGCCGACACAGGAATCACGCACTACAAAAAACTGGTGGACTGCCGTGAAGAAGATACGCTCTGGATGCGCGCTTCAGCCTCGATGCCCGGCGTTTCAAGACCTGTTGAAATCGAAGGAAAAAAATATATCGACGGCGGATCAACCGATTCTATTCCGCTTGAATACTTTGAAAGTATCGGTTTTACAAAAAATGTTGTCGTCCTCACCCAGCCGCGTGATTTTACAAAGCAGCCGATAAAATTTCTGCCGCTTATGAAAATCCTGCTCCGTAAATATCCGACACTCATAAAAGCGCTTACTGTGCGCCACGAAATCTACAACGAGCAGAGGCGTTACATTTTTTCACGCGAAAAAGAGGGAGCCGCACTTATCATCTGCCCCGAGAAACCGCTCGGAATCAGCAGAACCGAGCATGACAAAGGCGAACTCAAGCGCGTCTACGAAGAAGGACGGTCTGTTGCAATGAAACGCCTTGAAGAAATCAAGGCGTTTCTCGACGCCGCTACTCAATATCTTTAACCGACAGGAATCCCTGACCGTAAATCTCGTTTGTCTGGAAAATGATGATGAAAGCCTGCGGATCAATCGATTTGATGTACTCTTTTAAAAATGCCGATTCGCGTCTGCTGACCGCTGTGAAGATGATTTTGCGCTCGTCGTCTTTGAACATTCCTCTGCCGTGGATCATCGTTCCGCCGCGTCGCATCTGGTTGAGAAGCTTCTCCTTGACCTCGTCGTACTTGTTCGAAATGATGAAAATCCCTTTGTAGTACGAAGTTCCCTCAAGGATTACGTCAAGCACTTTAGCCGTCGTGAACTGCGCGACTATCGCATAAACTATCATTTTGAAAAATTCGGTCGTTTCGGGACTTTTCAAGTGGATAGACAAAGCACCGAGAGAAAGGAAGATTATGTTTGCAAAAAGAACGACTTTTCCAGTCGAAAACTTGAATTTAACATGGAAAAGCTGGGCGATGATGTCTGTGCCGCCGGTAGTCGCCTTTGCCTTGAAAATAGAGGCAACACCTGCTCCAACCAAGGTTCCGCCGATGATGCAGCTCAAAAAAATGTCGTCTGTCAGCGTAACATCGTGCCAGAAATAGTTCATTCCGTCGTTAAAAACCGAAAGAAGAGTCATTCCGAGAATCGTTTTGTAGCCGAACCTGTTGCCCAACATCTTCATTCCAAGCAGGATAAGCGGAATATTGAGAATTATAGTGAGAAGACCGACAGGAATACCGACAAGGTGGTAAAAAACGCTGCTGAGGCCCATGAGTCCGCCGGGAATTATTTTGTAGGGAATAAGAAAAAAGTTATAGCCGAAAGCGGCGATCAGCGCGCCCTGAACAATCAAATATAAACTTTTAAACCACTCCTTCGAGAAGAGTTTGTCTGCATAAAGAAGCATTATTCACTCCTAATCTGCATTATTTTTGACATACCAGCGGTAGACGTGTTCGATTCCGTCGGTGAGTTTTGTGCGCGGTTTCCAGCCGAAACTTTTTATTTTCGAAATGTCGAGAAGTTTCTGCGGCGTTCCGTCGGGCTTTGATGAATCCCAAACAATGTCGCCGTCGTAGCTGACGATATCCTTGATGATGTAGGCAAGCTCGTAAATCGTGATGTCTTCGCCTGTTCCGACGTTTATGTGGGTGTTTCTGATCTCATCCATTCCTTTGGTCAGATCGGAGAAAGAGACTTCTTCCATGATTTTGACGACAGCTTCTGCAAGATCGCCGCTGTAAAGGAATTCTCTGCGCGGTTTGCCAGTTCCCCAAAGTTCGACGAAATCGCGCCCCTGAACTTTCGCCTCATGGAATTTTCTTATCATCACCGGCAGAACGTGACCTTTTTCAAGGTCGAACGAGTCGTTTTCGCCGTAAAGATTGGTCGGCATGACTGAAATGAAGTTCGTCCCGTACTGAATGTTGTATGATTCGCAGAGCTTTAAACCAGCGATCTTGGCGATAGCATAAGGCTCGTTCGTGTATTCCAGCTCGCTCGTGAGAAGGACGTTTTCACTCATCGGCTGCGGCGCAAACTTCGGATAAATGCAGCTAGAACCGAGGAAAAGGAGCTTTTTGACCCCGAACTTGTACGAGTTGTGAATCACGTTCGATTCAATCATGAGGTTGTTGTAAATCATGTCTGCGCGGAAACTGTTGTTGGCACCTATGCCGCCGACACGCGCCGCGGCAAGAAAAACGTATTCCGGCCTGTTTTCTGCGAAAAATTTCTCCGTTTCGACCTGATTTGTAAGATCGAGCTCAGAAGAAGTTTTCATTATGAGATTGTTGTAACCTTTTGACTTGAGTTCGCGGACAAGCGCGCTGCCGACAAGCCCTTTGTGACCCGCAACGAAAATCAAAGAATTTTTTTCCATGAAATACCCCCGAAACAAAAATTCTGACTCTTATAACACCTTTTTAATTAAAATTAAAATTTTGCCGCCGTCGGGATCACGGGATTACGTAATCACGTGATTACGGCAGGATGCGGCGCGCCCGGCTTGATTTTTTTCCGTTTCTGCTTAAAATTTTTTGTTTTATTGTATTGATTGCGGAGTTTCACATGAAAAAATTTTACTTTTTTACAATTTTAGCAATCCTCGCGCTCCTTTTTGCTTCATGCACAGGTGATGAAGAAGATGAAGCAGACACTATGGCAGGTCTCGGAGATCCTTGCGAGTCGACTTGGGATTGTCCGGCAGGTGCAATCTGTGACCCCGAAAAGAAGATATGCACCTCATCATCGGGAGACAACGACCATTCAGAAATTCCGGACGAGAACGATCCCGCTGATTCAGATGATTCCGATGAAGGCGACACAGAAGATCCTGACAAGAACAACGATCCTGTAAATCCGGAAACTCCATGCACGGCTGGTGAACTTTTGAGATGCGACCCTGAGAATTTCGAAAACATCATCCGCTGCAACAATCAGGGAACCGGAGAAGAATCTGTTCCATGCGGCGATGCATCTGTCTGCAACAACGACAAATGCGTACAGCAGATATGCACTCCGGGAGAATCGATATGCTCCGAAGATGACTACTCAAAGACATTCAAATGCAGTGAGAAAGGTCTTCTCTCTTCCGAAGTCGTTGAAGACTGCAAAAGCGGATACTGCCAGAACGGTTCTTGCGTCTCTCTTTGTGAAGAAGCGGCAAAGAACCACAGTTATCAGGGCTGCGATTTCTACACAACTATTTTTATGAATACTTCGAGAAGCGACCCGATTTTCGCTTTGACTGTAAGCAACACAAGCACTACAGCAACTGTCACTGTTGACATCTCAGTATCTTCGGAAAGCGGAGAAGTTGACCTCGGTAAAAATTATTTCTGCATTGACAACGACACAGCCTGCATGACAATGACTACTTCGCACGGTCTTTCCATCGCTCCCGGCAAACTCGGCATAGTTATGCTGCCGAACGACAAAAATATTTCCGGACAAGGCTTGAAATGGGACAGTCTGCATGTCAAAACAGATCTTCCCGTCACGATTTATCAGTTCTCGCCAATTGACAACAGCGGCAAAAACCCGTTCACAGAAAGCGGTATGAGCGCTGATTACAATGCTTTATTATGTATGATGGGTGATTGTGCCGGTTCCTATTCGAACGACGCTTCGCTTCTCATTCCGACACCAAGTGTTTACACTAATTATGTCGTTTCTGCACATACAAGCGGGTCAGTAACATATGCAACCGTAATCGGTTTAAGCAATGAAGACACTATCATCACGGTTAAACCGAAAGTGGCAATCACAGCTTCAAACGGAATCCCTGCAATTGCTGCAGATTCTGAAGGAACAATTACCTTGAAAAAAGGTCAGGTTGCTCAAATTGAGGCATCAGGAGATTTATCGGGATCACGAATTTACTGCGATGCTGAAAAATCAGACTGTCACCCGTTTGCAGTATTTTCCGGTGTTGACTGCGCTAATATTCCCAAGGGTTACGGTTACTGCGACCACATTGAGCAGCAGCTTTTCCCCGTTCAGACATGGGGTAAAAAATACATCCTCGTAAAATCACAGGCAAGAGGCGAAGAGTGGGATTATGTCAGAATTTATGCAAGCGAAGACGAAACAAAACTTACTTTCAAGCCAGCAACTCCGGAAAAGATATCTGTTCCTTCCGGCTGGACAAGTTTCACGGTAAACGATGTAAAAACCGAGCTTAATGCGGGAGAATATTCCGAATTTTACTTCAAAGGAACGCTTGAAGTCGAAGCAGACAAACAGATTATGGTTGCGCAGTATTTAACAGGAGCAGATATGATTTCTGCGACATGCCAGTCAGATCACACCAACGAATGTGTAGGCGACCCTGCAATGATGCTTATTCCGCCGTACGAGCAGTTTAGAAAAGAGTACCTTTTCCTGACACCGGGAAGCTATGTTTCCAACTATGCGACTATCGTTATGACGACCGGCGAAGCACCGGTTCTTGACGGAAGTGCCGTAACCGACATCAAAAAGATAGAAGGAACAGACTTCTCATACGCCATTGTCGACCTCGGATCTGCTTTCAAAAACCATACACTCACCTGCTCCGAAAATCCGTGCGGACTTTTTGTCTACGGTTGGGAACAGGACGTAAGCTACGCATATCCCGGCGGTCTCAACTTCGAAAAATTAAGTATCAACTAGCAAAACGCTTCTCCTTCCACTTGATTATTTTCATTACAAATCTATAATTAAGGCATTTTTGGTTTCTGTATTGGAGGATACTATGAAACTTTTAAGATTTGTTTTAATAATCACTGTTTTTGTGTTTTGCTTTGTTTCATGCACTGGCGATGAGGATGAAAACGAGGGAAACAGTCAAGGCGCGGCATGCTCCTCTAATTTGGACTGTCCTGTAGGATATTACTGCCATCCTGAACAGAAGGTTTGCACACAACAATCAGGAAACGGCAACAATTCAGATGTTTCCGACAGCGACAGCGATCATTCCGGCGATGACAACAGCGACAGCGACCATTCAGGAGACGACAACGGCGACTCCGGCAACAACAATCCTCCTGTAAAAGAGTGTTCAATGAGCAGCGCATGTATCCCCGGCGACACTTGCGGATGCGACTATCAGGCCGATCCTGCCACAGAAAACGTAGGTCCGTGCAGACGCGGAATCAGTACATGCAAAGAAGACGGAACATGGGGAAAATGCGCAGGCGAAGTTCTGCCGGTAAACGAAATCGGCAATGAACTCTGCAGCAACGGCATTGACGACGACTGCAACGGTGTCGTTGACGACGGAACCGATTTCGACGGTGACGGTTTCGGCGCATGCTCCGACTGCTGCGAAACTGCATCCAGCTGCAACGGATTTGATCCGGCTACAATATATCCCGGAGCTTACGAAATGATCGGCGATGAAGTCGATAACAACTGCAACGGTGAAGTTGACGAAGCTACTTCATGCGACGGTACTGACGAACCGCTTGCTGTCGGTGACTACGCAGGAAATGCGATAAAACTTGCTCACGCGATGGGAATATGCGGCGACCAGCTTGTCTCGGCTGAAATTTCACTCGCCGGAGATCCGGTAACGGAAAACATTGCGAATGATTCGTGCGGTTCCTACAACATTTTTACAGGAACCACATATGATAAATCCGACAGACCAAGCCGGTCTATGCCATATTACGAAAACGACTACAAAACTTTTGCGGCAGAACCGAAATTCGGCAACAACATCACTCCGATGGAAGGCTCAAAAATCGCAATTCTTTCGACTGGTCCGTGGAACAAGCCGACAAAAGATGCCGAGTGTGCAACTTTGGAAGCAGGTGACATGAAAACTGCAAGCAAAATTCCTTCGGATTGGATAAATATGATGCCGAACTGTGCAATCCCGAAATCCCCTTCATGCGGAGGAACCGAAATTACGGAAGAACTTTCGAATCAGTGCGAAAACAAAACCATTCCATCCGTTCAGGACCCGATCATGCTGACGCTCAAGGTTAAAGCGCCGATGAATGCAAGAGCTTTCCAGTTCAACCTCTTCTTCTTTTCAGTCGAATACCCAAATACAGTATGCAACGACAACAACTACAACGACTTTTTCATCGCTCTGCTTGATTCTGAACACAATACGACTTATCCCGATGACGAATTCCAGAATCCTTACGACAAAAACCTGGCAAAAGATGACAAAGGTAATCCTGTCGGCGTAGACCTTGCTCCGAACGGGCTTTTCATGGTCTGCGGCTCTAACGGCAGCTATGCTTCGAACTGCACTCAGGGAACCACTCTTCTCGAAGGCACGGGGTTTGACACTTTCAGCAGCGGCGGAACGGGCTGGCTCACGACACGCGGAAACGTTGTTCCCGGCGAAACGATAACTTTGAGGCTCGCGCTTTGGGAACAGGGAGAAGTCAGCTACGGTCCAGACCATTCGTGGGATTCGACAGTCCTTCTCGACGGTTTCAAATGGCTTCCCAAACCTGCAAAAGCGGGAACCGGTCAGCAGTAATTTAATTTTTCCAGCTTAAATTTATGGTCTTTGTATTGGAGAATAAGATGAAGCTTTTCAAAGTTGTTATATTGCTTGCGTTTTTTGTATTTTCGTTTGTTTCATGCTCCGATGACGAAGATGAGGAAAATACTGCCGGCATCGGTCAGGAATGCGAATCGTCTTTTGACTGCCGGATCGGTCTGACATGCGATCCCGAAAAGAAAATTTGTATCGAAAACCCTGACGAAGAAAATGAAAAAAAAGACAGCGATTCCGATTCACCTGAAAAAAACGATGCCGACCATTCCGAAGATGTCGGAGACACTGAAAATCCGGAAAACCCCGATGACAATGATCCGATAAACGGAAACTGCACTCCCGGAGACACACAGAAATGCACATATCAGGGACTTCCTGAAACAGAAGATGTCGGTCCGTGCAAAGCCGGAATAAGCACCTGCCAAGAAGATGGAAAATGGGGAAAATGCGTTGGCGAAGTTCTGCCTGTGTACGAAACCGGCGATGAACTCTGCGGCAACGGTATTGACGACGACTGCAACGGTGTCGTTGATGACGGAACAGATTTCGACGGCGACGGCCACGGCTCATGTTCAGACTGCTGCGAAACTAACGAACAGTGCCCGAATCCGAACGAGGCATGGGATGCCGGAAATCAGGACCATCTCTGCATATATGAACATGAAGAAATTATTTACGACTGCGATTCGGAGATCCAACAGGATTCAACCGATCCTTATGATTATGCGAAAGCTATAGGCATCTGCCAGACCACAACTGAAGATTCGGAGGAATGGGGACTTATCAGTGCCGAAATATCGACTCCGACAGGCAAATCCGCCGATGTTCACAAAGGAAGCAACGGTATGCTTTTAAAACTCGGTAATGTAATCAGACCGAAAGAGGGCAAATTCATGGTTGGTTTGAGTACAGGATTAGTCACAGATCCTTTCAAAGGATACACCTCTTTGGATAATTATTCAGGTGCTCCTTCCGACTGGCTTGAAGCGAATGACAATAAATTCCCTGCGGCTCCGGTATGCAAAGACGAAGAAACCGGAGAAGATCATTCCGGAACACAGGGCGGCGTCCGGAATGCAGTCATGCTTACAATGAGGATAAAAACTCCGAAAACAGCAAAATCGTTCAGTTTTAACATCTACTTTTTGACAGAAGAATACCCGACATGGATATGCTCACGATACAACGACTTTTTTCTCGCGCTGCTTGATTCTACCTACAAAAGCAGCGATCCGACTCTGCAGAATCCCGCCGATAAAAATCTTGCGATGGACAGCAACGGCAATCCGGTAGGGATAAATCTTGCTCCCGACGGGCTTTTCACCCAGTGTAAAAACGTAAACGGAAACAACGGTGAAAACTACCATGTCGAAGTAACATCCTGCACCGGAACGGAAGAACTGCAGGGAACAGGCTTTGAATCACACGGAGGAACAGGCTGGCTTACGACTCGCGGAAATGTTAAAGGCAAAGAAATCATAACTTTGAGACTCGCCATCTGGGATCTGAACGATGCGCAGTACGATTCCCTTGTCCTCATCGACAACTTCAGGTGGGATGTTTACGAACACAAACCTGGAACAGGACAACAATAATTTTATAAAAAATTGCATTTCATCAAAAACCATATAAAATTATATGTTTTGTCGTGTTAAGAGTTATTTTCTAACCTGATTTTTTGGAGGATCTCATGAAAGAATTTGTTGAATTTATTGCAAAAAAACTGGTTGATGTTCCAGATGCAGTTGAAGTCAGCTACATTGAAGGAAAGAATACCGCCATCATCGAACTCAGGGTCGCTCCGGAAGATGTAGGCAAAGTCATCGGTAAAAGCGGCAGAACCGCAAACGCTCTCCGCACGCTCATCAGCGCAGTCGCAAGCCGTCAGAATCAGAAAGTCGTTTTGGAAATCATCGAAGAGAACAAATAATGTCTCCCAAAAGAAAAGTTCGCGCCTCGGAACTTGCGGGCAGAAACGGCAATTCCCACTGGCGCTATTTAATTCTCCTTATCATTGTCGGCGGGCTTTTCCTCTATTTCATGATCAAATGGACGGGCGATAAAGATTACGACCGGTTCGCCGCAGCAAAGCAGTATTCCGATTACTACAAAGATTTTTTCGTAGAACAACCGGTAACCTACACGGTTTTTGAAGAAAACAAACTGGTGATAAGAGCTACAAACCTTGGTTCAGACTTCTGGAACAAAGAGTTTTACGCGATGATCCGGCAGTCGGAAAACGAAGTGAACGAAATGCTCAATGTCGCCAAGCTCATTAACGAGACACACTCGGAAACCGGCGAAATTATTAAGGAAGAGCAGAATCTTTCATCGTTTCCCGCGCTTTACGGGCTTATCGAAACCGGCAAAAAAATGTCGGAAATTTCCTACTACAATTTAGCATCAGGCGAAATTTCGGAATTCTGGGATCGTCAGTATCGGAATTATAAAAAGAAATCAACGGCTTACGCAAAAGCTGAAGTCGTTTTGAACTATCTTTTCGATAACCCGATGCTTTCTCCTACCGAGATTCAGAACAGAAAGAAACTTCTCGACACTCTGACGAAGGAAAAGACAGATTCGGCTTCTTCAGTAGAGGATATAGCAAATCAGATCTACAAACTGGCGGATAAGACTTTTGCAAAAATGCTGAAAGAGGCTCTTTCAAAGCCTTCTTCGATCTCAGAAAACGAGAAAAAGGCGCTTCTGCTTAACATTTTAGCTTACATCAAAATCCACTCGACGATCGATGAAGCTCCGAAATTCGAGAATGCAAAAGCGTTTATCCCCTACGCCGATCCTAAAAAAATCGAGCTCAACGACGAGAAAAAAAGTGTCAAAATCCTGAGCCCGAATATCAGCATCGACGTCAACTTCTTCCGTGAAGCCCTTTTCATGAAGCAGCTCAAGGAAAAACTGCCGAAAGTGAAATTCAACTATCTCATTTATCTCGGCGACCGCCACGGAATGTGGAAACTCCCGAAAGAATATGTCCGCTGGTCGGTTTCTATCGACGATCCTTTCTCGGTTACCGACAAAATCCGCGGCGCGATAAAGCTCATGCCCGAAGAGGGATATTTCGTCATCACGCGCAGAAACGAGAACGTGATAATGGTTAGAATGGAAGAGCTTAGCGAAAAAATAAGAAAAGATCTGGATTCCATCAAAGAATACGAGGCGAAAAACGCTTATCTTATCCAGCTCAAAAAGGATTATCCCGACAAAACCTTCTTCTTTGATCCGATCAAGAAGACGATGTTCCGGAAATACGATACTCCTGTTGACTGGAGAACTGCAGAACAGGTTGAAAACAACCTCGCGGCTTTCGTTATCGATGAAGAAGATCCGGTAAGGGCACGCATGCTCTCCTACTCTCTTTTCATTTCGGATGACGCTCGGATCGCTGACCACGAAAAAGGATTTCCCGATACGATTTTTGCAGTCCTCAAAAACGATTCGACCGTCTTCGTTCCAGAAAAACACAAAGATTTATTCATGACTTCTGATGATGTAAAAGAGGCCAGAATCAAAGCCGACTACAAGGCACGCGGCCTCAATCCCGACGGCACAGTTCCTACCAAAAAGAAATGAACGATTCAGCTTACATTCCCCTGTATTCGGTGCTCAGGCCCGAAACATTCGATGAAATCGTCGGTCAGCAGAATGTCATTAAATTACTGAAATCATTCCTGAAATCTGGTTTTCTGCCTTCAATGGTCTTTTACGGCCCGCCAGGAACCGGCAAAACGACGGTGGCACGCATCGCAGCAGGGCTTTACGGAGCAAAACTCTACAAATTTTCAGCAGTCACAGACAGTTCCGCTGATATAAAGAAGATCCTTTACAAAGACAGGGAATCGGTTTTCGTCGACAAGCAGATAGTCTTTATCGACGAGATCCACCGGTTCAACAAGGCGCAGCAGGATATTTTTCTTCCGATGATAGAGAACGAAGGTGTTATTTTTATCGGCGCGACAACCGAAAATCCGTCGTTTTATGTCAATAACGCCCTGCTCTCCCGCGCTAGAAGCGTCCGTTTTTCGAAAATTTCAGTTTCCGACATAATCACGGTTTTGCACCGCGCGGTCGATTATTTAAAAGCCGAGATCGATGAAGAACTCCTTGAAATAATCGCGAAAGAGGCTTCTGGAGACGTTAGAATCGCAGTTTCTATCATGGAAAGCGCATTCCATCTTAGCGGAGGCGGCAAAATAACACGGGAAAACGTGATGGAGTTAGTCGAAAACCCTAACCAGTACGATAAAACGGGAGATTTCCACTACCGCACGATATCTGCTTTCATCAAAAGTCTCCGCGGAAGCGACCCCGACGCGGCGCTCTACTATCTCATCAAAATGATAGAATCTGGCGACAACCCGCTCTTCCTGCTGCGAAGAATGATAATTTTCGCTTCAGAAGATGTCGGAAATGCCGATCCGAGAGCGCTTGAGCTCGCAGTTGCGGCTCTTCACGCCTTTCAGGCCGTGGGATACCCCGAAGGAAAGATAATTTTAGCCCACATCGTGAACTATCTGGCTACCGCTCCCAAAAGCAACGCAAGCTATCTGGGACTTCACGCCGCCGAAGATTATTTCAAAGAAAATCCGACACTTGAGATCCCGAAGCACCTCATCAACGACTCCTCTTTCGCTCCAGGAGAGGAGAAAGGAGACTACAAATATCCGCACGACTACGAAAACCACTGGGTCGACCAGCGCTATTTTCCCGGTGACGTGGAGCCGCCGCAATTCTACAGGATGAAAAACATCGGCTACGAAGCGAAAATCAAGGAATACTGGGAAAAAATCAAAAATAAAAGTTGAGTTATTTGCAAAAAGTGCCAAAATCCGCCGATTTTTAGGTTTTTGTTAAATTGGAAATGAGGTAAAAAAATGGGACAGACATTTGCTGAGAAGATTTTTTCGAAAATGGCGGGAAGACCGGTTGTTCCGGGAACGATCCTGACTATCAGACCAGACCATGTTCTTACGCATGACAACAGCGCGGCGATTTATTCAACCTTCAAAAAAATGGGCGGAAAAAAGGTCGATGATCCGAATCAGATCCTGATAATTCTCGACCACATCGTGCCGGCTGCAAACGAAAAGGCGGCGACAAACCACCAGACTGTGCGTCAGTTCGTCAAGGAACAGGGAATAAAGAATTTCTACGACTGCGGCCGCGGAATATGCCATCAGGTCACGGTTGAAGAAGGTTTCGCGCTTCCCGGCAAATTCATCGTCGGCAGCGACTCCCACACTGTAACATACGGCGCGCTCGGTGCATTCTCGACAGGAATCGGAAGAAGCGAATCGGCTGGAATCTGGGCAACTGGAGAAATCTGGCTCAAAGTTCCCGAATCGATGAAGATCGTCCTCAAGGGAAAACCGAAACCCTACGTTTCCTCAAAAGATGTTCTCCTTCACATCGCAGGACTCATCAAAGTTGACGGCGCACTTTACAAAAGTGTAGAGTTTTCAGGCGATTACATTGAAAACATCGAACTTGCAGACAGGCTCGTTTTCACAAATATGTCGGTTGAGATCGGCGCGAAAAACGGATACATGGCGCCCGACGAGAAAGTTTTCAGCTTCCTCGAAAAACACGGAATCCCGCGTGACGCCTACACTCCGATCTATCCCGATGCAGATGCCGAATACGCGGAAACTCTTGAGATCGACGTTTCCGAGATCGAACCGATGGTCGCAATGCCGCACACGGTAGACAACGTCAACAAAGTCAGCAATATGCACGATGTAAAAGTCAATCAGGTGCTGATCGGAACATGCACGAACGGCAGGATCGAAGACTTCAGAATCGCCGCAGAAATCCTCAAAGGCAAACATATCGCGAAAGAGACTAGACTTCTCGTTCTTCCGGCAAGTTCCGACATTTACCTCAAGGCAATGGAAGAAGGACTTTTCAAAATTTTCGTCGAAGCGGGCGGAATCATCCTGAATCCGGGCTGCGGACCGTGCTTGGGTGCACACGAAGGCATCATGGCACCCGGTGAAATCACTGTCAGCACGGCAAACCGCAACTTCAAAGGCAGAATGGGCTGCAACCAGTCCGAAATCTATCTTGCAAGCCCTGCGACCGCCGCTGCGACCGCAATAAAAGGCTTCATCTGCTCTCCGACAGACCTTTAATTTACATGGAGATTAAAAAATCATGAGCGAAATCACACTTTCAAACAGAGTTTTGAACATGACTGAATCAGCCACTCTGGCTATGACCAACAAGAGCCGTGAACTTAAAGCACAAGGCATAGATGTCATCAGCCTGAGCATTGGTGAACCCGACTTCAATACACCGGTATCGGCCAAGCAGGCCGCTATCGACGCTATCAACAACAACGATACGCACTACCCGCCTGTTCCGGGCACACCGGCATTGCGCAAGGCGATTGCCGAAAAACTGAAACGCGACAACGGCCTTGACTACAAAGAGAGCGACATCCTTGTTTCAAACGGCGCGAAGCAGGCAATCAACAATGTACTGCAGGCAATCCTCAACGACGGCGACGAGGTCATCATTCCCGCTCCTTTCTGGGTATCCTATCCCGAAATGGTAAAACTGAGCGGCGGCGTGCCGGTCATCGTTAAGAGCGATATGGCACACGACTTCAAAATCACCGCAGAGGATTTTGAGAAGGCTATTACTCCAAAAACAAAGGCTCTTCTCATTAATACGCCCTGCAACCCGAGCGGCAGCGTTTTCACAAAGGCTGAACTTTCGTCTATCGCCGAAGTGCTGAGGAAACACCCGAACATCATCGTCATCTCCGACGAAATCTATGAGTTCATACAGTACGAGCACAAACACGAGAGTATGGGTCAGTTCGACTTCCTGAAGGACCGTCTCGTCATCGTCAACGGCGTTGCAAAAGGCTATGCCATGACCGGTTGGAGAATCGGCTACATTGCGGCTCCTCAGGCTATTGTCAAGGCTGCCAACAAGATCCAGGGACAGATCACTTCAGGTATCTGTACCATCGCTCAGGCCGCAGCTGTAAAGGCTCTTGAGCTTTGTCCGGATAACTCGGATGAGATCAGAAACATGATGAAGGCTTTCCGCGAACGCCGTGATACCGTCGTAAAGATGATGAACGAGATTCCCGGCGTGAAGTGCAATACCCCGGCAGGCGCATTCTATGTCTTCCCCGACATGAAGTATTATTACGGCAAGACCGACGGCGAGACCGTCATTAAGGACAGCGACGACCTCTGCATGTGGCTGCTTTATAACGCCCATGTAGCCTGTGTGGCCGGCAAGTCCTTCGGCAACGGAGACTGCATCCGCATTTCCTACGCCACCTCACTGGATAAACTCGTTGAAGCCGTCAGAAGAATCAGGGAAGCACTGACCAAACTGCATTAATTTCATTTTTTTCATATTTTCTCGCTTTATTCACAAAAAAATACCCGGTTAAGTTTGCATTTTTCTTATATATCAATATATTTTAGGCGTTTTTTTTGTTATAAGCGGAGAAAAGCATGAAAAATTTTAAGATTTTGACCTTTTTGACATTGTTTGCATTACTCTTCGGTACTCTTTTCGCACAGGAAACCGCACCGGCAGAAGAACCGAAACCGGCTGAGCAACCGGCACAGGCAGCAGCCGAAGAACCGAAGCCTGCTGAACAACCGGCACAGGCAGCAGCTGAAGAACCGAAGCCGGCTGAACAACCCGCTCAGGCAGCAGCCGAAGAACCGAAGCCCGCTGAGCAACCTGCTCAGGCAGCAGCTGAAGAACCGAAGCCGGCTGAACAACCGGCACAGGCAGCAGCTGAGGAGCCGAAGCCCGCTGAACAACCCGCTCAGGCAGCAGCTGAAGAACCGAAACCGGCTGAGCAGAAACCTGCAAAAGCTGAAGAACCGAAGCCGGCTGAGCAGAAACCTGCAAAAGCTGAAGAACCGAAGCCGGCTGAGCAGAAGACCGCAAAAGCTGAAGAGCCGAAAGCGGCTGGAAAAGAGGAAAAATCAGACAACGATATGAGAATCAGAGAGATCGAAAAAACTTTCTGGAAAGGCGAAGTCGCAAATATCGGTGCGAACGAAATCATTTCACCTTACAACAGCGCAGGTCTCGCAGCCGGTGTCAAATTGATGGATGATGAACTTTACCTCGTTATCACCCCGAAATTTTCTATGCACTTCGACAAACTCATAAAAGAGCCCGTCAGCGAAAAAGAACTCGATCTTATTTTCGGGCTTCATGTTCCGCTCAATGTCCGTCTTGTCAGCACAGACATTAACGACAACGACCACAGCATCCGCTTCAGAACTGAAGACTGGGATGAGTGGCAGGATTACCTCAAAATCCTCAGATATTTCCAGATAGGAACTTCCGAAGACAACCTTTATCTTTCGATCGGCAGCAATTTCGCACAGACGATCGGACACGGAACGATCCTCAAACGCTACATTCCTAACCACGACTCGACGTTTTCAACAATGTCGGCAAAACTCAACTGGTACTTCGACTACGGCGGTTTTGAAGCACTTCTGGGAGATGTCGCAAGAGGAAACATTTTCGGCGGTATCGTCTTCTTGAAGCCCTTCTCCGCAATCGGAAACTACCACGCAAGAAGTGTTTCGTTCGGATATTCTTTCGTTGCCGACAGAAACGCTCCGACAAAGCTGCAATATGAAAAATACTATGACTACGATCCCGATGACTATATCAACGGCAAAGACAGCAGACTTCCCAGAATATCGGTTGATTCAAAAGGTCGTCCGATAATTCTGGAAGATGAATTCCTTTACATGCAGGGCATCGACTTCGAACTTAAACTGTTCAAAAACGAAAAGGTCGATATCAAGGCTTTCACCGATTATTCGTGGTTCAAGAAAGATTTTGTAAAAGGCGGCTTCACATTCGGTCTTTTGGGAAGATTCAACCTCGATCAGAAAAACCAGCACGCAATCAGAATCCAGCTCGAAGGAAGAGCTCACCACGATTCGTACATTCCTTCTTTCTTCGATACTTTCTACGATATCGAGCGTATAGAGATGATGACGAACATCTACGGCGCAAAAGACTTCCAGCCCGACGGCCGCTCGAAATACTGGCACCTTATGAACGATTCTGACGACAAGTTCGTCGGTTCTTTCTACGGCGAACTCAGTTACAGTTTCAAGACATGGATATCACTTTCTGTAGGTTACGAAAAACTTCCCGAATCTTCATCGCTTTTCGCACACCTCGAACTTCCGGATCTCTGGATACTTAAGATGATGGTTTCATACTACAAACGCGGCTTCGGAAGCGCAAAAGAACTTTTCTCCGACAGCCACGTAAGCTCTCTTTTCAGAGGCGTCGTCAGACTTCAGATCCTTCCTTTCCTCTACATCAACGGCTATGCCGGCAAACACTGGACTTTCTGGAATGCTAAAAACCCGCGTCCGCACGACAACCTTGAAGGTCACTACGTTTCATCGTGGGATTTAGGTGCAGATGTTGAATTCGGCTGGGAATGGGGCAGATCCGGCAAAGAAGACAAAAAAGCTGATAAAAAAGCCGACAATAAAGAAGAGAAGAAATAAACTCCTTACAAAGAGGAAACCTTGAATAAAATCAAACTATTATCTTTAATTTTCATTCTGTTTCAACTCCTTGTTTCATGCTCTTCGGCAGATACGAAAACTGTAAGTGACGAAAGAAAAAGTGACGGTCACTATCAGCTCGGTCTTGCCGCTTTGAATCAGGGTGACTACATTAAAGCAAGACGCGAAATCATGCTTGCAATCGAAGCCGCCCCCACTCTTCCGCAGTATTACAACACGCTCGGTCTCGTTTTCATGATCGAACACGACGAGAAAAAGGCTGAAGAGAACTTCAAGCAGTCGTTGAAAATCGACAAAAAATTCACAGACGCACGGAACAACTTAGGCGCGCTTTACCTCGAGCAGAGACAGTTCGACAAAGCTCTTGAAGAGTTTCAGGCAGTCCTTGCAGACACGATGTATCCGCGTCCGCACTACGCCGAAACGAATATCGGCATAGTTTACAGAATGCAGAAACGCTACGATCTGGCGAAACAGCATTTCGAGGCGGCGATCAAGATGCGCGGAACACATTCAGAGGCTTACAAGCAGCTCGGAATTATGTACGACGAGCAGAATCTGAACGAACTCGCTGCGGAAAATTACAAGAAAGCTCTTGAATATTTCCCGTTTGACGTAGAAGCCCTGTACCGCGGTGCCCTCAAAATGTACACGCTGAAAAATGAAGAACTGGGACAAACCTATCTGCGCCGCTGTCTCGAAGTTCAGGCAATAAACACAAAAGAAGTGGCAATCCCGTTTTTGAGCGAATGTGTCGACCTTGCCAAACAGTTAGGCGTAACGACTGATATTGAACGCAAAAAACCTGAGAAAAAGCAGCAGATCGAATCGGTAAACTAATGTATATCGTACAGGGAACCATAACCTATAAAAAATCTCACGGAAACGGATTTTTCCACACGATTTCCAAAGAAGGTGAAACTTTCCGCTTTTTCTCGAAGAAGGACAACTTCTCCCTTTTCGAAAACTGTGAAGTGGTTCTCAGCAAAAAAAACAACACCTACTTTTTAGATGATTTTGTTTCGCTTGAAGATACCGCTCCGCTCCGCAGGAATCCGCGCAACTTCATAGCCGCTTCATGGCTGGCCGAACTCGCCCACTCTTTTACAATGCCCGATGAATCGGAACTTGAATTCATAAAAAAATGCCGCTCGGCACTTATGAACGATTTTGATTCCAAAACTCTCGATTCAATAGAAAGAGACTACTGCACGGTTTCAGGTTTTTCAAGCGACGAAAAAAAGGAAAATCTTCTTTCAGACTATTTTTCAAATTCGCTCAACATACGAAAATCATTATTAAATCAGCTTAAAATGAGAGGAAACGCATGATAACTCTTCCAAAATTGGATTTTGCAGAACTTGAGAAAAAACTCACCTCGTTTTTAGTTTCCGAAATCAGAAAAACCGGGCTCAAAAAAGCGGTCGTAGGGCTTTCCGGCGGGCTTGACAGTGCGCTTGTTGCTGCCCTTGCCGCAAGAGCATTGGGAAAAGAAAACGTCACGGGAATACTCATGCCGTACAGAACTTCAAGCGCAAAAAGCATTGAAGACGCTCTCAAAGTCGTTGAAAATACAGGAATCAACAGCCTTAAAATCGAGATTTCGGCAGTTGTCGACACATTTGCGGCAAACAATATGACAAATCCCGACTTTTCGAGAAAGGGTCGTCTCGGCAACATCATGGCGAGAACGAGAATGATCACTCTTTTCGACTTCTCGGCGGCAAACGGCGCGATCGTACTCGGCACTGGCAACAAAAGCGAAATCGAACTCGGCTACTTCACGATGTTCGGTGACGGCGCATCGGCGATAAACCCGATCGGCAGTCTTTACAAAACCGATATTTTCGAATTTGCCCGCTTTCTGGGACTTCCTGCCAGCGTAATCGAAAAAGCTCCGAGCGCAGACCTTTTCGAAGGTCAGACGGACGAAGGAGAAATCGGATATTCCTACATCCAGATGGACCCGGTCATCCACGCTGTTTCCGATCTGGGCATGAGCGAAGAAGAAATCATCCGCGAAGGTTTTGACGAAAAACTCGTCAGATTCGTAGCATGTCGGATAAATTCGATGAAATACAAAAGAAAAGTTCCTATAATTGCTATTATTTAACGGAGATTTCAATATGAGAAATCTGATGCTGAAAATGGTTCAGGACGGCGTTATTTCTTCGGAAAACGCAAACAAAATCCTGAAAATGAAAAAGAATGTAGATCCCATCTGGTTTGCCATTTCAAAAGGGATGATCGATGAAAAGAAACTTGCGAAATTCTACGAAAAAGAGGGCTACCCCGTCATGTTCGAAGAAAAGAGAGGGTTCATGTCCGACGACTTTTTCGCGCGTTTTTTCACTCCCGACGTAATAACAAGACTGCTCGCCCTTCCCGTTTCATTCAAAAAAGAGACGAAAGAAATCGTTATCGGCTTCATAAATTCAGCCCTGACCGGTCAGATAAGAGAAACTATCGTCAAAATATTCCCGGGATTCAGCATCGATTTCATCCATATTCCGGCTTCGACTTTCAAAAGAATCGCGGCGAAACACTTTCTCTTCGACATCGACCGCTTCACCTCAGTCCTTCTGCAGCTTGAGCCGAACAACGAACTCTTTTCCGATAAAGCCGTAAAAATCATAACAATAAAAAAGAAACTGAAAGAGGCGTCGGAACAGATTTACACACTCGAACTTGAAAACGGCGAATCTGTGATTTTCAAGGAAGAGTCCATGACAAGCCGCTTCCCGCTCAAGTCGCTTTCAACTTTCAAAGAGCTCTTTACGAGAACCTACACCGAATTTATTCCTGAAACTGTTATGAACTCTCTCAGCCACACTGAAAAAATCCTTCTTTTCACGAATATCGGCATCAAAAAAAGCGACAAAGTCGTTCTCGTAGCAGCCGATGACACAAAACAGCTGTTTTTTATGATAATAAATCCGAAAGTCGACAAAGACCAAATCGAATTCTTAGCTAAATAATCAGGAGAACATACGTGAAAACCAAAGTTTTATCACTTGCTCTTTTCTTCATCTTTCTGTTTGTCTCATGCGGAAGTGCAGACCGGCGTTCAAACGGAAATTCAATGCAGAGTAACGACACAAACAGACCTGAATGGACAAAAATCCCGGAAAAAATCGAGAAATCAGATGTTGTTCTCTGGGTCGGAGAATCAAGCGAATCAAAATCTGAAGAAGATGCCGTTAATCTGGCTCAGCAGAACGCTTTTGCAAAAGTCAGCAACTCATTCGGAGTTTCGGTAAAAAGCGAATTCAAGTCGCGTGAAGTCGAGGAAAACGGCGAATATTCCTACGTGATCGGTGTAAAAAGTTCAGTAACCGGCAAGCAGATCGAAGTCAAAAACTATCACATAAAAGACAAATTCACCGAATGCCTTCATTCAAAAAAAGAAGGTAAAAAATACAATGCTTTCGTCCTTCTTTCAATCCCGAAAACAGAGCTTGCAAGAATACAGGTTGAAGTCAACGGCTTCGGCGTGTGGGCTCTTAAATCGGATATTCCCGAAGCTGCCGACAAAATCCGCGAACTCTTCCCCGCTTTCAACAAGAAGGGAATCAAACTCAATCAGGAGATAAAATTCGAGGAAACCGGCGATCTTTCCGCAGTTTCCGCAACTTCACACAAAGCTTTTCTTCTTAAAATCGAAGTCAAAGAAACGAAATCGGAAGAATACAGCGGCGAATTTTACTCGATAATCGTAGTCAAAGCAGAACTTTTCAACCTTCTTACCGGCGAAACAATAAACCGCTGGACAGTTGAGAGCAAAGGAGCCGCATACAGCAGAAACGAAGCCGTTTCAGGCGGCATCACGAAAGCAGTTCAGGAAATTGCAGAACAGATTTAAACTATTCAAGATTTTTAATTTTCGCCATCGCCTCATCAAAAGAATCGGTTTTGAAAAGGAGTTTTCCAGACTTATCAATGACAAAAATCATGGGAAGAGTCACATCTCCCGATTTTTCGACAACACCGAATTTTTTGCCGACAACTGAATATTTGTCAAAAACCGTCTCGAAAGAGAACTTGTTCTGCTTGAAATAATTTTTGAGATCCTTTTCAGTTTTCTTCTTTTCCCCATCGGCAGGAAGGGCAACAAGAATAAATTCAAACCCATTTGACTTGTTTTTTTTGAGAAAATCATCCCACTTGGGAAGTGATCTTTTGCACGGCTCGCACATAAGCGAAAAAAAGTCTACGATGAGATAGTTCGCACCACTTTTTTTCATCATTTCTTCGCTTGAGATAAGTCTTCCGCTGCCGCTCATCGCATAAAGCTCGACAGTGTAATCGTCATCGGCAAAAAGCATGGAAAAAGAGAAAAAAAGCGAAAATAGAAGAACTTTTTTTACGATATTGTTCATTTTATCACCAACCAGTTAATTTTATTGATTTTTTCTATAATTCATAAATTTTTCTATCGTGTGAAAACTTCCGGTTACAAGAAGTTTTTTTCCGTTTTTGCGGGCAGAGAAAAGAGCCTCTTCAATCGTTTTTTCATCGGTTTCTGCATACTTTATTTTTCCTTTAACCAAGGCGCCGGCACGTTCGAGAATATCAGCAACTTTTGCGCCGCGGTCGTTATCGGCTTCAAGGTTAATGGCGAATATTGAATCCGAAATTTTACCAATAATATCAAGAACTTTTGTCACATCTTTATCTTTCATAGCACCGTAGAGGACAACAACTTTGCCAAGCCGTTCTTCAACAGTTTTTGCAAGAGATTCTATTGCCGGAGGATTGTGGGCTACATCAACGACGATATCGGGTTCGATAAATTCAAACCTTGCGGGAAGTCGCATTGCGCTGAAATCCGGGATTTTCAAGCCCTTCTCTTCACTTAAAAGAGCCGCTTTTACGGCAAGACGCACATTTTTTTTCTGCTCCGGACTCATGCAGCTAAGCGGAAAAGCGATATCGAGATTCAAAGAGTCGTCATCAACACTTTTTGCCCCTTTCGAAAGAGCAACTTCCGACATCCACCTGTCGAAAGCCTGATCCGCACTGCCGCCGATTAAAACTTTGTCGCCGTTTTTTACGATACCGAGCTTTTCAAGAGCGATTTTTTCGAGTGTGTCACCTAAAATGTGAGTGTGGTCAAGCCCGATCGAAGTGATGATATCGGTTTTCGAACCTTCAATCACATTGGTGGCATCAAGCCTGCCTCCGAGCCCCACTTCGAAAACGGCGCGGTCGCAGCCTGAAATTTCAAAATATTTCCAAGCAAGAAGAAACGTAACTTCAAAAAAAGACAACTCATCGAAATCACTTATCTTTTTTTCAAGATACTCATAAATTTCGCGGACTTCCGCGTCAGAGATATCGATTCCGTCAACCGAAATGCGCTCGTTGTATTTCAGAAGATGCGGAGAAACGAAACGTCCCGTTTTAAGCCCGTTTGAACGCAGAATGTGGTCAAGCGAATAGACCGCCGTTCCCTTTCCGTTCGTTCCTGCAACGTGATAAACCGGAATTCTTTTTTCAAAAATCACAGGAAATGCGTCGGCAACACGGCCGAGACCGAGTTTTATACCGCCGCGGCGCTGGTAAAGCTGCTGCAGGAAATCGTCCTGAGTGTCAGTTGATGTAGGGTTGGGAAACTTTTTCGATAACATTTGCACTTTCGCCCGAATCGAGCTTTGCGTTGTTGATTTTATGAACTCCGAATTTGAACATCACACTCTGCAGCCTGCCGACGTAAGCCTCTTTGATGATGGCGTATTTGTCGAAACCTTCAGCCATTTTCGAAAGATTTCCGGGATGGGTACGCCTGTACCAGCGGAACTTATTGTAGGCACGGTTGCGGTTCAGATTGAGCATATATGCCGAAATCGACTCCTGAATCGAATCAAAAATCCTGATGTGGCGCTGGTTTCCGCTCCAGTTTTTCGGTTTTATCCCTTTTGTCGGATCGGGAGAAACATGACCGAAAAGGTTGTTTCCCTCGAAAACGAAGCGGCTCGTTCCCCAGCCGGATTCAAGCGCGGCCTGCCCTATCGCGATAGCCGGCGGCACCGGACGGATCTTGTGATCGAGAAAATAGCGGATCTTCTCTTTTTCCTCTTCCGTTGTCGCAGAAATGTCCTGACCTTCGTCGATTATGTTGTATTTTTCAGCGATTTCACCAATAATTTTCAAATCTTCGGCATTCCACTCTTTTTTTGCCGCGATTGGAACTATCATATCGTGTTCCGCTGCGATTTTTTCGTTTTCGAGCAGAACAAGCGGCAGAAGCAGCTTTATAAAAAACTGTCTGCGCTCGACACCTTCAAGTTTTTTGATCTCTTCCGGAATCTTTTTCACGAAAATGCGCGGGATTTTTTCATTGTTCCAAGTGTAGCCGATAAGGTCGTAAGCCGATTTTATCTCTTCATAAGTGCTTAAAAAAACATCTGCACACAGATTGCCGCAACAGAAAAAAAGAAACAGCAATGAAATAAAAACGGAATATTTTCTCATGCCAAAAAAATGGCAGGCGAGACGGGATTCGAACCCACGACCTTTGGCTCCGGAGGCCAACGCTCTATCCAGCTGAGCTACCCGCCCGCGCAATCCTTAAGATCTTCTTGAATCAACTTTTTTGTCTTTCGATCTTGCTACCTGTTTTACCAGCTTGTCGATGCAAAGATCTATGGAAGTCTGGAATTCTTTGTCGTCAGAATCGCTAGCCAGGAACTCTTCGCCGTTAGTGTTCAGCTTGATTTCCGTCATCTTCATATTTTTGTCTTTCTGAAAAACAACTTCGACAACAGTGTTTGCCGAAACGAACTTGTCGATTTTTGCAAGTTTTTTGGTTACATAATCTTTAAGACCGTCACTGTTTTCCTCAAATCCTCTGAAAGCGAAATTGATGTTCATGAAACCCTCCATTAAAAAAAACAAACGAATGAGATTACCACATCAGCACTTTATGTCAATTTTCAGAGCAAGACTCTCTTTTCAGCGCAGGCAAAAGAGCTATTTTTTGATATTGTCGGTGAGGAATGTAACTATCTGCTCGGAAGTCGTTCCCGGGGTGAAAACAGCCTTTATGCCGTTTTCCTTGAGGAAAGGAATATCGCTTTCGGGGATAACGCCGCCGCCGAAAACGAGAATATCGGGAGCATTTTTTTCTTTGAGAAGTTCAGCTACTTTCGGAAGAAGCGTGTTGTGTGCGCCGCTCAAAATCGAAAGACCGACTGCATCGACGTCTTCCTGGATCGCAGCATTGGCGATTGCTTCGGGAGTCTGCCTCAAACCTGTGTAAATGACTTCCATTCCGGCATCACGAAGCGCTCTCGCTACGAATTTTGCACCTCTGTCGTGACCGTCAAGCCCCGGTTTTGCAATAAGAACTCTGATTTTTTCGCTCATTTTTCTCTCCTGTAAAAAGCGTTACAAACAATCAAAACGCGGCTTTTTACACCAAGAAGGGAAAATTGTCCACTTAAAAAAATTTTTTCTTTTTGCGGACAAAAGCCCCTGCCAATGTGTCAATTTGTCTTTTTGTCATTTTTCCAATATTATAAAAGATGTTGATTCTGTTGGATTATTTCAATGGAACGCTAATTGCTTGTATAATCGGTTTTTTTTGTTTTGGAGGAAAAATGAAACCTTTGAATGTTGCGATAGTCGGTGCGACAGGTCTTGTCGGTCTTGAATTTATTACGATTCTTGAAGAAAGAAATTTTCCGATTGATAAGCTCTACCCTTTTGCGAGCGATAATTCGCTCGGTCTCACGGTGACTTACAAAAATAAAGAAATCGACGTCATTCCGCTGAATGAAAAGGAAATTGAAAAACATCCGGTCGATTTAGCTCTTTTCAGCGCAGGTGCGGGAGTTGCCCTTGACTACGCTAAACATTTCGTCAATGCAGGCGCGATAGTTGTTGACAACAGTTCCGCTTTCAGAATGGATGACGATATCCCGCTTGTAGTTCCGGAAGTAAACGGCGAAATCCTCAAAACCACAAAGTCGAAGATCATCGCAAATCCCAACTGCTCGACGATCCAGCTTGTTCCTTTTCTTCAGATAATCGAAGAGCTTTTCGGAATCAGAAAAGTCGTCGTAAGCACTTATCAGAGTGTAAGCGGCGCAGGCAAAAAAGGAATCGAAGAACTCCGCTCGCAGATTTCGGCTCTTTTCTCGTTTCACGAAGTAAAACCCGAAGTTTTTCTCCAGAGAATAGCTTTCAACCTCATTCCGCAGATCGGTCCGTTCTATGAAGACGGCTACTGCGAGGAAGAGGTAAAAATGATAAATGAATCGCGGAAAATTCTTTCGATGCCGAAACTCGACATCGACGTCACGACCGTCCGCGTTCCGACTTTCTATTCCCACGCCGAAACGGTCTGGTTTGAACTTGAAAAAGAGTGCAGCATCAATGAGATCCACCGCAAAATCAAAGAAAACAAAGAGATGGTTCTCATGGACGACATCGAACAGATGCTCTACCCCACTCTCATCGATTCTTCGGGAAGAAATGAAGTCTTTATCGGCAGATTGCGTAAAGGGCGCGAGCACAAAAACTACCTTTCCGCATGGGTCGTCGCCGACAACGTAAGAAAAGGCGCAGCATACAACGCGATAAGAATTGCTGAAACAATATTCGGGGATACAAATGATTAAAAGAATTACGTTTTTTCTGCTCATTCTGTGCAACTCGATGCTTTTTGCAGAGAGTTACCTCACGAATGTGGAAACCGAGCCGGGACATGCAAGCATGAATTTCGCAGGTTCGCTCAAATTTTTCTATGATCTGCCGAAACCCGATCTTGTGGAAAAGGCTTACCTTCAGGTCGAAATAGACGGCGAAACAAAAACTTTCGACACAACTATGACCGACAGCGGATTCTTAAGTATCGACAATTCGCTTACGCTTGCCGGAGAAGAGCTTTACAACGCGATCAAAAGCATCCGTTCGCTTGAAGATTCGGACGACAAATCGGTCGCTGACGGAACTTACAACATAAGGGTCAGGATCGAACTTGACACTTCGTCAGAAAACAGCGACGACGACGATGAGGAAGATGACGATGACGACAACGATGATGATGACAACACTTCTTCCTCGGTTCCGGAATACGCTGAAAAAACGATAAAAGTTACTTTCGACAACAAACCGCCGAAAGCGCCTTCCGCAATAGAAGTCGAGGGCGGCAACCAGCAGATGCTCATCAGAGTCACGCCTCCCAGCACCGAAGACGGCGAATCGAAAGAAAAAATCGGGAAATATCATGCAAAAGTCACCGGAATTTTCAAAAGCGACGATGCCGAAACACAGACAACTCTCGAATATGATTCCATAGTAGATTCAGACAAATACAATCAAATATGGGAATTCACCGTCAAAGGAAAGGACGGCTACGAATTCATCAACAACGATGACGGAAACAGCAGCAGAGCCTACACGGTTGAAGTCGTTGCCGAAGATCTGGCAGGAAACAGCGATGAGACGGCAACAATTTCAGTTGAAGCCTCCTCTGTCACTACATACGGATTCTGGAGCAACTACAAATCGCAGGGCGGCAAGGATGACGGCGGCTTCTGCTTCGTCGCAACGGCAGGTTTCGGAAGCTACTTTCACCCGAGCGTCGAACTTCTGCGTGAATTCAGAGATTCAGTTCTCGCGAACTTCGGTCTCGGCAAAAGATTTATCGCGGCTTACTACAAATACGGCAGTTATCCCGCTGAAATAATTAAAGATTCCACGACTCTTCGTGCGGCTTCGAGAACTCTTCTCATGCCGCTTGTCGTCACAGCTTGGTTTTTCACAACACTTTTAGGAAGGATACTCATGATTTCATGGTTGGTTTTAGCTGCGTTTTTCACCGTCAAATCGGGCAGAAAAGCGCTTTTGGCACTCTTTTTCGTCCTGCTTCTCGCCGTACCGTTCCAGGATCTTTCGGCAAAAGGAAGCAACATTCACGGCGAAGCAAGTTTCACGAACCTTCTCTACTACCCGCAGATCGACGGTGAAATAAACGGTACGCCGTTCAAAGATGTCGCCGGTTCTCAGCTCCGCTGGCTCCCGTCGTTCACTTTCGGATTGGCTATACCGACTGAATACATCAGAATCACATTCCTCGGTGGCATCGGATATACAAGATTCAAAGGGCACGCGATGCGCTCCGACGGCTCGAAAAGTACCGACAGAACTACAATGCACTTTCTCCCGCTCAAAGCCGAACTCAAACTGCGCCCTGTTTACGATTTTCCGCTATACCCATACATCGCAGGCGGCATCGACTACTATCCGTGGTGGGTCCGCGACGGCGGCAGCACGACTGAAAACGGAGGAACTTTCGGACTTCACGGAACAATCGGCGTTATGTTCTCGCTTAACTGGCTCGACCCTTCTTCATCGAAAAAAATGAAAGAAAACGGCGTTGTCAACTCATGCCTTTTCGTCGGATACAAATTTGAAAAAATCAACGACTTCTGGAGAGAAAAGAGCTTTGATCTCTCCAACAAGATGAAAAACAACTTCGAATTCGGCATCGTTTTTGAATTCTAATATTACAGTGTCAAAAACGAAAAAAAAGAGACTTTTTTCTGTTTTTGACTATAATTCTCCGTTTTTTGTGTTGGAGGAATCACAATGTTGAAAAAGTCACTTCTGATTTTATGCACGATTTTATGTTTTGTTTTTATGGTTTCATGCGGCGAAAATTCTACCAGAACCTCTAAAAACGACAGTGAAACGGACGATCCGGCAGATACTTCAGACGATTCCGTTCCCGAAAATACCGATGACGAAGGAGATACCGACTCGTCGGAAGAAAATCCCGACGGTAACGATAATCTTCCTGAAGATCCTACCACTGATCCTGATGAAAACAACGAAGATCCGGAAAAAGAAACAACAACTGTTGCGGAACCGAGTCACGATTTTGAAACAAAAACTGAAGCTTTGATCGTAACAAGAGAAGAATTTGCCGATGTTTTCAAAAAATTCGCCCTTTTCCACACTGTTACCGGAATAATCACAAAAGTCGTAACTATTGAAAATATCTGCGAAAACGCAGTATGCGATGACGATGACCCGATGAACGACACGCAGAAGGCGATAAAAGACTATGTCATGTCGGTCGAAGGGCTCAGATATCTGGTTCTTGGCGGTGATATCGAAATCGTTCCTTCCAGAGAAGTTCACGACAAATTCTCAATCATTGTCGATACTTATGATGAGAATTTTTACAGTGACCTCTACTATGCAGATTTCAGCGAATGGGATTCTAACGGAAACGGCGTATATGCCGAAGACGACGGAACTCTCTCTATCGGTGATGACAACTCTGTTCTTATCGCAAATATAGCGGTAGGAAGAATCTCCGTTTCGACAGTTGAGGAAGCTGAACTTTATTTAACGAAAATCGTAAAACACCATACCGCTTTCAACACGGCAAACACGAAAAAATCGCTTCTTCTGGCCAATATTGCTACGGAAATATCAAACATAAAGATAAATGCCGGATATTACTTTGAATCCGAAGGCAAAACCGCAAGTATTATCCCGCCCGATTACGAATTGAAAAGACTTTATACAGAGTCAGACTTTTATCCTGGAGCTGGAACGGCTGAATACCTCAGCAACGATAAAGAAAAAGCTGCGATTGAAGATGGTGTGAACCTCATCGTCCACAGCGGACACGGAGGCCAGAATTATCTTACATGCGAACAGGCTAACAATGACAACGATTTTACCGGAAACATGGCATACAATCTTAAAAACCAAGCTCTTCCTTTCTTTCTAAGCTGTGCCTGCGAGGCCGGACAGTTCGGATACAAATACGGTGATTCCGCCGGTGAAAAGCTGATGAACGCTCCTGAAGGCGGCGCAATAGTCTATCTCGGCAACACGACTACAGGTCTGGGAATCGCCGGAGGCAGCCAGTTTATCGACGAAATGCTTAAGAATATGTTTGCATCATCATCGTCAATAATCGGAGACAGTTACATTTACGCTCATGCCAATATGCCTCAGAACGATACCTTCAATCCACCTATTCCGCTTATAAACAATGTTCCTGTTGTCACTCCTGACAGCTGGCAGTGGACAAAAAAATCGATCGTTATGCTGGGTGACCCGATGACAGTTTTCTGGCGCGATCCGGTCGAACCTTTTGCAGCTGAAATAAATCCGGAAGTTGAAGAAAACGAAGGTGTAAAAACCGTTTCTCTGAATTTCCCGCCAGAACTCGAAGGAGCGACACTCCGCATTTTTGCAGACGGCAATCTTTACGACATCCCCTATCTCATGCACGAAACCGTCAAAATCAATCTCGATCCGTCTGTCACAATGATAACAGTCGGCATAAAAGCTGAAAATTCACAGTATTTCTTCAAAGCATTCGTGCTTTAATTCTTATAAAAAATTTATAAAAAAATTTTTTTCAGTATAATCTTTTGTTGTTGTTTTTTCACTTTGAGGTGCTGCTTGCATAACAACAGGATTCACGGAATAGGCTTACTATTTGTTTTTATTACGCTTTTAATCGCAGCCGTAATCGGTATCATCATATATTCCGGTCAGGAAACAACGAATTTTCAGGGTTTCGCCGAATCGAACGAAACGACAATCAACACAGAAATTCCGGTAAGCATCAAAAAAGTGCTAGTCATGGAGGGCGACACTGTTGCAAAAGGGCAGAAACTCGCCGAGTTTGAAAGTCAGGACCTCGCTTTCCGTATCGCCACGATCCGCACGCAGCTTCTTCAGCTCGAAGCGAAAAAAGGAATGAGCAAAGCTGAAATTCAATCGAAGATCCTGCAGAACAAAGCTGCTGAACGCGCCGTTATAAGCGAACTCGATTCTCAGATAAAAACCCTCGAAAACCAGCTCAGAATCAACAAAGAGCTTTCAGTCGGGCTCAAAAGCGTCAAGATAAAACGTGACGATTCAGCTAAAAATCCGATCGAAATCCAGATCGAAGCGCTGAAATCCGCAAAGGAAGAGCGCAGAAAAGAGTTCGCCGAAACCAACAGAATGTACAAACGGATGCTTTCGGAAGACTACACGCCGGAAAATATCGAAAAGCAGAAACTCACGGAAGAGCTCGAATCCCTCGAAAAAAAGAATGCCGACATGGCGCTTTACGCTCCGTTTTCAGGAATCATCGGCAGCGTTTTCAACAAAAACGGCAACGGTGAAAGAGTTTTCCTCAAAGGCGGTGAAAAAGTCGCGGCATACTCTCCGGTCATGTCGATAATCAACAACGAACCCTCTTTTGTCAAAGGCTACATTCCCGAATCTCACTTTTCGGCAATAAAAGTCGGCGAAACAGTTACGATAACTTCTACAAACAACAAAACTCCGGTATCCGGCGTTGTCACAGGTCTCGGCGGAAGAATAATACCGCTTCCCTCAAGGCTTTTGAAAAACCAGAATCTCCCGCTCTGGGGAAGAGAAATCGTTGTTAAAATTCCCGAGAACAACGGCTTTATCCTCGGTGAAAAAGTCAATATCGCATACGGCAGAAACGTCTGGGACAATATAGCCAAACTGCTTTTTTCCTACCCGAACTCGGAGCTCTCCGCTAAAGAGCCTTATAAAAAAAAACTGAATAAATCAAAAGACCTCACCCCTGCCCCTCTCCGCAGTGGCGAGGGAGATAACGGTTTGGTTGAGATTGTTTCTGACGAGCCGCTTAAAATCGAGGCTTCCGGCGCAGTTTTTGTTGAAGAAACCGGCAATTTCATAGTCGTTTCCGATGAAACCGAAAAAAAGCAGCCTCTTCTTTTTGAAGTCGGCAAAGGCGGCTTGGCAAAAAGGATAAAAATCGAAAATCTCGATAAAATCAACGATCTTGAATCAATCGCCAAAGAATCTGAATCTTCTTACCTCGTCATGTCGTCCATGAGTTATTCCAAAAAAGGAAAACTCAAAGCCGAAAGACGCATTCTTGCCTCGTTTACTCTGACACAAGGAAAGGCTGAACTTAAAAATTCGGTCGATTTTTATGAAATCCTTAAAGATTTCGCTAAAAAATCGGAAGGCACGGCGGCAGATTTTCTGAAAAAAGGAATCGTGGAAAAATCGATCGATGCAGAAGGAATGTTTGTTTTTGAAAACTCGCTTTTTATAGCTTTCAAAGATCCGCTTTTTGAAGGAAAAGGGGTGATTTTCGAGATTTCCGACTACAAAAAAATCTTTTCAGAGAAAAAAATTTCCGAGAATCAGATTCAGATGACGTTCATCGAAGATTTGCCTAAAGATTTAAGAATTTCCGATATTTACATGATTTCAAAAGATGCGTTTTTCTTCACTGCTTCCTGCTCGGATGAAAAATGCGGCGGATTTTTCAAGTTTGAAAACGGAAAAAGTTCTCTCATTAAAAATTTCCCGTCACTCAAACCTGAAGGAATTGCGGTCGACAGCAACGGAGAATTTTTCATATTCTTCGATCTCGGCCAGAAAGAAAACTCAAAATTCATGAATTTAGGCAGAATATGAAAAAAGTTCTGCCGATTTTATTTATCTTCTTTCTTCCATTTTTCTCGTTTTGCGAAGAGATAACTATTTCGGAATACATCGGCTCGGCAGCTGACGATCCGAGAATCAAAACGCATAAAGAACTCGGCAGCGCTTTTGAAAAAGGCGGCGACACACCTGTAGTAAAAGCGCTTGAATTCAGAAGTGAAACGGGAAATTTCGACATTCTGGAGCAGACTTACGCTCTCAGGCTCTATTTCAGAGGATTCGGCGAGACAAAACGCTCGAAAGAACTCAGGCAGAATTCAAAAAACATCCTGACGGCACAGTCTAAACTTGCCCTTTCGGAAGTAGTTTTTGAAAAATTCAACATGGTTTTGACCTATATCAAAAACAAAAAGGCGCTCACACTTCTCGATTCGCTCAGGGAAATCCTCGAAGACAAAAAGGAAGTCACCGAAAAAATGGCCGCTTATTCGGAAAAAACGACCGACGTCGATATTCTTGAAATCGAAGACAAAATCACCGACATCGAGATGAAAAAGACCGAGCTTGAATCGGAACTTGATGCGGTTCTCCTCGACGTTCAGGCGGCAGGCAGAAATAAAGTGCCGGCATTTGACAGAGAAAAAATAATTTCGGTGAGTGAAATAAAAGAGTTCATCGATTCGCTCGATCCGGAAAACGCCGATTCGAAGGCACTCGACGACCTTCACAGACAAAAGATGCTCATTGCACAGAGCGAGATCGCGCTCGAAGAGGCAAAAGACCGCGACTGGCTCAAATATGTCGCTCTGGAATTTGATACTAACGACCGCAATGACAGACCTTCACGCGGTTTTTCGATAGGTTTTGCCATTTCGATTCCAGGCTTCAAAAGCAACCAGAACGCCATTTTGAAAAAACGCCTCAAATCGATCGGCGACGATTCAGATTTTTACACCGAAAAACGCCTTGCCGAAGCAGCTTTAAACAGCGATATCCTGATGCTCAGAAGAAAGATCAGGCAGTATGAAATCATGGTCGAAAAGAGAGAAAAAGAGGCAGAAAGCGGGATTCTAGCCAAGTATTCGTCGCTCGAAGGAGTCAATCCGATAATAATACTCAAACTCAAGGAAAGAATGGTGAAACAGGAGATCAAAACAGCAGAACTCGAAGCTGAGATCTATGCGATATACATCGATCTGTGCCGTCTCACCGGAGTTTTCGAGGAAGAATCGGGCAAAAACTCGCTATACGGAACAAAGGCTGAGTAATGTCTGCTGTAAATCAAATCGACATACCTTCTGTACTGCAGCGCTTCGAGTACAAATACCTGATTCCGCGCGACTTGATAAGACCTATTTCCGAATTCGTAAAAACCTACTGCTACCTTGACAAATACTCCGAAATGTCGCCGACCGGATTCTACAGGATAAACAATCTTTACTTTGACACACCTTTTCACACTTTCCTGAACAACAGGCTTGAAAAGAAAGAAAACCGCTTCAATATGAGAATCCGCTCATACGGAGAAAATCCCGTTCAGCCGTATTTCTGGGAAGTTAAGTGCAAATTCGGCGAAAACAAGCAGAAATACAGGGCGAAAGTGAAATCTGAGGAAATCGAGAAGATTTTTTACATGACCAAAGCTTCCTACGAACTCGGTCTCAAGGGAAACGATGCGAAAAACATGGATCTTTTTCAATCACTCGCGCTTTCGTACAACGCGCAGCCGCAGATTCTCACACAGTATGACAGGATGGCGTGGATAAGCGAAGCCGACGAATACGCCAGAGTCACTTTTGATGCAAATCTTCAATGCTGCGAAGAAAACAATTTCAACGTAAAACCGACTCCTGAAAGAATGGAAAGTTACGACACGACAACGATTTTCGGCCCTCTGGCGCAGTGCATCCTCGAACTCAAAGGACAGGTCTCGAACCTTCCGCTCTGGATGGTCGACCTGGTTCAGAAATTCGACTTGAAAAAAATGGCTTTTTCAAAATTCAGATACGGGATGCTGCGGGTACTTCGCAACAGAATGCCCGACAATAAATGGTATAATGTTTTCAACCACGGAGATATATATGAGTGATTTTTTAACTGCAAACCTCGCTTCATCCTCACTCTCGTCGCTGAGAGTTATTTTTTCAGCTTCCCTGGCATTCATTCTTTCGGTATCGATCGGACTCACCTATGTAAAAACCTTCCGCGGACTTTCCTACTCCCGCAACTTCGTTCAGGCCGTCATGCTTTCATCTATCGTCACGGCAATGGTCATCCACGCAATAGGAGACAGCGTTGCAATCGGTATCGGTACTTTGGGCGCCCTTTCGATCATCCGTTTCAGGACAAACCTCAAGGATCCGCGCGACATAATCTTCCTTTTCGCAGCCCTCGCCGCCGGTATAACGTGCGGAATCGGCGCATACTTCATGGCTTTTGTCGGGATCATGCTGTTTGACATTGCCGCTTTCGTCCTCTATTTTTCTCAGGTCAGCAAAGTGTCGTACTTTGACGGAATTCTCCGTTTCAACATCAGTCCTGAAGAGCTCGACATTCAGAAAATAGCAGAGATTTTCAAAAAACACTGTAAAGTTTTCGCCCTCATCACACTGAAGGAGATCGCAGTCGGCGAAAGACTCGAATATGCCTACCACATAAAAATGAAGCCGAAATCGACTTCGGAAGAACTTATAAGCGAGTTGAAACAGAATATTCCGGCAATCAACAACGTATCGCTGCTGCTTCAGGAAACGACAGTAGAACTTTAGGAGCGACTTTTGGCATTTCAGGATTTTCATAAAAACAAAAAATACGAGAAAATCATAGACACACTTCTTTTCATTTTTTTGTTTTTAGTAATATTTTCAAGAGTTTACCTTGAAACTGCAATATTTGCAAAAAAACCGTTTTTCTCATATTTCGTGGCAACACACCACTGTGCCTGGTTCACTTTCGTCTTCTTTTATTTCGCTTTATGCGCCAGATATATTCTAGGTCTTAAAGTCGACAGAATCCCCTACCTCGCCCTGCTCAGTCCGGTGATATACGTTCCGCTGATTCATGCAAAAATTGCGGAAACTCCGCTGAAACTTCAGTATCTGCGCGGTGATTTTTCAAAAATAGTTTTCGATATAGCCACTTTTTACTGGTTCAGCGAACAGGACAGCCAGTTTTTCTTTGAGATGATAGCCCTTCTTATCGCTTTCGTCGCTTTGAGCTACTTCATTTCAAGAAGCGTAAAAAGAACTCTTTTAAACATTGTCGTCGGCTTTTACGGCAGCATGTTTCTCGCAGGGATCCAGTTTTTCGGCGTCGCTCCGAGGACAAAAGCGGTCTTTAAGATCCACACTGTCTTTAAAAACCATGTTTTTCTTTCACTCGTCTATTTTACAGCCGTGATTTTGGCTTTTTCGATATGCTTTGCACCTGAGATCAAAATCCTTGTAAAACGCGATTTAAAACCTTTGGGAATAGCTTTGTGTGCAGGGATCATCGCACCGTTTGTCATGTTCAGCTTTTGGCAGAAACCATTGAATATTGCAGATATCATCCTGCTGACAGTGACCTGCTCAACAGCCGTCGGCTCGGCGGTTCTGCTGCAAAAAGAGATGAATCTGCCTGGCGGACGTTTTTTTCCCGTTGTTTTTTCAGCAGTGTCGATGATTTTGATACTCGGAATAATATTCGGAAATAAAATTTTTATCTAAAGACCGCTGACTATCTTCCACTTGCCGTCTTCTTTGACGAATTTCATCTGATTGTTTTCGGAAACTTTGTGATTCGTCATTCCGTCAGGCTGAACAAAAGCATTTTCTTCTGTAGTGGGAACCGAACTTTTCATTTTAAAGCGAACCTCGAAGAAAAAGAGCAGCCTTGCCCTGTTTTCGTTGTCGGGATCAAAGAGAAGATCCTTGATTATGGCAGTTATACTGACCTTTTCCAGGCTGTGATACGCATCGGAATTGAGGATCTCGACTAATTTGTCGTAATCGACATCGTCATCTGCCTCGTCGGTTCCGTTCGTGTCGTAGTAGTCTTTCGAAACGTACTCAAGAAAAATTTCGGGATTCTGCTCTTTGAAACCTTTGAGATAATACCCGAAAACAGTCAGAATCTCCTTTGAATCGGGAGTTTCCTCGATGTTCGTTCCCTTGATCATCTTTTTGTTGCACGAAACCGTCAGAAACATCGAAAACACGATCATTAACATCACGATTTTTTTCATCTTATACCTCCGTAAAAATATTATTCTTCCTCATTTTCGTTCTTTTCCTCAGGCGCACCTTTCGGCTGTCCTTCCTCGCCTTCGTCTTCCAGAGTTTCACGCGCCTTTTTGGCAGCTTCCATCTCTTCGCGGGCTCTGCGGAGTTCGTTCATAGCCTCTTCCTGCTCAGCCTTGATCCTTGCCGCTTCTTCCATTCTGTTGCGCTCTTCCAGCTCTTTGCGCTCACGCTCCTCACGTTCGCGCTGTTCGCGCTCTTCACGCATTTTTTCCTCGCGCTCTTTTGCAGCTTCTTCCTGGCGTTTAAGTTCTTCCTCTTTCCGTTTGAGTTCGTCCTCTTTTTTCTTCAAATCGTCATTCTGAGGTGCGTTTTCCGCTGCTGCAGCTGCAGGAGCCGGCGTCATCGGTTTTGGAGCTTCCTCTCTCTGCGGGAAACGTTCAGGTCTTTGCGGACGCTGCGGTCTTTGAGGTCTTTCCGACTTTTTCTGCCTCGGATCAACTTTGATTTCACGATCTTTTTTCTGTGCTTTGCCCATCTGCGGCTTGTTCAAGAAACCTTTCAGAGTAAACGCATAACTGTTGTCAGAATCGCCTTTGTATTGCGAAAGCTGGCTTAAAAGCAGATTGAGAGCGACATTTTCGCTGATTTTCTCCATATCGGGAACTTTGGCAGAAATTTCAAGATCGATCCTTGAAGAGGGAAAATTTTTGGTATTCAGATTGATCTTTCCCAATGCCTCGAGTTCAAAGACACCTTTTATCGAAAGATGTTTTACTTCAGCTTTGTTATCAACGATCTCAGCAGCAAGTTCGATTGCTCCCAGAATTATTTTTCCGACATCGAAATCACCCATAGGAGTCGGGATTTTGCCGCGAAGAACGACATCTTCTCCGCTCAATTCTATTTTTCCGTTGTATTTTCCCTCTTTTGAACAGAGTTCGCCGCCGCCGCTCAGAGAACCGGTCAGGACAACTTCAGCAAGCAAGGGTTTTAAAATAGAAAGCGGAACTTCCGAAGCGTCAAGCGAATAACACGGATTTTCTTTGGTTTCAAAGGTGGCATCCAAGCCGCCGCCCTGAGAATTTATATCTTCGACATGGACTTTTCCGGCAGGATGACCGCCCAAAGTCGCAAAAACAGACGGTGAGAATGCAAGTTCCGAAAAAGTGAGGACTTTGTTACCCTTCTGCATCAAAGTGCCCTCTTCAAACGAAATATTTCCGAGAAGCGAAACATCGACATCTTCACTCACAAGCGCCATATCCTTCAAGAAAAGCTGTTCGTTGATTTTGGAAAGAACGAAATCGTCAGGGAAGAATATCTTTATACCCAGCCACAGACCTATAAAAAACGCGGCATTCACGAACAAAACACGCTTAATCAGCGCCTGAACTTTGCCGGGAATAGGCAAATTCTTGATTTTATTAATTATTTCAGAAAATTTATTCTCCATTTGCGTTCTCCTTCTTCATAGCCGCAACGACTAAAGAAACATCGTAATTCTGCTTGTTGAAACGCTTTTTTATCGTTATCGAATCTACAAAAACGTAACGTCCTTTGTTCTCAAGCCCGTAAAGAAAAGTCAGCGTCTGGTCAAGCGGAACTTCACGCAGGTTGAGTTCGATCCTTTCAATGTTGATATCCCCTTTTTTGCGCGGTTTTATCTCCTTTATCGAACTGATCGGAATGCCGACACTCTCTTTGACAGTCGAAATGTCGGAATTGAGGTTAACGTTGCTCGAATCGATGCTGTCCTGCATTTTTGTCGCTTCAGCCTTCGCCTTTTTGAATATCTCTTTTTTTGAAACCATCTCCTGAATCATCTTTTCCTGCTCGATGATCGTGTCTTTGCGGTCGTCGATCGCCGAACTCATGAAAAACCACACCGTGACAAAAATGAAAATCATTACAAAAGTTAGAAAAGCCACGAGGATCGTGCGTTCGCGCTCGCTGAAATTGCTTATTGCCTCTATCAGTTTTTCTTTCATGCTGCTCTCCTAATCGTTGTTTTCCTTACTTTTTTTCTTGCCCTTTTTCGCCTTCGGGTCTTCTTTTTTAGGACCGGCGTAGTTGAACGAGATGTTGAAGGAACTCTTGTCGCCCCTTGTATTTATCTGGCCTCTGTTGATTTCATCTATCAAAGGATCCTGTTCCAGAAGCTCTGTGAATTTGTTGATGTCTTCAAGCGAATCGCTCGTTCCGACGACTCTGATCTTCCCTTCTTCCTTTATCGAAATTTCGGAGACTTCGATCGTGCTTCCTTCGAAGGTGAAGTACGGGAAAACGATTTCCATGATGTAAAGCGCGCTGTATGGATATACCGATTTTTTGTCAGCCATGCTCGCTTCGCCCTTTATCGACTTGTCCATTATCGAAAGAGCCTGTCGCAGAGAAGGCATCTCCTTTCCGATGACATCCTTCATAAGCTGTTTCGTTCTCTCTTCACCTGCAGAGATTCTTTCATCAAGATATTTTATTCTCATTTCCATGCCGACAACCAGCAGGATAATTGCCGCGATATATAGAACCAATGCGATGATCGCCCGCTTTTTGAGGAACGCGAAACCTCCTTTGTAGGCAAAATCGCCCGTTGCGAAATTCACGGTGCTGTCGTTGTCGACCGATTCGGAAATCATTTCAAGCTGTGACGCGAAATCGTAAACTATGAACTGTGAATCTGAAAACACGGAAGAATCCATCTCGCGGACTATCTTTTCAGCCCCTTCCGGAAGGACACCGCCGATAAAAACTGCAGCCTCGCCTGGATCTCCGGCAAAAGGAGCAAAGAAGTCGAACAATTTTTCAAAGAAAGAAATTATCGTTTTGCGGATTCTCACTTCGATGTCACTGAGTCCGTCAGGCTCGCTGAGATCACCCGCGACACTGAGCCACGAGTCGAGTTCAGCCTGCGGATCATCTCCTCCGAAAATTGCAAGCATGTCGCTTCTGAGCTCGTTCAGACCGCCGTTCCGGACTATCTGCCCGTCGGCAAAAACCATAAGTGAATAGTCGTCGTTTACGAATATAGCCTTTTTTATCGGAGTGTCTGTCTTGAAAAACAGAATTTCTTCGGGAACAATGCTGCGGACCTTTTCACGAGCCGCATCATCAAAATCAAGCAGAGCCTTGCGGATGACGTCTTTTTCAGCCGCGAAAACGTTCATGTCGCCGCTTCCCTTCTGGAAGTTTTTCACTTCGATCATCAGATCTTCTTCCTTGAACGGAGTCTCCGACTCGATATCCTGCGCGACTATCTTTCTCAGGTAGGAGTGCTTTACCGGCGGATAGTTCCTTGCATAGTAGAGCATTTCCCTTCCGGAGCAGACGAAATCTATGTAATCGAAATTCTTAAAAAGTTCGGCAGCCTTTTCTCTTCCGGCGAATTCACTCTTTTCGAAGGTCGTTTTGTTGTATTCCTTCGAAAAAGTGTCTATCAAAAACCCGCCGTTTGCCGCTCTGCATGAAGCAAATTTCATTTTTTACCTCACTTTTGATTATCCTTCTCTGTAATAGTAAATGTTTCCTTCCCTGTCGACGATCATTTCGACCCAGCTTTCGACACCTTCCTTTATTCCGACAGCTTTGATGCGGTAAACGCTTCCGGTCGTATCGGCAACTTCAGAAATCGATTTGTCCAGATTTATACCTTCATCGGCACACGCCTGTACAAAATCATCAATCTTTGAAAAACCGTACTGAGCCCGTTTCGCCAAAATCTTTCCTAAAAGTTCGCGCATCGCGTCCTCGTTGTAGAAAACAGTGAGCGCCTTGTCGACCGCATAAGCACGAATCAGACCTTCGATCATTTCGTGTCCGGCTTTGTTCACGTTGATTTTGCCAGTCGAATATATAGTGACGTAAGGTTCCAAAATCTTGAAAATCAGATCGTTGACGCCGTAAACCATCATAAGTTCCTGAACAGTATCGAATTTTGCGTTTTTCACCTTGTACTGCGGATCGAAGTCGTCGTAGTTCGACTGCTCGTCGCCGCCGGTCAGATACTTAGCGCCGTCGGTATATTTGTCATCACCCATATCGACCCAGTCGACAATGTTCTGAATAAGCTCTTCACGGTCGACATACTCTTCCCTCGATGTGTTTTCAAGGAAGATGAAGTCGTAAAACTCTGGTTCTATCAGGGCTTCGAGCATCTTCACAATTGCCCCTTTCGTGCCGTAAGCCAGCTGATTCAGGTTGATTTTCGTGTCTTCGCCTTTGAACTCGACCTTAAAATCGCCTGGGAACTGGAATATCGGATCACCCGTTTCGGTGTAAGTGTGTTCACCCTCTTCATCGTTCGTCGCAGCCCCGGCAGGCTTGTCCGAATCGGTTTTCGAAACGACTTCTTCGATGGTTACAAAAGGTCCTGCATCTGTAAAAGTGCGCAAAAGCGCTGTATCCATCGGAATTATATCCCAGATTTCTATCTGATTGGACATGTTGAACTGCTTTAGCAGACTTTCGACCTGTTTCTGAAGATCAAAAATAACTACGGCGAAATTGACCGCACTTGAAGCCAGAGCCTGTGCTTCAGCCTTGTGTTTGTAATCCATCGCAAGGTCGAATTCGGTTTTTGCCTCGTAGTTCATATCGCTCACTATCGGCAGCATGACGGCAATCATGACCAGAACTAAAACAAGGGCAAACCCGCGCTTTTTTCCTTCCGGCTCATTTTCCGAGCACAGCCGCGAGCGCAGACTTGACTTTATTTTGTCCAATAATTTCAACATCTTAAAAACTAAACGGTTTTGTCATTTTAAGGTTTACAACTGTTTCTATCTTGTAATCTTCCTCGCCGAATTCACCCTCTTTGGCAATCATCGTTATCTTAACTTTCGGAGGCAGAGAATTTACGTTGTCGAGACTTTCGCTGTTCCAGTGATCGACCCACTCTTTTGTCGTCGTGTGCCAATATTCGAATTTTATGCTTTTAAAACCTTTCAAAACGGGATAGACGTTGCCGCCGCGCTCGGGATCATCGTCAACCCAAAGACTTTCCCTGCGCATAAGAACATTTTCACCGTCAATATTCTCGCCGTAGTATTCGATCTCTGTCTGGTCGCATTGTTTGACTCCAGCCGCCATTTTCACGTGGTTGATGGTGGCAAAAGTGAGATGGCTCACAGGATCGTCGTCTTCGCTCTTGAAAATAGTCTTGTGAGTCTCTTCCGGCGCCCCTTTGTTGACTGTGAGATATGCGTTTTTCAGATCGCTGCGGATCAGTTCAAGAGTGAAATATATGCCGCGCTCCCTTTCAGTGACCGCCTTTATTTTCGCTCTTCCGCTGAGAAGATTGGAAAACGAGAAGTAAACCGACGTAACAAGTATCGCCGTAATGCTCATCGCAAGCAGAACTTCTATGAGAGTGAAACCTTTTTTCATCATTTTCCCTTGATTGCTCCGCCGTTAAACATATTGTTCGGCTGCTGACTTCCGCCTTTGTTCAACCCTTCGAATCTGTTTTTAGGCGCATCGCCCCCTTTACCTTTGCCGCCTTTCCCGTTGTTTCCGCTGTTGCCGCCACTATACTGCTGGAACGTTTTTACAGTGCCGTCGGTCGTCAGGAAAACCGTAAAAACCACTTTTTCAGACTCCTTCTGACCTTCGCCCCAGAAAACCGAAACGGTGAGTTTGCGTATTCTTTCTTTGAAGAAATCTTCGATGTTTCCTTTCGCCAGAGAGAGCATCGAAGCACTCTGGTCGAGATAAGAACCGTCGTCTGCGTCAGTTGAAAAGTCGGGAAGCGGAATGAAAACGCGCTTTACCGAGTATTTCCAGCGGAAACCTTCGTATTCCCTGTCTTCAAAATCGCCCTCTTCCTCTGTTTCGTCATCCGGCAGACCGTCCTGCTTGATGATTTCTTCGACATCGTGGAGTTTGAGGCGGCAGAGTTCCGTTCCGAGATAGATGTTGTGTACTTTTGAAGCATAAATGTAACTTGCTGAAATTATTCGCGAAGCTGCAAAAAGGACACCTGAAAGGATTGTTATCGCCGCAAGGACTTCGATAAGCGAAAAACCTTTGGATCGGACTGTCATTCTGAGCGCAGCGAAGAATCTCTGAGATGTTTCACATTCGTTCAACATGACGACAGATATTTCTTTTTGCCGTGTATGAGCTGCATATCTCATCACGATTTTCCCTCCGCGTCCTGATCTTTCAGCAAATCACGCATGTCATTGATCTCGTCTTCAAAACTGCCCGATTCGATCTTCACGTTGAGAAACATATCCGACGTGATATAGACAAAACTCTCATCACCGTCGTCTGTCTCCTCGCCGAGCGAAAGATAGAAAGGCTCGATCCTTCCTTCGGGAAAAATGTAGATAAAGACTTTCGGCTCCTTTCCTTTGTTGTCAGAATCGAGAAAGTCGCTTCTTTTCACGACATCAGGCGTGTGGTACGCAAAAAAGCCTGTAACTATCAAGCCTCTCGAAAATTTTTTCTCGCCCGAATTTTTCGTGAACTCAGGCTTCAAAATCTGTTTCAGAGAGCGTCTGTCAGGAATGAAATTTTCGTAGTTGTAGTAATCCGAATTTTCCAGTTCTTCCTGCGAAGTGAGAAGTTTCGCCTTTTCGATAAGATTTTCCGCACCGAGCGCAGAACCTTTGCCGGCAAAAGGATCGCTTCCCTTGCCGTTTTCCATCCTCTCGATAAGTTTTTCGTTTTCCTCATCCTTTGCCGCAGCAGCTTCACCCGTAAAAAGATAGAACGGAGTCTCGCTTTTTTCAGTCCAGTAACTCCCCTTTTCCAAGTCTACGACAAGACGGACATACTCTTTGTTGCGTACCGCCTGCATGAAGCTGTAGCGCAGAAAAGAGTTGAAACCGCCCATGTCGGCCTGAGCCTGATAGCGCCCGAAGCGGTTCACACCGGCAACTGAAAAACCGGCGATGATCACCGCCAGAGCCGCTACGGCGAGCATTTCGACCATGGAAAATCCGGATTTCTTCATAACTAATCGTCTTCCCAGTTCGTTATATCGTCGTTTCCGCCCTCTTTACCGTCGGGACCGAAGGAATAAAGGTCAAATCCGTCTTCGTTGTTTGAACCCGGATAAATGTAGACATATTCATTTCCCCACGGATCCTGAGGAACTTTCTTTTCTTTGAGAATCTTCTCTTCGACAAGTCTCGAAAGACCGTCATCGCTGTCGGGATAGCGTCCGAACTCGGTTTTATAAAGGTCAAGGGCGTTTGAAATCGTGCCGATGTCGATTTTCGCCTGTTTTATCTTCGATTTGTCGAGATAACCCATAACACCGACACCGACTGCACCCATGATCATCGTCATAATCGTGATTGTTACCATGATTTCAAGAAGCGAAAAGCCTTTTGACGCCTCTTTTGCATTCGCTTTGATCAAAGCCTTGAAAAAATTCTTCAACATAAAAACCTCCTAAAAAAACAAAAATGCAAAAAACCTAAAACCTATAAATTAAGCAACTCGAGTGCCACAAAATTTTACAAATAATTTCAAGAGTTTACAAGAATAAGAAAAATGCCAATTCGGCAAATTGACAATTTGTCACGAACTGATGTTTAGAGGATAAGCTGCCCTTTTTCTTTCATGACAGCGGGATTGAATGTTGCGAAATCGGCCTGATGGATGAAAACACCTTCAATTCTCTGAGGTCTCCCCTCGCCTTCCTTCGCATGGCAGATGATGATGTTCTGGATCTCAAGCGGAAGTCCGTGTTTCGCAGCTGCTATCGCTCCGCTTATCGGGTGTCTCGCACACTTTCCGGCGTAGCTTTTCCTGTATGCGCCGTCGACTTTCTCTATCTCCATGAGTTTGCCGACATCGTGGAGAAGTCCGCCTGCGATGACCCAGTCGAGATTGATCTCAAACGGAACTTTTTTGTAGGTCGAGATCATCGCCTTGGCTATACCCAATGCACCTTTCGTGACCGCGACCGTGTGTTCGATCAGGTTTACACCGTCAGTCGGAGTGAGAAGTGTAAACGGGATCTTCGTAAGTTCGGTGTAGCTCTTCCAGCAGCCCTCTTTCGCGCAGTCAGCCCAAACTTCGACCACTTTTTCAGCAAGCGCCTTGTCCTTCATTTCGGCAAGAAGTTCGCCGAAAGCCTTTTTAAGTTTTTCTTTCATTTGTTCCTCCTATCAATCAATTCGTAATATTGTGCCGGTGAAAAAATCAGCGGTTTGTCGATTTTTATACTGTCAAAATCCTTGTCGCCGGTGAGCAGGATATCCGCATCAGAAAGTATCGAAGAGACCAGAACCGGCAAATCCTTTATATCCTGTATTTTGGGATAGTCTTTTTCATCAAAATTTTCAGGTGTTTCAAATTCTTCGTAGTTGATGCCTTCGAAAAATTCATCAAGAAGGGCGGTTTTTGCCGGAAATTTTTTGCGGAACACTTCGGCACATTCTTCTTTCGTATATGAAGAAATTATGACTGTATGCCTTTTAAGCAGGTGCGAAAAAACTCTGGCCACCTTCCCTTCCGGAAAGAGTATCGCCGAGATCACAATGTTTGTGTCAACAAATACTCTCATTTGCTTTTGCGAAGCTCTTTGATGTAGTTGACGACATCTTCTTCAGAATCGAATCCAGCCTTCTTAGCTTCGCCCTTCATTTCATTCTGAATGTTGGCAAGCGTTACTAAAGAAGCGTTCGTAATATAGATTCTTCCGTCGCTCTCTTCAAAGAAAATTTTGTCTCCGGTTTTGATCTGGAGCAGATTCCTTATCATAAGCGGAATCGTGACCTGACCTTTTGACGTAACTTTTGCAAGTTCCATGGTACCCTCCTTACATTCCTTACTTTTAAATCTTACCGATTTGGGGGTTTGCTGTCAAGACGAAGAATAAGAAAAGTTCTTATGTTTTAGCAAATTTTCTTGGATCACACAACCAAGATTTTGCGATTTTACGCAATTTCGGCTAAAAAAATTTTGCGATTTTACGCAAAAAAGCCGTAATCAACTGTTTTTATTGAAAATTTTAAAATAATTTTTCTGTGATTATTTATTTTGACAGCGTGTCAGGCTTCGACAAATAGACTTTTCCTGAAATCTCTCAAATAAATCGTGGATTCTGTGATGAGATTATTATTATCGTCTGCTAGCAACAGGCATGAATTCAAACGGATAGGTTACGATAACGACACCGCCGCCTTTAGGAGTGGGAAATTGGATTTTTTCGATCTGATCTGCGACACAACTTTCGACAGCTTCGTTTTCCAGCGAAGTTCTCTGCACTTTGGAACTTTTTACACCACCTGTTGCAGAAATGACGAAGTTGACAGCTATTCTTCCAGAAAGTTTCGGATCCTTTTTAAGTTCATTTTCATAACACGATCTGATATCCGGCAAATGCTTGCTGACTGTATCGTCAATGTTGGACCTGGTAAGAGTGCCCATGATAACTGGATGATTGAAGCCAAAATCAGCTGCCGGATCTGACTCCTGAGAGTTTTTAGTGATACCGTCCCTCACACAACGGACATAGTAACGTTTTGACAACTTATCGCTTTCTACCACAGCCCCTCTTCTGAAATATACGCCCCAGGCTTTAATTGTCATAAACGAATCCGTAGAGTAAGACCAAAGCAAGTCGTCATCTCCCAGTCTGCTGTAATAGCCTTTGCTGTTTTCTATTTCTTCACAAAAGCAGGAGGTATCAACCGGAAAACATCGTTTTTCGGCTAAAATGCCGTTTTTTTCACTCCACTTGCACTCTCCGCCCGGTTCTGTGTTTGGACAGTTTTTGATAAGAGTCCTGAGCTCATCGATATCCGGCAGTCTCCAGTCGCTGTGACCGCCTTCATTCAAGTTGCGGCAATACTCTATCGCCTTCGGCCAGTTCATTTCCTCTGGAGAACGATTTGACCACTGCAATTTGTGGCAGCCGACCATGAAAAACATCGCAGTAAATACTGTAAAGATAATTAGATTTTTTTTCATTTTCTCTCCACAAAAAACCGCCAAATTACAGATTTTTTTTCAAGTAAGCGGGTTTCAGATTTCTTTTAATCGAGCTGCAAGTTTTTTGTCGAATGTAAAGATGTCTTCATTCAAAATCTGTTTTCGCGCAAGGAGAAGAGAGTCAACGAAGTCGAATTTTGTATGCGAATAATAGTATAAAGCGGCTTTTACAACATCAGCATTTTCAAATTCAATTTCATCGATAACCGGAGAGACAATCTCGTTTATTTTTTCACGCGGCACAGAGTAGAGTTTGACAAGCACATATACGACTTCTGCAATAATTTCAGGGAATGATATTGCTCCGTTTCCAATAATTTTAGCAGCTTCGTCTGCCTGTTCGGGAATATCGTTAAGCAAATAGCGGAGAATTACATTTGTATCTATTACGGTCATTCGTCAACTCCTGAAAATGCCATTGCTGCGATAGAATTTTCCTGTTCGATAAGCGTGGGATTCGCATATTCCGCAGCAATTCCCCTGCACGACTTCTTTTGCTCCGTAATTTTTTCTTCATCAATTACAATAATTGCTGTCTGTTTGTCCTTAAAAAATCTTTTTTCAAGCGGAATAAAAGCATGTCCGTCATAATAAGCTCTTATTGCAATCATTTTGAACCTCCGATTTTATAAACACGAATTCTAAAAAAGCTGTAATATTATAGGCAATATCGGAAAAAAATCAAGATTTTCAATACTTTTCTGCAGATCGGAAGAGTTATTTCGACACCGTGTCAGTAATTTACAACGAAATTTCTGAAAGCAGAGCCGATATCTGGTTTGCGAATTTGACCGGATTTTTCGGAGTGATCCCTTCGATAAGAAGAGCCTGATCGTAAAGGACTTCCGCCATATCTTTGAGTTTCTGCGACTCTGGATCTGCGTTGTAGATCTCGGTCATTTTCTCAAAAATTTTGTGGTCAGGGTTGATTTCCAAAATCTTCATTGCCTTAGGAGAAGGCATTGCCGACATTGATGCTTCTGCCAGAACCTGTTCCATGTTGAGGCTGAGTCCCGCGCCGCTGACAAGGCAGACTGCGCTGTTTTTGAGTCTCGAGGAAAGACGCACTTCGCTCACCTCGTTTCCCAGATATTTTTTGATGGTCTCAAGAAGGGATTTGCTCTCTTCCTCTTTCTCTTTGCGTTTTTCTTCTTTCGCCTTTTTCTCTTCGTCGGTATCAAGATTCAGGTCTTCAGCCGCAATGTTTTTGAGCGGTTTTTCCTGATAACTTACAAGCATTGTAGAAGCGAATTCATCAATTTTATCGGTGAAGTAGAGAACTTCGTAGCCTTTTTCAGCAACTGCTTCCATCTGCGGTATTCCGGCAATAGATTCTTTGTCTTTTCCTGCTGCGTAGTAGATCTCTTTCTGTCCTTCCGGCATTCTTTTTACATATTCGCCCAAAGTCGTCATGCCTTCACTTTTCGACGATTCGAAAAGAAGAAGATCCTGCAGCTTTTCCTTGTGCGCTCCGAAATCGGAGTAAACGCCCGCTTTCATGGCACGGCCAAACTCTTTCCAGAATTTCATGTATTTCTCACGGTCGTTTTCAAGCATGTATTTGAGCGATGCAAGGATCTTTTTCTCAAGGTTTTTCGAGATTATCTTGAGCTGGCTGCTGTGCTGGAGCATCTCACGCGAAATGTTGAGCGAAAAATCGGGGCTGTCGACAACACCTTTTACGAAACCGAGGTATTCGGGAACTAAGTCTTTGCATTTTTCCATGATGAAGACCTGTTTGCTGTAAAGCGCAAGGCCTCTTTCAAACTGCGAAGAATAGAAGTTGAAAGGCGTTTCGGACGGGATGAAAAGAAGCGCGGTGTATTCGACCTGACCTTCACCTTTCGCCTGGATCACATCAAGCGGTTCGTCGTAGGAATGGAAAGTGTGTCTGTAAAATTCCTTGTATTCATCTTCCTTAACATCCGATTTTTCCCTTTTCCAGAGCGGTTTCATCGAGTTCAGAGTCTTGTCTTCGAGAACAGTTTCCTTTTCTTTCGTGACTTTGCCGTCAGCGTCTTTTTCTTCAGGGATCTCGTTTTCGACCGTCATTTTGATCGGGTAGCGGATGAAATCGCTGTATTTCGAAACGAGCTCTTCAAGTTCGTATCTGTCGAGAAGCATCATCTCTTTTACCGCATCGTCTTTGAGGTAAAGCGTGATCTCGGTCCCGCATTTTTCGACGCTCGCCTTGTCAATCGTGTAGACTCCGTCGCCTTTCGATTCCCAGACAACGCCCTCTGACGGTTTCGCACCCGCAGCTCTCGTTCTGATCTTTACTCTGTCTGCGACCATGAAAGCGCTGTAAAAACCGACACCGAATTGCCCTATAAACTCGGCTGCATTTTTTTCGCCCTCGCCTTTTTCGGCAGCCATTTTTTCGAAAAACTCTTTCGAGCCGCTGTGTGCAATCGTGCCGATGTTTTCGACTACATCGTTGTATGTCATACCGATTCCGTTATCAGTTATAGTCAGTGTTTTCAATTCTTTATCCGGTGTTATCCTGATCTCCGGCTCACCGCATTCCTTCAAAAGATCGGGCTCGGTGAGGGATTTGAATTTGAGTTTGTCTATCGCGTCGCTCGCGTTTGAAATAAGCTCTCTCAAGAAAATCTCGCGGTTCGTGTAAATAGAATTGATCATAAGGTCAAGCAGTTTCTGAGTCTCGGCCTTGAAACTTTTTTCAGCCATTTTCTCCTCCGAAAAAAACATAATAAAAAAAAACCGCGTGGATATATAGGAACCGATTCCGCAAAGTCAATACGCGGAAATTTCAAAAAATGATTTATTGATTATATTTTTTAAGAACCTAAAATAGTGAGTTTTTTGATTGGCGAGGTGAAAAAATGAAGAAATTTTTGGTTGTTTTCGTCTTTTTATGCACATTTTTTATGATTTCGTGTGATAATGGATCGAAGCTTATCAATCCAGATAAGAATCATGAAGCATCCAACGACAAAGACACTGATTTCATTGATGATTCAGACGAAACCGACACAACATCAGTGAATGATGGCGACACCATGCACAACGATGCTGATTCCTCCGACACTTTCAACGACGGAGATTCGTCAGATTCCGGGAATGACAACGATTCAACTGATTCCGGAGACACGACAACAGATGACGATATTTCGGACACATCGGCAACTGACGTAGATTCTGATGAACAAACAGGTGATGACGATCCTGAAGAAGAGGACGAACCTGTTGTAATCGTCGAAGGCCTCGACTATGAATCGGGTTTCATCGATCTGGAAGAAAATAACTATACTCTCAGCAATAAAAACAACCAAAGCGGCAGAGCGAAAATGTGGTATTACTTCCAGCCGGCGAATACCAATCCGCAGGAAAAACCTCTTTTCGTTTTCTACAACGGCGGTCCGGGTTCATCTTCTTCGCTTATTTTTCTCTACAACACTTCCAAAAAAACGGCGGATCAGGCGTTTGCCGGAGAAGGTGTTGCCAACAACAAATGGAACTGGAACAAGCTGGGCAATCTTCTTTACATTGATGCGAGACAAACGGGATTTTCCTACGGCATCGTTGACGATCCCTCAAACAGCCGCAGCCGTTCGAACTATTTTTCAACCGCAAATTTCAATGTTTTCGTTGATGCTGCTGACTTTATCCGCGTGATTCTTCGCTTTCTCGACAATCATCCGAAAATAAAGTCGAATCAGGTCATTCTTGCAGGTGAAAGCTATGGCGGAACAAGAACCACCGCTGTAATAAATATTCTTCTCAATGTCGCCGATTATGCTGGAAAAAAGAGAACTTTCTACGATGCCGCGCTTTTTGAAGAAATCGCGCAGCACTTCCGCGAAATTGACCCGACTATAAGCGGAATGCCCTCGAAAGAGCAAGTTGCAAAGCAGTTCAGCGGGCAAATCATGATTCAGCCGCTTGCCATGGGACAGCAGCAGATGGATGCAGTCGGTGAAGTTCTCGAACAAAGCGGCAGTCCGCTTTACGAAATTCAGCAGGAAACGGGAAAACAGTTTAAAGCATGCGGAAATTCGTGGGGCGGCAATTGCGACAAACACAGCAACGCGTTGAATTATGTCCAGAATGCAGGACGCGATATTTATGCTTACCGCCACGAATACAACTGGCTTTTCGATTACACCGATTACGGCATTGCGAAAATACTTCAGTTCTCGATGTTCGGGCAGTTCATCCTGAACGATCCGGCCAAGATAGAAGATCTTTACGCAGCAAACAGAACCGGCGCTTTCAGATACAAAAATGCAAACGGATATTCCAGAAACATCGCTGACGTTAGCGAACTCCAAAATCTTCCCGAAAGCGTCAGAATCATAATGAAAACACGGATCGGACAGCGGAACATCCATCCTCTTGCAAGCGGCAATCTGGAAAGCGTTTTCGGAACCCTTCCGAGCTATGACGAATATTATGTCGATACAAATAACACAATAAATTCAAAATTTTACAGTGCTTCGACTTCTCCATACAGCAATGTGAACGGCGAAATGTTCCTTGAAAACATAAGAACCGTCAAAACTTTCATCACCAACGCGGAAGAAGATATTATCCTTTATGCGAAAGCAACTCCGGAGGCTGCAAAAAAATTCGACAGTGTTTCAAGCGTCGAAACCGGCGAAGAGTCATTTACAGTGCATTTCAAGGACGGAGAATCGGCAACAGTAACCTTCCCCTTCTATCCCGAAAGCTCCCACAGTGTTTCTGTAAATCAGCCAAAAAAATTCTTCAACGACGTCAAAAACTGGATAAATTAAAGCGAATTTTCTTATTAAAACCGAACCCTCTTTTTAACGAAATAAAGCATTGCTGAAAGGGCGAAGAAGTAGCAGAAAGCTGAAAGAACGAAGACGAATTTAAAACCGTAAGCCATTGCAATCATTACAGAAGCCACTGTTGCAAGAACCGATCCTGCTCCGTTCGCACCGATTGCCAGCGGAATAAAGGAAGGCTTTTTCTCTCCTACGAGGAGCAGCGAAACCGGAAAAACAATTCCTGTAATAAACCCGAGAGGTGCTATAAAAAGTATGGTAAAAAGAAGTTTTAAAGCAAATGAGAAACCTGCACAGAAAGCCGAGAAATGCGGCACAAGAACAGCATAACCCAGAATCATCAACGGCAGAATTACCGCAAGAACACTGAAGAATGACTTTTCTCCAAGAGAAATCAATATTTTTTTACTGAAAAGAGAACCTATTGCCGAGAAAAGAAGCAGTATTCCTACGGCTGTTGCAGCCGAAGTCGCCGGATCGCCGAAAATCAGAGTGAAATTCTGTATAAAAGTCATTTCAATAAACATGAATCCAAACCCTAAAGCTGCAAAAACAAGTATCTGAACAAGCGGCAGATATTTCTTTTCCTCTTTTGACATGAAAAAAAGCGGAGAAATAAAGAGTGAAAGCGATAGAAACAGCAGTTGGACAAACGTGATAATCAGCATCTCGATTTGGAATACGCTGTCATCCACGGCAACCATCCTCACCTCTTTCGACAGTTTTTCGCCCTCCGACTTGAAATAGTTGAAAAAGAACGGCGAATCATCGCTTACAGGCCTGATATTATAGGGATATTCCTCAATAAACGCTTCTTCTTTCCCGTTTTCAAGCGACTGAAAGAAATGAGAAAAACCGCTCGTTATGAACTCTTTTGCCTGTTCGCTCGAAAAATTAACAAATCTCACGATCGGATCGTAGTAATCGGCTCCCACTGAAAATCCTGGCGCATATATGATTCTGAGATCCTTTGTTCCGGCAATGATTTCGGAAATATCATTCAGTTCCATCCAGGTAAACGGACGTTTTTTCACAAGAACACTGGCCAAAACGCCGTCTCCGATGATGACGATGTTGTTTCCGGGATGCTCTATTCCCGCTTCCTTCAACAATAAAGCAGCTGTTACGGCAACCCGGAGTGTCTCTCTCGGCGGCCAGAGCACCCACCTGACTACTGCAAGCGTTCCTTCGTCATTCAAGTGATCTAAATAAGTTCTGAAAGCCTCTTTCGTGTAGAGATAGCTTTCGTTCATTATGTAGGCGCCGTTCAAAAGTGCAGATACCGTATCGGTACCTGAAAACTGGATAAGGTCGTATTTTTTATCGGTTTTTCCTAAAAACGAACGTATTTCGTCATGAACGATTCCGACTTTTTCATTTTGCAGGATATTGTTTTTAAAAGTCGCATATTTACGTTTAGCTAAATCAATAACCGCACTGTTTACCTCAACGGATGTAACCGATTTTGCCTGCCAGAAAAGAGCTGCCGCAATATCGGTTGCAGAAAGCCCTGCAACAAAAACATCCGGAGCATAAAGCCCGAAATATCCGGCAGAATAGAGCGAATGAACAAGTCGCTCCGGCTCATCGGAAAAATCGTAAAAAAACGATGCTGAATCGCCGTCAATAGTTATAACTCCTTTCCGAAGATCGGACCACTGATGCTGAAATACAAGACCGTCTGTTCCGGCGACATCAACTCTTCCGGCACGGTTCCACTCTATCATTTCGCTGTTTGCAAAAAGCGAATTGAGAGCTTTTGAAGGCACCGGAGTAAAGACGAAAACCCTGTTTTTGAAAGGAAACAAAACTATTGCAAGCACAATGAGAATTGCTGAAAAAACTCTCCTGAAAATCCCTCTTCCGGCTGCAAAAGCAATGAAAACCGAAGCAAGAGCGGAACAAAAGGTCATCGCAACGAGAGCGCCTTCCATCCCTATTGCTTCAAGCAGAGGAAGCGCAGAAAAACAGCCGGCAACAGAACCTGAAACAGAAAAGAAGTAACTTATATTTACGTTTTTGCCGTTATTTTGAAAAACTGAAAGCAGTATGAGACCGCCGAAAAAATGCGGAATAAACAAAAAAACATAGTCAAACAAAAGAAAAGCCATCATAAAAAGTTTGTTCGACATCATCGGGTCAAGAGGAACTCTTGAAGTTGCAAAAAAAGCGAGCGGAATCGAAAAAACTAATAAAACTGAGGCCGTATGGATAAATTTTTCATAATTTTTCAAGCCTTTTTTAACGGCAAGAACTGTTCCGGCAGCGGCATATCCCATGAGAGCAACAGCTACAACCATGTAAGTCATATGATGCCACGAGGAAAAAGAAAATATCCTTGTCTGCAGTACTTCCAGCGCGAAAAGCACAGCCGATATAAGAAAAACCGCCGAAAAAATCATAGTTTTACCTCTTCGATAAACACAAAAACGAGGCATTATAGTAATTTTTGAAATTGTCGCAAAAATCCGCCTACTTTTCTTTGATTTTCGGAATTTCTTTCATTATAAGCCCGAAATCGGAGAGAGTTTTTGTTTTTGGAGGCAACTTATGAAAAAATCTTATCTGTTTTTCATTCTGATCTTATCGGCTTTTCTCGCTTTTTCCTGCTCTGACCGATGATGAGGAAGAACTGACTGACACCGACAGCAACACATCGCAGGACACTGACAACAGCACCGACACGCAGCCTGATGCGACCGGGAGCGATGACGAAAAAACTGACACCGCGCCGGAACAGGACGATTCAGACGATATCGTTATATCAGATATCGATACATCAGAAAACGATGCCGATACCGATTCAGATGATGATTTTGACTATGGCAGCGATATCCAGCCAGGCGAACTAGCCGGTCCGTGTTACCCTGACAACACCTGCGATGAAGGTCTTGTCTGCGAACACTACACTTGTGTCATAGAAAAAACTGATGATTCAGACACAACTGCCGAACCCAATGACGACCCCGCAGTCACAAGTCCCGACATTCCTGTCGTTTTCGGCAACATCTGCACAGGACAGAACAAATGTTATAACGAAACAGCCGAGATCGAATGCCCTGAAGAGGATGAAGCTTTTTACGGTCAGGACGCGCAATATGCCAAAGCCGGCAAATGCATTCCGCAGAAATTCACAGTCAAAGGAACAGGTGACGAAAAGATCGTTTTTGACGAAAACCTCAAACTTGAGTGGCAGCAGAAAATTCCCGAAGGCAGTTTTGACTGGCAGAGCGCCGCGAATCACTGCGAAAAAGAATATGCGGGAAGTTACGGCTGGCGCCTTCCGACACCGAAGGAACTCCTTTCGATCATTGATAACGGCAGATACGATCCCGCGATAAACACAGATATTTTTCCCGGCACGAACGACGAATGGTTCTGGACTTCGGCCGATTTCGTCTCAACTGATGAAGCTGACAAGGATAAAAAGTGGTTCGTCCGCTTCGACAAAGGTTTCTTAAGCCACAAAGCCAAGACCGAAAGCGAAAAGATGCATGTCCGCTGTGTCCGCGGCACGACTCTTCCCGACGGTCAGTTTGAAACCGAAAAAATCGGTGAAGACGAGATAGTCAAAGATTCAGTCACAGGTCTCATGTGGCAGAAAACATACAAAGACAGCGTTAAAAAATTCGCAGATGCGCTTTCCACCTGCGAAAAACTTGAATACGCCGGATTTTCTGACTGGAGACTTCCCAACAAAAACGAGCTCGCCTCGATCGCAAACTACGGCAAATACAAACCTGCATCTGATTTTCCCGAAATGCCGAACTGGACATTCAGAACTTCCACAAGTGACGCCAAAAACGCTAAAAGTGCATGGTATGTCATATTCAGCGAAAGCATCGTAAATCCTTACGCAAAAACGAATTCCGATTATGTCCGCTGCGTCCGCAGAGGCGAATAAACCGACTATTTCCAAGTAGAGACGTGACCTGACACGTCTTACAAATTTATGTAAAAACAATCTTCTTCCCATTTTCTCACGTTGTTCTCTATATATTCTGTGATAAGATCCATTTCTTTCTGATTTCTGATGATGTGATCGTGGAAACGGGTTTGCCATGCAAATTCAATTTCATGCTGGTTTGCAAACCGTTTTATTGACTGTTTGAACTGGCATATCACGTTGGATAACCACGATTGTCCTTGCACCGCACATTCAATGGGTGTAGAGACGTGACCTGACACGTCTCCTATTTTCTGGATGTTATCATTTCCTACAACAGGAATATCCCGTTTTTTGTGCGGTATCTTGCTGCTGTCAATAGACAGAATAAGGTGAATATGATTGGGCATTATCGTCCATAACATGATTTCGGCATATAAATAATGTTCGTTGATTGTCTGCAACTGTTGTTTTGCATATTCTCCTATCGGGGACAAAATCATTTCACGGTTTTGAATTGTTCCGAAAAAATATTCCCGATTTTTTGTGCAAATGGTCACAAAATAAAAACCGTCGTCGTAATCGTGCCATTTTGCCCGTGCCGAATCTATGCGGTATTTGTTTTTGAATTTATCACAATCCATTGTAAACATTACACATTACCGCGCAACGTTAAAATCGGAATATTTTAATTTAATTTTCAATTAAATCAACGTCAAAATTAGATTTATTTTATTAGATTGATTGAGAGGAACGTTTTTTGAGACGTTTATTGAGACGTGTCAGGTCACGTCTCTACATAGGAAATGCGCAAAATGCGGTCTGCAAGGCCTACCTCACACAACGGACATTGCTGTAGTCAGCCTTATAGTAGTAGCTCACGTATCCGTAGTAGAAAATCACGATCCATGCGTCACCTGTATCATCTGACCGAGGAGAGGAAGACCAAAGATAAACAGTGTCGTCATCTCCAAGTTTGCTGTAATATCCGCCGTTGTTTTCCATATAACTGCAATAACAACTGCTGCTATAGCAGGATGAAGAAAGACAACTCGGATCCTGAACAGCACATGAACCGCCTGTCTGGGAACCGGCACAGTTTTTGATAAGCGTCCTTAACTCGTTTATATTCGGTAAATGCCAGTCCGAATAGCCGCCTTCCGTCAGATTGTCACAATACGAAACTGCGTTGCTCCAAGTATAGCTGCTTGACGACCTTGCCGACCAGATGAGTCCGCTTGATGAATCTTTGCACGGTGTGCCTGACGATGCGCTGCATTCCGGAAACTGAGCATCGTCCGTATCGCCGCCGCAGCCGATGACAAAAATCAAAGCTGCAAAAACAGCAAAACATACAAAAAATTTCTTCATTTTTTCCTCCAGCATCAAAACAAGTTAGTTTTTAAACAAAAAACGCAGTATTGTAGACAGCATGACGATAAAGACAAGCTTTTATTTCAGGAATAGAACAACCTGCGGGCGAGCCGCGTGCTCTCCGACAATCATAAACCGATGTGGGCGGCTTTATTTCCAGATTTTTTCAGAAACTATAGCACCTGTTCCGAGAAGTAACATTACGAATCCGGCGATAAAATACGCCGAAAGTTTTTCACCGAGGAAAATGACCGCAAAAACAGTCGCGACTGCCGGTTTCAGCATGAAAATAAGCGACGAACTTACGGGTGAATATTTCTTGATCGTCGCCAAAAATGTGACGTAACCAAGGCCGGTGACGATGAAACCGAGATAGATGAACGCTATCAGCTTAGCGTAATCTTTGAAGAAAATCGGATTAAGGGCAAAACTTTTATTCGTTGCAAGCATGAAAACCGCAAGCGAAACTATTCCGAAGAAAAACGACACCAGATTTACTGAAAACGGCTTGATCTTCGAGACTGTTTTCTTGCTGAGGACCGTAAATCCGGCAAAAATCACAGCCGCAGAGACGGCATAAATAGCGCCGTAGTTCAGCTTGAAGCCTTTTTCCCACATGATCACGAAAATCGCCGCTACACCGATTAAAAGTCCGATGATTTTTCTCGCGCTGATTTTCTCAAAACCTGCGATCGAAGAGATTATCATGACGAAAAGCGGGTTAGAACAAAAAATCGCCGCCGCCGTTGCCGGTGTGCTCTCCCTGACTGCGAGCTGAAGCAGGCTCATCGAAACGAAGGCGTTCAGAAATCCCAGCAGAAAAAGGAAAAGCCAGTCGCTTTTCGAGAACTTTTTGATCTCGGCGAAGCGTTTTTTCATGCCGGGATAAAGCAGGAAAAAGACGAACCCCATGAAAAACCGCCAGAAAGTGAGTGCGAACGGGTCGATGTATGGCATGAGCGGTTTGGAGACAACTTCAAGTGAAGCGAAAATAAGCAGAGTTAAAATGAAGTAAAGCATGATTTTTAAAAAGTTAAGACATTGAAATTATTAAAATTTACGAGAGTTCTGCGAGAGTTTTCATTGCGTCGGAAAGACCTTTGTACATCTTTTTGTACTCTTCCTTGCCCCACTCTTTCGGGTCTTTGCGGATGAAAGTCGTGAGGTCTTCGCGGTTGTCGAACCTTGCAACGGGGATATTCCATTTTTTGGTCGCAAAAACATCTTTTCCTTTCTTTTTGACAGTGACGGTGCGCTCAACTTTGACGGTGTTGGGCTTGTCACTCGTTTCGATGAGGTAAGCCATATCGTCGCAGCCGTATTCGCCGAGCATAACTTCAAGCGGAACGCCGTGGTTGAGTATCGAGCTTTCGCCGTTCGGTTTCGCGCGTTCGTAGTTCTTTCTTCTGCTCTCTTCGGGCGTTACCCAGACGTAAAGTATCGAAGCTCTGTTGAGGATGTGCTCTGAGAACATCTCAAAAGCTGATGCGTATCCCTGCGGAGGAGTAAGAGGCATTTTTGCGCCGTTTGCACCGCCGCGTGCAAGCTCGATGACGATAGTTTTATTCTTTTTGTCAGCTGCAGCCGTTGCATTCTTTTCTTTAAGGAATTCAGCAACTTCTGCTTCTATCGCCTTTCCTGCCGCGATTCTTATATCCCAAGGAATTTTTCCGAATTCACGCCCCAGATCGAGCTTTTCGCGAATGTTATCCATTCTCTCAAAAAGCCACTGAGCGGCTGACGGAACATTGATGATATTGGAATTTACAAGGTCTTCGTAATCTTCGTTGAGAAGTTCGATCAGAGTCGACCACTCCATCGGATCTTTGAAAGGACGGGTTGCACCTTTGTAGAAAATATAGTGCCAGCCGAGCTTACTGAGCTCGTCGTCGATTCTGTGCATGAAGTGAACGTAAGGATAATCGTCAAGCTGAAGCGTCTCGCCCATGTGCATGTCGTTTTCGCACTGTTTTTTGGTAAGATGTTCCATAAATCTGCGGACTTCCGACTTTCCCGAAGCGGGAAGAGCCAGCAATAAAACGGTGTCAAGCAATTTTTTCATCTTCATCTCCTCTGTCAAAAAATTAAAACCGTTATTTATAAACTCTCGATGAAAAATGTCAAAAAACAGGCCTTTTGCAACAAACGGGTTGCTTTTTTCCGATTTTTCACTAAAATTATTTGTTTTTTGCTAATTTATTTGAGGTATAGTTATGAAAAAACTTTCGTTGATTTTTGTAATTTTTGCACTTTTCATTTTCGCAGGCTGCGATGATGCAAACGGCAAAATCGACCTGCCTGACACTGACACCACCGACACTGACAAAACAGACACAGACAAAACAGACACTGACAATCCTGACACAGACAAAACAGACACTGAAAACCCTGATTCAACCGACACTTCAGACTCGACTGACACCTCAGACTCAACTGATACGGCTGATTCAACAGATTCAACGGACACTTCCGATTCGACTGATTCGCAGAATGATGACGATGCCGATTCATCTGATTCCGCCGACGATTCAAGCGATTCAACGGACACTTCCGATTCGACTGATTCGCAGAATGATGACGATGCCGATTCATCTGATTCCACCGACGATTCAAGCGATTCACAAAGCGATGATGATGATGACTCAGACACAGACACTGTTGATCCGGAAGGATGCACAATAATTAAGCTTAATCCCAACTTTTACGTTCATAAGAAAGGTTTTTACGTCGGACAGGTAACCACCGCTTTGGGCGATGCGTCGCTTTATGATTTGTTATTCATTGAATTTCGCCGAAACAACATCGAGAACATAGAATATGACCTTTCTTCGGAAGAAAACAGCAACTATGCAAACTGTAAAGATTGTCTGATCTTATCACAAGACTACGAAAACGCAGACCCGAAATATTATTTCCAGGAAAGCGGAACAATCAAAGTCAGCAATTACAATTCATCCAACTACGGACTTAAAGCGACAATTTCGGCAAAACTCGTTGAAACGAGGTTAGATGAGAACTACAACTCGACACCTGTAGAAAACGGAGCATGCATCAGGATCGTATCCAAAACAGTAACCGCTAAAAACGAAACTGACAACGAGACTTGCAAAAATATTATGAACTGCATACAAGAATGTAACGACGACTCCAACTGTACAGGCAACTGTTACATTAACAGCTCCGCCGTTGCAAAAACACAGTATGAAGAGATATTTGAATGCGGCAATCAAAACAACTGTGAAGGAGATATTTACTGCTACTGGGAAAAATGTCAGGAAGAGATGAAGACCTGCGGAATGAATCCTGATCCCAATTACAAAATGCCTTACGGTCATGTACAGATCAACGGCACCTTCAACTATCTCCATGGAAAAGATGCGACATCGCTCTCCAACGACCACATATTGAATGGGCCTTTTGTAACCGGAACATTCGGAAACAACAACACGAATATCGTTGATTCGAGTACGGGTGTCACAACCATATCCTACGCAACAATAGGAGTATTCGAAGATACCGGTGATGACAACGTCCTGCTTGTTCAATCAAAATACAAAGACAATACAAGACAAAATCCTGTTGTCGAATTTGTAACAACAGCCACAGCACCTGGAGAATTTAACTTGTGGCTCGGCGAATGGGAAACAGGCGCAAGAATTTTCGTCAGCGAATACGACAATGACGGCAACAGAGTCTGCTACCACGCTTTCGGAATGGGTACTGTCAATATTTCGGCAATGAGCAGCGACTGGACTCCGAACGCGGCAACGACAATCACCGTTTCAGGCGAAGCTGAACTTTACAGCCCCAAGGCAACTCTTGATTACGATATGGATGATATTTCCACTACATTCCCTCCCTGCGATCCCGAATAATTAATCTCAAATTTCTTTATAAAAACTGATTTTTTTACACACTCCTAAAATTTTGCACTTTTCAATTTTCCCAATACAATTCCGCGATTTTGACCTCATCTCTACCCCCTCTCCACAGTGGAGAGGAAAATAAAAGGGGTGAGGTTTTCTAAGGAGGAATCATGAAAAAAATCTCACTTATCGCATTGATTTTACTGGCAATTTTAGCTGGTTGCACAAAAAAGGAGAAAGCACCCGCAAAAGAGGAAAAAACTGTGTGGAACTACCCCGAAACAAAGCGTGAACTCGTAACCGACGACTATTTCGGCACGAAAGTCGAAGACTACTACCGTCATCTTGAAAACAACGATTCTGAGGATGTTCAGAAGTGGACTGCGGCTCAGAACGAGCTCACCGAAAAGACGATTTTTTCGTGGGCACAGACTCCGAAAATAGAAAAAAGACTCGGCGAAGTGTGGAATTACGACAAGATGCTGCCGCCGGTAAAACGCGGAGACAAGCTGTTTTTCCGCTATCAGACAGGTCTGCAGAACCAGCCTGTTCTTATGATGCAACTCGCCGACGGAACGAAAAAAGAACTTATCAACCCGAACACGATTGATAAAAACGGAACGACCGCAATGGACTGGTGGTACGCTTCTCCAAACGGCAAATACATTGCTTACGGCCTCAGCGAAAACGGCTCGGAACAGTCTGTCCTTCACCTTCTCGATACCGATTCGGGCGCAGAAGCGGACAAACCGATCGACGGCTGCCGCTATGCTTCAGTCGGCTGGCTTCCAGATGAGAGCGGTTTCTACTACACGAGGAAACTCGACGGCAACCACGCAGGAGAAATCGACACCGAACAGAGCATCCGCTTCCACAAAATCGGCACTGACGCCGAAAATGACGAAATCATCGCGAAAAGCTCGATAAAAGAAGGAATCATCGTCAGTTCACTCGACGAAAAAGGACTCTGGCTCCTTATCACCGAATATCAGGGCTCAAGCGGAAAAGCGACTCTCGCGCTCTACAACACAAAAACGAAAGAAACAAAAAAAGTCGTTGACAACTTTGACAACATTTACGAAGGCGAAGTCTACGGCGGATACGCTTTCCTCAAAACCGACAAAGACGGTGCCCTCAACTGGAAGATCGAGAAAATAAACTGCGAAACGCTCGAATGGACGACGGCTGTTCCCGAGCACGAGAAAGATGTCATTGAATTTTTCTCAATTTCAAACGGCAGAATAGTAACTTCAAAAATGCACGATGTCGCAAGCAAGCTCAGCATTTACGACCTTGACGGCAAAAACGAGCGTGAGATTCCCCTTCCCGCTCTCGGAAGCGCGGAATTCATCTCAGATCCTGTCAACAAAGAAATATATGTCGCGTTCTCTTCGTTCGCTTTCCCGCCGGCGATCTACGAATACACCGAAGAAGCTGGTATGAAACAGCTCTGGCAGGCAAAAGTTCCGGTAAAAACTGACGATATCGTGACAGAGCAGGTCTTCTACACCTCAAAAGACGGCACAAAAATCCCGATGTTCATAATTTACAAGAAAGGTTTGCAGAAAAACGGCAAGAACCACACTTTCCTTCGCGGTTACGGCGGTTTCAACGTAAACTACCCGATGTATTTCTCGGCAGTTAATGCAGTCTGGATTGAAACGGGCGGCATCATGGCGATAGCAAACATCCGCGGCGGCGGTGAATACGGCGAAAAGTGGCACAGAGCGGGAATGCTCGACAAAAAACAGAATACTTTCGACGATTTCGCATACGCGATGAAATATCTCGCCGATGAAAAATACACGAACCCCGAAAAACTCGCTATCTGGGGCGGCAGCAACGGCGGACTTCTCACCGGCGCTATGGTCACGCAGTTCGGCAACCTTTTCAAAGCGGCAGTAGTCGCAGTTCCTCTGCTTGACATGCTCCGTTTCCACAAATTCCTCATCGGAAGATACTGGGTAAGCGAGTACGGCTCAAGCGACGACAAAGAGCAGTTTGAATATATCCTCAAATATTCGCCTTATCAGAATATCGCAAAAGACGGCAAATTCCCGGCAGTCCTTCTCACAGCAGGCGAACACGATTCCCGCGTTCACCCGATGCACGCAAAGAAGATGGCTGCAGCACTCCAGTACGAAAACAAATCAAACAATCCGATATTCCTCTGGGTCGAGACCAAAGCGGGCCATGGCCAGGGCAAATCGACTCAGGCACGTATCAAAGAATCTGCAATGGAAATCGGTTTCTTCCTTAAAATGCTCGGTGTAGAATAAATCACCATTTTCAATTTCATCTACACAAATCTCTAAAAATTTTTATCATATAATAAAGTTTTATTGACTTTCAAACAATAAAAGTCTATTTATATTCTGTTACAATTTTGTACGGTAAGAAATATGAAAAACGGCATTGCGATTCATAGTGAAAACGATTTGCAGTCGAGAATTTACACAATTCGCGGGCTTCCTGTAATGCTTGATTTTGATCTGGCTGAAATTTACGGATATGAAGTAAAAAGGCTTAATCAGCAGGTCAAACGCAACATTTCCAGATTTCCGGATGATTTTATGTTCCAACTGACAAAATATGAAGTTGAAATCTTGAAGTCACAAATTGTGACTTCAAGTGAGAACAATGATTTGGTGAAGTCGCAAATTGCGACTTCACGGGAAACAGGAATCTTGATTTCGCAAAATGCGACTTCAAGAGAGGGCAAGAATTTGGTGAAGTCACAATTTGTGACTTCACGGAAAGAGACATTATTTTCAGGGCAGGAAGGCGGTGTTCGAAAACTGCCTTACGCCTTTACGGAACAGGGAATATATATGCTTGCAACGGTTCTGCGCGGCGAACTGGCGGAACAGCAGAGCATTTTTATCATGCGCGCTTTCCGCGAACTCAAACACTATGTTCAGGAAAATCTGCAATTTGTAACAAGGAACGAAATGCAGCTGCTTTCAAATTCGGTGCTGACTATTGCGGAAAAACAGAAAAAGAATGATTCTGAGATCAAGAAAATCTGCGAAAACATAGACAAAATCAATGAAAATTTCGTGCACCATGCTGATTTTAAGAATTTTGTCATCTACAAAGGGCAGAAATTTGAAGCCGATGTCGCTTACACCGATATTTACAGCCTTGCTGAAAAAAGCATTTTTGTGATTGACAACTATGTCGATATCAAGACTCTTGACCTTCTGAAACATAAAAAATCTGGCGTGCAGGTTATTCTTTTTACGCAGAACGGATACGGCAGAAAAGGATATTTGACAGCTTCTGTAGTGAATGATTTCAATTCTCAGTATCCGACTCTTTCAATCAAACCGAATCCCGACTGTCACGACAGATTTATCATCATAGATTACAAAACGGCAACAGAAAAAGCGTTTCACTGCGGCGCATCAAGCAAGGACGCGGGCAAAAAAGTGTGCGCCATAAACAGATTCGAAGATGCAACAATGGTTTATCCTGTTGTGGACAAGCTTCTTAGCCAGAAAGATTTGATATTGAATTGATTAAAATCTATCGTCGTCCGCTCCAGAAAACTTTGTAATCATCGTTAAGATAGTAGATATTTTCCGGTGTTTCGATAACTGAAAGGCATCCTCCTTCCAAGCTTTCATAATTTCTGAGAGATGCATAAGCACCTATTGTTATTATCGTTTCACCTGTTTTTGTATTATAGATTTCGCGGACAAATTTTCCGTCGATTCTTTTATCCCTGTATTCGTATCCGGTTTTCGGACAAATTTTATATTTAGTTCTATCCTCAAGACTCAGTTTTTTGCCTTTTCTTTCCGCCTCACAAATAAAATCGCACTTGATTCCGGGAAGCCAGAAAGGTTTTTCTTCAACATCTTCAACGTGTCTCTGTTTTCCAGTCAGGTCAAAAAATTCAGGTTCTCTGCCGTCATAAAAACTAACTTTGATGCTATTTTCATCCAAGTATTCGATTTTTCTTATGATATAGTCGTTTTCAAATCCGGCGATTTTGATTCCGTCCAAGTTGTAAATAAACAGAGTTTCTTCACTTATATGGAAAAAATCTCTGCCTGCTTGCATAAAATATTCGAGAAAAGAATTGTTTTTGTTTTTCTTAAGCCACACTATTCCAGTCAACCTGTCCTGGCATATCGGCAAACTGTAAACAGCAGTATTTTTTAATGTTTTTAACACATTGCCGTTTTTTAAAAAAGTTATATCCCCCTCATTTTCCAGCAGTTTTGTATTTTTGCAACTGTCGATGAGTTCATCTTTTAAAACACTGATAACACTGAGTTTCTGACCGGAATAGTCGGTATAAAACTGTTTTTTCCATTCAGCATAACCACCGAAGGCAAGACCGCTATATGTTTTCTCTTCATAAATCAAATTGTCATAATGTTTTCTGAATCTCACGACTTTTTCTGTAGGATTTTCCTCGTTTCTTACGGGGTATCTTTTATTCTCTTTGTCAATATAAAATTTCTCTTCTTTGTCTCCGTGTATTTCAACGAGAGCCTTCCCTTCATGAAAAAACCACGCGAAATCGAGATAAAAATTGATTACGACTTTACCGGACTTGTCTATAAATCCGAATTTGCCGTCTTTTTTGACACGGGCAAGGCCTTCACTGAATTCAAGCGCGGAATAATAAACCGGTTCAATGACAACTCGACCGCAGCCGTCTATAAACCCCATGTGACCTACATAGTCTTTTTTTATCAGAAACCGCTGTTCCGTTTTTTCCTTGTTTTCGTAACAAGCCTTGAGTTCGTCTTCCGTCATCCGCAAAACGACATCTTTCTGTTCTTCAGCTTGAAGGAACAAGATAGGAAACAATAAAAACATTGAAATTATTAGTTTTTTCATTTTTCCGCCCTCAAAAACAAACGTCAAATTTTACAAAAACGGGCTTTTAAATCAAGCAGACGAGCATTTCGAATAAAATCTTAGAGCATTTTTGTCAATAAAATAAGTTTTTAAGTTGACAATATTCATAAAAATAATATTTTAGTTTGTAAAAATTTGTTTTTAGATCTTTAAATACGGAAGACAAAGTTGTGTTTTGCAGACAAAATCACAATTTTTGCAATTATTTGAAATTTATTGATTGCATTTGATTGCATTTGTGATATAATGAACAAGCGAATTTTTATGGAGGTAAAAATGTCGACATCGTTTGTTCAGTTCAGAATGGAAGATTCCACAAAAGCACAGGCACTTGTTGTGTGCGAGCAGCTGGGAATTGATCTTCCGACTTATTTGAGAATGTGCGTAACCAGACTGGTGCGCGAAAACGGGATTCCTTTTTCGATGAAACTGGAAGAAAGCCGCGGTCTTGCCGCAATGAAAGCTGCAAGCAGGATTGCCGAACAGAACGGAAACAGTGAAATGACTCTTGACGAGATCAATGCAGAAATCGCAGAGGCGCGGAAGTAGATGCATTATTACGCCGTGATAGATACGAATGTCGTCGTTTCGGCAATGCTGAAATGGCAGTCTCTTCCGGGAAACATTCTGGAACTCGTGTTCGACGGCATCATCACACCCGTTTTTAATGACGAAATACTTAATGAATACCGCGAAGTTTTAAGCAGACCGAAATTCAATCTGAGCAAGCAGATAATTGAGGATTTTGTCGGCAATATTGAAGAATTGGGCCTATCGATAAAAGCTGAAACCCTTGATTTGAATTTCCCTGATCCGAAAGACCGAGTTTTTTACGAAATAACTATGGAAAACAGAAAATCTGACGAAACATACCTCGTGACAGGCAACATAAAACATTTTCCGGAACAGTGTTTTGTGGTCACTCCCCGGGAAATGCTGGAACTCGTGCTGAAGAATCAAGAAGTTGTGTTTTGAAACAGTGCGCTAATCAGCGTTGCGGACACAGCGGGCATTATTGGAGCTAGTCTTATCGGTGTAGGTCAGATCGCCGATATTGAATCTTACGAGCCAAGCGTAGTTTGCATAGGTAACACCTGTAGATGAAGACCAAAAATTATTGCTCGGCATATCCGGGAAGTTCGAATAGGGAGCTTTGGATTTGCCGGGATCCAAGAGTGATGCCAGTTCGTTCTTATTGGGCAGACGCCAATCAGAATAGCCACCGTAACTCTCACCATTCAAGCTCTGACAATATGCAAGAGCCTGCTGCCATGTTTTGTCTGTTGCATACTCCTTCTGCCACATAAGACCTGTCTTTGAATCGGTAACAACAACTTTTCCGTTTATCGTCTGCCTCGTAAAATCAGCAGATGTCGCAGGTTGCATTTCGTTACCACTTACACAAAGGATATGATGAGTTTGGCTCTTTTTACAATAAGAAGTAGACGATGCTGTATCCATATAATAATATCCACTACTCGGAGAAAATATATAAGCATAACCTGTATTGCTTTTATTTTCCTGCGATGTCCATAAATAAGAGGACCACGGCATTCCTGTAAAATTCGAGTTCGTTGCCTGACGATAACTGTTATCAACAATAGTCAACAACTCCATCGGATTCGGAATACGCCAGCTGTTGATTCCGCCGTAATTTGATTTGTTCAATTCGGAGCAGTGGTTGGTTGCATTGTTGATTGATTCATACCAAGTGTAGTTGTCTGGCGACGGTGATTTTTCCCAAGTAAGTCCTGTATTGTTGTCTACGACTACATTCCATGAAGATGAAAAACTCTGTGCCGTGCATTTACTTGTGTATTGCGCATCCTGTCCGTAAAAATTAGCAGTTGATAAGGTCGGACATGTAATTGACGATGATGCGTTGTAGCACAACGTCTCTCCAGTGCAGATATTGCCGAGTGGCAAATAATTGCTTACAGTGCTCTCGCACTCTGTTCCATTCCACGTGAAGTCAGTGTCGCATATAAAACGGCACTCTTTATCGCTCGGATTCGTGTTGTAAACAGCTTCGTTTGAAGGATACCACTCTTCACCGTCCCAAGTCTGACGGATTTTGTCAACAGTGTTCCAGACAGCGTTTTCGGGCTTGCCTATGCAATCGACATCTTCTATTGAAACGGCTTTGCACACAGAACCGTTCCATGAATAATGTTCAAGGCAGCCGCATGTATAACCTTCATCGGTCATTGTACACAATCCGGTAGAATATGTGATTCCAGAACACGGATCAGAGTCGCACGGGTCGAAAATAATGGCGTCTGCATCATTGTCGATAATTTCAGGATTGTCTGAATCATGGTCTGGTTCTGAATCCGCAGCATCGCTGTCATCATCCAAAGTCGAATCTCCGGAATCGGCATCGTTGTCTGGATTTTCAGGATTATCGTAATCGTTATTATCATCCGATTCTTCCTGATTTTGGTCTTGATCGACAGGATCGTTAATCTCATCAGAATTTTCAATTGGATCTGCATCTTCAGGCGTTGTATCGCTATCACCACCTGTTGTTTCATCAGGTGTATCCGTGTCGTCATCATTTTGGGCGTCGGGATCTTTGATGCAGATATTGTTTTCGATATCACAGATAAGTCCTTCGTTGCAGGTATTGTTCGGATAACATTCGCCGTAAAGTTCGCCCTGTTTCCTGCCTTGTTCAGAAGTAGCTGAATCATCGTCGGGAGTCGTTGTATCCGTTGCAGAATCCGTGTCATCCGTGGAGGAATCCGCAGAATCGTCTGTTGAATCGGAAGTATCCGAAGTCGTGTCTGAAACTTCGGTATCACCCGGATGATCGTTGTCTCCGGTCTCTTCGGCATCGGCAGAATCTTCATCCGTAACGGTTTCATCTGCATCTGGATTTTCCGTTTTCTTGTCTCCGCCGCACGAAACAACCAGAAACATAGCCGTTAAAACAATTAAAAACAGGACCTTTTTCATTTTTATCTCCGTAAAAAAACAATCCTTTCAAAAAAACGCACAAAATTTTAAAGATTTTCGGAAAAATGGCAAGGTTAAAAAAGAAGTTAATTGTCAAATGCGGGAACTGAGTTCAGAAATATTGGATTTTATTTTAGTAAGGACATCTGGGATCGTTTGTATCGGTATCACTGCAGTCTGCACTTACCTGCTGACGGCATGTATCTGAATCCCAAGCTGAAGCTCCGTTACTGTCGGAACAAGCTTCCATATATCTACGGTAACCTGCCGTATCGCCTTTTCCTACATAAGTTCCCCAGCTTTCGCATGTTTCCATGCAGGCAATCTTTTCATCGGTATTTTCGGCGTTGCTTTTCGGATAACCGCCGCACTCCTGCTCTATGCACTTCTGAACTTCAGCACAGCTGCAGAATCTGTAACACAAATCAGTCTCAAATGTGGTGCACTTTGGTCCGCAGAAAGCTGTTCCGGTTCCAGCTTCATACATAGATTCGCCTTTTTCATCCTTTATTTCGCCGCAATCTATAAATCCTGCATTTTCATCTTTGGTATCACAAACTTCATACTGTTTATCAACGATGCCGTTTCCGCAGGTCAGATGAGTTTTACATGAATCAGTCTGGAATTTGCAGAACTCGTTCATGCACTCGTCGGTGATTACCGGACAGTTCTTGTCGAGACAAGCCATCATCGTATCGTATATACTCTTTGCTTCTGTCCAGGTTTTTGAAATGCAGGCTGCTTCACACTCTGAATCGCTGCACTCCTGAACACATTCGAAAACCTGATAGCAGGTGAGAGCATTGATATCAACACAGGAAAATGTATCCCAACCTGTGCATGAAGAGTTGCAGACAGCTTCGTTTACCGGCTGATACTGCTTACTATCAGTGTTGAGTTCCTGGCAGGGCTTGGTATCTTTCTTTTCGCACAATTCGCCTTCGTCAAGCACCTTGTTTCCGCATTTTTTATTAGGATTGCATGCATAATATTCATTGTAGCATGTTTTTATGAGGCAATCTTCGTCAGCAACGCCGCCGCATGCAGCCGCACATGTTTCAAGATCTGCATAAAGAGCAGCACCCTGATCTGTTCCGGCCTCTTTGCAGGCAGTTTCGCAGGAAGAATCGGCGCATTTCAGTACGCATTCAAGAATCAGAGAACACGGTTTGACCTTTCCGCCGTTAGAACAATCTTCCGGATTCCATCCGCGGCAGTCTCTTTTGCACTTTGCATCGCCCTGAGTAAAGTTGTCTGAAAGCTCTGAACACGGCTTCGTGTCGCCCTGTTCACAAGATTCGCCGCTGTCAATCTGTCCGTTTCCGCATTTATCGCTAGGATCTCTAGCTACACATTTGCTGGTATCGTAAGCGGAACAGTCAGAATTGCAGGTTGCTTTGCCTTCCGGCCAGAAATGTCCCGCTTCACCGCAGGTTACATCACCGTCACACACTTCACCGGATTCGATTTTGCCGTTGCCGCACTGTGGACCGTAAAAACTTTCACCGCCGCCCTCACCGCTGCTTCCGCACGAAGCGAACGAAACGAGACAAGCAGCAAAAACTGAAATAGTTAAAACTTTTTTCATTTGAAACTCCCTCTGATTAACAAAAATCAAAAACCGGACGATTTTAAGAGAAAGCTTAAAAAAGGCAAGACGGCGGCTAATACATTTTTCTGATTTCAATTCCTTTGAGATAGAATTTCAGGATTTCGTAGTGATTTTTCCCCTGAGCAGCCATTCCCGCCATGCCCCACTGGCAGACTCCTACTCCGTGTCCGGCGCCTTTGCCTGAAAAAACGAAGTTCGCGCCGCTTTTGGCGACCGTGAAATCGTTCGACCAGATTACCGAAAAACCGACAAGCTCACGGAATTTGTTGACCGGAATTTTTTTACCGTCAACGACTACCGAATCGACTCTCGTTTTTCCGCGCACGGTTGAAATCGACTTCACCGATTTCACACCCAATTTTTTTGCGATATCGGTTGCTTTGAGGTTTCTTTTCCAGCGGTAAAGCGACGACTTTGTGCAGTAAGGACAATGCAACTCCTGCAAATGCGGTTCATCTTTTTTCCAGATTTCAGCCGAACTCGAAATCGTTCCTCCGCAGGTCGAATGGAAGTAAATTTTTGCAGGATCGTTGCCAAGAGTTATAACCTCGCCTCTTGTCGCATTGACCGCTTCGACCGAAGTGACATCCTCTTTTCCGAGTCCGTCATAGACCTGATCTAAAACTGTCGGCGCGAGGTCAAAAAATTCGCTTCTCGGGTTGAACATTTTCTGATAAACCGCGAAAGTTCTCGCTAAAACCGCCTGCGTTTTCTTCGCTTCAACCGGCCATGACGGAATCGCCTCTTTGTTGATTACTCCTTTGACGTAATCTTCGATATCGAGCTTGTTGACAACGATAAGTTTTGAGTTTTTAAGGTGGACTTCGATCTCGCCTCTGAACATTCTCCCTTCGAATTTGAGCGGAATGAGTTCCGAAGTGAATTTCAGCATATTCTCATTGAAAACTTTGCTGCCGACCTTTATTCCGCCCTGCAGTGCCGAAACAGTCACATGCCCCTGAATTTCTCCTACGGCACGTTCCTTTTTATCAAAAATTCCGGCATCACCTTCGAGTGAAAATGACACGACGTCGGTTTTTATCCCGATTCTTAAAAAATGGGTAAAACCGCTCGACAGACCGTCACCGTCAAGAAGTTCGTCGACATCAAAAGCGTAAAGAGGAAAAACAAATGTGAAAAAAACAAATAAAAAAGAGATTTTTTTCAAAAGATCCATAAAGAACTTTTGCTATTTGAGATTGTACTTCGCCTTGTATTCGTTGATTGCTTTGTGCAGAGCTTCCGAAGCAAGGTTCGAGCAGTGCATTTTGCTTGCGGGAAGACCGCCCAACTCTTCTGCAACGACGTCTCTTGTAACGAGAAGAGCTTCGTCGATGTGCTTTCCCTTGACCATTTCGGTCGTCATTGAAGAAGTCGCGATCGCAGCGCCGCAGCCGAAAGTTTCGAAAGAAATGTCTTCGATTATACCTTCAGGATTGATGCGCAAAAAGAGTTTGATGATATCGCCGCACTGAGCGTTTCCGACCTCGGCAACAGCATTGGGATTTTCGATTTTGCCGACATTGCGCGGATGAAGGAAATGATCCATAACTTTTTCTGTGTAATTCATGATTTTCTCCTATCTTAGTGTTTGTTTTTGTTAACGAATTCATCGTAAATCGGTGAAAAACTGCGAAGCAGCGAAATTGTATTTTTCAAAGTTTCGACAGTGTAGTCAACATCTTCAATTGTCGAATATTTTCCAAGCGAAAAACGGATGCTCGAATGAGCCTCTTCCGGGTCTCCGTGCATAGCGGTGATGACGTGGCTTGCCTTGAGGTCGCTCGAAGAACACGCCGAACCGGTTGAAACCGCGATTCCTTCGGTGTCGAGTTTGAGCAGAATCCCCTCGCCTTCAACAAATCTGAACGAAATGTTTGAAAGGGTAGGAACTCTGTGTGAAGGATCTCCGACAACTCTCGTGAAAGGAATTTCTTCAAGAACCCGCTTTTCGAGGCGGTCTCTTAAAGCCGCAACTCTTTTTGCTTCGTCGTCAAGTTCTGCAACAGCAAGTTCTATCGCCTTTCCCATGCCGATTATGCCGACAACATTTTCCGTTCCCGGGCGTTTTCCCTTTTCCTGATGACCGCCGGTAAGAAGGTTTTTGAGCACTCTTCCGCGTTTTACAAAAAGTGCGCCGACACCTTTGAGACCGTAGAATTTATGCGCTGAAACCGTCAGAAAGTCACAGCCGATTTTTTTGACGTCGACATGGATTTTGCCGACAGCCTGAACCGCGTCGACATGGAAAAGAATGTTGTGCTCATGGGCAATTTTTCCGATTTCTTCGACCGGATAGATATTTCCGATCTCGTTGTTTACAAACATAGTCGAAATAAGGCCGGTGTTTTCCTTTATCGCTTTGCGGAGATCGTCAAGATTGAGGTTTCCCTTCTCGTCAACGGGAAGATAAGTAACCTCGAAGCCCTCTTTTTCAAGTGCCGCAGCGGTGTTGAAAATGCTCGGATGCTCAACCGCAGTCGTGATGATGTGGTTTTTCGCCGCGTTTTTGCCAAGTCCCATCATGTAGCCGCGAAGAACGGTGTTGTTGCCTTCGCTTGCACATGAATTGAAGTAGATCTCAGACGGATCTGCATTGATGGCAGCAGCAACTTTAGCCCTTGCCTCTTCCACTGCAGTCCTGACGATTCTGCCTTCATAGTGTCTGCTTGAAGGATTGCCGCCGAGTTCCGTAAGAAACGGCATGATCGCATCGACGACTTCACGTCTGACCGGCGTTGTTGCGCTGTTGTCGAAGTATATTCTGTGTGTCATTTTAAAAACTCCTAAAAAACAATAAATTCACCGGCGCTAATATAATTTCGACTTTGCATTTGTCAATCCGAAAAACTTACATTTTTATCGTTTTTTTCAAGCAAAATAACGGAAACTCCCTCAATCTGGTTTTTTTTCGCAATATCCGTATAATGGGGCGGTTTTATTTGTTCAATTTTTTTGGGAGGCTCTTATGAAAAAGTTTTTCGAAATTTCACTTTTGGTTTTGTCAATGATGATTTTTGTTTCCTGCGGCGACAGTAATGACGAAACCGACACAGGCGACACCGTTACCGATTCCGACAGCGACACCGGCGATTCAGCAACAGATGAAGAGAAAACCGACACCGATTCCTCAAACGATGAAGAAAACAACACGCCAGGTCTGCCTGATGACAGCGATACGACTAATGATGAGGAAGTAACCGATACAGGCGATACTACAGATGATACGGACAACACCGACACCGGTAACAACGATGTTATAGACGACAGCAACTGCGAAACAATTGTTTACAAATCGAAAGATGTCCGCAAGATGGACGACAATGAAATCGATATCTGGCTTTATGATTCGGAAACTTATGAAGATGAGACGCCGCCTCTGTTTTTCATCGAGGCAAAGTTCTCCAAAAACGTCACCGAACTCAAAGGCGAAACTATTTCTCTGGAAAATCTCGATCCGAATGCTGAAAACGGCACCCTTGTTTTCCTATACAATGACTTTGATGCAAGTATGTGGTGGTTTAAAAAGAATTACATCGCAAAAAGCGGTTCAATCCACATTGAAGATGTCGATGCAGACGACTACATGAAATTGAAAATCGATACGACAGCCATCGTTTTTTACGAACTCCTGATTGATGAGGAAAACGGCGTCTACATAGAAGTCGAAAACGGTAAATGCTATAAACTCGAACCTTTGGAATGGAACACTATCGACTGATCAAAAGGCTGATCTATGGCTAAACTTTACTTCAGATACGGTGCAATGGGGGCAAGCAAAACTTCAAACGCCCTCATGGTCGAATACAACTACTTCGAAAGAAATCAGAACGCCGTCATTTTCAAGCCTTCAATTGACACGCGCGACGGCATTGACATCGTAAAAAGCAGAGTCGGTCTCGCAAAAAAGGCATATATTTTAAGCCCAAACGACGATGCATTTGAAACTGTCAGCATAATGAACGACTCAACAAAAATCGACTGCGTGATAATAGACGAAGCGCAGTTTCTCACAGCAAAACAGGTCATGCAGCTATGCCGCGTAGTCGATGAACTCAATATTCCGGTCATCGCTTATGGTCTGCGCGCCGATTTTGCAGGCAATCTTTTCCCCGGAAGCGAACGCCTTCTTGCCATGGCAGACACGATCGAAGAGATCAAAACCGTCTGCTGGTGCTCAAAAAAAGCGATCATGAACGCCAGAGTCGTTGACGGCAAAGTGGTCAAAGAGGGCGAACAGGTCATGCTCGGCGGCAATGAAAGCTACGTCGCACTCTGCCGCAAACACTGGGCTGAAGGAAATCTCGGCAACAAACAAGAATAACTTTCCAGTTCTTATTTCAACACGATTATACGTCATCTTGAGCATCACGAAAGATCCATGGATTCTTCGTTGCACTCAGAATGACGGCTTTTTGGCTGAGTGTTGGCGGATTATCTGAACTGACAGTTGACCTATGTTGATTTTAAGAAAATTATTAGAAATTCAAGGTAAGATTTATAACGACTTCAGAGCCGAGCGTCTTTGCTACCGGGCAGGTGTCTGCTGCAGCCTTAAGCATAGCCTTCTGTTTGTCGGTATAATCGTGCTTCGGAAAGTTGACTGTGATGTCGATCTGTCCGATGCGGCGCGGATCAGTAGCCATCGTCTTTTTGATTTCGTAAGTAGTTCCGTCGATATCGAATTCGTGAGTCTGCGCGGTAATTCCCATGATCGTCATCATGCACGCAGCAAGTGCTCCGCAGACGAGGTCAGTCGGTGAAAAAGCTTCACCTTTGCCGTGGTTGTCGGTCGGAGCATCAGTCATAATGGTGTTGTTCGATTTAAGGTGGGTCATTTCATTGCGAAGCCCGCCTTTGTACTGCCCTTTGATTATTACAGGAGCTACTGTGTTCTGCATTTCACACCTCTTTTATTCAAGCTCTTCGAGAGCGGTTTTTGCCTTAAGGAAGAATTCGTTTGAAGGCATCAAAGTCTTGATGAGAAGCGTGAAGATTTCTTTAGCCTTAGCTTTGTCGGTCTCTCTCTTTCCGTAAGCTTCCCAGTACATCGATTTAGCCGTAACGTTGATCGAATTCATGCCGTTGAGCGCGATCTGGTTGTTTCTGTCGATTCTGAGAGCCTCAGCGAACGCTCTTCTTGCACCGATAAGATCCTTTTCGTTGAGTTTTGAAAGACCGCTCTTCGCAAAAGCATCCGCCTTAAGTTTATAGATATCTTCAGAACCTTTTACGTCAACAACTTCTCTCGACTTAGCAACTTTGTATTCCTCTTTGAATTTAGCACGAACCTGCTCAAGTTCTTTTTCGTCGATCTCTTTCATACCTTCTTCATATTTCTGATCGGCTTCTTTCTTTTTAGCCTGAGCATCTTTCTTGTCTTCAGCAGCAAGTTTTTTCAGATCTTTCGAGAACTGAGCCTTCTCTTCCTTTCTCTGAGCCTCTTCCTCTTCCCATTTTGCAGTCTTCTCTTTCCATTTTTCCTGCTCAGCCGCAAGAATAGCCTGTCTCTCGTCTTTTCTTCTCTGCTTCTCTTCGTTCAGTTTCTGAACTTCCTCTTCCCATTTTTCTTTCTGAGCTTTCTGAGCGTCTTTGTCGGCAACCTGTTTCTGAGCGTATTTGTTTTCTATAGCTTCTTTCTTTTCTTTGTACTCAGCATCGGTCTTGTCGTATTTTTCCTGCCAGGTCTTCTCATATTTCTGGTTTTCAGTCTGGTTTTTGACCTTGATATCGTCGCTCTTGTCAGCCCATTTTGCATTTGTTATAGCGATATTTGCATCAATGCCTTCGTTTTCCTTAACAAGACGTTCTTTCGCGTTTTTGTCTGATCTCTGCTTGTTTTCAAGATCTTTCTGTCTTGCTGCAGCCTCTTTGTTCCATGTTTCGGACTGTTTGCTTCTCTCTTTTTCGCGTGCTTCAAGTTTACGGTCTCTTTCTTTCTGTGCAGCGGAAATCTGACTGTCGATATTCTTTCTGAAAGCATCTTTTCTCTGCTGGAAAGCTTTGAAATTTGCCTCGGCTTTTTTCTTTTCAGCCTGCTGGTTCTTCTGATATTTCGTGTTGTCCTTGTTAAGTTCGTCGCTCTTCTGAGCAAGTTTCATGTCTACTGCCATGCTCTTGTTTTCGCATTCCTGCTCGACAGCCGCCATTTTCTTAGCGACAAAAGCATCTTTTCCGCCTTCGTGTTTCGAAATTTTCTTTTCAGCTGCGGCAAGTTGTTTTTTGAGAGCCGGAGTCTCTTTTTCAGCGATCTTGGCCTCAATGTCAGCCTTTTCCTTGTTAAGCTTTTCAAGTTCTTCGGTGTAAGCTTTCTCAGCATCTGCGGAAGCCGACTCCTTATTCTTTGCACATTCAGCTTCGACCGTAGCACGCTCTTTTTCGATCTCTTCCTGATACTTCTGCATTACTTCTGCGTTTTTGAACATGTATTCTTCAGTAGCAGCGTCGTATTTTTTAAGTTTTTCGCGCTCTTCCGATTCCTGAGCATCGTAATCCTGAAGTTTTTTGTTGAGGTCGTCGAACTTAGCCTGATACTCTTTTTCGACTTCGACTTTGTATTTTCTGTCCTCGTCCTCGTTTTTCATTTTGATTTCTTCGTTCTTGGCCATGATCTGCTTTTCGTTATCATCGAACTTTTCCTGTTCTGCAGTCATTTTCTTGTCAAGTTCGGAGATTTTGTCGCTGTTTGCTTTTTTCTTTGCTTCAAGAGCAAGAATAGCAGCTTCGGTCTTTTTATTGCCGGCCTCGATTTCGTCGTCCTGCTTTTTGTAGCGGGCTTCCTTTTCATCTTTCATCTTTTTAAGGATATCACCGTATTTTTTGTCGGTATCTGCCATCTCTTTCGCCATTTCCTTTTCATACTGAGCCGAAAGAGCGTTCGAACCTTTCGTGACACCTTTTTCTCTCTGCTCGAAAAGAGTAAGCTTGTTTTCAAGTTCAACGATTTTCTGCTCGAGTTCGCTGTCGTCCTTCTCCCACTGATACTTCATCGCTTTGATTCTTTCCGAAAGTTCTTTGTATTCAGTGTCTTTCTGCTGTTTGGCAGTCTTCGAATCTTCATCGTATTTTTTGACTTTGGCTTCTCTCTCAAGAATTCTCGTGTTGAGCCAGGTGTCTGTTTCCGAAACAGTTTTAGCTTTTTCCTTTCTGAGTTTTTCGCGCTGTTTTTCGAATCTCGAATGGATCGTGTCAACCATGCGGATATCCTTTTCGCTCGGATCGGAATATACAACTCTTTCAACGGAATCTTTCTTGTAAACGCGGTATCTCGAACTTGCGCCCATTTCGAGAATCGCTTCATCAAGATTCTCAGCCTTTGCGATTATAGGAATCGCCTCATCGTAGTTTTTAGCTTTGATTGATGCATTTGCCTTCTGAACGAACCTTGCTATTTCGGCAATGTTCTTTTTGAGTTCTTTAGCTTTAACATCTCTTTCGGCAGCACCTTCGAGAGCTTTGTCGGCAGCTTTGAGATCACCTGATGCATAAGCTTCAAGAGCCTCTTTTATCGCAGAATCAGTATTTTTTCCGTAAGACTTTTTCGCAGGTCTTACAGGTTCTTCATCCTCTTCTTCTTCCTCTTCAGGTTTACTTTTCGCAACAGAATTTGATGCAAGCATCTTGCTCCAGACTTTTACAAGTTTCGAAGCGATTTTTTCAGTGGAAGCGCCTTTATCAAAATTTACCTTCTCTTTTCCAAGGTTTCCGCCTTCGTTGTCTACAAGGTAAGTTTCAATTATCGTTTTTCCGCTCTTTTTGACGAATTTCATTTTGGAAAAAATGTAAAAATCGGATTTTTTCTTTGCCTTGGATATGAATTTCTTCTGGCAGCCCAAATTTTCGCCGCATTTTGCAAGTTCCTTTTTCGCTTTCGTTCCGAGAGAATCAGTAAACATGGCTGCATCAGCCCCTTTTACGTCATCAATAACCTCTTCAATCGAAAGATCGATATCGTCAGCTGCAAGACGGTCGCCTTCTATCGCAGCCATCGGAAATACCGATGCAGTTCCTGCAAAAACGGAAAAAGTCATAAAAACAACAAACAATGAGAACAAAACTTTCAGACTTTTCAAATTTTCCTCCAATATGTAATTTTCAACGAAACACCAAAAAAGCGCACCATATAACTAGAATTTACTTTTTAAGTCAATATTTTTTTTAATATAGCAAAATCAAGAATAATCTGTTTTTTCTTCCGTTTTCAAGTATAATCCCGCGTTTTTTTGATGGCCTCACCTCTTAATTCCCTCTCCAAAGTGGAGACGGGAAAAAGGCATGGCCGCATTTGGAGATAGAAATGATGAAAATAGTGCTTGCTTCAGGCTCTCCGAGAAGGTTTGAACTTTTGAAAGATGCCGGCTTCGAACCAATTGTTGTAAAACCGTGCTGCGAAGAAAAGATCCAACAGGGGCTAAAACCGACCGAAATCGTTGAATCTTTAGCTGAACAAAAAGGAAAATCAGTAGTAAATTCAAGTGATTACTATGATATTCCGGTTATTTCCGCAGACACCGTCGTCGCTTTGGAAAGCGAAGTCATCGGCAAACCGAAAAATAGAACCGACGCCGAAAGAATCCTCTCGGAACTCAGCGGCAGAACTCATCAGGTCTGCACCGGTGTCGCGATATTCTACAAAGGAAAAACTTCCGTTTTTTCAGTCAGCACCGATGTTGAGTTCAAAACACTTTCGGCTGATGAAATCGCTTTTTACTGTGATACCGACGAGCCTTACGACAAAGCGGGAGCTTATGCAATTCAGGGCAAGGCGGCGTTTATGGTCAGAGCAATAAACGGCTCCCACTCGAACGTGATCGGACTTCCGGTTTGCGAAGTCATCGAAAATCTTGAAAAATTAGGGTTTAAACACAACAGTTGAGGTCAAAATGGTAAGAAACAAAATATTTTACATCGCAATCGGCATAATTCCCCTGCTCTTTTCTATGGTTGTCCACGAAGTCGCCCACGGATTCGCGGCGCTGAAACTCGGCGATTCGACTGCCAAAGACGCCGGCCGGCTCACATTGAACCCGATAGCCCACATTGATCCGATGATGTCGGTCGTTGTTCCGCTTTTAAGTTACCTTTTAGCCGGAGTTTTTTTCGGCGGAGCGAAACCGGTTCCCGTCAATCCGTACCGTTTTTATCCTCACATAAGCATGAGACGCGGCATGATGATCGTAGCTGCGGCAGGTCCTTTGAGCAATCTCATTCTAGCATTCATCAGCGCCTTTTTTTACGTTGCTGCATACCGGTTTTTCCCGAATGAGATCGTTATAACTTTTTTCTATATCTCGCTCATGTTCAACATTCTGCTGTGCTTCTTCAACCTCATTCCGATACCGCCGCTTGACGGGAGCAGGATTTTAAACGGTTTTCTGCCGCGCGAATACGACAGGATCTTCATCACGCTTGAAAGATACGGATTCATCATAATCATGGTTCTGGTAGTAACCGGAGCTTTCAAATATCTTCTCATTCCGGCACAGCTCATCCTCAACCTTTTTATATTGATTCCAAGTTTAATTTTCGGGTAGGTGAATCATGGAAAAAATCAAAATCAACGCACTTTTGGATTTAACGCAAACCGATTTCGCAGATATTTTCGAGGGTTGTGATTATCCGCACGAAATTCTGCCGCTCATCAAAGAGTATATTCTGAAAAAAGGGCCGACACTCGGCAGCGACTACACGATGATAAAGGAAAATGTCTGGGTCGGCAGAAACACTGAAATCGCCGAAACTGCATTCATCAAAGGACCGACAATCATCGGACATGACGTCGAAATCAGACAGAGCGCCTTCATCCGCGGCAGTGCGATAATCGGAAACAACTCGGTAATCGGTAATTCAACCGAAATAAAAAACAGTTTTCTTTTCAACAAAGTGCAGACACCTCACTTCAACTATGTCGGAGACTCGGTTTTAGGTTTTCACGCCCACATCGGAGCCGGAGTCATCCTTTCGAATGTCCGCTCGATTCCGGGAAATGTCAAAATACACTGCGAAGGCGAAACACTTGAAACTGGACTTCGCAAATTTTCTGCAATTCTTGGCGACAATGCCGAAATCGGCTGCAATTCAGTTCTTAACCCAGGAACAATAATCGGAAGAAATTCTGTAGTTTACCCGCTTTCATGCGTTCGCGGGTTTGTTCCCGAAAATTCGATTTTCAAAGGAAACGGCAGAATCGCCGAAAAAGAAACCAAATAATAAGATCAGCGTTCCAAACGCTTGATAAGATACGGGAAAACCGCTTCGAAATCGACACCGTACCAGTTGCGATTTTCGTGCCTCATCGTCTCTTTGATAGCTTCGACAACGAAATCGGCAGCAAGAGAATACGATTCTTCAAGAGTAAAACCTCTCAGATAAGCGCCGGTAAAAACGCTTGCGAAAATATCGCCCGTTCCGTGGAAAGTCTGGTCGACTTTTTCGTGGAAATAGCTTGAGAAAGCATCGTTTTCAGCGTCGTAGGCAACGATTCCGATCTTTCCTGCAACATTTTTGAACGACGGCTGGTCTTCGGGAAATTCGACGCCTTTGAGAACGACTTTCTTTGCACCCAGCGCAGCAATATCCTTAAGTATTTTCTTGAGATAAGTTTCATCGTAAGTGCCTCCAGCGCGATACGGAACACCGAGCATGAAACTTGCTTCAGTCATATTCGGAACGACGATATCGGCTTTCGCACAGAGTTTCGCCATCGCAAAAGCAAATTCCTGAGTAAAACCGGGATAAAGCTTGCCGTTATCCGCCATGCACGGATCAACTATCGCCAAAGTCTCCTTTCCGCCGAAATCGTCAATGAGCTTTTTCATAAGTTCAAGCTGCTCGAAAGAGCCGAGATAACCTGTGTATATCGCGTCGAAACGGAATTTTTCCTTTTTCCAGTGTTCCATAATCGGAGCGATTTCGCCAGTCAGATCGTGGAAAGTAAAACCTTTGAAAACCGTATGAGTCGAAAGAACCGCAGTCGGAATAACGCATGTTTCAACACCCATCGCCGAAATTACCGGCAGTGCAACGGTAAGAGAACATTTGCCGAGGCATGAAATATCCTGGACAGTAACTACACGTTTCATAATTCCTCCTAATTAGAAAAAATGTATGAATTATTCACCGAAATAGAGACATTTGAGAGGTATTTTGTGCTTTGCTTCAAAACCTTCGTTAAGGAAAAGCTCAGGAGTCGGGCTTTTGTATTCGCCTTTCTTGAAGAATGCACTGACCGCAGTTTCAGCCGGACAGAAGATCTCACTCGAATTAGTTCCCTGAATCCTGAGTTTTGCAGCATAACCGGAAGCTTTGACTGCATTTCCGTTAAGTTTCACGGAGATATCGGATTTTACAAGGGTAAGATCGTCTTTGACGGTTATTCCCGATGTCATGTTTTGCGACGAAAGAAGTCTGATTCTGGAATAGCTCTTTTCCGAAGAGACTTTATCGGCAAAAACAAGTTCAAGATATGCGTTTACAGTCGAACCGAGAAGAACTTCAGCAACGTATTTTCCCTCTTTTTTGGAAAGATCGAGTACGAAATCGCTTGCCGTTTTGTCGATATTTACCGCAAGTCCCATATCATCAAGATTTTTCTGAGCCTCGACCCACTCTGCGAAAGGCGTTCCGTTTACATTGAAATCCAAAGCCACCGAACCGGTTTTTATCTCAAAGTCGTGAGTGTTTCCGTTCCCGCCGATTTCAAAATCATGCTCGATGTATGTTTTAAAGCTGTTCAAAAGAATGTGTTCACCGTCATAAAGAACGTCGTAAGTTCCTTTCGGCGCATAGAAAGTAAATTCTCCGCCTGAAAGTTCCGAAAAATTCAAAACCGGATATTCGATACCGCTTGAATCTTTGAGCTTGATAAAATCGGATTTATCAGTCTCGAAAGTCGATCCGTTGAGAGTGATTTTTCCAGTCACCTTGCTCGGAGAGACATCAATATCAATATTTTTTTCGGTGAGCCATGTTTTCGTTCCGTCGGCTTCCGTAACATAGAAAGCAAACGACGAAACCTTGTTGCCTTCACTGTTCGTATAAGTTGCCGGAACCGAGAAAGGAAGAGCTGTAAAACCTCCTTTGATATCATTAAGATGGCTTTCGAAATTCATCGCGTAGGTTTTTCCTATATATTCGCTCTTTTCCTGCCCTTCCGAATCAGTGTATTTAAAGAAATTTCTTCTGACAAGCAGAGCATCATAAGTTGCGCCGACAACGTTTCCTTCTTCATCGGTATCCAAATCCGTGCCGAGATCTTTAACAACAAGAGATATAGCTTCATCCATTGACAAGGTTTCCAGCGTCGCTTTGAGTTTGCCTATCGTGCAGTCCGCTTCGGAGCAGTTCGTAAGCGTCGGGAAACTATTGCCGCCAAGGAACGTGATTTTTCCGTAAACTCTTCCGAAATCAAGCGTGATATTGTGTGATGCAGGAGTTTCGGTTTCAGAACTCCAGGTTTCCAGCTTTATATAACGTACAGGATAAGAATCTGCTTCCGGGAGATAGAGAAGATTGAGCTTAGCGCCGGCAGTAACAGTGATGCTGTAAGCCGATGCCGCAGAAAGATCGGAAACAACAACGCCGTTTTTAGCACCCAAAGGAGGATTTTCGACAAGAATGAGCTGACCTTTATTTACCTCATAACCATCATCGGCATATCCTTTTTTGGCAATTGAACCGGTAAAAGTGATCGTCTGAATTTTGATATCACGCTCGGTATCTTCTTCGACCGCAAAAGCTTGTGAACTATCAATGACCGTTCCTTCAAAAATCCCTTCTCCTGCCGCGAGCTGACCTTTGAAATAAACGGAATAAGTTCCTTTCGGAAGAAGAAGATCGTAAGCAGCAAACTCGCTGTAAGGAAGTACTTTCTCGAAAGCTCCGTTTTTGACCACAAGCTGAGTGGACTCCTGATAACTCTCTTCAACAGTAAAAGCGGCATCTGAATTGTTGAGGACCTTTCCCGTTAAATGATAAAGCGGAAGATCGAAATCAAGTTTTTTGTCACCGACCGACATATCAACATTATCCAGACCTTCGATCGCGACTTTGTTTGCCGAAGAAACAGGTCTGAAAGCGAAACTGTATCTTCCTTTCGGGATATTTACTGTTTTGCCTGAAAACTCGGAATTTACGTCACCAAGTTTGAATTCCGAAAGAGTTTCCCTGTTTTCAGCCCAGATTTCACCGTAAAGAGCAGCGTTGTCGGATTTACCGTTAATCGTAACATTACCGATAGTAAGTTTATTCGTCTCGACATTTATTTCATACGCATCTCCGCTGCGGATCTCTTTGCAACTGCCGTTGTAATCCGACTGTTCGTTGTCCGGTTCTTCAGTGTCGGCATCTTCATCCGGTTCAGTGTCATCAGCCGTGTCGCCGTCGTCCGACGGAGTATCGGTATCAGTGACAGTAGAATCACCGGAATCACTCTGATCTGTTCTTTTTACGCAGTCGGTTCCCGACCAATCATAACCGTCAGGACATGAATCTTGTGATTTTTTGCTTCCACCGCAGGAAACAAGCAAAACAACCGCTGCAAGCAGCATGATTTGAAATAATTTTCTCATTTTCATCTCTCGCGTTAAGTCTATAAAAAAGCCTGAAAATTTTATTGATGGACAGATGTTTGTCAAATTAAAGCTCTGCAAACGGTATCATTCTCTCGTCAAGTTAGTGGGAGTGGCGCGGAGCGACGAGGGCATGTGTTGTATTTATGGGTTTGCGCTGGCTTGATTACCACCCGTCATCGGAGCAATTATTCGTATTGTAGCCGTCACATGTTGAGTTGCAGGTAGCAGTTCCGCTGACATAATTTGAATCCAACTCTTCACAATCGATCTGTCCTCCGTCGCAGACTTCGTCACCTTCGACTATGCCGTTTCCGCAAATAGCCGGAACATCGTTGCTGGTTGAAATCCAGATTGTGTTTTCATCGTAAAAATAAGTATATCCGTCGAAAGTGTAGACATCCTGAAGTTCTCTGATATCGCCCGAAAGTTCAGTGAAAGAAATTCCGCCGTCTCCGTCATCTTCAAAGCGATAGGTTTCATCGTCGCATGAAAGATAGAATCTGCCGTCAGAGCTTCCGACTTCTATCTCAAAGCATCCGAAAAACTCATTTGCTTTTAAAGTCAGCGTCTCTGCATCGCGGATCTCTACCGGAGAGAACAAAGCATCTTTGTAAAGTCCGATTTCACCGTTTTCTATTGCAAAATCGAGCACTGATCCGTTGTTTACCGAGGTGAGAACGCTCATAGTTTCAAGGTCTCTGACTTTTATGCCGTTGTCGTCACCGACATAAAGTTTTCCGTCGTAAACTTCAACTTTGTACTGGTAGTTGAGGGTAGCCGAAACGAACAATGTTTGTGTAAGCGTGTCGTTTGAAGCATCAAGCTTGTAGAGTCCTCCGTTTGTTGCTGCAAAAAGAGTGTTGCCGTAAACTTCAAGGTCGTTGACTCTGCTGCTCGTCGAGAAGGATGAAACTAAAACAGGTGCAATCGGATCGGAAATATCGTAAACTTTTATTGCATTGTTTGTGCCGACATAAAGCCTTCCTTCTTTTCCATCCAGGCTGTAAACGGTTGCACCGGCAGAAAAAGAGCTATACCACGGATGAGTGAACGGAACGCATTCTCCGCTTGTTTCTATGCCGCCTTGAACAGCTGTTTCGGATTCTTTCAGACAGTAATCACCAAAACCCTGAACATTAGCTCCTTCTACAGGAACTGTTTCTATCACGATATCGCCTGTGCCGTCATCTGCAAATATCGCTCTGTCTGTCGTTCCGTTCGGTCTTATGACTCTGTCGGTAAGGATTATATTGTCTCCGTCAAAATCGATTCTCAGAGTTACAGGGAAGATGTTGAGATCATTGCGGATAAGCTGCCAACCGTCGGTTTCAGTGAAACGCCAGATATCGTTCGTGAAATGCACTTCACTTTCACTAAGCAGTGCTCCACCCGCAAGGTAAAGAACGCCGTCTTTGACTTCAACATTGTAGACATCCCTGATTTGAGGCATTGCAGTGCCGGAAATATCTTCAAAATAATTGTTCCCATTCTGTTCTGAAAGTTTGTAGACTTTCATTCCAGAAGTGGTTTTTCCAAGAGCAAAGAGGCTGTTTCCGACTGAATGAAGCGTAATGTTTGAAAGATTTATAATAGTACCTAAGTCTACCAGTGTAAAAATCCACTGCACTGGGCATATATTGATGAATTGCTGAGGTGTAATTGCCAGATCGGTTTTGTCAATTCGATATATATGCGCTGTGTTGCCGCTGTTTTTGTTGACGATATAAAGCTCTCTATTGTGATAAGTCGATGTTATCGGCATAAAATTTGGAACTTCGCTAACATCTAAAATGCCTTTTGTTCTCCAGTCTCCGTTGGAATTTAAATCCATTTCTTTGATTTCAAATGTCGAATTTGGTGATGCAGCTTCTCCGCTTCGAGGTATAAATCCGCTATTTTGAACGGCAACGATACCTTCATTCATTTTTGAAGCGTTTTCGGTTATCGTAAGAAGATACACCGGTCGGCTCTTTTCAGCAACGGAAGGCATTCCAACAGCGTTACGACTCCATTCTCTGAACGAAACACCAGTGTTAATCAAATCTGAGCCGTAAGTATTCTTGAAGTAATGTTCCATTCCCGGCATTTCATAAGGACGCGGCCCGTATATAAGCCTGCCAATAAGCATGTCATGCCATTCTTCTACCGGAAAATTACAGCCACCTGTACAATAATAGCCGATAGGGAAAAAAGAAAGGACTGGCTCTTTGTGATATGAAATCGTTATAGGATCGAGAGTAAGTCTTGACGAACGGGTGTATTTCTTTTGGTTCTTAAAGAAAGTCGGATTTATTTCGTTATCGTTTGTAATATAATCTTCATCCATATCTCCGCTGTGAACACCCGTTGACATCGTATAGTAAAATTTTGGAACAATACCGTCATCGCAGAAACCTAATGGTGCTGAACTTTGGCAACTAGTTGCTGTCTTCAAAGCTCTTTTCAAATATTCATCGTCTGTGTCTTCTGAAAAATCATGTCTCCAATTCCAATTGATTATTCCAGTTTCTCCTGTCTTAATTTTAGTAAACTCATTACTTTTTGTAGAATCGGTTTTGTCTTTGATAAATTTCCATGTCAAAACTCGTTCTGTACTTATCGGCACAGGATCACTTCCGTGACTGTATCCGAAATTTGTGTCGCAATATTCTGAAAAGTTAGTTTTGTGTTTTTCTTCCGTCGTGCAGTGTCCGTCTATTCCCCAAGAATCTTTATCCCACTCTGGCAACCAGCAGTATCTTGTCGTTGTAATTTTTGTACTTGTCGAAGTCGATTGCGACTTGTTCAGGTTGATGGGAACAGATAGTGTTTCATTCATCCTTATTATGGCTACTTGCAAACCACCATTTTCTGTGACAATTTCATCTACAATAGAATTGCCCGTCGGGACTCCGTTAAATTCGCTCCAAACTGTGTCGTGGTCGCAGGCATCACCTGTTCCGTCAAGATCATGATCCGGCTGCCACCACCAGTTACCGTTTTTATCTTTATATGCAGCTCCTTTACAAAATGCTCCTCCGACATCATCAGTTCCATTTTCGCATGGAGCAACTACTATTTCGTATTTACCCTGCTCTTTTTCATTATATTTATTCTGGCAGTTATCAACCAAAATATTCAGCTCATCAACACCTATTAAATTTGCCATTTCAGCAACATCGCAAGTCCATTCGTCTAAAATAGCATTGTAACAGTTTGCGATTGCGTCTCTAAAATTTTCAAACCTCTCTGAAGTATCGCAAACAGAATCTCCATCTTTATCCAGACACAGCTTTTTCTTTTCATAAAAAGATGCTATGTACGGAGCATAAAGATTTATCAGTTTCGCGGTATTGTGAGTATAATTTGTTGATGTTTCACCAGTAGAATATCCATAGATTAAATTGAAAGAAACTTCGCATGCCGTTGCCATAATAGTCCTTTTAAAGCTGGAATAGTTACAAAAACCTCTTCCATAGCTACATAATGGCTGATTATTAAGTTCTTCTCCCGGTTCGTGAACAGCTCCCATAAGATGTCCTATTTCATGAGCAACTACATATTCCACCGGCTTCTCTGAGATACCATTTAAATTAATCACAACAAAAGCATCTTGTGGCGTTAAAGCCGGAATAGCCCAAGATTCTCCGGAATAATCATCATCTTCTTCATAAACAAACAACACTACAATATCTGCGCCATATTTTGTACGAAGTGCGTTAATACTTGGAATTTCACCTTTTGCGGCATCATAAAGGTAGGAATCATTTATGAGAGCAAGAGAATAATCTATAGAAACTGGAGGCATAAAATTGAACTTGTGATTGATTCCGCTGTATTCTAAATAGTTCTCTATGTCCATCTGGAGATTTTTAATCGTTGAAGCTTTGCTAAAAAATGTCATTTCTCCTAAATTTATAAATATAGGCAAAATAGAAACGGAAACTTCAGTTGGCAGAGTTTCAGAATCACAAAAATTGACATCAAAATTACTGCAAAGTTCATTCATAGGAAAGCAGACGCTGTTACACGGATTTCGTTCACACTCAACAGAAAAGCTCAAAGGCCTAAAGAAGGAAGCATTCACATAATTGAACAATAATGTTGCAATAAGTAAAACAAGGATTTTCTTCATTTTTTTCTCCATTGTTTAAGTTATTCTTCAAACGGGCAAACGCCCTCTTCCTTGCAATAACATTTCATGTCACGCAAAATAAGCGGCATGGAATTCCTCTTCTGATAAAGCAGCCATTTTCCCTCGAACTCTGCAAAGCCATAAGGAAAAATTGTTGTTCCATCAGAATAAGTTTTGTCATCGTCCATCTTCTTCATGCAGTATTTTTTGTTTTTATCAATCCTATAATAACAAAGTCTACCGCCATTTTTTATTTCATCATCGGTTATTTCTTCATACAAAAGAAGATTTCCACGAAGCATTCTCGGGGGAACAGAGTATGCCTTTGAGGCAGATTCTTCCGTAAATTCGGTTATAAGATCTGTTTTTTTGAAAGTTATTCCATTTCTCTCTGCTAGTACGATTTTTCTCTTGAATGTGTCGTAATACACAAAGCGATTTTCATTTTCTTTATCGAAATAAAGATATTCTGTCTGTTCTCCTTCCTGATTGAATTTCAAGCACTCTTCAAGTTTTTGCGGTCTTTTGGACAAATCACAAATCCAGCCGTTAACGTTGTCATCGACAAAAGAAAGAGTGTCTCCGACAAGTGATGGAAACCAGCCCGAACCATTTCCCAGCGAAGTCCACTTCCATTCTCCCACTTTGGCATAGAGCATTCGCTTGCCGTTAGAATCAACAAGATTTATAAACGCCCATTTTTCATTCAAAGCAGGTTCATAAGAAATACTTTTGACTTTTTTATCGTAGACAATTTCAACTTTTCCGTCATCATCAATATAAGCGAGGAATATATTTTCGTTGTTCAAATCAAGACTTCGTTTGTCAGAAATAAGCCCAAGTCTTTTGCCTTTATAATACGCCTGTTCTTGACTGCGTGACGGAATGACAAGAGAATATTTCTGTGTTGCCGTATCGTAAGTGAAATATTTCCTTCCAACAGACCATTTTTCCGGATTAAGTTGTAGGGGATACATGTGAAATCCGATTTTACCATCGCTAAGATTCCATGATTTTACAACTCCAAGAGAACCATCATTAAACCATCTTGATATTTTTAAATCGCATTTGTGCATAGCAAGCATGATTTTGCCGTTATCATCCACCATGACTTTATCGTTTTCTTCTTTTGTCATCGGTTTCAAACTTTCGAGAATACAAGGAGTTCCGCAGCAAGCGTATTCAGGATATTCGTGACACAAAGCATCATTCTGTTCATCCCACAGGTTGCCGATGCAGATTGGGTCATCATCAGTTGGCGTGTCGCAACCGGGACGGCAGAAAGTGATCTTGCCGTTTGCGTCGTAATATGGGAATGGAGCTTCGCTTAGAGGAGGTTTACATTCGGCAGAATCGGATTTTTCTGTGTCGGAATCATTGTCATGGACAGACGTTTCGTTAGAATCATCAACAATTTCAGAACATTGTGAATCAAAATCATCGTCCATTGTTTCGATGTCATCAGAATCGGAATCACTATCAAGTAGGACATCAGCGTCGTTTTCCGATTTTGACGAAGAGCAGGAAAAAAGAAGAAAAACTAATAAAACAACCGGTAAATTCAAAAACCTTTTCATCTTTAGAGACCTCCGGAAACACATTATATGTAACAATCAGACTCTTATTATACCGGATATTGGAAAATTAACAAGCAGTTTTTTTTTATGGAAATTGTAAAAAATGCACACACGCCCAAAATACAACACGCTCCACAGTCTGCTACGCAACCAGCTCCCCTAGCTTAGGGGAGCAGTTAAGAGGTCTCAATCTGCAAACATAAACGTGATGCAGTTTTTCGAAATGACTTTGAACTTTCGACCGCAGTTTTTCAAAAGATGCTCACTTTTCGAGCCTTTGCACTCGGCGCATTTTTTGAAGCCGTTCGAGCGCTCAAAGCACCCTGCGCTGACAAAAAGAGGCGGATTGAATCCTGAAACCGCGATAACTTCAGGTGAAAGCTGCGGAATTTCCTCTTTTTCTTCTATCCAGGAGTAGCCGAAAAGGAGTTTTTCACCCAGAAGATTTTTAAAAAAAGAGTATGAAAATTCATTTGCAATATAAAGCGAAAAATCGATAAAAAAGAAAATATTCCCGTCTTTCAAGTGTTCCAGAGCGAAATTGAGATGCCCGAAATTGGAAAGTCCTAAAAGAATTTTTTTGTCTTTATTTCTCGAAATTATCTCATTGATTTTATTAAGATATTTTTCACTTTCCTTCATCAGTGGAAGAAGCGGAATTGTCAGAAATTCTCCGACGGTTTTAAGCATATTTTCACTATCGGCAGGCATGAAAAAGGGAATTTCGCCGTCAGGATTCATCAACGTCCTTTCGCAGAATATTCCGGGAACTTCCGCAGTTTCAGGCGAAACAAATGATGACAAAATTTCCGTTTTTCTTTTTTCATACCCGGCATCAGCAAAATCTTTGTATCTGATGTAAAAATCGTTCCTTATTTTTTTAAGAACCGCCGGCTGGATAAAAATAAATTCGCAGCTTTCATCAAAAGAAACTTTGTCTGAAAAATAGAATGATTCACCTGAATTTTTAAGTATTTCAGCGAATTTATCCTTGAAATTATTCTGATTTTCCGAGTTTTCAACGTTCACTTCTTCCGAGGTGTACAGGAATTTCCCGCTTTTTATTTCGATATTTTTTCCGCGAATGGAAACTTCAGCAGGAATGCTTTTTTTAATCATCTGGAAACTGCCGGAATTCACCTTTTTTCTTTCCAGCGTTCTCGAACTTACAAGAAAAATCTCGTCTCCGACTTCGGGAAGTTCCGCCGTTTTGATGAAAACTCTCGAGCTGTCGCCCACGATTTTGAGATTTTTGCCGGACGCGGAAGAAATCTCTTCAACAGAGCAGTTGAAAGGTTGCGTTTCGTCGTTGTTTTTAAAGAAAAGAAGCCCGTCTCTTATGCCGAGCGAATATTTTGTTTTGATGAAAAAGCGGTCTTTCAGCCTTTTTTCGCAGACACCGATTTTTACTCCGCGGTGACCGGGATACGTTGAACTTATCAGCTTTTCACCCGAAAAATTCTTAAGATAACCAAGCGTCGCCGCTCTCGCAAAGCAGATTCTGCTGTTTTTCAAAGCATCAAAGTAGTCGCTTCTTTCAAGCATGGCGCGATAAAGAGCAGATGTGTGGAAAACGTATTCGGGAGATTTCATGCGCCCTTCGATTTTGAAGGAATCGACTCCGGCGAATTTCAGCTGCTGAATATAGTCTTTGTATTCGAGGTCATTGCACGAAAAAAAGTGCCCTTTCTTTCCGTCTTCGGTTTCGTAGTAGCTCCGGCAGAGCTGCGCGCACATTCCGCGGTTTCCCGATCTCCCCAAAACCATGCCGCTGGCTAAACAAAGCCCCGAAAAAGAGTAGCAGAGAGCGCCGTGGACAAAGACTTCAAGCTCCATATCGGGAACTTCCTTTTTGATTTTTGCAATAAGATCGAGAGGAACTTCGCGGCTCAGAACAACTCTTGAAAAGCCTAATGCTTTCAGAAACTTGACGCCTTCAACAGTATGAACTGCCATCTGCGTTGAAGCGTGAAGCGGTAGCGCCGGAAAAAGTTTTTTTAACAGTGTTGCAAAACCTATATCCTGCAGAATGACGGCATCAACTGAAATATCGCTTAAAAACCTTGCAGCATCGAGCACGCTTCCGATTTCGGAACTTTTTATAACTGTATTGAGAGCGGCAAAAATCTTCTTTCCCTGATTCTCTGCAAGTGTTTTCAGGGAACGAAGCTCTTCTTTCGAAAAATTTTTTGCAGCTTTTCTTGCCGAAAAATCGCTTAAACCGAGATAAACCGCGTCTGCACCGCCTTCGAAAGCGGCGACGGCAGCTTCAAAACTGCCTGCCGGAGCAAGAATTTCAACATTTGAAACCATAAAAACACCTAAAATTCAAGCGGCAGATATTTGCCTTCTTCAAGAACTTTGCGGGAATAATCTTCAAGAACGGCAATCGAGCGAACCGCAACTTCCGGCGCAGGTTTACCTGCCTTCGTATAAAGTTCGACTTCGTATCTGTAGTATTTTACCGCTTCGGGAATATCAGAGATAAAGTCAACAGCGGCAAGTTCCGAAACAAGTTCGATCAGCTTTTCACCTTCAAATTCACCGCTTTCGATAAGCTTCTTGAGGTAAGGCTTCCTTTCGACATTTATGTCGTTATCTTTCATAAGTTTCTGCTTTTCGTAGACATCGTAAAGATTGCCGTCATTGAACTTTTCGAAGCCGTATTCCCTGCATTTTTTCAGGCGTTCGCTGCGTTTGAGTTCACTGGCATCTGCTTTAACGGAGTTTGCAATTTTCAACGCAGTATCGCAGTCTCCGCGGATCATGTAGATAGCTGCAATATTCAAAACACCGTTCGAAGTGATGTATTCACCTTTCTTAACCATTTCTTCATAAAACGCGATCGCTTCGTCGTGCTGTCCTTTAATAATGCGGTAACCTATGATGTTGCTTAAAAGATTGGGATCCCAGTAGCCGGTATCAATCGACTGTTTGTAATACTCCCACGCCTTGTCGGGGAATTTCATGTTGAGGTATTCGGCTCCGATCGTGAAAAGACCGCGGAAAGAGAGCGGCTGTTTCTCTGCATCGGCGTGAAGCACTGTCCAGATGTTTTTCATTTCAAAGTTGCGCGAAATCGTCCGAAGCGAAAAAAGCGAGAAAACAAGGGTTATGCAAAGTGCGGCAACAGCCCTTTTCCTGTTTACGGCAAAATTGAACATCTGAGAAAATTCGACCTGTTCACTTCCGGCAAAATAATCAAACAATCGCCCGATTATGGCACAGAAACCGATGATCGGAACATAGAGATAGTGCACCGCTACGATCTCGTGAAGCGGAATTATCTGAAGGACAGGAGCCAGAGAAACGATAAAAAAGAATATCCAGAATGCTATAGAATGCCTTGTTTCAAGACGTTCCGCCGTTGCATTAGTCTTGTTCTTTCTGGAAGTCGTAAGAAGAGACCAAACGAGAAAAACAAGAACGAATATCGAAAGAATTGAGAAAAACACTTCAAAATTCCAGTCAAGGACGAGCGGATATCCGGCATTGTCGAGAATGATTTTCCACGGAAAAACCGTAAGTTTGAGATAGTGCAGAAATATCGTCGCGGCTGTCAGATAGTGAACTTCTGGCGAATTGCCGTGGAAACGGATTCCCTGGAGCGAAACCAGCGCACTGCCGCCGCCTGAGATGGCAAGAAATGCAAAAAACGAAAAGAGAATAAGAAAAACCATTGCGATGAAATAAAACCAAGGCTTCTTAAGAAGCGCCGCGCCGTCCTTATATGCGGCATACATTATGAAAACAAGCGGAATCGTGGCTCCCATCTCTTTTGACGAAATCGAAATCCACATGAAAACAAGCGCGAGAACGAGCATTCCCCACTGTTTTCTGACTGCGCCGGACACCGCCCTTTCTGCAGGAGAAACGGTTCTGTAAAATTTAAAAAAGCAGCCGATGCTTAAAATGTAAAAAAGCCCCATGAGGACGTCTCTTCTGCCTGAAATATAGGCGACAGCATCTGTATTGACCGGATGGACCGCGAAAATCAGAGCCGCAACGAAAGCCGCGCGCTTCGTAAATCCGAACATTTTAAGAGCCCAGAAAAGAGCAAGCACCGAAATCGTGTGGTAAATTATGTTCATCAGCCTGAAACCGGCAGGATTCATGCCGAAAATGCGGTAATCCAAAGCGTATGAAACATAACGCAGAGGTCTATAGGAGCGCAGAATATCAAAAAAATTCGCCGAAGTTATCCAAAGCGAATTCTGAACAAGCGGAACATCGTCAAAAATAAAATCATTCGGAAGCGAGTTGAAATAGACGAAAACAACCGCCAGAACTAGAAAAAAAATCTGTTTTTTACCGGTTTTGTCTGCCATCACATGCTCCAATCAAAGTGCGTCGATTTCCCTGTCTATCTCTTCCTGACTTGGTTCACGCTTCATAGGCTTTATGAAGAAAACTATGTTCAAAATCATCAGAACAGTGAAAAAAGCAAACATGAAAAGCCCTGTAAAATCGGTGCGGGGAATAACGCCGTCCTCGATGAAAAAGCCGTCATCCTTCATATCGAGAAAGAGTGAATTTGCAAAAAAAGACTGCATTTTTTTAGCCTTGGAATTGGTTTTGAAAGCAAAAGCCCTGCCCTTAACCGTTCTGTAGTGCGGGCCGGAAAATGAATCTTCGTCGGTAACTGCCGAATCTATGATGAACTTCGAAGAACCGTTGAGATAGTAGACGACATGACGCTCACCGGTAACACCTTTTTTGATGTTTCCGCCCTGAATCGAAGTTATTCCTTTGATCTGAACATAGTCACCGTCTTTCACTTTCGCGAAGTTTTCAGTGTTCAGTTCAAGGGCGTCACCCAGATCTATCGGCGTGTCGTTTGAAAAGAAGTAGATCACGTTGTCGGAAAACGAGTAGATCGCATAAAGCAGGATCAGCGAAGCGACCGCGAACGTTATAAAATTCTTTTTCCCTACATAAAAACTGATTTTTTTCATGATTTTTTCTCCAAAAGTGCTGTGGACATAGCCGCGATACCCTCTTTTCTGCCGGTAAAACCGAGTTTTTCGGTGGTTTTTCCCTTGACCATTACACAGTCAAGCGGGATCTGCATTATTTCAGCCAGTTTTTCTCTCATCTGAAGCTTATATCTGCTGATTTTCGGCGTTTCGCAGATGACGGTCGAATCTACGTTTACGATCTGCCAGCCGCGCGAATGAAGTTCTGAGACGACTTTTTCAAGCAGGATCGTGCTCCTTATATTTTTGAAAGCGTTGTCGGTATCGGGAAAAAGTTCTCCTATATCACCGATCGCCGTTGCTCCCAGAAGAGCGTCGATTACAGCGTGGATCAGCACGTCGGCATCGCTGTGACCGGCAAGCCCGATGTGGTTTTCAATCAGAATCCCGCCTAAAAAGAGCTCTCTTCCCTCTTCAAATCTGTGGACGTCGAATCCGCTCCCTACCCTTAAATTCATAGCATCCCCAATCCGATAAAAAGAATCTGCATAAAAATATAGAAAACGAGAAAAACTCTCGCTTTTCTTTCGTTAAATCCGTTCAGAATCCTTCCCCCTTTGTAAACGAGAACGGCACGCCACACAAAAGAGGTGATATTTCCCAACACCGGGATAATATTAAGCAATCCTGTCACCATTATAAAACTCGACATTCTGTAGAAATGTACGAGCCGCGTGTTTGCACCTAAAAGAGTGCTTCCCGTGTGGAGAATGAAAGCTGTAAAAACTATCGCCATGAAAGGAGAAATCAAAAGCTGGGTGACAAGCATCGCCGCATCGGGATTCATAATGTCGAAAACCGCTTTTAAAGCAGCTTCGTCCTTCAGCAGAGGAAGTACCGAACCTCCTGACGAAGAGACCGCCGCTTTGAAAGAAGCGAAATCGGGAAAAGCGGTCTGGAAAAATTTCAAAGCCCAGAAAATCTGGAAAAGAGAAGCCGCAAAAGCCGCGATAATGCCGTAAAGAGGAAGAAACGAAGGCTTTTTACAGACTTTCATTTTGTAGAAAAACGCTTCCGGAGTCAGCAGAAGCTCTTTTGTCGTAAGAAAAAAGGCGTCGGCGAAACCGAGCTGCGAAACGCGGTCCCAGGGCGTTCCCGAATCAGTCACAATCGTTATTTTTTTAAGAACCGACTGGATTTTCTTAATATTTTCGTTTATTTCGGCTTCCTTGTTACTTTCTTTACGCTCTTCCGGTGCGGAATCAACAACACTGTTTTTCTCGTCTTTCAGCGGATCGCCTATAAAAACAAGAGCTCCGCATTTCGGACATCTGACCATCCCGCTGTTAGCGACCGATATCGCCTTGTTGCAGTTCGGACATTCGGTAATCATCTACAACTCCATCAAAAAGGCGTTCGCTTATAGCATAAAAAAGTGATGAAAACTACAAAAAACAGGGATAAAAAAATGCCTGAGCTAAAAAACTCAGGCAAGAAACAAAAATGCGTGGGATCTATTTGCGAATCTTAAAGAATTACTTTCTGAAACCGCCTCTCGGTCTCTCTTCGCGCGGACGTGCTTCGTTGACAGTAACTGTTCTGCCTGCAAGCTCGGTTCCGTTGAGGCCTTCGATCGCAGCCATAGCTTCTTCTTTTACCGGCATTTCAACAAAACCGAATCCTTTGGAACGACCGGTTTCGCGATCGATTACGAATCTTGCGGAATCAACTGTTCCGTAAGCTTCGAAAGCGGCTCTAAGTTCTTCTTCACTCATTTTGTACGCAAGGTTTCCAACATAAATGTTCATGTCTCTTCTCTCAAAAAACAATTGTAAAACACACCCTGAGAACTATTTCTCAAGGTGACGCGATACTAATTGGCAAAAATTAAAAGTCAACAATAAAAACGTCTTAAAATTTTTTTTATTTTTTTCCTTTTCCGGAAGGCTTATTTGACAAAACAGCGCCTTAACATAAATTAAGAGGTTTTTATTGACCTTTGAGAGGAAAAACAGATGTTCACCGGAATAATCGAAGCGGTTTCAACAGTAACAAAAATCGAAAAAAAAGGTACCGAATGCCGCATCAGCATCAAGAATCCGTTCGGACGCGACATCAAAACCGGTGATTCAATAGCGGTTGACGGAGTATGCCTCACCGTCGAGAGTTTTACAGAAGAAAATATTTCGTTTTTCGTCTCGAAATCGACCCTCGAAAAGACGATCGCAGGAAAATATGTCACCGGTTCGACCGTGAATTTAGAACGCGCAATGGCTGCAAACGGAAGATTCGACGGACACATCGTGCAGGGTCATGTCGATTCATGCGGAAAAGTAGCCGAAATCAAAAAAATCGGTGACGGAACCGAAATCAAAATCACTTTTGACAGAAAATTTACCGACCTCACCGTTCCGCGCGGCTCAGTCACAGTCAACGGAGTCAGCCTGACAATAGCAGAACTTGACGGAAACACATTCAAAATCTCGCTCATTCCGGAAACTTTAAAGAGAACTTCCTTCTCCGAAACTCTCAAAACAGGTGTAGAAGTCAACCTTGAATTCGACATTCTGGGGAAATATGTGACAAGAATCATGCGCCGCGGCGGAAATGACACCGATTTTGAGTCATTAATCGAAAAACTTTAAGCCGCCGCGCTGATTTTCTTCAAAAAAAATTCTTTTAGGTTATAGTCCACCGTCTTTTTGTGTTTGGAGGATTTTTATGAAAAAACTGCTTGGAATCATATTCATTGTTTTTATTGTTTCTTTTGCCGATTTGTTTGCAGAAACACTGGTAGTTATGGACACTTCCGACAATACGGGCAAGATTCATCCTGATGTCGTCAAAGGTTCGAAAGAATACATCACCCAACTTTTAGGGAGCATCGGTAAATACACCATCATTGCTGACAGCACTCTGAACGATATGAAAAAACGCTCGCCGGAATGGTCAAACTGCAACCAGATGGAGTGTCAGGTCGAAATCGGAAAAGCTCTGAAAGCCGACATCGTAGTACTTCCATCCATTGAATACTTTGCCGGAATCTTCACACTGACAGTAAACTACATCTATGTCGACGGCAAAAGAAAGACCGAAGCGGGCGCAACCGACTTCAACGGTACGGCAGCAGGCATGAAAAAGGCTCTTGAAGCGGTAGTTTCGATGATCCACGGCAAAAAGACAGAAACTCCGGTTTTCGTGGAAGAGAACAAAGAACTTGAAAAATACAAAGCTGAAAACTTTAAAGAGACTGCTCAAAAAGAGTATGTCGTTCCGGAAGAACCTGTTGCTCCGGCTCCGGTTCCGGAAGTGATACTTCCAGGTTCTGCGGAGTTTTCATCTGAAAAACAGGGAGTAAAAGTCACTCTCGACGTTTCAGGCAACTCTCCGAAAAGCTGCACCGTTCCATGTACGATAAACGACATTGAGCCCGGAACTCACACTGTCCGATTTGAACTTGAAGGTCATACGACGAAAGACGAGGCGATCGAAATTAAATCCGGTAAAAAGACCGAGAAAAAAATCACGATAATTCCGGTAATCAAAAGCCTTGAAGAAGTCAACAACGAACTTGTCGAAGCAGCAAAATCGGGTGACCTGGACCTCGCAAAAGATCTTTTGTCTAAAGGTGCAAGCATAAACTACCACGACAAATCGGGGCTGTCTCCGCTTCTTGCCGCAGTTTTAGGCGGTCAAAAGGTTATGGCGGGATATTTCACCGGCAGAGGAGCACTGCTTTCATCGACAGAGTGCTCGGCCCTTATGCGCGTTTCGGTCGACAAGAACGATCCTTGGCTCGCATCAATCGTCACAAAACAGAAAACCATGCTCAACCTTACCTTTGAAAACGGCAGGACAGTTTTGTGGCTTGCAGCTGAAAAGCAGGCTTGGAACGCTTTCGACGAATATCTTAAAGGCGGAGTCAACGTCAACATTAAGGATTCCGCAGGTCAGACGCTTTTGGCTTGGGCAATAGACACAGGAAATGTAGAAGTAATCAACAGGCTCACGAAATTCGGAGTCCGCTTCGCTTCGGCAGACGCTGATACAATGCTCAAACAGGCAGTTGTAAACGAAGATGTCGACAGAGTCAGATCGCTCACTCTTCTCAAGGCAAACGTCAACAAAGTTTACGAAGACGGTTTAACACTGCTCTGGTATGCCGCAGTCAAAGAAAGGACAGACATCGCCGAACTTCTTCTTAATGCCGGTGCAAAGGTCGACACAGTCGACAAAACCGGTAAAAACCTCATCACCTACTGTGTTGAAAGACGCAAATACGAAATGGCGAAACTCCTCAAAAAACACGGAGCACAGCTTAAAAGCAAAGATTCAATTTTTCTGCTCCAGCGCGGTCTCGTCATCGGTGACGGAGAACTCGTAAAAACATTAATAGAGCTTGGCGTAAACGTAAACACCAAGTTCAGCGACGGTCTCAGCGCGCTCTGGATTGCAGCTTTTACGAACAACCGCGACATGATCGAAGTTCTCGCCGAAGGCAAAGCGAACATGAACATCAAGGACAAAAACGGTAAAACCGTCCTTATGTGGGCAGTGGAGAACGATAAAAAAGAAGTTGCCAACACACTTATAACGCACGGTGCAAACATCAATCTGATGGACAACAAGAAGAGAACCGCCCTTCTCTCCGCAGTCATTGCCGACAAACCGAGAATGGTTCACATGCTCGTTAAAAACAATGCACAGATCGACCTCAAGGACAGCGAAGGCAACTCGCCTCTTCTCGTTGCAGCATCACGCGGAAACATCGGGCTTGTAAAACTTTTTCTTGAACACGGAGCTTTCCTGAACGCATCGGATCTCTTCGGCAACACGCCGCTTCTCATCTCGCTCCACAAGAATTTCGACGACATAACTGAACTTCTTCTTTCGAAAGACGCAGATCTTAACAAAGCGAACTTGAGTGGGGAAACTCCCTTAATCGTCGCAGCAAAGAAAGGACACATCAAGTTTGTTAAAACCTTTATCGAAAAAGGGGCGACAATCGATGCAGCCGATAAAAACGGCGACACGGCGCTTATTCTCGCAAAAAGAGAAAACAGGCACGACGTAGTTATTTATCTTCTCAATAAAGATGCGCTTATCGAAAAACGTTCCGAGCAGGACGAACTTATGGTTTACGCTGTTCTGAACAACTATCACGACATTGCAGAGAATCTTATCCAGCGTCAGATATCGGTAAACCGCAGATTTTCCGACGGTCTCTTCCCGCTCTGGTATGCAGTACGCAACGGCAATGCTAAAATGATCGACATGCTCCTTGCAGCAGGCGCAGACCTTGAAGCAAAAAGCAAGGAAGGTGAAACAGTTCTCCTTTATGCCTGTGCAAAAAGAGAAGAACAGGTGGTTCTCACAATCCTCAACAAAGGAGCCAACTACAATATCCTCGACAAACAGAAAAGCACTCCGCTCATGATTGCGGCAAGCAGAGGTTTCGAGAAAGTCGTACAGTTCCTGATTTCCAAAAAAGTTGATGTCAACGCAAAAGACGACAAAGGAAGAACGGCTCTCACAAGGGCTCAATACACCGGAAACTATCATATCGTAGACATGCTGAAAAGAGCCGGAGCTTACGAATAATCGCAATAAATTTAGCTGGTTGCGTGAAGTGATAAGGAATTTTAAAGAATCCGACATACACGATATCGAAACCGTTTATGAAAAGTCGAACAACGCTCTATCACTGAATGTAAGTCCCGATTTTTTTAAAAAAGATAAAAAAAAATTCGTCACTTCCACTCTTAGAAGCTGTAAAAATTCAGTTTACGAACATGTCGGAAAAGTTGTCGGCGTGGTTTCATCTTCCGCTGACTGCATCGAAGGGCTTTTCGTTCTTCCCGAATTCTGGGGAAGAGGAATCGGAACCAAGCTTTTAAATTCAGCCATGTCAGGAAAAGACGAGCTTTTCCTGCAAGTTTACGCAGACAACGAAAGAGCGATAAACTTTTACAGAAAAAACGGTTTTGAAATAACGGGAAGCGGAGTTTGCCAAATGACGCGCCTCCCCTACTTTGAAATGAGAAAAGCGGTGAAATAATTGAGGTTTTAATGAAAATCGCCTGTATAAACGTCGATGTCGACCCGTTGATCTGCTACTACGCGATACACGGCATTGAAACTTCCGGCATCAGCGAAGATCCGATTTATCTAAAGGGGATAAGAAGGTTTCTCGAACTTTTCGACAAAAATTCGATAAAAGGGACTTTTTTCATTACGGCACACGGATTTTCAGAAAAAAACAGTGAAATTTTAAGAGAAATCGTCCGCAGCGGTCACGAAATCGCAGATCACTCCTTTTCTCACAACTACCAGCTGACAAGAATGGCAAAAGATGAAATTTTTCAGGAAATAAAGAAAAACAAAGAGTTTCTTGAAGAAACCACGGGTATAAAATGCCTTGGTTTCAGAAGTCCGGGTTACAATTCTTCTCAAGATTTGATTTCAGTATTAAAATCAGTCGGTTACACTTATGATTCGTCACTTTTCCCGTCGATTTCATATTACCTTGCAAAGTGGCTTCTCATAAATCTGAAAAAACTTTCAGGGCATGAATCAAAGTCCATCATTTCATCATTTGCCGATGCTTTCGGCAGATATACACCTGAATTTATTGATAAAACCGTGCGCGACATAAAAAAGGAAGGAACTTTCGTAGAACTTCCGATGACGACCCTATGCCCGCTTGCAAACATTCCGCTTATCGGCACTTCGATAATCGCTTTTCCTGCATTCCTGCTTGAATGGATGCTGAAAATTTCGAAAAGCAGAACTTTCATCAATATCGAAGCACACGGGATAGACTTATGCAGCGCGGATGAATCGCAGCATTTTGAGCCGCTGAAAGGCAAACAGCCCGATCTTGCCTTTTCACTCGATAGAAAAATAGAAAGATTCCAGCATGTTATAGATTTTTATAAAAACAGTGGATTTACTTTCAAAACGCTCTGCGAAGTGGCCGAAATGAAACTTAACGGCAATATTTAACTTTTTTGGGGAGATAAAAATGGAAAACTTGAAAAAAAAGATTGCAAAAAGAGCTAAGGAACTTGTGAAAATCCTTGAAATTTCGCCTCTTGAAGCAAAAAAAATCGAAGAAAACCTTGAATTTACATACACGGCTCCGAAAATTTCCAAAAAAATTGCTGCCAATGCGATCGACCACACGATCCTTTCCTTCAATGCAGCGGAAGAAGATGTTCTCAGAATCTGCCGCGAAGCCGCTGAATTCGGTTTCAAAGCAGTCTGCATAAACCCTATGTGGGTAAAAACCGCAGCAGATTTCAGAAGCAAAAACAACGCAAAATTTCTCATTGCCACTGTCATAGACTTTCCTCTCGGAGCTTCAACTGCAGCGGCAAAAACAGCCGAATCAATCACCGCGGCGCTTGACGGAGCCGACGAAATCGATGTCGTAATAAATATCGGACTTATCAAAAGCAAAAAATTGAAAGAGTGCTTTGAGCTTTTAAAAAGCACAACAAAAACAAAGGCTTACATAAAAGTCATACTGGAAACTTCAGCACTTTCCGAGGATGAAAAAATAGACGCCGCCCTTATCGCGGTTTTTGCCGGAGCAGACATGCTCAAAACTTCGACCGGTGTCAACGGCAAAGCGACTGTAGACGACGTAAAACTCTTGAGAGCCGTTGCCGGAAAAAGGCTCGGAGTCAAAGCTGCCGGCGGAATCAGAGACAAAGAAACACTTGTCGCAATGATGCTCTCTGGTGCCGACAGGATCGGATGCAGCAGCTCGGTTTCGATAATGGAAAACTGGTAAGAGCATGATTTTAAAGAGATTTTTTCTCATTTTTTTATTTTTGCCGATATTTTTCATTTCATGTACAAAAACTGAAAAATCTCAAAACCCTGTAACGCAGTTCATGCAGGCGAGAACCGACGGAAACACGCACCAGGCCTACATTCTGCTTGACAAAACCACACAGGAAGTCTTTTCTGAGCGTGATTTTGAGGAATACTGCTTCGTTTTCAAACCGTCAGAATTCGAAATCCTGCCGGAAGAGAACGGATATACGCCGATTTCCTACACTTTTTACGATAAAAAATATAAGAAAGGGAGCGATGAGCTTTACACTTTCTATATGACGAAAAATATCGAACACGTTAAACTGAATGCCGGAAAAATAGTTTTCCCGCACATTGCATTTGTTTCGATGCGAAAGGCGATCGAAGAAAAAAATATTGAAAAAGCCAAGTTTTTCTCGGATGTTATGCTCAGAATAGACCAAACCAACCCCGATGTTTTGGAAACTTCGGAAAATATGGGATTTATTCAAAAACACGACTGACGGATTTTGATTTGAAAGCATTTTTCTTTGTTTTATGCTTATTTTTTTCATTTTCACTTTTCGGGAACATTTTTTTCGATGAAAACATCCCCGAAGAGCTGCGCAGCAAGATCACGGCATTTTACAAAGAAAAGAAAACTTCAATAAACTTTCTTATTGAAATGCCCGATGAAAACACCCTTTCGATAGTTGCCGAAAACGGTTTTGTAAGAACTCTGCCGATAAAGGAAATAACTGCCGAAGATGTCTGCAACCTCATGGAAGAGATGGTCGCCGTAATCTACGAAAAAGACGAAAATCAGGACAAAATACCTAAAGATTCAGAGAAGTTGGCAAAAATCAAAAATCTTTCTTCTAAGTGGCAGAAAGACGAGTTCAAAGAAAGTTTTTATGCTGAAAACGAACAGCCGAAAGAAGAAAAACCGAAGCCGATTTTCCTGAAAGGCGGCATAAAACTTACCGACAGAATCGAATTTTTCCCGTGGGCTAAAAAAAGCGACCGTTTCGGGGTTTCACTTTTTGCAACATCCGAAGAAAAATGGGCTTTCGGTCTCAAATTTTCGGTCGGTTTCTCCTTTCTGCGCGTCGGAGCACGCTTCAAAAAAGGAATAAACCTCAAACTTGCAAACAACTCCGTTCCGTGGGAATCCTACAGCCTGAATCTGCAGTTCGACATCATCGATCTCTACAACGTCCGCTTCTCCACAGGCTTCGAAGTCGCCCTTTACAGCGCGAAAGGCGTTCTTTTCCACCGCGAATTTTTCGTTTTCAGGCTCGCCTACCGGATAAAATGGTTCGAAGCGGCAGCCTCTTTCAACGTCTCGCCGACGAACATCGAACTCGGTCTTTTCGGTGCAACACACGAAATGCAGAGTTACAACTTCATGCTTTCTACCGTTTTTCTCTTCTGATTCCGCTGATTTTTCAACAAAATTCAATATTTTTCTTGAAATTGGAAAAACTCTAAATAAATTACGCGCGTTTTTTTGAAAACGGTCTTTTAATGAAGGAAACAGATGGGCAATTTAGTAAGAAACGACAAAATCAGGAACGTGGCGATAATCGCTCACGTTGACCACGGCAAAACTACACTTGTTGACGCAATGTTCAAGCAGAGCGGCGTATTCCGCGAAGGCGAGATCGTAAACGACAGGATCATGGACAACATGGATCTCGAGCGCGAACGCGGCATCACGATCGCTGCGAAAAACTGCTCGGTCGTATGGAAAGGCGTCAAAATCAACATCATCGACACTCCCGGACACGCTGATTTCGGCGGCGAAGTCGAGCGTGCACTTTTCATGGCTGACAGTGCGATACTTCTCGTTGACGCGTCGGAAGGGCCTCTTCCGCAGACGAGATTCGTTCTTCGCAAGGCTCTCGAAGCAAAACTCCAGATAATGGTAGTCATAAATAAAATCGACAGAAAAGATGCCCGTCCGCAGGAAGTTCTGAACGAAATCGGCAATCTTTTCATAGACTTAGGTGCTGACGACGAACAGCTTGACTTCCCCGTTCTCTACGCGATAGGTCGTGACGGTATAGCTCAGGAAACGCTTGAAGAAAAAGGCGAAAATCTTCACATCCTCATGGATAAGATAATCGAGTTCACTAAAGGTCCGCTTTACGATCCGAAGCAGCCATTCCAGATGTTAGTTACCGATCTGAGCTACAACGACTATCTCGGCAGGCTTGCAATCGGAAAAGTCGTAAACGGCAGCGTCCACTGCAACGAGTCGCTTGTCTGCATCAAGGAAGGCAACGAGCAGGCACGTCTTAAAGTTTCAAAACTTCAGCTTTATCAGGGAGTTAAACTTGTTGACGCCGAAATCGTCGAACCTGGTGACATCGTAATTCTTGCCGGAATCGAAGATGTCCACATCGGTGACACCGTCGCAACTATCGATCAGCCCGTCGCACTTCCGAGGATCAAAGTCGATGAACCGACAGTCAGCATGGTCTTCACGATAAACAACGGTCCGCTTGCTGGAAAAGACGGAAAATACGTCCAGCTGCGCAAGATCAAGGAGAGACTTCACAAAGAGACTCTGATGAACGTTTCGATCAGGCTGGAAGAGCCCGAAACGAACGATTACGTCATCGTCAAAGGGCGCGGAGAGCTTCAGATGGCGATCATCGTCGAGCAGATGAGGCGTGAAGGCTTCGAGCTCTGTGTCGGCAGACCGACCGTTATTTACAAAGAAATCGACGGCAAAAAATATGAGCCGATAGAGCATGTCTACATCGAATGCCACGAAATGTTCACCGGAATAGTCACCGAGAAACTTTCGGCAAGAAAAGGAAGGATGACAAATCTCGTCAACTCGGCAAACGAACGCGCTTTCATGGAATTCACCGTTCCTTCACGCGGTCTTATAGGATATCGCGACCAGTTCCTCACCGACACGAAAGGAACCGGAACTCTCAACACGCTTTTTGAAGGATATGAAGAATACCGCGGCAACTTCCCGGTAAGATTCACTGGTTCGATAGTTTCCGACAGACAGGGTGAAGCAATCGCATACGCACTTTTCAACCTTGAACCCAGAGGAGAACTCTTCATCACTCCCGGAATGCCGGTCTATGAAGGAATGATCATCGGCGAACACTCGAAAGATCTCGACATCGACGTCAACCCGTGCAAGGCGAAAAAGCTCACCAACATGCGTGCTGCAGGAAAAGATGACGCCGTAACACTCACCCCGGTCAAACCGATGACTCTCGAAAGGGCGATACACTTCATCAACGAAGACGAGCTCGTCGAAGTCACACCGAATTCACTCAGACTCAGAAAGACCGTTCTTTCAGCGGCTCTGCGTCACGCTATGCGCGGCAAAGAATACATGGAAAGCCTCAAGGAAAACAACTAAAACAAACCTCACACTAGTCTTTAATTTGACTATTTTCCCCTATTCCTTAAAATAAATGACTTTTAGTTTTTTGCCGGAATTCGGAGGAAAAATGACAAAAAAATCTGTGATTTCAAGATATAGATACGGATTTTTTCTGTTTTTCGTTTCGTCTCTCGCCTTTTTGATTTCATCATGCTTCGGTGACTGCTCAAGTTCGAACGCCTACTCTTACCAGTGCAACGGAATCTACCTTGAACAGTGCCGTCCTAACGGCGGGGACTACTACTGGGAGCAGGTTGAAAACTGCGCGATAGGGTGCCCCTCCGATATCGGAAAACCTTCATGCAGCACTCACTCATATTCATGTTCATGCTCTGTAGAGTCCAAATACCTCTGCGAACACGGCAGCAGTTACCGCTGCAACGGCGACGATATCGAAAAATGCGAGAGCTTTGAGCACTTATACACAGGACATGTCTGGGAAAAACAGAAAAACTGCAAATCTCTCTTCCCTGAAAGTGAAATCGTCGAAAGCGGCTCCTGCTATTTAACAAATGAATACTACGAGCCGAAGTGCGTTCCGAAGATAAAAAAGGCTTTCCGCGGAAAGTGGTTCAGGCTCGATAACGGTTCCGATTTCTATCTCGGGACAAACGGCATCACGCGCGGCTCTTACAACAGCCAGTTCGTACCGGAATCTGTCACTAAAATCGATGACAACATGCTTGAAATATCTACTGAAGACGAGACTTTCAGGTTAATCCGCAACAGCATTACCGACGCAACTCTGAAACTGCATGTAATGCGTGCCGACAGTTTCACAAAATCGCCTTCGGGAAGCGGTGTCGGCGGGATCGACGTCGTCCTTGAAAACACACAGGATTCAGGCGAAACATACGAGCAGACTTCTGGAAGCGGCGGAAACACCGAGTTTGACGGCATAGTTTCGGGCGAATACACGATCTCGGTCGAAGGAACAAGCGTAACGCAGACGATCGCAGACCACCTTAACGCCGGGAATTTCTACTTTTCAAAAAACGGCTACATTTACAAAGCGCTTCTCGACACGACAAACGACGTCTACTATGCCGAAGACCGTGATAATAGCGAAGAGGGCAACAGATACACGATCCGTCTCCGCGTCTACAACCTCGGAAATCAGGACGCTTCAGCCACGACGGTCTCGCTGAAAACCGCAGACTCCTCGGTCAAGGTAGAAGCAAAAGACGAAATTTTAGGCACAATCGAGCCTGAAAGGTATGTTTCTTACAGCTTTTCCATTGAAACTATCCCCTTTTCAAAGATTGCCGACCTGAAAAATGCAGTTTATCACGATGTCGAGTTTACAGTTTCGCTCAAAGACATAAACGGCGAGACATGGGAAGATGTCGTAACTCTGCGGATTTTCAGAAAATCGGTGCCGATTTACCTTTATTCCACAATGTCGAATCCCTTCATTCTCCTCTCACCGCACCGTGAGATAGTCAGCATGTCGAGCGTCGTCTGGGTCCCGTACAGACCAGACGCAAAATACAAACTCATCGCGCAGAGTTTATCGCTCAATACCGAAGGAGTTTATTCAATCGGCGTCGGCTCGTTCGACAATGACAAATGGAATTCTGATAAAGAAAGTTTCACCGATGTTTCGAACTACGAACCCAACAATCAGGAATCTCAGGCAAAAACCGTCTACATGAATTCGCAGACAACATCATATCTGCACAAAAGCGACCTAGATTTCTGGATAATCGATATGAGCAAATAATGAATAAGATCAGATATTTAACCTTTACACTCGTTATATTTCCACTTTTTTCCGTCTTCGCAAAAGAAGAAGCGCCGCAGAACAAATTCAGCGTGAATATCCAGTACAGCCAGACTTCGGGCTTCATTCCGGCTGCCGACATCCTCTGGCACTACACTTCCGATATTTTTTCATCTTTGTACGGAAACTACTACATCGCGGCTGAAAAAAAGAGTCTGGAAGACTACAAGAACAGCAGATACGCCCTTTTTTCGAAAACTTTCGTCATTGGAGCCGAGGTTTTCGGGTTTTACGTAAAAAAAGATCCTGCACTTTTCGCGCTCAGTGCCGGAGTTGAATACAAGCGTGTGAAAAACGAGGAATTCGGCTATTTCGATCTCGAAGATTCAACTGTCACTTTTGAAGACAATATGCAGTTAGACATGATCTTCCCCTTCCTGAAACTCAGGATAGACAAATACACAGAGCGCATAAACAACCGTTTCGCACTTGTTTTCTACCCCACTTTCTGCCTTTTCACCGATCAAAAGCTGTTTTTTGACCCGCTCACCCTGCGCGTTTACGAAACAGATTCGGTCAAATGGCAGGTCCCTGCTGTCGAGCTTTCGGAAGAAGTCCTTTTCAGCTTTTCCCCTTTCGGAGGCATTCTTCTGAGCGGCAGTTTTTCATTCTGGCAGGCTAAATACAAATCTGCAGTCCTTAAAAAAAGATCGGGAAACTATGTTTTCGACAAAGTCGGAGTGACACAGAATTTTCTTGAGTATACGGCAAGCATGTCTTACGTCCTTCCTTTTGAAATCGCCGGAAAAATACGTCCGAAACTCGGTGTCGGAATCCTCGGATCGGCGGAATTCCGGGAAAACGACGGCAGAAAATCGACTCACAAAGATATCGGATACCTTATCGTCGCCGGATTCTACTACTAAATAAATTTCTCCTCCCCCCTTTTCTTTCGCAAAAACGGAAATAAATAAAAGCAAGTGATTGTTTATTGAGAGTTTTTTTGTTGGAGGGAAATATGAAAAATTTCACAAAGTTCTTGTTTTTACCGCTCTTTTTGTTCTTTTCTTTCGCTCAGATAAGTGCTTCTGACATGCGTGATTTCGAGCAGGAAATCATCAAAGTTTCGGAAAAAGCGAAAAAAAGCGTCGCTTCGATCAAAGTCGAGATAACCGAGCAGCAGAGAGCTCGTGACCCGTTCTTCGATTTCTTTTTCGGCAATCCGATGCAGCCGCGCAGCAGAAAAAGCCAGGCGCAGGGCTCTGGTTTCGTAATCGACGACAAGGAAGGTTTCATCGTAACAAACAACCATGTTGTCGAAAAAGCAGATAAGATCGAAGTCATGATAGACGGCAAGACTTTCAGCGCGAAACTCATCGGCACCGATCCGCACACCGATGTCGGTCTCATCAAGATAGAAGACTTCAAAAAAGGAGAAATTCAGGAACTCAAGTTCGCCGATTCGGATAAAATAAAAGTCGGCAGTTTCGCGATCGCGATAGGCAACCCGTTCGGCCTTTCAAACAGCGTCACGTTCGGCATCGTCTCTGCAAAAGGGAGAAGCGGAATGCGCGTCACGGACTACGAAGACTTCATCCAGACAGACGCTGCCATCAACCCAGGAAACTCGGGCGGACCTCTCCTCAATGTCGAAGGCGAAGTCATCGGAATGAACACCGCGATACTTTCGCAGTCAGGCGGCTACATGGGGATCGGCCTTGCAGTTCCGGCGAACATGGTCAAAGAGATCACGCAGCAGCTCAAAAGCGGCAAAAAGATACAGCGCGCGATGATGGGTATCGTCATTCAGGAACTTAACGACGACATCAGAAACTACTTCGAGATCGATAAATCGGTAAACGGAATCCTCGTTTCGAGCGTCGAACCGAAAAGCCCGGCAGACAAAGCTGGAGTTCAGCAGTACGACCTCATCACGAAATTCGACGGCAAGGAAGTTGAAAACATCTCGCAGTTCAGAACAGCGGTCGCATTCAGCCCTTACGGCAAAAAGATACCGCTTGAGATCATCCGAAACGGCAAACCGATGAAGTTAGACGTCGTTCTCGACAAAAACTTCCAGCCTTCAGACACTCCGCAGGAACTCGACCAGAAAGTCCTCGACGAGATAGGACTCACGCTCTCCGACAACAAAGGAAAGATCACAGTTTCCAATGTCGAACAGGGTTCGCTTGCCTACTCCGCAGGCCTCATGCCGGGGGACGTAATAGTCGCGATCAACAAAAAACGGGTCAAAAACGCCGCTGAAGCAAACCAGATCATCAACAAATCAAAGAAACTCCTCTTCACGATAAGCAGAAACGGTCGTGATTTCATCGTAGTAATCAATAGATAAAACTTTTCGGACCTCACCCTTGATCCCATCAGGCGCTTTGCGCCAGCTCCCCTACGGCAGTGGAGCCTAGAAGCGGTATGATTTCTAAACCTCTCCAGTGTGGCGAGGGGATGTTGCTCGTCATTCTGAGCGTAAGCGAAGAATCTCAAAGATCTTTCACATTCGTTCAAGATGACGACGAGGGCGTGTGTCGGAGCGCGGGCGGCTCGCCTGCAGGCTTTCTAAGATTCCAATTTGGAATCTTGAACCATTCCCCAATAAATTCAGTCGTTTTGTCGCAGAGACGTCATACCATGGCGTCTCCCCTAATGGCGTTTGTGGTTTTGACCTGTTCGGAATTTCCGAACAACTAAGATTTCTGGAAAAATTGTTTCGCTTTCCACTCCTGAGGAATGGAATATGTCTTGCCGTCCGCAGTCGGCACATTGTCCGGCATAACCGCATTTTCAAAGCGTTTGTAGTTGTTTTTCATTAAGACCAAGCCAAAAAAAAGAGCCACGACAGGCGTGGCTCATAACCATTCAAGAAAGAATGGCGTTGCATTGAACGCGGTATATAATTTAAAATAGGCTTTGTCAAGATTTATTTAAGAAAAATTTTATCCGCAACATAAAATGATCCGTTTTGTCGGAGCGCGGGCGGCCCGCCCGCTCGTCATTCTGAGCGTGAGCGAAGAATCTCAGAGATCTTTCACATTCGTTCAAGATGACTGGGGCGTGTGTCAGAACCACTTCCCCAATAAATTCAGACGGTTTATTTCAAAAATTTATCCAGCACCGCCTGTTTCTTCTCTGGGCACTCTGCCATTACACGCTTTGCGGCGGTTATTTTTTCTTCCAGAGCGGAGATTTGAGCGACGATTTTCTGCTGTTCGGCAAGAGGTGGAACAGGGATTGTTAATGCTTCATAGAAAGATATAGGAACACGACGATGACCGCTTGCACCTGTCATATTTTTCTGTGCTTCATTACGAATTTCTGCACGATTCAGATAATCAAACACAAATTCTGTTGAATAGTCAGATTTTATTCTGAATACATGGAATTCAGAGCTTCCCATTCCAATTTTGTTCGTAAGATTTCTTGCAATTGCGCATTTTCCGTTTTCCATGCATGGAGTTATTTTTGCAATAATGATGTCATTTTCTGCAAAATATGTGTAACTGCCTTTCCTCAGTTCAGCTAATGGTTTATCTAATTTTTTCTCGATAAAACCATCATTACTGACAGAAGGCATGTCAACAAATGAAACAATAGTATCATCTGATATATCCCGAATATCTGATTTAGAAGGATTTATTACTGAGCAAAGTTCAGAAAGTCGCCTTTCTTCTCCCTGCACATTTGCCATTATCTCAGCAATTTCTGCCTTGTTGTCCTCAATCTCTTTCTGTGCATTCTGATATTCTGAATCAACGGCTTCACATTCTGCAACGATTGATTTCTGCACATCTAATGGTGGAAGTGGAATTTTATTATTTATAAAATTTGGAACTGTTAATTGAGGAATTACGCCACCAGTATTTGAATAATCAAGTAAATCAAACATTAGTTTTGCAAAATAGAGATTTATGTTTTTAGATTTCGGAATGGCGACTATCAATCGGACAATAGGCACGAAAGGATTTTTCCTTATAACTGAAAATCCCAAAGTTCCTCGCCCAGCTATTGTAATACACTCATCAAAAATCTTTGCATTCTTTGTAAAACCAACTAAACCATCATTTTCAATTCCATTAGCATAAACTGGTATTTTGAAAATATCTGTCTCAATTTCAGAAAACTCTTTTGGCTTATCACCACCTGCAGAACAATCAAAAAGTTCAGATATATTTTTCAGCGAAAACTTGCTTTCAATCTGCACTGCTCCACTCTGAACGCTCGTCTTAATCGCCTTGTCAAAACTTACTCGGTTAAAGTCAATCATATCTTTGAGGGCGTTTGCGGAGATGTATTTATCGTTGCGGTAAATCCCTAAGAACGCATCTTTTACATAGTGGGCAATGCTATGTTCTTCGTCGTCAACATTGTACAAAAGTCCGCATGAATTTTGTGGAGAACTGCTTTTAATTTTGATTCCTTCGTCGCCCTTGCGGTTGCTCCAGCTGTAGCCCAAAAAGTTTTCCTGCTCGGCGTTGTCGCTAGGGGCAGTAACAACAAGTGTTTTCTGCTTGTAGACAAGCGCAAAATAATAGAGTTTTTCCTTTTCTATATTCAGTGCGTAATCATAAAATGCCTTATTCAACTTTTCTGCTTTAAGCTTTTTAAAATCTGCACTTGCCTCAAACTCTTTTACATACATTCCAAAATAGAAATGTGTTTTGTGCTGTTTGTAATCTTCGTTATAGCGGGCAGTCTTTATAAACGCAAGATAATCCTCTTTTGAAACACTGATTTTATTGCAGTAAGAATCAAAAATCTCCTTGTCGCTTACAACTTTCAAATCTTCGTTTTCAAAAATTGCAGTTACATTGTCTTTGACAATTTCGCTCTTTACAGGCGGCTCATTGTTTTTCTGCAAGTACAAAACAACTGTATTCGTGCCGGTCGCTCCAAAAGTCTTGCTACCAAACTGTACGATTGCGTGAACGGCAAAGTTCTTGAGAATTTCTTCACGAGCTTTTATGTAGCTTGTGCTTGAATTGCTCAAAATTGAACTTGGCAAGATTACGGCAGCAATTCCTTTCGGCTTTAAAAGCTGTGCGATTCGCTCAACAAAAAGCGTTTCGATTTCTTTTCCGTCTTTTGAAATGTAGTCGAGAAGTTTAAGCTCATTGTTTTTAAGTTCAAGATGATTTTTGAATGCGCTCACGCTGTACGGCGGATTTGCAACGAGAATATCGAACTGTCCGTTTTCAATCACGATTTTTTCATTGTGATTGTCAAGTCCGTCTCCAAAAACAATGTTTCCGTTATCAGCTCCATGCATGAACATTGATATTTTGCTTACACGAGCAAGGCGGTAATCTTTTTCAATTCCAAAAATGCAGTCGCGTTCCCAGCCCTTTTCTGCTTTTAAGCCAAGCTCGCCAATTTTTTCATTTATCTCACGAAATCCTTCTGTTAAAAAGTGCCCTGCACCACATGCGTAATCTATAACCTTTGGGTATCGGATTTCTTTCTTTTCTTCGTCCATAATAATGCTTTCAAGCGGAAGGCATTTTCAGATAAAACAGGTAATCGGAATCGGCGTAAAGAACTGACCTTCGTTCTGCTTAAAGCCCTTGTTCAAAAGCTGCTCGAACATATCGCCCAAAAGCTGTAGCTCGTTTGAGTCAATAATTCTGTATTTTTGGAAAATCTACCATTTCAACAAGAATTTTTCCGTTCTGATAGAAAAGAGCCTTGTTGTGAACATCCTTAAATGCAAAATCGTTGTTGGTGTAAAACTTCAACTTTGTGATTGTTTCATTCAGCTCTGCTTCCAGCTGTTCACGGTTTTCGCCGATTGCATTTTTCATCACATTTTTTACATAGTCGTCGGCTACATAAAAAACATCTTCCTTCATAAACTCCTTCATTCCAAAGTGATGAAGCTTCTGAAGCCTGTCCTGCATTTTCTGATAAGTGTCTGTTCCTGTCTTGTACTGGAATTCAACTTCGCTTTCCGGAGATTTTGTTTTCTCATCGTAAAGTTTTGCGATAAAAAGCGCTATCAAGCGGTTAAAGGCGTTTTCCTTGTCGCTTACATTGTTGTGACGCAGAATCTCTTCAAACTGATTTACGATCTTATCATCACGGTTGAAGTCGACAAGCCTTTTCTTTTTGAGCGGAAGAACACCAATATCATAAGCGATAGTTTCTTCATCAAAAATGATGTCGCCATAGAATTTCTGCTCATAAGTTTCTTTCCAAACATCAAACAGACTTTCTACCGTCGTAGCGTCTTTGTAAAGTTTTAATGATTTATCATCTTTTGCAAGCTCAATAAAGTTGGCATCATCTGAACAGTTTATAGTTGATACAGTAGAAGTAACTTTCTGATTTGTTTCATCAAAATCACTTGCATACAGCACGAGCCATTTTGTAGCCTTTGACTGCTGCCAGTAAGAAAAAAGCTGTCCGCCATCTGCCTTCATATTAGAAAGTTCTTTTTTGTATTCTGTGTCAGCGGTCTTACATTCAATTATGCACAGATATGGAGAGCCGTCTTTATTTTTTACACAAATATCAGCCTTACCGCTTTTACCGCCATGACCAAGAGACCAGCGGGGTTCAAGTTCAATATGTTCTGGACGATAGCCTTTTTCGAAGAGGCGGTTTACACACTCAAAAACAACAAAATTTTCAGGATGTTCAAAATTACTAGTCGTACCGTCATTTACTTCAAACCCTTTGTCTTCCGGGTAAATGAGCTTTTTATTTGAAAAGTCAGCTTTTAAATCGCAATCAACAGAATCAAAATGTTTAGTATATATCCGTTTTTTTTTCCGGAACCCAAGCTGAACAAGAACATCTGAAAAATTATCTTTTGTTATCATGCTTTTTCTCCCAACCAACCAACGCCCCGCACCATACCCCAAACTCCACCCCTTTTCAAGAGAATAACCACTTAATTTCATTGAATAATTTTCCAATTTTTATCTAAGGAGAGTCAAAGAAAACGATGTGTTTTTGCGATTGGTTTTTGCGCTTAATTTAATTCGAGATGCAACAAAAGATGTGCAACTTATTGATCGGTCAAACTGATTTTAATATTACGGAATCCAGTAAGATTAAATTTCGGAAAAAGTCGTGACTGTCACGACTTTTTCATGATTGTTTTTTCGTATCTTCCACGATCTGTTTTGCCTCGTTTACTTCTTTCACCAACTGTTCCGATGTCGGCAGATAGATCTGATATTCTTTCGGAAGAATGGTTTTGTTGTCCTGCGGCAGAGTCATTTTCACGACAGTATCGTTTTTGCTCGTGCAGAGCAGGATTCCTATGGTCGGATTTTCATCGGGAAGTTTTTCTATGCGGTCG